>NZ_JBFUFU010000009.1:0-641380 GCF_056403275.1 Mycobacterium sp. P2_H7 | reverse complement strand
ACCCAGACCAAAGCCCAGGTGAATTCGAATCAGAAAAACCTGATATCCAAATCAAAAGACACCAACAAACTGGCATCAAAAAAAGCCACCCATCAACTCAGGAAGACGGGAATCCCCCCAAACGAGTGGCCAAAAAACAACAAACAAAAACCACCAAACACACTATTGAGTTCTCAAACAACACGCCCGATTCTGATCGCGCAACAATCCCGCGGCTAAAAGCCGCGGTCCGTTTTGCGGGCAGTGAGGAACTCCCCGGTTAAGGGAATCTCTCTCGGATTTGGTCTTTGCTCTCCGGCCGAGGCCGTGTCGCTCTGACTTGCAATAAGTTACGGCAGGGCTAACAGCGAGTCAAATCGCCTGGTCAGAGGTCTATTTGCGCTGGTCAGCGCTGGTGACGCGACGGACCCCCGCGATGTGGCGCTTGCCACGCCGCAACACCAGCCACTGGTCTCGCAGAAAGTCCGTCGACTGTGGTATCCATTCGCCGCTTTCCACGCGTGCGTTATTGACGTAGACGCCGCCTTCGGCGAGTGCCCGCTTCGCTTCCCCACGACTCTTGGACAGTCCGGTCGCCACCAGGAGGTCCGTGATCGCGTCCGGGTCGCCCGGCGCCAACTCCGCGACCTGACCATTACTGGCCTCGGTCAATGCCGCAGTGAGGGTCGATTCGTCCAGGTCAGCGAGTTCCGCCCGTCCGAAGAGCGCCTGACTGGCCAGTTCCACGGCATCGGTGGCGGCCTGTCCGTGCACCAATGTGGTGAGTTCGCGCGCCAGCCGGCGCTGCGCGGCGCGTTCGTGTGGCCGCTCCTCGGTGGCCTGCTGCAATCCGCCCAGTTCCTCGGCATCCAGGAAGGTGAACCAGCGCAGGTAGCCCACGACGTCGGCGTCTCCGGTGTTCACGAAGTACTGGTACCAGGCATACGGCGACGTCAGCTCGGGGTCGAGCCACAGATTGCCGCCGCCGGTCGACTTCCCGAACTTCTTGCCCTCGGAGTCCGTGACCAGGGGTGTCGTCATCGCATGCACGCTCGCGCCGGACGTCTGCCGGACCAGCCGGGCCCCGGCGACGATGTTTCCCCACTGGTCGGAGCCACCGATCTGTAAGGCGCAGCCGTGCCGTCGATGCAGCTCAACGTAGTCGTTGGCCTGCAGCAGCATGTAGCTGAACTCCGTGTAGGAGATGCCGTCGCCCTCCAGGCGGCGCCGCACCGTCTCGCGGTCGAGCATCACGTTCACCGAGAAGTACTTGCCGATATCGCGCAGGAATTCGATCGCCGACAGTTGCCCGGTCCAGGACAGGTTGTTCTCCACGATGGCGCCTGTCGGCGTGCCGTCGAACTCGACGAATCGCTCGAGTTGGCCTCGGATCCGGTCCGCCCAGTCGGCGACGGTATCGGCGGTGTTCAGCGTCCGCTCCCCTGTCTCCCGGGGATCGCCGATCATGCCGGTCGCGCCGCCTGCCAGCACAATCGGCCGGTGGCCGGCCTGCTGGAACCGCCGCAGAGTCAGCAGCGGCACCAAGTGACCGGCATGCAGGCTGGGCGCGGTCGGGTCGAATCCCGAATAGACCGTCATGGGGCCGGTGGCGAGATCCGCCGCCAGCGTTTCCCGGTCGGTCGACTGCGCGATCAGGCCGCGCCATTCCAGTTCTTCGAGGATGCCCGTGCTCACGCTGTCGATCTTTACCTACTGCGCGGCTCAGTCGCTACCGCCCGGCACCGGAGCGCGCGGGCTGCGCCGGTACGCGGACACCTCGGGACGGCCGGGTAACCAGAATCGCCACCGCCGGTCGGCTGCGGTGCTCACCCCCACCCTCGGACCTTCCGCACCGTCGATACCCGGCTTGAGCGTGAGCCGGACCGGGCCGGCGTCATCCGCGAGGTCGATTCCGTTGTCCTCCATCAGGATTCCCAACGCCGAGCAGAGGTTGCCCGGACCACGGGCCAGCGCCGGGTCGGGAACGGCCACTCCCCGACGACGGCGCGCTACGTCGGTCCCCTCGGTGACGACGGCCGCCCGCAACAGCACCGCCGCCGCGAAACCCGCACTGCCACATACGACATTGGCGCAGACATGGATGCCGTAGCTGCGGTAGGTGTACATCCGCCCCGGCGGGCCGAACATCACCGCGTTGCGTGGCCGGCGCCCGCCGTAGGAGTGCGCGGCCGGATCGGGCCACGGCTGATCGGGCGGACCGCCGTAGGCCTCGACCTCGACGATCGTCGACACCACCCCGCGGCTCTCGAGCCGCGCGCCGAGCAGCAACTTCGCCGCGGACACCGGGTCGACCGCCAGCTCATCCACGAGATCGATTGTGCCCGGCCCTTGACAGCACTCCACCTCGGGCGCACTATTCATCACATGATGACTTCATCGAATGATGAATTACAGCAAGGGGACCGCGACCCGGCGATCTCCATCGAGAACCTGCAGGTCGTCCGCGGCAAGCGACAGGCGATCGAGAACCTGACGGTGCAGATCGCCAGCGGCACCATCACCGGCCTGCTCGGACCGTCGGGCTGCGGAAAAACCACCCTGATGCGGGCCATCGTCGGCACGCAGATCGTCGCGTCGGGCACCGTGACCGTCCTCGGACATCCCGCCGGCTCGGCCGAACTGCGCCACCGCGTCGGTTACGTCACCCAGGACGCCACCATCTACCGCGACCTGCGCGTCATCGACAATGCCCGGTACTTCGCCGCCCTCTACGGCTCCGACGCCCAGGCAGCCGAAGACGCGGTCGCCGCCGTCGGCCTCAGCGACCACCGAGCAGCGTTGTGCGACAACCTATCCGGTGGACAACGCACCCGGGTATCGCTGGCCTGCGCGCTGGTGTCGCACCCGGACCTGCTGGTGCTCGACGAGCCCACCGTCGGATTGGACCCGGTACTGCGGGTGGATCTGTGGGAGCAGTTCCACCAGCTGGCCCGCGCCGGAACCACCCTGATGGTCTCCAGCCACGTCATGGACGAAGCCGACCACTGCGGCGACCTGCTGCTCATGCGCGAAGGCCGCCTGCTCACCCACACCACCCCGACCCGATTGCGAAAGGACACAGGATGTTCGTCACTGGAGGAAGCGTTCCTGTCCGTCATCCGGCACAGCACCGCAGCCACAGCAAGCTGAGCCCGCGGGCGTACCTGGCCACCACCGGCCGCATCCTGCGCCAATTGGCAGGTGATCACCGCAGCGTGGCGATGATCGTCCTGGTGCCCACTCTGATCATCACGTTGATGTACTTCATGTTCGATAACGTGCCGCACCGCCCAGGCACACCGTCGCCGTTCAACAACGCCTGCCTGATCGTGCTCGGCGTGTTTCCGCTGATCGTGATGTTCCTGATCACCTCGATCACGATGCAACGCGAACGGGTGTCGGGCACGCTCGAGCGGATCCTCACCACCCCGCTGCGCCGGTTCGACCTGCTCGCCGCCTACGGGACGGCGTTCTCGATCGCCGCAGCCATCCAGGCCACCCTCGCCTGTGTCGTCGCGTTCTGGTTTCTCGGCTTCGACACCGCGGGCAGCCCGGTGCTGGTGTTCGTGATCGCGATCGTCAACGCCGTGCTGGGGGTCGGTCTGGGGCTGTTGTGCAGTGCCTTCGCCCGGACCGAGTTTCAGGCGGTGCAGTTCATGCCGGTGGTGATCGCCCCGCAGTTGCTGTTGTGCGGCATCATCGTGCCCCGCGAAGTGTTGCCCGAGTGGCTGCAGTGGATCAGCAACGTGCTGCCGGCCAGCTACGCTCTGGAAGCACTGCAGCAGGTCGGCGCGTACACCGAGCTCACGGCGGTCGCCGCCCGGGACATCGCGGTGGTGATCGGTTTCGCGGTCCTGGCGATGGCGCTGGCCGCCGCGACTCTGCGCCGTCGCACGCCGTGAGGACAGACCCGTAGGCCGAGAAGGACCCAGTGACCACCGACAGCACCGAGCGCAAACGACCCGGACGTCCCCCCGGAGCGTCTGACACCCGCGAGCGGATCCTGGAAAGCGCGCGGGAACTGTTCTCCCGCAACGGCTTCGACAAGACCTCGATTCGCGCCATCGCCACCGCCGCCGGTGTGGACGGTGCGCTGGTGCATCACTACTACGGAACCAAACAGCAGTTGTTCGCCGCCGCCATCCACATCCCGATCGACCCGATGCAGGTGATCGGGCCACTGCGGGAGACGCCGGTGGAGGAGATCGGCCTGATGCTGCCGTCGCTGCTGCTGCCACTCTGGGATTCCGAGCTCGGCAAGGGTTTCATCGCCACCTTGCGCTCGCTGATCGGCGGCGCCGACGTCACCCTGGTGCGGTCGTTCCTGCAGGAGGTGATCACCGTCGAGGTCGGGTCGCGGGTGGACCATCCACCCGGCTCCGGCCCGATCCGCGTCCAGTTCGTGGCGTCCCAACTGGTGGGTGTGGTGGTGGCCCGCTACATCCTGGAACTGGAGCCGTTCGCGTCGCTGCCGCCGGAGTCGATCGCCAAGACGATCGCGCCGAATCTGCAGCGCTACCTCACTGGGGAGTTGCCGAGCCTGAGCTGATCAGCCGTTCGTGCTCGGCGTCCTCGGTCACCGCGACGGCCTCGTCGATCAGCAGCACGGGAATGTCCTCGACGATCCGATACGCCCGGCGCAGTCGCGGGTTGTACAGGCACTCGCCGGCGACGTACAGCAGCGGGCCACGGTCCTCGGGACAGACCAGGATGCTCAGAAGTTTCGAATCGACCACGACCGCAGGCTATCCGCCCGGGTTGATGAAGAAGCCACCGAGGATGCCGTCGTCGTTCTGGGTGTTGATGCCGATGGTCGCCGGGTTGGACGGCTTCTGCATCCGCGCCTGCGTCTTGCGCTGGAAGTCGACGGTGGACTTCAGCGCGCTGACCAGCGGTCCCTGATTGGGCCGCTTGTCCAGACCGTCTTTGAGGTCCGCGTAGTTGCCCCGCGACGGCATGAAGCCCAGGGCCCTCAGCTTGAGCGCGTCGTGGATCAACGTGGAGACCTGCCCGCCGCCGGAGCCGGTGTCGTACTCACCGGCGATGTCGTCGAGCACATCGGCGCCGGCGATACCCGATCCGAAGGCCGCCATCAGGCCGGTCGCCACGGCGACGCCTGCGACTGCACGGCGCCATCCGGTGGTGCGCGTCAGCTCCGCTGCCATAAGTCCTCCACTGCGTTTCGACGTCTCGGGGAGCCTAACAGCGTCGCCGGCACCGGGCGCGGGGTCACAGATCCCCGAACTCGGCACGCACCGCCGCCGTCAAGCGCTTGTACTGACTCGTATCGGCATCGAAATACCAGGCGTTACGCGACGTCTTCGGGATCCCCGCCGCACGCAGAGGGCCGACCAGCGGCCGGTACGACGCACTCAGAGTCATCTGCGGCACCACGTACACAATGTCCGGGCTGGCCCCGACGGGCAGCGCCGCCAGCGCCTCGGAGAGTTCCGCGCTCGGCACGCTGCCCCCCGGGCGCAGCGTCACCGCGGTCACCGCCACGGTGCGGTCCTGCACTTCCAGTCGGTAGGTGACCGACAGGTCGACCGAGCCCACCTGGCTGACCGCGTCGTTGACCGCGGCGGTGAAGACGGGTCCACGCTCGGTGCGGATCACCGCGCTGCGGTTGTCGACGAGCCAGTAGTCACCGTCCTCGTCTCGACGGAACAGTGATTCGGTGGACACCCAGGTGTCCGCCGGCGCGAACACGCCCCGCTTGACCGACGCGGTCGGGTCGACCGGGCCGCGCGGCTGCGCGAGCAGCACGCCCACCTCGTTGGGCTGCGCGAGCCGCACGAACCCGTGCTCGTCCTCGAGGATCAGGTCGTCGACGGCGTCGTAAGCGGCCAGCTGCACCCGTCCGCCGCCGGGCAGGGGCCTGCCCTTGCTGCCGAACTTGACGCCCGACACGTTGGCCAGCACGGCCTGGCCGTCGGTGGTGGCGAAGAACTCCACGACATGCGCCGGGTCGAACACCTCGACCACCCGACGCCACAGCCCCGTCGGCATACCGGATCCGATGAACAGCCGCACCGGGTGATTACCGGACAGCGCGAACGACGGATCGTCGATGACCTCGCCCAGCATCGCCCAGGTGTAGGACACCACGGTCACGCCGTACTGCCGGATCTCGTGCAGGAAGCGGTCCTGCGTCAGTCCCCGGGACAGCGCGATGCGCGCCCCTCCGACGACGGCACCGCCGAGGCTGACGAGCAGGCCCGACTGGTGGTGCAGCGGGGTGAGGCAGTAGACGGTGTCGCGGTTGCCCAGGTTGGCCGCCGAGGCGGTGCCGAACGCCGACAGGGCCCACCGGAAGTTGGTGATCTGGCGGGCCACCAACTCGCCACCGGCACTGGCGAACGCCACGTAGGCCAGATCCCTCGCGAAGCCGGGGTTGGGCCGGTACCAGCCGGGCAGGATGACCCTGTCGGGATCGATCTTCTCCATGTCGATGATGTCGGCGGTGTCGTCAGGCAGGTCCAGGTCGCGCGATTCGCCGCCACCGAGCACCAACACCCGGATGCCCAGGCCGCCCACCACTTCGAGATTGCCGGGGTCGGCGAGCACATCGGAGATCCCCCCGATACGGACCACTTCGGCCAGGTCGGCGTCGGGCGGGATCAGCACCGCCACCGCACCGAGGCGCGACAGGGCGGCAATGGCCACCAGCGCGCTGGGACGGGTGTCCATCAGCACACCGACCCGCACGCCCTGGCGGATCCCGACCTCGATGAGGCCGCGCACCACGTTGTTGACGCGGCGGTCCACCGCCTCATAGGTGTGCACGCGCCCGTCGAACAACAGGAACTCGCCGCCCGGGTTGTTCTCGGCCTGCTCGGACATGATTCGGCCCAACGAGATCCGGGTGTGGTCGTTGACCTGACCGAGCCGGGCCAGCCGGGGCAGCGTGCGTGCGGTCTCGACGACCAGCGTGCGCGCCGACTTCTGCGTCGCGACCACGACGTCCGCGGCTGTACGGGCCAGCCCGAAGGCCACCTCGGTGGCCGCCGCCGTGCCCGCGGCCACCCGGGAGGCCAGCGGGACCCCACTGTCGGTGACGGTAGCCGGGGACTTGCTGGCCATCGGCACCACGTCGTCGGGCAGTGGGCCGTCGCCATCGCGCCACTTGATCCAGCCGGCGACCGTCGGCCACGACTGGGTGGCCGCCTTCGAACCGACGACCAGACCGAAATGCCCTGTCCTGATCAGGTATTCGTAGACATCAGCCTTCGGCGCCGCACTCTTGATACCGCGCACCGAAGCCGGCTGGCCGATGTCGTCGACCTCGCCGATGACCGCCAGCACCGGGCAGTCGATGTCGGCGAGGGTCACCAGATCGCCGTGCACGGAGAACCCGCCGGACATCATCCGGTTGTGCGCGATGAACTGCTTGAGCAGTTCGGAGATCGCCGGCCCGGACCAGGCGATCCAGCCCTCCGAGTCCAGGAAGCGGCGCTGCTGCTCGCGGGGCAGCAACGCCTCACGGTCGTGCAGCTGACGCAGGAAGTCCAGTCGGGCCTGCGCGGTCTTCAGTGGGTCCAACATCTGAAAACCCGTACGCGCCAACCAACCTGGGATGTCGATACGCGAGAACACGTGATCGGCCATGAAATTCGCGGCGACGGCTCCCATGTTCGGCGGGATGCCCATCGGCAGCGCGGCCAGGGTGTCCACCGGCGCGCCGAACGTGATGATGCTGGCCAGGTCCTTGGCGCGCCGGTAGGCCGCGGTCTGGTAGCAGAACATGCCGCCCTGCGAGTAGCCGATCAGGTGGACGTCACGCCCGGTGACGCGCTTGACGGTGCTGATGGCCTCGTTCAGTGCCACCACATGGTCGGCGAGATTACGTTGCATCCCGCCCTCGATCTTGTCGGGCGAACCGAAGTCGATGACCCAGGGGTCGAGACCCGAGGCGTGCAGGATGCCCGCCGCGCCGTCCACCCGGGTCACATCCCACATGTCGGCCGACATCATCATCGGGTGCACCATGAGTGCCGGCGCACCGGGTGCCGCCGCACCCGGGCGGGTGTCGGGTGGGAAGTAGCGCCGCAGCTTGTACATCGGGACGCTCTCGATGATCTGGAACGGCGACGGGACGGCGCCGGTCTCCAGCCCGCCGTAGCGAAGCACCTCGATCCCGTTCTGCGCGGTGGCCAGAAATCGGCCCACCGGCCCGGTGATCATCGAGAAATCGACCAACGCCCGCTCCCCTACGTCTTAAGGTTCAATCCCCCGATTGCCCCGACATCATGGCATAGCAACATCAATCGGCCGCCTTGAATGTCCTCGGTGAATGGACGTCACGAAGTCCGCCTAGCCTTAGGGGGACATGGCGCATCTTCTCGGGGCAGAAGCCCTCCACCTCGAATATCCCACCAAGGTCGTGTTCGACTCCGTTTCGCTCGGAGTCAACGAAGGCGACCGGATCGGCATCGTCGGCCGCAACGGCGACGGCAAATCCAGTCTGATGGCGATGCTGGCCGGGCGGGTCCGGCCCGACGGTGGCCGGGTGACCGTCCGCGGCGGGGTGCGCGTCGGCGTCCTCGACCAGGCCGACACCCTGGATCCCACCGGGACCGTCGGGTACACGGTGGTCGGCGACGTCCCCGAGCACGAATGGGCGGGTGACGCACGCGGGCGCGACGTCATCTCCGGCCTGCTCAGCGACCTGGACTGGAACGCGACGGTGGGCACGTTGTCCGGCGGGCAGCGCCGCCGCGTGGCGCTGGCCCAGTTGCTGGCGGGCGATCACGACGTCCTCGCGCTCGACGAACCGACCAACCACCTCGACGTCGAGGCGATCACCTGGCTGGCCGAACATCTCAAGCGGCGCTGGAGCCCGACATCGGGCGGGCTGCTCGTGGTGACACACGACCGCTGGTTCCTCGACGAGATCTGCACCGTGACGTGGGAGGTGCACGACCGCATCGTCGAGCCGTTCGAGGGGGGCTACGCCGCCTACATCCTGCAGCGAGTCGAGCGCGACCGGCAGGCCGCAACCATCGAGGAGCGGCGCAAGAATCTGGCCCGCAAGGAACTGGCCTGGCTGCGGCGCGGCGCGCCGGCGCGCACGACGAAGCCGAAGTTCCGGATCGACGCGGCCAACGCCCTGATCGCCGACGTGCCGGAGATCCGCGACAAGGTGGCCCTGCAGTCGCTGGCGGTCACCCGGCTCGGCAAGCAGGTCGTCGACCTGCTGGACACGTCGGTCAGCTACGGCGATCGCGAGGTGCTGCACGGCGTCGAATGGCTGATCGCCCCGGGTGAGCGCACCGGCATCCTCGGCGTCAACGGCGCGGGCAAGTCGACATTGCTCGGCCTGATCGACGGCTCGGTCGAGCCGACGTCGGGACGGGTCAAGCGCGGTAAGACGGTCAAGGTCGCGACGCTGACCCAGGGCGTGGAGAAGCTGGCCGAGCACCTCGACGATCCGGTCCGGATCGTGCTCAGCGACCTCGCCACCACCTACAGCGTCGGCACGGGTTCCAAGGCCCAGGAGCTCACCCCCAGCCAGCTGCTGGAGCGGCTCGGGTTCAGCAGTGCGCAGCTGTCCACGCCGGTCAAGGATCTCTCCGGCGGCCAGCAGCGCAGGCTGCAGTTGCTGCTGATCCTGCTGGAGCAGCCCAACGTCCTGATCCTCGACGAGCCGACCAACGATCTGGACACCGACATGCTCGCGGCGATGGAGGACCTGCTGGACTCGTGGCCGGGCACGATGATCGTGGTGAGCCACGACCGGTACTTCCTGGAGCGGGTCACCGACCAGCAGTACGGCATCCTCGGCGGGCGGCTGCGCCACCTGCCCGGCGGGGTGGACGAGTATCTACGGTTGCGGGCCTCGCATGCGGCACAGACCGGTGCCGCGGCGTCGCGCCCGGTCGGCGTCGGCGCGGCCGCTCCGTCGGGCGCCGATCTGCGCGCCACGCAGAAGGAGATCTCCTCGATCGAACGTCGGCTGCAGAAGCTGGACGGTCAGATCGGCACCGCCCACCAACGGCTGGCCGAGCATGATCAGGGTGATTATGAAGGGCTGCAACGGCTTACCGGTGAGTTGCGGGATCTGGAAACCGAGATCGCCGACCTGGAGGAGAAGTGGTTGGCGCTGTCCGAGTCGCTGGGCTGACATCGCTACGATGAGGGCGTGCGCTATCTGCTGATGCCGGTGACGCTGTGGGTGCGTTGCTTTCCGCAGCTGGTGGCCTGTTATCTGCTCGGCTATCTGGCCCGCGTCGCAGCCATCGAGTGGGCAGCATGGGCAGGTTACGACAACTACCTGTGGGCATCGCTGATCATGCCGTTGGCCGGCATGGCCCGGTTGGGTTCCTACGCCGCGATGTTCCTGGTGATCCGCCCGGGCATCCCGGCGCTGGCGGGGCTGCCCGCGCGATCGGCGCGACAGATCGACCTGTTCGCGACCGTCATCGTGCCGTTCTTCGCGATTTACCTTGCCTGGCAGATGTTCCGGGAGGACTGGCTGAGCTTCGTGTACCGCGCCGGGGACTACCAGCTCGACAAGGCGCTGACGTCCGACGCGCCCGTCGAGTTGAACCCGGACATGCTGCCGGTCGGCCCGGTCACCGTCGTCATCATCGGGGCGGCCCTGGTGGCCCGTCTCGTGTTCGGCCGGCTGAAGGACAAGCTGCCGACCTGGCTGCTGCCCGTCCGGGTGTATCTGGACGCACTGTGGGTGTTCCTGGTGCTGACGCTGTCGGCCAGCAACGGGTTGACGCTCCTGATCAATCCGTCGGCCTGGGTCTCGGAGCGACGGATCATCGTGTGGTTCAACGACACCCGCGAAAGCGTGTTCTCCCACTTCCATCTGCTCGACGTTGCGTGGGATGCCGTGATGTGGGCGCTCAAGACCGCGTTCGGTGGTGCGGCGGTCCCCTTGATCTGGCTGGCGGTGGCGTGCATTGTCTACGGCGTCACGGCCAAGAAGGACTGGCGCGATTCGGCCCGCCGGGTCGCAGGCGACCGGGTGACCCGGTGGATCGACCGCTCCGAAACCACCCGCACGCAACTCAGCACCGGGTGGAAACGCCTGCCCGGCAAGGTGCGCAACGAGGTCCGCGACCAGTTCACCGGACAGATCGGCAAATTCAAGCCCATCACCGATTCCGCGCACGTCATCGCGGCCGCCGGGATCCTCGCGTTGTCGCTGTACGTGCTGGGCTATCTGGGCCTGGCCTGGCTGGACATGTCGGGCAGCTTCTTCCGCGCACAACTGGGATCGGGATACCTGTTCCGCGGTATGGGCTGGCTGCTCGGACCGCACGACATCGGCTTTTGGTTCGCCACCTGGGATCCGATGGCGCTGATCTCGCACGCGCTCATCGAGCCGCTGCGGATCTGCCTGATAGCGACCACGTTGGCCTGGTGCGTGCAGCGCTGCACTCCCCCGCCCGCTACAACTCCAGCCGAAGTAGCAGTGAGCCGTCCGATTTCTTGATGTCCACCGCTGTCGGTTCCGCACTCACCGGCACCAGGAAACTCCACGGCATGGACACCGCGGCGCCGCAGGGCGGCCCGGCGGTGGACCGCCAGGACCGCTCCCCGTCGACCAGGTAGGCGGTGCAGCCGAAACCTTGGGTCGCCGTTCCCGACCGTTCGACGACGACGTTGACCAGGACGGTGCCGTCGGGCAGCGGTAGACCGGACCCCGCGGCGCGGGTCGACCGGCTGACATTGCGGATCGACCACGTCTGACCGTCCACCTCGGTCGGTTGCTGCGCCGCGGCCGTATGGGCGGGCTGCACGGTGTGCAGATAGCGTTCCCAGTCCGGTTTCAGCAGCACGGTGGTGATGGTGGTCAGCGCGGCCGCGGCCACCAGACCCCCGATCACGTTGCGCCGCCAGAGCGTGACCGTCACGTGCCGACCTGCTCAGCCGGCCCGAATTCGACGAGATCGGTGTGCTGCACCCGGGCATCGTCGAGCCCGATGTCGAACACCAGCCGGGAATCGAGGCGCCAGTCGCCGACCCAGACCCGCACGGTGATGTTGTCCTTGCCCCGCGCGACCAGTTCGGCGGGCACGTCGAAGATCCACGAACTGCGCACGGCGATACCGGGAGCCAGGTTGCCCGTCAGGGGTGTGAAGCCCAGGCGCTGGGTGGGGGCGTAGGTGTTCGGCCCGACCAGCAGTTCGACGGTCGGCACCTGGTCGGAGCGGGTGGCCATCGCCTCGGCGTCGACGACGACCCAGGTGCCCAGCGCATCGACGGTGGCGGGCGGGTATTGCTTGCGGTGTATGCGGGGGCCGATCCGCACACCGGTGACCTTCGCACTGATGTCGTGACCGACGGCCCGCTGGCCCATTCCGGCATCGACGTCGAAGGGGGCGTACACCTCATCGGGGGTGGGCAGGTTGTGCCACATCCATGCGGCGGCCGCGATCACCACAGCGGTGGCGAGGGCGTGCAGCGTCCTGGTCACGGCCGGCCCCCGACCGGGACGGTCAGCTGGGCGTAGTCCTTGCCGAGCACCCAGCCCTGGCCCGCGGTCACGTTCAGCCTGGGCACTTCTTTCCAGATCTGGACGGGCAACTCGGCGCCGACCGCCACCGCGTTCTCGGGCACCTGCCACAGCAGGACGATCTCGTCGGTGAGGCCTGGTCCGAGCCGCCCGGACAGCGTCCCGTCGGCGACCCGCATGGGCGCGAATTCCCGCGCCTGGGGTTGATCGACCAGGCGCACCGGCTTCCCGACGACACCGGGCAGCGTTCCGGTGTTGTGGGCCGTCACCACCAGCCCGAGGTAGCGGCTGCCCGGTTTGGCAGGTAAGAGCACCCGCTTGCCGGCGCGGATCTCATCCACCAGGGTGGCGCGGTGCACCGTCATCTCGAATTCGCCGGTGTCGAACTGTTCGCCGGGCTTGATGTCGGTGACGTGTTGGTTCACGGTGTCCAGGCCGCCGAAGGCCGCGGTGCCCGCCAGCACGGCCACCAAACCGGCCTGTTGCCACTGCTTGACGCCCCAGCCCGAAAGATGCTGCCGGACACGCGAGATGGCGCTGACGCTCCCCCCGGGCTCCATGACTGCCGATAGTACTAGCGCAGCGCGATCCGGAGCCGGTCCAGCGTGTCGCGCACCACGCCCAGCTGACGCGCCACCTGCACGGGGGCGGTGCCGCCGCGGGCGTCCCGCGAGTCGACCGAACCCGCGATGGTCAGCACGTTACGCACCTCCGCCGTCAGCCCGGGGTGGATGCCTGCAAGCTCGTCGTCGGCGAGTTCTTCCAGCCCGATGCCGCGGGTCTCGGCCGCCTTGACCGCCGCGCCTGCCGCTTCATGCGCGACCCGGAACGGGATGCCTTGGCGCACCATCCATTCGGCGATGTCGGTGGCCAAGGTGTAGCCCAGCGGGGCCAGCTGCGCCATCCGGTCGGTGTCGAACAGCAGGGTGCCGACCAGCCCGGCCATCGCCGGCAGCAGCAGCGCGAGCTGCCCCACCGAGTCGAAGACGGGTTCCTTGTCCTCCTGCAGATCCCGGTTGTAGGCCAGCGGCTGCGCCTTCAGCGTGGCCAGCAGGCCCGCGAGGTTGCCGATGAGCCGGCCCGACTTGCCGCGTGCGAGCTCGGCGATGTCCGGGTTCTTCTTCTGCGGCATGATCGAGCTGCCCGTCGACCACGAGTCGTGCAGGGTGACGTAGCCGAACTCGGTGGTGCTCCACAGGATGATGTCCTCGGCCAGCCGGGACAGGTCCACCGCGATCATCGCGAAGACGAAGGCAGCCTCCGCGGCGAAGTCCCTGGAGGCGGTGGCATCGATGGAATTGTCTGCGGCCGAGTCGAATCCGAGGTCCGCGGCAATGGCGTCGGGATCCAGACCCAGCGACGAACCGGCCAGCGCCCCGGAGCCGTACGGGGACACCGCGGTCCGCTTGTCCAGGTCGACGAGGCGGTCCGCGTCGCGTAGCAGGGGGTGCGCGTGCGCCAGTAGGTGGTGGGCCAACAGCACCGGCTGCGCCGACTGCAGATGGGTCTTGCCCGGCATGATCGCGGTCGGGTGGATGGCCGCCTGGGTGGCCAGTGCGGCCGCCACGTCGAGCACGCCGTCGCCGATGGTCTTGACGGCGTCCCGCAGCCACATCCGGAAGAGGGTGGCCACCTGGTCGTTGCGTGATCGGCCGGCCCGCAGCCGCCCGCCCAGCTCCGGCCCCACCCGGTCGATCAGGCCGCGTTCCAGCGCCCCGTGCACGTCCTCATCGGTGGGTAGCGGTCCGAAGCTGCCGTCGGCGACGTCGACGCCGAGGCTGTCCAACCCGGCCAGCAGGCCGTCGCGCTGCTCGTCGGTGAGCAGCCCGGCCCCGTGCAGCACCCGGGCGTGCGCCTTGGACGCGGTCACGTCATAGGGCGCCAGCACCCAGTCGAAGTGGGTCGACTTGCTCAGCGCAGCAAGGGCTTCCGACGGCCCGTCGGCGAACCGGCCACCCCACAGCGATCCCTCGTTGGTGCTCAATTCAGACCTCCCCGCGAGCGTGCGCGTTTGTACACAATCTGCGGCGCGCCGCCGTACAGACCCGCACGCTCGGCGTCAGAGATTGAGGTCACGGCGGGCCGAGATCTTGCTGGACAGGCCGTGCACGTGCACGAAGCCCTTGGCCGAGGACTGGTCGAAGCTGTCACCCTCGTCGTAGGTGGCGAGGTTGAAGTCGTACAGCGAAGTGGGGCTGCGCCGGCCGTTGACGGCGATGTGCCCACCGTGCAGCACCAGCCGGATCTCGCCGGTGACGTGCTCCTGGGTGTGCGCGACGAACGACTCCAGCGCGCGCTTGAGCGGGGAGTACCAGAGGCCGTCGTAGACCAGCTCGCCCCACTTCTGGTCGGTGCCGCGCTTGTAGCGGCCCAGCTCGCGCTCCAGGGTGACGTGCTCCAGCTCGGTGTGCGCGGTGATCAGCACCATGGCGCCGGGCGCCTCGTAGATCTCGCGGCTCTTGATCCCCACCAGACGGTCCTCGACCACGTCGAGACGGCCCACACCCTGCGCGCCGGCACGGCGGTTGAGCTCCTCGATGGCCTGCAGCACGGTGACGGGGCGGCCATCGATCGAGTTCGGCACACCCTTCTCGAACCCGATGATGACCTCGTCGGGAGTGCTCCAGTTGGTCGTCGGATCCTCGGTGTAGTCGTAGACGTCCTTGGTGGGCGCGTTCCAGAGGTGTTCCAGGAAGCCGGTTTCCACCGCGCGGCCCCACACGTTCTGGTCGATCGAGAAGGGCGAACGCTTGGTGACGTTGATCGGGATGGCGTTCTCCTCGGCGAAGGCGATGGCCTTCTCCCGGGTCCACGCGTAGTCCCGCACGGGTGCGAGCACCTTGAGCTCGGGCGCCAGCGAGGCGAACCCGACCTCGAACCGGACCTGGTCGTTGCCCTTGCCGGTGCAGCCGTGGGCGACGGTGCCGCCCTTGTGCTCGCGGGCGGCCTTGACCAGGTGCTTGACGATCAGCGGCCGGCTGATCGCCGACACCAGCGGGTACCGGTCCATGTAGAGCGCGTTGGACTGGATGGTCGGCAGGCAGTATTCGTCGGCGAACTCGTCGCGCGCATCGACGACGACGGCCTCGACGGCGCCACAGTCGAGCGCACGCTGCCGCACGACCTCCATGTCCTCACCGCCCTGTCCCAGGTCGATGGCCACGGCGACGACCTCGCGGCCGGTCTCCTTGCCGATCCAGCTGATGGCCACCGAAGTGTCCAGACCGCCGGAATACGCCAAGATGACGCGATCGGACATGTTGTGTTCTCCCTTTTCTCTCTACTGTTACTTCAAGTTCTCGAACATGGTCGCGAGCCCGGCGCCGGTCATCGGCTCGCGCGCTATCACGAAGATGGTGTCATCACCGGCGATGGTGCCGACAACCTGGGGCAACGAGGCCCGGTCGATGGCACTGGCCAGGTAATGCGCCGCCCCCGGCGGGGTGCGCAGCACGGCGATGTTGGCGCTGGCATCCGTGGACACCAGGAGTTCGCCGAGCAGCTTGGTCACCCGCTCGGTGCCGCCGGAAACCCCACGCACCGGGCTGCCGTCCTCGGGGACGATGTAGACGCCGACACCACCGTCGGCGCCCCGCAGCTTCACTGCACCGAGTTCCTCGAGGTCCCGCGACAGGGTGGCCTGGGTGACCTCGATGCCCTCCTCGGCGAGCATCGCGGCCAGTTCGCTCTGGCTGCTCACCGCGTGCGCGGAGAGCAGGGTGACGATGCGGGCCTGACGTCCGACCCGGGTCGGGGAGCTCACTTTCGGGCTTTCTCCAACAACCACACCAGCAGCGCCTTCTGGGCATGCAGCCGGTTCTCGGCCTCGTCGAACACCGCGCTCTGCGGGCCGTCGATCACCTCGTCGGTGATCTCGTGCCCCCGGTGCGCCGGAAGGCAGTGCAGCACAACCGCTTCCGGCGCCGCGATGGACAGCAGGTCGGCGTTGACCTGGAACGGCCGGAACGGGCGGACCCGGTCGAGGCCGTCGTTCTCCTGTCCCATGGACGTCCAGGTGTCGGTGACCAGCACGTCGACGCCCTCGGCCGCCGCTTTCGGATCGCTGCTGAGGCTGACGGTGGCGCCGGTCTCCGCCGCACGGCGTCTGGCGGCGTCGACGAACTGCGGATGCGGTTCGAAGCCCTTGGGCGCGGCGATGGTCACGCTGATACCGGCCGTGACGCCACCGAGCATCAGCGAGTGCGCCATATTGTTGGCGCCGTCCCCGAGGTAGGTCATCGTCAGACCGGTCAGCGCGCCCTTGCGCTCGGCGATGGTCTGCAGGTCGGCCAGCACCTGGCAGGGGTGGAACTCGTCGGAGAGCGCGTTGACGATGGGCACGGTCGCACCGGTTGCCATGGCGGTCAGGCGTTCCTGGGCGAAGGTGCGCCACACGATGGCGTCGACGTAGCGCGACAGCACCACCCCGGTGTCCTCGAGGGTCTCCTCGCGGCCCAGCTGGGTGCTGCGCCCGTCGACGACGACGGCGTGCCCACCGAGTTGCGCGATGCCCATCTCGAAGGAGAACCGGGTACGGGTGGAGTTCTTCTCGAAGATGACGGCCACCCCGTGCGGGCCCTCCAGCGGCCGCATGCTGAACGGCGCCTTCTTCAACTCGGCGGCCAGAGTCAGCACCTCGGCCTGCTCGGCGGGGCTCAGGTCGTCGTCGCGCAGGAAATGTCGCAGTGTCATGAGGCGTCCAGTATCGCGGGCAGGGCGGTGAGGAATTGGTCGATCTGCGCGTCGGTGATGATCAGCGGCGGGGCCAGCCGGACCACGTCGGCCGCAGCGGCATTGACCAGGAAACCGGCGTCGCGGGCATGGGACTCCACTGCCTTGGCGTTGGGCGCGGTGAGCACGATGCCCTGCAGCAGCCCCTTGCCGCGGACGTGGTCGACGAGCGGATGGCCCAGCTCCTCGACGCCGTGGCTGATGGTCTTGCCCAGCACCCCGGCTTTCGCGATCAGGTCCTCGTCGGCCAGCGCCTTGAGCACGCCGAGCGCGGCCGCGGTACACACCGGGTTGCCGCCGAAGGTGCTCCCGTGCAGGCCCGGGGTGAGCAGATCGCCGGTCGCGCCGAGGGCCAGGCAGGCCCCGATCGGCAATCCGCCGCCGAGTCCCTTGGCCAGGGTGACGATGTCGGGGATGATGCCGTCGTGCTGATGGGCGTAGAAGGCCCCGGTGCGCCCGACACCGGTCTGCACCTCGTCGAGCACCAGCAGCGCACCATGTTTCGCGGTGATCTCCCGGGCCTTGACCAGGTAGCCGGCCGGCGGGACGACGACGCCGCCCTCCCCCATGATCGGCTCCAGGAACACCGCGGCGGTGTCGTCGTCGACGGCTTTGTCGAGGGCGTCGATGTCGCCATAGGGCACGTGGGTGACGTTGCCGGGCAACGGCTCGAACGGCGCCTGCTTGGCGGGCTGGCCCGTCAGCGCCAGTGAGCCCATTGTACGGCCGTGGAAAGCGCCCTCTGCGGCAACGATATTCGTGCGTCCGGTCAGCCGGGTGATCTTGAAGGCGACCTCATTGGCCTCGGTGCCGGAGTTGCAGAAAAACACCCGCGCCGGGCTACCCAGGTGGTCGACGAGCTTCTCGGCCAACGCGATACCGGGTTCGGTGGCATACAGATTCGAGGTGTGGCCCAGCGTGTTGAGCTGGGTGGTGACGGCGTCGATGACCGCAGGGTGGCGGTGGCCGAGCAGGTTGACCGCGATCCCGCCGAGCAGGTCCAGGTAGGACTTGCCATCCGCATCGGTGACCACCGCACCGTCACCACTGGCGAGTGCCAGCGGTGGGGCGCCGTAGTTGTTCATCATCACCGCTTCCCAGCGGGTTTGGAGACTGTGTTGATTCCCCACGTCGCTGCGCTCCTGCCCGCCGTTCATGGATTCACCACCTTGGTTCCGGTTCCTTCATCGGTGAAAAGTTCGACGAGAACACAATGTTCGACGCGTCCGTCGATCACGTGGGCGCTGGGCACCCCGTTGGTGACCGCGCGCAGGCAGGCCTCGATCTTGGGCACCATGCCCGCTTCGAGTGTCGGCAGCAGTTGCGTCAGTGCGCCGGTATCGATCTCGCTGACCAGCGAGGTGCGATCGGGCCAACTGGTGTACAGGCCTTCGACATCGGTGAGCATCAGCAGCTTCTCTGCACCGAGCGCTTCGGCCACCGCGGCTGCCGCGGTGTCGGCATTGATGTTGTGCACCACGCCGTCCTTGTCGGGGGCGATGGTGGAGATCACCGGGATACGCCCGGCGGCAATGAGATCGAGCACCGCGCGGGTGTCCACCCGGTCGACGTCTCCGACCAGACCGATGTCGGTCGGCACCCCGTCGACCAACACGCTGCGCCGCACCGCGGTGAACAGGTGCGCATCCTCACCGGTGATCCCGACGGCGTACGGGCCGTGGGCATTGATCAGCCCGACCAGTTCGCGGCCCACCTGACCGAACAGCACCATCCGCGCGACGTCGAGCACTTCCGGTGTGGTGACCCGGAATCCGCCCTTGAACTCGCCGTCGATGCCGAGCTTCTTGAGCATGGCGCTGATCTGCGGGCCGCCGCCGTGCACGACGACCGGGTGCACCCCGCAGTTGCGCAGGAACACCATGTCCGCGGCGAACGCCGCCTTGAGGGTGTCGTCGGTCATGGCGTTGCCGCCGTACTTGACGACGACGATCTTGCCGTTGAGTTGCTTGAGCCACGGGAGTGCCTCGGCGAGAACCGCGGCCTTGGTCACCGTCGCGGTCATGAGCTGTACGCCGAGTTCTCTTCGACGTAGCCGTGCGACAGATCCGTCGTCCTGATCGAGGCGGTGTCCGTACCGGCGGCCAGATCGATGACGACCTCGATATCGGCGCCGGACAGGTCGACGTCGCGCGCGCCGGGCGCGCCGGCTCCGTCGATGCAGACCGGAGAACCGTTGAACGACACGCTGATCCGCTGCGGATCGAGGGTCACCGGAGCGATGCCGACGGCGGCGAGTACCCGGCCCCAGTTCGGGTCCGAGCCGAACAGCGCGGTCTTGACCAGGCTGTCGCGTGCGACCACCCGGGCGGCGACCAGCGCGTCGTCCTCGTCGGCCGCGCCCTGCACCGTGATGGTGACGCGTTTGGTGACACCCTCGGCGTCGGCCTGCAGTTGTGCGCACAGGTCGTCGCACACCGCGAACACCGCGTCGTCGAGATCCTCCTGGCTGGGCGCTATCGCGCTGGCACCGGAGGCCAGCAGCAGCACGGTGTCGTTCGTCGAGCAGCTGCCGTCCACGTCGAGCCGGTCGAAAGTTCGTGCGGCCGCGCGTTTGAGCGCGGTGTTCAGCGCTGTCGCGTCGGCGACGGCATCGGTGGTGATGACCACCAGCATGGTCGCCAGAGACGGGGCGAGCATGCCCGCGCCCTTGGCCATGCCGCCGACGGTCCAGTTGCCGGGGTGGTGCAGCGCCACCTGCTTGGGCACGGTGTCGGTGGTCATGATGGCCCGCGCGGCCTCTTCCCCACCGGTCAGGCCGCCGGCCATCTCGTGCACGATCTCGGTGACGCCGGCCAGCACCTTGTCCATCGGCAAGCGGTCGCCGATCAGGCCGGTCGAGCAGACCGCCACCTCGACGGCGCCGGTCTCGGTGCCCCAGTCGCTCAGTGCGGCGGCGACGGCTTCGGCGGTGGCATGGGTGTCCTGGAAGCCGAGCGGGCCGGTGCAGGCATTGGCGCCGCCGGAGTTCAGGATGACCGCGCGCAGCCGGCCGGTGGTGAGCACCTGCTGCGACCACTGCACGGGCGCGGCCTTGATCTGGTTACGGGTGAACACGCCGGCGGCGCCGTGGTCGGGTCCCTCGTTGAACACCAGTGCCAGGTCGAGGTTGCCGGATGCCTTGATACCGGCCGAGATTCCGGTGGCCCGGAAACCCGCGGGGGCGGTGACGCCCTGGTTGCGAACAAGGTTGCCGGTCGTCGCTTGTGATGTCACGGTGCCACTCCCACGATGGACAGTCCTTCTGTTTCGGGCCAGCCGAGGGCCAGGTTCATGGATTGCACGGCGGCACCACCGGTGCCCTTGGTCAGGTTGTCGATCGCGCAGACCGCCACCAGGGTCTGGGCGTCCTCGTCGACGGCTACAGCCAACTGCGCGGCGTTGCTGCCGATCACCGAGCCGGTCTTCGGCAGTTGCCCCTCGGGCAGCAGGTGGATGAAAGGCTCGTCGGCATAAGCCTTTTCGTACGCGGCCCGGACCTCTTGCTCGGACGCCGAGGTACGGGCGGTGCAGGTGGCCAGGATGCCGCGAGCGGTCGGGATGAGCACCGGCGTGAACGACACCGCGACCTTCTTGTCGGTGACGGTGCGCAGGCCCTGGGCGATCTCCGGGGTATGCCGGTGCTTGCCCCCGATGTTGTAGGCCCGCGCCGAGCCGATGACCTCGGCGCCGAGCAGGTCGACCTTCGCGGACTTGCCCGCCCCCGAGGTGCCGCTGACGGCGACGACGGTGACGTGGGGTTCGACCAGGTCTGCGGCGAAGGCGGGCAGCAGCGCCAGCAGCGCAGCCGTCGGGTAGCAGCCGGGCACCGCGATCCGGGTGGCGCCTTTCAGCGCTTCCCGATTGCCCGGGAGCTCGGGCAGCCCGTAAGGCCAGCTGCCGGCGTGCGTGGACCCGTAGAAGCGCTCCCAGTCGGCGGGATCGGTGAGCCGGAAGTCCGCACCGCAGTCGATGATGACGGTGTCACCGAGCTGCTCGGCCAGCTCGGCCGAATGCCCGTGCGGCAGTCCGAGGAACACCACGTCATGCTGCGCGAGCAGGTCGGCGTCGGTGGCCTCGAGCACCCGCCCGGCCAGCGGAAGAAGGTGCGGGTGATGCTCGCCGAGGGTTGTTCCCGCGCTGGCCGCCGCGGTGAGGGCGCCGATGGTCAGGCGCCCGTCGGCGTAGGCGGGGTGGCCGAGCAGCAGACGCAGGATCTCGCCGCCGGCGTATCCACTGGCACCGGCGACAGCTACCGAAGTCATGCACCGATCTTTGCATTGTTATGCAGTTCATTGCAAATACATTTAGGCGCTAGTTAGTGCAGCTTGTTTGCAGAGGGAATCATTGCAGGTCAACTATGGTATTTCCCGTTGACACTCCCGAGCGATCAGCCAACACTGAGTGCATGGATGGGATCGCCACGATCGATCTGAGCGGCACCTTCACCGGTGATCTGCACGGAATGCTCCGCGAGGCCGCGCGGCATGCGCCGCTGGCCAAGGATCTGCAGACCGGTGCCACCATCGTCCTGCGGCAGCGTGACGCGGAAGCCCTGATGCACGACCCACGCATGGTCGGGATCGGGTTGGCGTTGTTCGACATGATGGGGATCACCGACGGTCCGCTGCGCGACTGGTACGGCCGGGTGATGTTCACCACCGACGGTGACTACCACCGCCGGATCCGGTCGGTGGTGTCTCGAGCGTTCACACCCCGATCCGTCGACGCCCTGCGCGCCACGGCCCGAGAGATGGCCGCCGCGGCCGTCGAGACGGTGCGTCACGGCGGCGACCTTGCGGCGGCGGGGGCGACGCTCGCGACTCGGCTGATGTGCCGGCTACTCGGTGTCCCTGACGCCGACGTTGCGGTGTTCACCGATTGGGCCGACGCCTTGAGCCCGGTGTTCTTCGTCATGACGCCCGACCAGGTCACCGCTGCCACCCGGGCCATCACCGAAATGCAGGACTACGTCCACGAGTTGACCGACCGGCGCGCCCGCCAACCGGGCGACGATCTCATCACCGCACTACTCGCCGCGGAAGCCGACGGCGAGCGTCTGACCCATGCCGAGACCGTCACCATGATCGCGAATCTGCTTGTGGCCGGCCACGACACGGCCGGTAGCCAGATACCGTGCAGCATTCTGGTCGCGCTGCAGCACCGTGACGAACTCACCGGAGTGCACGAAGACGACCACCGGCTGGCCAGTGCGGCCGCGGAGACGATGCGGCTGGAGCCCAGCCTTGCGCTCATCCCCCGTACCGCGCAGGCGACGATCGAGCTGTACGACGAGACCCTCCCCGCCGGATCGATGGCGTTCCTCTGCGTGGCCTCGGCGTGCCGCGATGCGTCCGCGTGGCGCGACCCCGACCGGTTCGACCCTGATCGGTTTCTGGATCCGCAGGCTCCGAAGCTGCTCAACTTCGGAGCCGGCATCCACTACTGCCTGGGGGCGGCCATGGCGAAGCTGGCTGTCGAAGAGTCCCTGAGGGCAGTTCTCGCGTCCGATCCACCGCTGCGCCTCGCCGAGGATCCCGGCTCCATCGCGTGGCGGCAGGTCCTGGGCCGCAGCCCCGCCCGGTTGGTGGTCCAGCCGGGCAGCGCAGCGTGACCTATCGCCGTTGCTCGGCGCCCAGGACGTCCGATGCGTGCAGCACGGCGGCGTCGCGGGCGGCGCTGGCCTCATCCTCGGTGAGGGTGCGGTCCGCGGCCCGGAACCGCAGGGCCAGAGCCAGGGACTTGCGCCCTTCCCCGATCTGCGGACCCGTGTAGACGTCGAACAACCGGACATCCTCGAGCAGCTCGCCGGCCCCGGCGCGGACCACGTCGACGACGGCCTGCGCCGCAACGTCCTCGGCTACGACGAGGCTGATGTCCTGGAACACCGCCGGGAACGGCGACACCGACGGCGCGGGCAGCCGCTCGACGACCGGGATCGCATCCAGATCGAGTTCGACGGCGCATGTGCCTGCCGGCAGCCCGGCGCGTTCGACCACCGCCGGGTGTAGTTGTCCGGCGAACCCGACGGACACCTCACCGGCGAACACCTCGGCGCACCGACCCGGATGCCACGGCAGTTCCTGCGCCGCGCGCAGGGTGAGCTCGACCCCGACCGCGCGCGCGATCACGCGCACCGCCTCGAAGGCGTCGGCGGCCTCGACCTTGCGGCCGGCGCCCCACGGGCCCGCGGGTTCACGCAGACCGGTCAGCACCACACCGACGTGCTCGGGCTGCCGCGGCAACGAGGCATCCAGTCCGGCGATCTCGTCGTCGGTGGGCCTGCGGTCGGTCGGGATGCGTTCCACCGCCCGGGTTTCCGCCGTCGGCAGCACTACCTGGGCGATGGCGAACAAAGACGTGTCGACCGCCCCGCGGGAGACGTTGCGCGCCAACGCCTCCAACAGGCCGGGAAGCACGGTGGTGGCCAGATGCGGCCGGTCGGCTTCCAGCGGGTTGAGCACCGTGGTGGCGACCCGGCGCGGGTCGTCGGGCCCCAGGCCCCAGGTGTCGAACACCCCGGCAGGCAGGAATGGGTTCGGCAGCACCTCGACGAAACCGCCGAGCGCCAACGACTTCCCCACCGCCCGGCGGCGTTTCTGGATAGCGGTCAGGCCGCGGCCCGCGGGGGCGTGCGGCAGCACCGACGGGATGAGGTCCAGCCCCTCCAGCCGGAGCACCTCCTCCACGAGGTCGGCGGGCTCCCGCAGATCGGGACGCCAACTCGGCGGGACAGCGGTCACCACACCGTCGGCCACCGACACCTCGGCACCGATCTGGGTGAGACGACGCTGCGTCACACCGTCGGCGTAGGTCACGCCCGCGGTGCGGTCGGGCAGGTCGATCGGCATGCTCACCGGCGGCCGCGCCCAGTCACTGCGCGTCGGATCGTCACGCCAGTCGGTCAAGGTCGGTTGGACTGTGCCACCGGCGATCTCGGCGAGCAGTGCGGCACAACGGTCGAGGGCGGCCACCGAGATGGCCGGGTCGACGGTGCGCTCGTAGCGGCGGCCGGCCTCGCTGGACAAGCGCAACCGGCGCTGAGTCCGCGACACCGCGGCCGGATCCCACACCGCGGCCTCCAGCAGCACGTCGGTGGTGGAGTCGCGCACCTCGGTGGTGCCGGCGCCCATCACGCCGCCGATCGCGGCCGTGGCGACGTCGTCGACGATCAGCACGTCGCCGTCGTTCAGGGTGCGCTTCACATCGTCGAGCGTGACCACCTGTTCACCCGGCTCGGCGAAGCGCACGGTGAAACCGCCGGTGATGAGCGACTGGTCGTGGGCGTGCATCGGATGCCCGATCTCCAGCATCACGTAATTGGTGACATCGACCGCGGGCGAGATGGCGCGGATGCCCGAGAGCAGCAGTCGGCGCTGCAACCACCAGGGCGACACCGCGGCCGGGTCGATACCGGTGACGGGCCGCAACCCGAACCGCTGCACCCCGGTGCCGGGCTGCACCGTCACCGGCCACGCCTCACCCTCGGCGGGCAGCGCGGGAACATCGGCGGGGTCGACAAAGTCGAGGTCCAGCGCGCAGGCGAGATCGCGCGCCATACCGCGGATGGACAGGCAGTAGCCGCGATCCGGGGTGATGGCCAGGTTGAACACCACGTCATCGAGGCCCAGCACCTCGATGCCCGAGGTGCCCGGTTCGGCGGTGCCGGGCGGCAGCACGATGATGCCGGACTGGTCGGCGCCCAGGTTCAGCTCGGCGGCCGAGCAGATCATGCCGTCGGAGGTGCGGCCGTAGGTCTTGCGGGTGGCGATCGCGAAGTCGCCGGGCAGCACCGCCCCGGGCAACGCGACCACCACCAGATCGCCGACCGCGAAATTGCTTGCGCCGCAGACAATATCGCGAGGTTCGCCGTCGACATTGTGGGAACCCACGTCGACCTTGCAGGCCCGGATCGGTTTCTTGAACTCGGTGAGTTCCTCGATCTCGGCGACCCGTCCCACGGCCAGCGGACCGGTGACCGGCCCGAGCGGGAGGATCTCCTCGACCTCATGGCCGATGCGGATGAACGTGGCTTCCAGCTCGTCGACGCTCAGGTCCCAGTCCGGAGCGCCGGCCCGGATCACATCGCGGAGCCAGCTGTAGGGAATACGCATCAGGCGCCCACTCCGAACGGCAGGGAGAAGCGCACGTCGCCCTCGACCATGTCGCGCATATCGGGAATTCCGTTGCGGAACTGCAGGGTTCGCTCCAATCCCATACCGAATGCGAAGCCGGAGTACTCGGCCGGGTCAATTCCGCAGGCGCGCAGCACGTTCGGATTGACCATGCCGCAGCCGCCCCATTCCACCCAGCCGGGCCCGCCCTTCTTGTTCTCGAACCAGACGTCGACCTCGGCCGAGGGTTCGGTGAACGGGAAGAAGTGCGGACGGAACCGGGTGCGCCCGGCGGGCCCGAACTCGGCACGCGCCAGTGCGTCCAGCGTGCCGCGCAGGTGGGCCATCGTCAGTCCCTTGTCCACGGCCAGCCCTTCCACCTGGTGGAACACCGGGGTGTGGGTGGCATCCAGCTCATCGGTGCGGAAGGTGCGGCCCAGCGAGATGATGTACACGGGCAGGTCGCGCTCCAGCAGCGCGCGGATCTGCACCGGCGAGGTGTGCGTCCGCAGCACCTGACGCGACCCGTCCGGAGAAATCTGGAAGGTGTCCTGCTCGCTGCGGGCCGGATGGTCGGGCGGGAAGTTCAGGGCATCGAAGTTGAACTGCTCGGTCTCGACCTCGGGCCCCTCGGCCAGTTCCCAGCCCATCGCCACGAACGTGTCGGCGATGCGTTCGGTCAGCAAGGTGATCGGGTGCCGCGCCCCCACCGGCTGCCGGGTCGAGGGCAGGGTGACGTCGATGCGTTCGGCGACCAGGACGGCGGCGTCGCGTTCGGCGCGCAGCACGGCCAGCCGGTCATCGAACAACTGCTGGGCCGCGCCGCGGGCGACATTGACCCGCTTGCCGGCATCGGCGCGCTCGGTCTTGGGCAGCGCGCCCAAGGCCTGACGCGCCAGCGCGATCGGGGAACGGTCACCGAGGTGTTCGGTCTTGGCCCGGGCCAATGCGTCCAGGTCGGCGGCGGCATCGAACGCCAACCGGGCCGCGCTGACGGCGTCGGTCAGGGTTTCTTCGGAGAGGTCATTGGGCTCGCCCCGCTGTTCTGTCTGGTCAGCCACCCGGCGATCATAGCGACGGACCCGTGTTGTCCCGCCGCCAGCGCTGCCGCCGCGGCCATGACGCTGGCCACAACGGCGGTCGCCGGCGGCGCAGCGGAGGCCACGACGAGGTAGCCGAACGTCGATCCGACGGCCAGCAGCGCCAGCCGGGGCCTGGTCCACGGGCCGGGTACGCCGAAGCGCAGCGACACCAGCATGCCGAGCAGCAGGGCCACCAGATGCCCGGCGTCGGTGAAGTCTCCGGTGCCCACGGCCACCACCGCACCGAGGGTGACCCACCAGCACACCCACGCCGCACGCCGGTGCGCCGGGATCGCTGCGGTCAACATGCCGAGGACGCCCATCGCGCCGTAACTCATCCCGACGTCGGTGACCCTGCTGATCGAGTGCGGCACCCAGTCCTGACGCACCGCCAGCACCAGAGCGGCCGCTATCACCAGGGTGGCGCCGATATGGGCGACCAGGAACGTGACCACCAGTCTGCGGCTGCGCCACAACAACTCGGCCACCGCGAGCAGGCACACCAGGCCGGGCAGCCACAGCGCCATGCCGCCGACGTCGACGACGAACGCACTGCCGAGCAGCGTCTCGATCCGGCCGTGGGCGAGGTTGTGCAGATTGGTACTGGCGTGCCGGATAACCCGATCGTGGACCGCGGGCCCCAGCGCGGCGAGCACCCCGGCGACGACGACCAGCGCGGTGGCGTAGCCGATGGTGACCCGAAGTCCGGACACCCATTTCACCGACATGGGTTACCCACCTGCGGTGGAATCATCCTCGGAGTCGTCAATCGGCTCCGAGGCGCGCGTGCGCACCCGATACATCTGCAAGTCCTCGGGTACCCCGCTGGGCTTGGCGCCGAAGAGCTGCTTGCGGACCCGTTTGGCGGACAGCCGCATCGCCGCGAAGTCGGCGTCGGAGATGCCGTCCAGCGTGGACTGCGAGACCACCAGGCCGCCCTTGGTTGCCCGCTCCATCACCCGGGAGGCGATGTTGACGTCCACTCCCAGCCAATCGGAACCGATGCGCTGCGGGCGGCCGGTGTGGATCCCGGCCCGCATGGTCGGGGTGTAGCCGTCGACGTCGACGGCGCTCACCGCATCCAACGCGGTCAACACTGCGCGCACGGCAGGCACCGGGTCCCGGAACACCACCATCGCGCCGTCGCCCATCCGCTTGACGATGTGGCCGCCCGCGGCGAGCAGCGGTGGTTCCACCACCGAGGTGACGCGCCGCAGCAGACGCAGGGTGGCGTCGTCACCGGAGCGCAGCGACCAGTCGGAGAACCCGACGAGGTCGGTGAAGACCAGGGTGACCTCGCGGTAGGCGGGCCGCCCCGAGACGCGTTCCGTGAGCGCCTGCCACACCTGCAGCGCACCCAGGCTGACCTCGCGCGAGGCGGCGTCACGCTCGAGCAGACGGTCCGCGGCCCGCGCCGCAGCGCGCGGGCCACCGTCGCCGGCCGCCGACAGCGGATCGCCGAAGTCGGGGTCACCGGGCAGCGCGCGGCGCATCCGCCGCAGCATCGCGATCACGCCGGGATTGTGGTTGGTGCCTTTGAGCCAATCCAGCGGGCCACCCAGCGCACCAGGCGGTGGCGGCAACTCGACCGCTTCTATGCCGCCGGACGGTTCGCCCACCGGTTCAGCATCCACAGCGCCACGATAGGTGGCACCGCCGGTAGCGGCAATCATGGCGCGGCAGGACCTTGCTCACACACGAAAAGCACCAGGTCACGGCTTCATGGAGGGAAGATCGCCGACGCATCACGGCTGCGCGCCACGACCGTGGCGCAATAGACAACACCCGTTGTCAAGATTAGGGTGGCGGGACAACCGTGGGTTTCGTCAGCGAGGACGCCATGACCACAGCACATTCCCATGCAGGCCCGCAGGCACAGCACACCATTCCGCTGGGCCCCGATTCGCTCACCTGGAAGTATTTCGGTGATTTGCGCACCGGGTTGCTGGGGGTGTGGATCGGCTCGATCCAGAACATGTATCCCGAGCTCGGCGCCGGCGTGGAAGACCATTCGATCCTGCTGCGGGAACCTCTGCAGCGGGTGGCGCGGTCGGTGTATCCAATCATGGGCGTCGTCTATGACGGCGATCGCGCCGCGGAGACCGGCGAGCAGATCAAGCACTTCCACGACGGCATCAAAGGTGTGGACGGCAAGGGACGGCGCTACCACGCGCTCAATCCGGAGACCTTCTACTGGGCGCACGCGACGTTCTTCATGCTCATCGTGAAGACCGCGGAGTACTTCTGCGGCGGCCTGACGGAGGCCGAGAAGCATCAACTGTTCGACGAGCACGTGCAGTGGTACCGGATGTACGGGATGAGCATGCGCCCCGTCCCGGACACCTGGGAGGAGTTCTGCGAGTACTGGGATCACAAGTGCCGCGAGGAGTTGGAGATCAACCGGGCCACCCTGGACATCTTCACCATCCGCATCCCCAAGCCCTGGTTCGTGCTGATGCCCACCCCGGTCTGGGACCAGTTGTTCAAGCCGATGGTCGGTGCCCAACGCTGGGTGGCCGCCGGTCTGTTCGACCCGGTGCTGCGCGAGAAGGCCGGGATGCGCTGGACGCCGGGTGACGAAGTGGCTCTTCGACTGCTCGGCAAGATGGTCGAGTTGGCGTTCGTCGCCGTGCCCGACGAGATCCGGCTACATCCCCGCGCGGTGGCGGCCTACCGCCGCGCTTCGGGCAAGACCCCCGACGACGCCCCACTGGTGGAGGCTCCCGCGTTCATGGCCCCACCCCGTGATCGCCGCGGCCTGCCGATGCACTACCAACCACCCCACAAGACGCTGTTGGACCAGGCCGGATCGCTGGTCCACACCACTTTCTCGCTGGCCGGCCTGAATCGACTCCCGCTTCGCTCGCCCCGACGGCCCGCACGTTCCCGACGAAAGGTTGCTTGACACGATGCTGGAATGGTCTGACGTCGATATCGCCGTGCGCGATGCGGTGCGCGAATTCATCGACAAGGAGATCCGGCCCCACATCGACGACCTCGAGGACGGCGAGCTGGAGCCCTACCCCATCGTCCGGAAACTGTTCGCCACCTTCGGTATCGACGTCATGGCGAAGGAATCGCTGGAACGCAGGCTGTCCCGGCTGCGGTCCGGCGGGCAGGAGCGAAGCGACTCGGGAAATGAGTCCGGCGGGCAGGAGCGAAGCGACTCGGGAAATGAGTCCGGCGGGCAGGATTCGAAACCGTCGAAAGCCTCGGGCGGGATGTTCGGCGGCGGGCCCGACCAGGCGGGTATGGGTTTCGTCCTGATCAGCGAATTGTGCCGGGTGTCCATGGGTTTGGTGACCGGCATGGGGGTCAGCCTGGGACTGACGGTGCCGACCATCCAGGGCCGCGGCACCCTGGCCCAGCAGGAGCGCTGGCTGCCGGGTCTGGTGACCTACGAGAAGATCGGCGCGTGGGCCATCACCGAACCCGACTCCGGCTCGGATGCGTTCGGTGGCATGAAGAGCTATGTCACGCGCGATGGGGACGACTACATCCTCAACGGGCAGAAGACTTTCATCACCAACGGGCCCGACGCCGATGTGGTGGTGGTGTACGCGAAGCTGGATGAAGGCACCTGCGGGCAGGAGCGAAGCGACCGGGGAGATGAACCAGTCGACAAGCGCGACCGCAAGGTGTTGACGTTCGTGCTGGATCGCGGCATGGATGGCTTCGTGCAGTCGAAACCGTTCCGCAAGATGGGTATTCACTCATCGCGCACCGGCGAGCTGTACTTCAACAATGTGCGGCTGGGCCGCGACCGGCTGTTGGGTGAGACCGAGGACAACAGCAACGGAGACGGCCGCGACAGCGCGCGGTCCAGCTTCTCCGCCGAACGAATCGGTGTGGCCGCGATGTCGTTGGGCGTCATCGAGGAATGTCTGCGGTTGTCGGTGGACTACGCGAAGACTCGGGTGCTGTGGGGCAAGGAGATCGGCCAATTCCAGTTGATCCAGCTCAAGCTTGCCAACATGGAGGTGGCGCGGATGAACGTGCGCAACATGCTGTTTCGGGTGATCGAATCGGCGCAGAAGGGCGCCCCGATCTCGCTTCCGGAGGCGTCGGCCATCAAGTGGTACTGCTCGCAGGCCGCCACCGATGTCGCGATGGAGGCCGTGCAGTTGTTCGGCGGCAACGGGTACATGACCGAATACCGGGTGGAGCAGTTGGCTCGCGACGCCAAGTCACTGATGATCTACGCGGGCAGCAACGAGGTGCAGATCACCCACGTGGCCCGGGGGTTGTTGAACTAGGCGGGGCGCCTGAAATTCAGGTGCCCGATGCTCTCCCCTCGTGGGAGACTCCCCCATGCCCAGCACCATCATCGAAGTTCGGCGCCGGTACGAGCCATCACAAGAGGTGGCAATCATCGACGCCGTGCACGCAGCCTTGGTGAGCGCGTTCCGAATACCCGACGGCGACAAGCACGTTCGGTTGGTGGTCCACGAGCCGCACCGCTTCGCCGTCGCACCCGGGCTCGCGACGCCGGAGAATTACACCTTGGTCGGCATCGACTGCTTCGCCGGGCGGTCGGTAGAGGCCAAACGCAACCTGTACCGCCACATCACGCGGAACCTCGCGACGGTGGGCATCCCACCCGACCACGTCACGATCCTGCTGCGCGAAAGCGCGCTGGAGAACTGGGGCATCCGGGGTGGACAAGCCGCCAGCGATGTCGACCTGGGGTTCGACGTCACGGTGTGAAGCGTCGAGCGGCCAGTTGACGCACGCAGACCGACGAAACCCGTGCGCTAAGTGGCCACTCGGCTCGATGCGCTCGCGTACAGACAGATGGCCGCGGCGGCGGCGACGTTGAGGCTCTCCGCGCTGCCGTGCATCGGGATGGTCACCCGGACGTCCGCCGCGGCGGCGACCTCTGGGGCCAACCCGTGCGCCTCGGAACCGAACAGCCACGCCGTGGGCTGTGCCAGATCGGCCGCGGGCAAGGATGTCTCCCCGTCCAACGTGGTGGCCAGCACATGCAGCCCGGCTCCGCGGAGCGCCGCGATGACGTCGCCGGTGTCGGGCCCCTGCACCACGGGCAGCCCGAAGATACTTCCGGCAGACGCGCGGAGGCATTTCGCGTTGTAGGGGTCGACGCTGTCGCCGGCCAGGATCAGCGCGTCGGCGCCCATGGCGTCGGCGAGCCGGATCAGCGTGCCCGCGTTTCCGGGGTCGGACGTCTCGACGGCGACCGCCACCAGCCGCGGCGACCCGGACAGCACGTCCGCGAGTGACGCCTCGGGCAACCGGCACACCGCAATGAGCCCGACGGGTGTCACGGTGTCCGACAAGGCCTTCGCGGCCCGGTCGGTGACCTCGTGGACGGGCGCGTCACCGAGCAATGACTCGAAGCGCGCCCAGGCATCCGCGGTCGCGAACACCTCCTCAACGAGTCCACGCCGCAGCGCGGCCTCGACGAGGTTGGGACCTTCGGCGAGGAAGCGTGCGGCGTGGCGACGTCCGGCGGGACGCTGCAGCTTGATCGCCGCAGCTACCCGATTGGACTTTTCGGTGAGGGGTCTCAGGCGGCTTCGCCCGACGGTGCGTTGACATCCTCGGGCAGTGCGGCCTTGGCAACCTCGACCAGCGCGGTGAACGCGGCCGGATCGCTGACGGCGATCTCGGCGAGGTTCTTGCGGTCCACCTCGACGCCGGCGGCCTTGAGGCCCTGGATCAGGCGGTTGTAGGTGATGCCGTTGGCGCGGCCCGCGGCGTTGATACGCGAGATCCACAGCTTGCGGAACTCACCCTTGCGGGCGCGGCGGTCGCGGTAGGCGTAGGTCAAGGAGTGCAGCTGCTGTTCCTTGGCCTTGCGGTAGAGCCGCGAGCGCTGGCCGCGGTAACCCTTCGACGCCTTGAGGACTGTGCGCCGCTTCTTCTGGGCGTTGAGTGCGCGCTTCACGCGTGCCATGTGAGTGTTCCTATTCTTGCGGGGGGAAGTCGAAAAGTGAAGCGGCTGTTAGCCGTTCAGCAGCTTGTTGATACGGCTTGCATCGGCGGGGGCGACCACTGCACGGCCGTCGAGACGACGGGTGCGCTTGCTGGCCTTGTGCTCCAGCAGGTGGCGCTTGCCGGCCTTCTGGCGCACGATCTTGCCGGTCCCGGTCTTACGGAAGCGCTTGGAAGCGCCGCTGTGGGTCTTGGCCTTGGGCATTGGTGTCCTCTGGTTTTCTCGTGGATCAGGTGGTCGGTGGTTCTTGGTTCTCGGCGGGCGGCTCGGCGGCGGCAGGAGCTGCTGCTGCTGCTGCGTTGCCTCGCTGAGCGGGTGGCGCATCTGCGTCATGTGCCGCCTTGGCGCGAGTCTTCGCGCCGCGGTGCGGCGCCAGCACCATCGTCATGTTGCGGCCGTCCTGCTTGGCCGAGGTCTCGACGAAGCCGTAGTCGGCGACGTCGGCGCCCAGGCGCTGCAGCAGTCGGTAACCCAGTTCGGGGCGGGACTGCTCGCGGCCGCGGAACATGATCGTGACCTTGACCTTGGATCCGGCTTCCAGGAAGCGGACCACATGGCCCTTCTTCGTCTGGTAGTCGTGATCGTCGATCTTCGGCCGCAGCTTCTGTTCCTTGACGACGGTCTGCTGCTGGTTCTTGCGAGACTCGCGCTCCTTGAGTGCCGTCTCGTACTTGAACTTGCCGTAGTCCATGATCTTGCAAACCGGCGGTTTGGCGTCAGGAGCTACTTCGACAAGGTCGAGATCGGCGTCTACGGCGACGCGGAGCGCATCTTCGATGCGCACGATGCCTACCTGTTCACCACCCGGTCCGATCAGGCGGACTTCAGGTACGCGAATGCGCTCGTTGATGCGGGTCTCAGTGCTGATGGGGCCTCCTACGTTGTCTTCTGGTCCACGACCGAGGGGAGACGACGGGCCAGCAGGGAGCACCACACCATCAGCACTTCTGCTCTGACGAACAGAAAGGCCCTGCATATAGCAGGGCCCGATGCCGACCGATCACGGCTTGCGCCGCCTGCGTATAAACGCAGTACAGGGCATCCGCGGATGCCTGCGACCGGACCGCGGGACCGGTAAGGTCTGCGGTGGGAGCGGGACTCCACTTGCTGTCCCTGGCGTTCGCCGGGACGGTCGATCGTGCCACTCTATCAGGCATGACCGATGATCAGAAAACTCCAACTGCTGAAGACGTGCAGGTTAGAGAACTCGCCGAGATTCCCGCGGTCGAGGTGATCACCCGCTCGGCCGTGATGCTGATGAGCGCGGCCGCCGAAAAGCTGGGGTTGGCCTCCGAGGATCCCGACGACAGCCCGCACCGCGATCTCGACGAAGCGCGTCGCCTGATCACCGCCCTGGCCGGTCTGGTCACCGCCTCCGCCGAATACCTCGGCCTGCACGCCGGGCCGTTGCGCGACGGATTGAAAAGCCTTCAACTTGCCTTCCGCGAAGCCAGCGTCGATCCGGAAGAGCCAGGCAAAGGGCCCGGCGAAAAATACACCGGCCCGGTCTGGTAGCCACTCACACGAAATTCATTGGTCAAAGGCATATCCTCGCGGCCTATGACCTCGACAATCGCCCGGCAGCCGTCGAGAACCGGCCACCGGTCCAGATTCACCTGGGTGCCCGCCGTCGCAGGCTGGATCGTCGGCATCATCGCCACGCTGTCCCTGCTCGCCAGCGTCTCGCCATTGGTGCGCGGGCTGATCCGGGTGCCACGGGAATTCGTCAACGACTACATCTTCAACTTCCCGGACACCAGCTTCGCGTGGGCCGTCGTGCTGGGGTTGCTGGCCGCCGCACTGGCCGCCCGCAAGCGCATCGCGTGGTGGATCCTGGTGCTCTACATGGTGGCCGCGGTCGGCTGGAACGTCGGCGATCTCGCCAGCGGTGAAGAGACGGTCGTCGAGGAGATCGGCGAGGTCATCGGCCTGGTGTTCCACCTGGCGTCCATCGGCGCACTCGTGCTGGCTCGGCCGCAGTTCTGGGCGAAGGTACGGCGCGGGGCGCTGGTGAAGGCGGCCGCCACCCTGGTCGCGGGCATGACCGTCGGAACCCTGATCGGGTGGGGGCTGCTGGAGTTCTTCCCCGGCTCGCTCGCCCAGACCGACCGCCCCTGGTACGCGCTCAACCGGGTCAGCGCCTTCGCGGGTGCGGACGCCGATGCTTTCACCGGCCATCCCCACGGCCTGGTCAACGCCCTGCTCGGCCTGTTCGGGGCGGTGGCGCTGGTGGTCGCCGCGATCGTGCTGTTCGCGTCGCAGCGCGCGACCAACGCCCTGACCGGCGAAGACGAATCCGCGATCCGCGGGTTGCTCGAACTCTTCGGCAAGAACGACTCGCTGGGCTACTTCGCCACCCGCCGCGACAAGTCGGTGGTGTTCGCCCCCAACGGCCGGGCGGCCATCACCTATCGTGTCGAGGTCGGCGTCTGCCTGGCCAGCGGTGACCCCGTCGGTGATCCGCGGGCCTGGCCGGCGGCGATCGAGGCGTGGCTGCACCTGTGCGAGACCTACGGTTGGGCACCCGGCGTGATGGGCGCCAGCGCCACCGGCGCACAGGCCTTCCGCGAAGCGGGCCTCAACGCCCTGGAACTCGGCGACGAGGCCATCCTCTACCCCGACGGCTACAAGTTGTCCGGCCCCGACATGAAGCCGGTACGCCAAGCAGTCACCCGGGCCCGCCGAGCCGGCCTGACGGTCCGGATCCGCCGGCACCGTGACCTGCCCACCGACGAGATGGCGCAGGTGACCAAACGGGCCGACCAGTGGCGCGACACCGAGACCGAACGCGGCTTCTCGATGGCGCTGGGCCGCCTCGGCGATCCGGCGGACAGCGACTGCCTGCTGGTGGAGGCATTGAAGGAGGGATCTGACGGCGCAGCAGATGAGGTGGTCGCGCTACTTTCCCTGGTGCCATGGGGCAGCACCGGCGTCTCCCTGGACGTGATGCGCCGCTCCCCCCAATCCCCCAACGGCACAATCGAATTGATGGTCAGCGAGCTCTGCCTGCAGGCCGAGGATCTCGGAATCAGCCGCATCTCACTGAACTTCGCGATGTTCCGGTCCGCCTTCGAACAGGGCGCCCAACTGGGCGCGGGCCCGATCGCCCGACTGTGGCGCGCCCTGCTGGTGTTCTTCTCCCGCTGGTGGCAGCTGGAGACCCTGTACCGCTCCAACATGAAGTATCAGCCCGACTGGGTGCCGCGGTTCGCCTGCTACGAGGATGCCCGGCTGATCCCGAGGGTCGGCGTCGCCTCGGTGATCGCCGAAGGTTTCCTGATCCTGCCGTTCTCCCGGCGCAAACCGCATACCGGCGAACACATCGCCGCCCCACAACAACTGGTCGACAGCGGGCTGCTGCATCAGGACGGCAGCGCCCCCGATGTCAGCGGGTTGCGCGCCGACCTGCCCGACGCCGACGACGAGCACCGGCTGCCCGACCAGGTGCGCGTCCGGATGGCCAAGCTGAAGAACCTGCAGGACCACGGCGTGGACGCCTATCCGGTCGGGCAACCGCCCAGCCACACCGTCGCGGCCGCACTCGAGGTCACCGACCCCGCCACCGCCGTCAGTGTCGCCGGGCGCATCCTGCGGATCCGCGACTACGGCGGCGTGCTGTTCGCGGTGCTGCGCGATTGGTCCGGCGAGGTGCAACTGCTGCTCGACGGCACGGCGGTGACGCAGGACGGCCCCGACTTCGGTGCGGCGATCGACCTCGGCGACCTCGTCGAGGTCACCGGCACGATGGGGCGCAGCCGCAACGGCACGCTGTCCTTACTCGTCACCGACTGGCGACTGATCGGCAAATGCCTGCGACCGCTGCCCGACAAATGGAAAGGCCTCACCGACCCCGAGGCCCGGGTGCGCAGTCGCTATGTCGACCTGGCGATCAACACCGATGCACGGGACCTGATCACCGCGCGCAGCGCGATCCTGCACGCCATCCGCGAAACACTGGTCGGCCACGGCTTCCTGGAGGTCGAGACGCCGATCCTGCAGCAGATCCACGGCGGCGCCAACGCGCGCCCGTTCCAGACCCACATCAACGCCTACGACCTGGACCTGTATCTGCGGATCGCGCCCGAGCTGTACCTCAAGAAGCTCTGCGTCGGCGGTGTGGAGCGGGTCTTCGAACTGGGCCGCGCCTTCCGCAACGAGGGCGTGGACTTCAGCCACAACCCGGAGTTCACCCTGCTGGAGGCCTACCAGGCGCACGCCGACTACAACGTCTGGATCACCGGTTGCCGCGAGCTCATCCAGAACGCCGCCCAGGCTGCCAACGGGGCGCAGGTGGTGATGCGGCCCGGGCCGGACGGCGAGCTGGAAGCCGTCGACATCTCCGGCGAGTGGCCGGTGAAGACCGTGCACGGCGCGGTGTCGGAGGCGCTCGGCCAGGAAATCGGACCGGAGACCGGCCTGGCCCGGCTCCGCGAGTTGTGCGACGGGTCGGGCGTGCCCTACCTGAAGCACTGGGATGCGGGCGCGGTCGTCCTGGAACTCTACGAACGGCTCGTCGAGGGCCAGACCGAGCGTCCGACGTTCTACAAGGATTTCCCCACCTCCGTCTCGCCGCTGACCCGACCACACCGCAGCATCGACGGGGTCGCCGAACGCTGGGACCTGGTGGCGTGGGGTGTGGAACTGGGCACGGCGTACAGCGAGCTGACCGACCCCGTCGAGCAGCGCCGCCGTCTGCAGGAGCAGTCCATGCTGGCCGCGGGCGGTGACCCCGAGGCCATGGAACTGGACGAGGATTTCCTGCAGGCCATGGAGTACGCGATGCCGCCGACGGGCGGACTGGGGATGGGTGTCGACCGCGTGGTCATGCTGATCACGGGGCGCAGCATCCGCGAGACGCTGCCGTTCCCTCTGGCAAAACCGCGCTGACGAAAACACCGACAGCGACTCACAGCCAGCCCCAAGGAAGTCCGTCCACGATGGTGGCGTGACACCTTCGACGACCGGACCTCCGCTGGCCGCCGCACACTTCCTGGCCGATGCGAATGAATCTTTCCTGCACCGTATTTCGCTGATGCACGGATGGCTTCCGGTGATCGCGCAGTTGATCGCGGCAGCGGTCGTGATCGCCGCCGTGGGCTGGCGCAGCAGGCGCTGGCACCGGGTGGGACTTCCGGTGTCGCTGGTGGCCGGCTTTGCCGTGGCAACCGTCGTGCACTGGTACATCGGGAGCCAGGGACTGGCAGGCGACCCCGCCCCGCACGCGCTGTGGATCTGGATCGGGCTCGTCGGCTTCGTCGCCGCGGTGCTGGTGACGGGGTGGCGGCGCACCGGTTGGGCGCGCCGCGGGACAACGGTGCTGGCGCTACCCCTGTGCGCCTTGTGCGCGGCCCTGGCACTGAACTTGTGGGTCGGCTACTTCCCGACGGTGCAGACGGCCTGGAACCAGCTGACCGAGGGTCCGCTGCCGGACCAGACCGATATGGCGACGGTGACCGCCATGCAACGCCGGCGGGTCGTCCCGGCCAGCGGCACCGTGGTGCCCATCGACTCCGGCGACACCGCCTCCGGGTTCAAGCACCGTGGTGAACTCGTCTACCTGCCGCCGGCCTGGTACGCCTCCAACCCCCCGCCCAAGCTGCCGACGCTGATGATGATCGGCGGCGAATTCAACACCCCGGCGGACTGGTTGCGCGCCGGCGACGCCATCCACGTGGTGGACCGGTTCGCGGCAGCCCACGCCGGCAACGCGCCGGTGCTGGTGTTCGTCGATTCCGGCGGCGCCTTCAACAACGACACCGAATGTGTGAACGGCCGGCGCGGCAAGGCGGCCGACCACCTCACCAAAGATGTCGTGCCCGCGGTCATCTCGCAGTTCGGGGTGAGCGCGGACCCGGCCCGATGGGGATCGGTCGGCTGGTCGATGGGCGGCACGTGTGCGGTGGATCTGACGGTCATGCACCCGGACATGTTCTCGGTGTTCGAGGACATCGCCGGGGACATCAGCCCCAACTCCGGCACGAAGGCGCAGACCATCGACCGGCTGTTCGGCGGGAACATCGCCCAGTACGCGTCCTTCGACCCCACCACGGTGATGAACCGGCACGGCCGCTACGCCGGTGTCGCCGGCTGGTTCGCGGTCAACGACGCGGGCCCGCCGCAGGGCGGCCACACCCCGCATTCCAGCGAGCAGGCGCTGGCCGCCCAGTCGTTGTGCGGTCTGGGTTCCACCAACGGGATCGACTGCGCGGTGATCATCCAGCCCGGCAAGCACGACTGGCCGTTCGCGGCGCGCGCTTTCGAGTCGGCCCTGCCGTGGCTGGCGGGGCAGATCGGGACCCCCGGTGTGCCGCGCGTCCCGCTCCCCCAGTCGGGTCCGCCGACGCTGCAGGCTGCGGCCCGCTGACCGGTCACCTCCGGTCGAGGATGGCCCCACTGAGGATGGCCGCAGAGGTGACGACACTGCGGCGGTAGGCGCCGCACTCGTCACAGGACTCGATATGGCGCGCAATGCGTTTGCGCATCAGCACGGTGAACTGTCCGTCAGAGCCGGCGAGTGTCGCGGCCAGCTGCGGGCAGTCGTGCTGCCGGGCCACCAGCAGGGCGCCCAGCGAGCGCTCGACGGTGTCGCGCAGCCGTTGGGTGAGTTTCTTCGCCGACTCGGTGCTGACCCCGAGGGCGACGGCGAGGTCGGCGCCGCTCAGACCCTGCCGGTAGGCGAGGTCGAGCACGCGGCGGTCCCGCTCACACAGGCCGTCCGACACCTGGGTGATCAACTCCGCCAGTTCGTTTCGGGCGGTGGTGGTGAACGGCCCCGGACCCGTCGCGGCGCTGTCGGGGACCTCGCCGAACGCGGCCTCGCGATGACGTTCGCGCAGGGTGCGCAGCGCGGCCCGGCGGGCGATCGCGTACAGCCACGGCCGCAGCTTGTCGGGTTCGCGCAGCTTCGGCAACTCGACGGCGACCGTGCAGAAGACATCCTGGACACAGTCCGCGGCGGCATGGTGGTCACGGATCATGCCCGCGCAGAAGTCCTGGAGGCGGCGGGCGTAGCGGTGGTAGATGGCGGCCAGCGCGGCGCGGTCGCCGGCGGCTGCCGCGGTGGCCAGGTCGGCGTCGCTGGGTGCTGGTGCGGTGATGGATGTCATAGCGAGAATCGTCTGTCTTCCTGGAGGTTTTCTGAATCGCCGCGGGGCCAGACTCCCCTCCCCGTGGGGAAGGTTTTCCTATCCCTGAGGCAAGGCCCATCGGGTGCGGCAGGCCCGAACACGCAAAAAGCCACCGCCCCATGACCGTGGTCATGGGGCGGTGGTTGAGGGGACGGTGCAGGGACTACTTGGTCCGGTGCGTACCCGTGCCGGTCCCGTTGCCGGTGCCCGTCCCGGTGCCGTTGCCGGTCCCGTCACCCTTGCCACCGTGGGCGCTGCGCAGCTCATCGGCGGTCAGGGCGCGGATGCTCTGGCGGCGCAGGGCGAGCTTGTCGGTGTTGATGCTCATGTTCTCTCCTTGTTCGATGTCGTGGCCCCCGTGGGCCTCGCTCATATGTAAGAGGGGCCAGGCGTTGCAATGGAGACACTTTTTCCGTTGCGCTGCATGGCGATTCGACTGGCGTAGTGGCGGTCGAGGAAACTCAGCAGCACCAACTCATGGGTACGCGCCGCCGAGCGCAGCAGCCGCACCGCGTTGAGATGACTGACGCTGTGCACGATGCCGGAAAACGAAGTGGTGAGCGCACCTGCCTCGGCTCGTTCGCGCAACTCGGCGAGCAACGGCACCAACCGCGTGGACCGCTGCCGGAACACCTCGCGCGCAGCCTCATACGGATGGTCCGTGGCGTCGTCGAGCAGGCGGGTGAGATCGGCACGCTCGGCCCGCCAGCGCACACCGATGGCGGGATCGAGCTCGGGTGCGTTCGGATACTCAGGCCGGTATCCGGCCACGCCCTGGCGGGCCCAGTCGCGGCGTGCCCGCAGATCCAAGCCCGCATCGCCGAGCAACCGGTCGGTCGCATACAGGCACAGCTTCCAGCTGATGTTCGAAATATCCTCCCCCGCAACATTTTCCAACAAGCTGAGCACCCGCAGCACCGCGTCGCTGTCGGCGGCGTGAATCCGCTCGGCGAGTTCGATGCCGTCGTCGCCGCCGTAGCGTTCGATCTCGCGGTGATAGGTGTCCAGTGCGATCTTCCAGACGGTGCCGGCATCCAGGCAATCGGCCAGGGCATCGGTCAGGGCCGGCAAGGCGTGCCGGCGCAGCGCATCCGGATCGCCGTTGAGGCGCAGTCGCAGATGGTGTTCGGGGTCGGCGTAGCGCAGGAAGAACCAGTCTTCGATGACGCCGGTGTCACGCAACTGATCGAGCACGGGACCCACTGTGCCGGTCAGGACCCGGTCCGCGGACGCGGTTCCGGTGTAGGCCTTGACATAGAGCCACTGACTGCCGGGCGGGAACGTGCGCTGCACGGTCGGTGCGGTCCACCGTGGTTGCACCGCAGGCGTTTCAGACTTTCGGTCCTGCAGGAAGGGCACGATCAGTTCGTGCGCGAAGCGGCCCTGCGGCCCGGTCGCGGCCGAGTCCACGCCGATGCCCAGCACTTCCTCGAGCACCGCCGCGGCACGACCGCGCAGCACCTTGGCTGCCGCGGCGACGAGCGCGTCACAGGTGGTGTCGACATACAGCCGGTTGTCGCCGTCGACGATGAGCACCTCCCGCGGCAGACCACGCACGACGGTCAGCTGCGCCCAGCGCGCCGCCGCGCCGGGCCCTGTCACGCCTGCGATCTCGGCCGCGGACAGCCGCCACCGGGCGCGGGAGAGCACCAGGCGTCCCGAGGTGACCCGCGGCAGCGCGGGCGAGTCGGACAAAGCGCCCCAATCCCACGACAGATGCGCGGCCACCCCGTCCCCGCCGAGCGCGGCCAGGAACTGGTACACCCCGAATCCGCGCCATGCCGGGTTGTGGGCCGTGGTCAACCGGGGGCGCACCTCGGCCCGCAGTCGCGGGCAGTAGAGCACCACGCGATCACCGTCGAGGCGCACCGTCAACTCGTCGACGCCGATCTGGCGGTCCGCGGGTGCTCCCGAGCGGCCCAGCAGGATCAGTTCGTGGTCGCGCAGCACCGGCCGGGCCAGCACGTTGCCCACCCGTCCCTCCGGCAGGTGGATGAGCTCGGCGAACACCACCCCGGGCGACAGTGCTTCCTCGGCACGCAGATGCGCACGCACCGCGTCGCGCAGGCCCGCGTCCCCGTGGCAGAACCGGCCGAGCAGTTCGGCGCCCGACGGGCCGTACACGCCGTCGATCTCCACTCCGTCACCGAGGACGTGGGCATTGACCGCGAAGGCATCCGGCAAGGGCCGCCGGTTCGGCGACTCCAGGCGTTTGACGGCGTCCGCGTCGAGTTCGACACTGGCCGAACCATTTTCGCGGCTGCGCACGAGCAGGTCCAGCAGGCCTGCATCGCGGGTGGTGAACACGCCGTCGACGGGGTTGCCGCCGAGATCCATCCCGTTGAGCAATGCCGACTCGTCGGCGGCCGGATGGGTCGACCGGTCGAACCCGATGCCCATCTCCTCGTCGAGTGCCTCCATCAGCTGCACGGCACGATCCTCATATCGCGCCGCGAAGTCGGCTTTGAACCGCGCCATCGCCGGGTGCTCGCCGTCCACGGACACCCGGTGCAACAGCCGCACGCCGTCGGTGAGCGAGCGCAACACGTCGGGGCCCAGGGTGAGATGCGCACCGGCGCGGTGCAGGTCGACCTGCACCGCCCTGGCCTCGTCCCCACTGCCGGCGAGCTCCAGCAGAGTCGAGGCGGCGCCAGCGTAAACCTCCGGCGGATTGCCGATCCCGGCGGCATCGAGCGCGGCGAGATCGTCTGAGACCTGCCGCAGCGCCTGCGCGGTGGTCGCGAACTCGGGTCCGTTCAGCGCGGCGAGAACATGCGTCAGCGGTTCGGGCCCCGTCACCGCGGGCTCGGCGACGGGGGTGAGCACCTTGGCCTCGATCAGGGCCGCCACGTAGTCGCGGGCGTCGCCGTCATCGACTCCTGTTGCCGCGGTGACGGCTTCGACGACGTGGGACACCCGCGCGCCCCCGTCGGCGGCCTTGAGTGCGCACCGCAGCGCCGCGTCCTCGTCGATGACCACCAGGTGGTGGGCGCGGCGACCGTCGCGCAGCCGACTCTCGATCAGGCGCATCGCGCCCGCGGCGTGGTAGCGGCTGGAGTTGGGTTCCACCGTCATCGCCTGTTGGGTCTGCGGGTCGGACACCAGCCGGTCGACCAGCGTGGCGAGCACCTCGGTGTCGGGACGGCTGTGCCGCGCAATGCCCTCGGGTCCGTCCACCCGCAGCGAGGTGGTGTCACCGACCGTGCCGAGCGCGCACCCGGCGAACAGACCGAACGGGGTGGAGCGGGTGCACATTCTGGTCAGATACGCGGTGACAGAGGCGATCACCCGGTCATCCAGATCGCCGGCGGCCACCCGACGCAGCAGTCCGGGCGAGGCCAGGTGCAGTGCCTCGCGTACGTCGGCGCGGGCGATCAGGGTGCGCCAGTGCCCCGGTTCGGTGCGCAACCGGTCCAGTTCCTCCAGCGGCAGCAGCGGGGCGCGCATCACGAAGAATCCGCTCGGTCGTAGTCCGGCAGTGGTGTCCATGTCAGCTCCTAGGTTTCGCGGACCAGTTGGCCCGACACGAGGCGGGCATAGTGCCCGTCGGTGGTCATCAGGTGGTCGTGGGTGCCGGTCTCGACGACGCGACCGGCGTCGATCACGACGATCTGGTCGGCGTCGATGACGGTGGCGAGGCGGTGCGCGATCACGATGACCGTGCAGCCCATCCGGGCGATGTTGGCGTGCACGGTCGCCTCGGTGACGGTGTCCAGGCTGCTGGTGGCTTCGTCGAGCAGCAGCAGACCGGGGCGCGGCGCCAGCGCCCGAGCCAGGGCGAGCCGCTGGCGCTGTCCCCCCGACAACGATGCCCCCGCGTCGACGAGCGGGGTGTCCCAACCCATCGGCATGGCGTGAATGTCCTCGGCGATGCCGGCCAGTTCGGCGGCGTCCTGGAGCCGGTCCAGCGGCAGGCCCGGGTCGCCGAGCAGCAGATTCTCCCGAATCGTCAGCCCGAAGATGTAGGGGTCCTGGGTGACCACCCCGACCTGGGAGCGCACGCTGCGCGGGTGCAGGGTGGCCAGGTCCAGACCATCGAGCATGACCCGGCCGCCCGAGGGCTCGAACAGCCCCAGCAACAGCCGCCCCAGCGTCGATTTGCCCGACCCGGAGCGGCCCACGATGGCCAGCACCTGCCCGGGCCGGACGGCCAGGTCGACGTCGTCGACGATGAGCGGGCCCTGGGGGTGATAGCGAAAACTCAGACCTTCGGCGCGCACCGCACCCTCGAGCCGAGGTGCGTACCGCAGGTCGCGGCCCTGGGTTTCGGTCGGGGTGTCGAAGACGTCGCCCAGGCGGGCCAGGTAGCTGCCGAGCAGCTGCACCTGCAGCGCGGTACCCACCAGAATGCTCAGTGGCTCAAGGAAACCCGCGGCCAGCGCGGCGAGCGCGAGCATGGCGCCCAGCGAGAGCGCGCCGGTGCCCACCAGGTGGGCGCCGACCAGCAGCACCGCGATCGGCGACAGCAGGGCCAGTCCGTGGATCGCGGTCTGCACGGCGGCCTCCAGGCGTCCGCGCCGCAGCGAGACGTTGAGTTCGTCGACGAAGAGGTTGGTCCAGTGCGACACCGCCCGGCGCTCGGCGCCCGCGGCCTTCAATGTCTCGACCGCGGAGAACATCTCGTAGGCGTAGGACTGCGACCGGGCCTCGGTGGCCAGGGCCTCACCCATCAGGTGCTGGTTGCGGCGCCGGGCCGTCAGCAGGACGGCGCACTGCGCGGCACCGAGCACCGTGACGAGCAGGCCGAGCGTCGGTGACAGCGCGACGATGACCACGAGGTAGAGCGTGGCCAGGGTGCCGTCGAGCAGCGCGGCGATGGTGCCGGTGGTGAGGATCTCGCGGACGGTCGCGTTGCTGCGCAGCCGCATCATCAGGTCCCCCGAAGACCGTTTCAGGAAGAACGAATACGGCAGGTCGACGAGGTGTTCGAGGAAGTCGAGCGTCATGTCGACGTCCAGCCGGCTGCGCAGCCGCAGCAGCAGGTGCGCGCGCAGGTAGGTGGCGAGCACCGAATAGCCGATCAGCGCGGCCATCACCGCGGCGAGCACGTTGAGCAGGCGCCCGTCGTCGCCGGGTACCACCTGGTCGACCACCACCCCGGTCAGCACCGGGACCGCCAGTGCCATCAGCCGCACCACCACCGAGGTGCCCAGCACCCGGCCGATACCGGTGGACCGGTTCAGCAGCCTCCGCGCGTGGTGCAGTGCACCCGGGGCCACCCGCCCACCCCTGGTGAACGCATCGGTCGGTTCCAGGATGACCGCGACGCCGCTGTAGAGGTCGTCGACGGCCGCCCAGCTGAGCCGGTACCGGCCGGCGGCCGGGTCGACGATCGTCACGCCGCGCCGCGACGTCGAGTCAAGGACGACGAAATGTGCTGTACCCCAGTGCAACACAGTTCCCCTGGGTAGCACCCGCAGATCGTCGAGCTCGGTGGTCACACCACGGGCCCGCAATCCGTACGACGACGCCGCCTCGGCCAGGCGCAGCGCGTCTATCCCGTCGCGGCCGGTGCCGGTGGCCTCGTGCATCTCGGCCAGCGAGACGTGCCGACCGTGGTACCCCAGCGCCATCGCCAGTGCTGCGGCACCGCAGTCGGCCATCTCGGCTTGCGCGACGAACGGGATCGCGTGCCCGGGCCGCATCACCACCACCTCGAGAACAGCACGTCGATCAACCGTTGCCGCCCCGACGGCACGTCGAGGACACCCGGCGACTCCGCCGGACCGGGTGACCGCAGCGCCGCGCGCACCTCGGTGGCCGTCACCTCGAGGATGTCCGCGGCGCGGGTGGCGCCGGACGCATCGTGGAATTGCGCCGGGTCGCCCACGACGGGCACGACATCGGCGGTGCGGGTGGCGGACACGGTCACGCCGTGCGCGACGGCGGGCAGTGCCGCGGTCCGTGCGACGGTGCCGGTCGACGCCGCGAGCACACCGGCGGCGATCAACAGACCGAGCGTCCACAATCCGCTGTCGATCCATCCGGGTTGCTTGATCAGCTCACCGGGCCTGCCTGCCGCGGACTGGCGCTCCCGCCAACGGTCCCGGAACACCGAACCCTCGCCACCGTCATCCATGACCGCACCTCCGCGCTTCTCCCTTGGCTGCGTGTACGAGCACCGGCCGCCGCCTGGGGTGACGCTTTTCCCGGCGCAAACGCAGAACACCCCGTAACCGGGGTCACGGGGTGGTCCTCGATGGGGCTATTTCGTTTTCTGCGTACTGGTTCCGCAGGGGCCGGAGGTTCCGGTGCCCGTCCCGGTGCCGCTCCCCTTTCCGCCGTGGGCCAGGCGCAGTTCGGTGGTGGTCAGGGCGCGGATGCTGCGGCGCCGCAACGCCAGATCGGGGGTGTTCATTTCGTCCTGGCCGTCGTGCGGGTCGTGTTGGTGTTGCAGCCGCCGGCGCAGGTCGGGGCGTCGCCGCCGGTGCCGTTGCCCCTGCCGCCGTAGGCCAGGCCCAGTTCTGCTGTCGTGAGCGTGCGAATGCTGTGCCGGCGCAGGGCCAAGGGGCGGTGGTCGTTCGTCATGAAGGTGTCCTATCGGCGAGGTGGACCCGTGGCGGTCCATCTCCCTATGAGGCGCACGCACGCCCGGAACGGGACGGTTTCCCCGGCCAACGGATGCGCACTGCATAGGATTCCGGCATGTCGTCGCACCTGGAGGTCTGGTCCCCGTCCGGACGGGAGCTGATTCCGTTGGGCGACGAGCGGGTGACCATCGGTAAATCGTCGTCGAATCTGGTGGCGTTTGCGCACGACTCGACGGTCTCGCGCCTGCACGCGGTGCTGGAGAACCTGGGATCGGCGTGGTCGCTGCGCGACGTGGGCAGCCGCAACGGGACGTTCGTCAACGGCGAGAAGATAGGCCAGGAGCGGGTGCTGCGCTCCGGCGACGAGGTCCGAGTCGGCAACTCCCGGTTGGTGTTCTGGGACAGCAGGGGTGCCGGTGACACCGCGCCGGCAGACGCGACGCTGTCCGCCGAGCCGGCGCTGCTGCCACCCCGCCTCACCCCGCGCGAACTCGACGTCCTGATCACGTTGTGCCGCCCGCTGGTGTCCGGTGATCCGTTCCCGGAACCGGCCTCGGTACGCCGGCTGGCGGCGGAGCTCGTGGTGACCGAGGCGGCAGTCAAGCAGCACCTGCAGAACCTCTACGACAAGTTCGCGGTCCCCGCCGACGGTGACCGGCGCGTCCGGCTCGCCAACGAGGCGTTGCGCCGCGGGGCAGTGACCCTGGCCATGCTGCGGGTCCAGGGCTAGGCAGCCTGGATCAGGCGAAGTCGAGGGCCTCGATAGTCGCGACAGCACCTTCGTGCGCGGGCCGGTTCGCGCCACCGATGCAATACACGGTTTCGTCCACCGCGACGACGGCCTGCGCGTGCCGCGGTGTCGGCATGGGTTTGACCGTGGTCCATTTCCCGTCGGCGGTGTCGTACATCTCGACGGTGCCCAGCACCTGGGTGGGTTCCTCACCACCGACGACGACGATCCGGCCGTCGAGGTAGGCGGCGCCGTAACTTCCGCGGGGTGTCGGCATGTCGACCAGGTGCACCCAGTCCCCGGTGGCCGGGTCGAAGCGCTCGAACGCGGCCGAGTTCTTGTCGGCGGACAGGAAGCGCCCGCCGACCGTGTACACATAAGTGCCGTCGGACACCGCGGCGAGGTGTTCGCGCGGTGTCGGCAGGTCGGCGCCCTGGCTCCAGGACTGCCCGTCGTAGATCTCGGTGGCCGCGACGAGCTGCTTCTCGCTCTGCCCCCCGACCACCACGAGCCGGTCCCCGACCACGGCGGCGGCCGCACCGGCGCGCGCGTGCTTCAGCGCCGGCAGTTCGGACCAACGTCCCCCGGAGAACGCGAACACCCGGTCGGACGCGTGCCCGATCTCCTCGCTGGCGCCGCCGATCACCACCACCTGCCCGCGATAGGTGGCCGCGGTCGCGTGGTGCAGGGGTATCGGCAACGGCGGCTGCGTCTGCCACTGCCCGGTCTGCGGGTCGTAGGTCTCCACGGTGTCCAACGTGCCGCCGTGCCGGATGCCTCCGAGTATCCAGATCTTCCCGTCGAGCACGGTGGAGGCCATCATCAATCGCGACGACGGCGCGTCGGGCAGGCTCCGCCACAGCTTCGGTTGCGTCTGGCGGGCCGCGAGTGTCAAAGCCTCCGCGGACGAGGTCACCTCGGTGTCCCCCGCGCCCGTCGAACCGCCGATCGCGAACACCTTGTTTCCGATGGCGGCGACGGCCATCCCGTGCCGCGCGGTGTCCAGGGCAGGCAAACCGGCCCACGTCAGCGTGGTGAGGTCCAGGGTCGCAACACTGTCCAGCACCTGGCCGCCGGAGATGCCCCCGACCGCCACCAGTCGCGAGTTGGCGACGGTGACGCCGAGATCGCTGCGCGGCTGCGCAAGCGGGGGCAACGTGGTCCAGGCGTTGGTGGCGGGGTCGTAGGCCTCGACCGTCGCCAGGTCGGCCGTGCCGTCTGTGCCACCGACGGCGTACACCACGGTGTCATCCGACGCCGCGCTCAACAACTGCCGTGGTGTCGGCATCGGCGCGGCTCGGGTCCACGACGTCCCGTCGAAAACCTCTGTGCCGGTGATCAATCGGCCGCCGGCGTCGACTCCGCCGGTCACCACGATGCGATCGCCGACGACGGCGGCAGCCCCGGCGGCCCGCGGTTGCAGCAGCGGCGGCAGTTCGACCCACCGGCCGTTGACCACCCGCCACACCCGGTTGGTCGCGATGGCATTGTCGGCACCTTCGGACCGCCAGCCCCCCAACACCACCGGCGTGCCCTGCCAGGTGACCGCCATCGCGTGCTGCACGGGCACCGGCAGATCGTCGCTGCCCTTCCAGCCGTCGATGATGGGGTCGTAGCCCTCGTGGCGGCCCGTGACACGGTTGTCCGCCCCGACACCGCCGAAGATCCAGATGGTGCCGTCGGCCTCGGTGGTGGCGGCGGCGGCGCGCGCGACCCGGGCGTTCGTCAGGGTTTCCCAGCCGCCTTGCGCCTGCGGGGTGGGCTTGCCGGCGGTGGTCGTGCCGGTCGCGGTGCCCACGTCGCCACCCTTGCCGCCGAACAACGCGATACCGCCCGCGACGATCACCAGCACCCCGAGGATGGCGGCGATGGCCAGCAGCAGTCCCTTGCGGCGGGGTCGCTGCCCGATGTTGCGGGTCGGATCCTCGGCCCCGGGGACCGGCGCAGGAACGCTCGGCGGAGGCGGCGGGGGTGGCGTGACCGGGGCGGGTGGCTCGCTCCAGGAGGGGGTCCCCGGCGGCACGGAGTCGGTGTATCCGAACAGGCTCACCGGCGTCGCCGCGGTGACATCGGAGGGCGGCGCCGGTTCGTCGTGGCCGTCGCTGAGCGCCATCGAATCGGCGATCAACCCGTTGCGGTGCTGCACCGCCTGCAGGGCCTGACCGAACTCGGCCGCCGACGCGTGCCGGTCACCGGCCTCCGAGGCCATCGCCGTCTCGATCGCCGCGCACACGTCGGCCGGGATTCCCTGCAGCCGCAGGTCCGGGACGGGCGTCGAACTGATGCGCAGGAAGTGGGCCACGACCTCTTCGCCCTGCTTGCGTTCGTGGGCGGCGGTGCCCGCGATGAGCGCGTAGAGCGTGGCGCCGAGGGAATAGACATCGGACTGCACGGTGGGTGGCGCTCCGGCGAGCACCTCGGGCGCGGTGAAGGCGATGGTGCCGGTGAAGAATCCCGTCGAGGTCTCGTAACCCCCGGCGATCCGCGCGATCCCGAAGTCGCTCAACTGCGGTTCGCCGTATTCGTTGACCAGCACGTTGCCCGGCTTGATGTCGCGGTGCAACGTGGCTGCCCGGTGCGCGGTCTCCAGGGCGCCCGCCAGCTTCACGCCGATGCGCAGCGCGTCGGGCCACCCGATCCGCCCGGACCGTCGGAGCCGCTCGGCGAAGGAGCCGCCCGAGTAGTACGGCATGACGATGTAGGGCCTGCTGCTGTCGGTCACCCCGACCTGCAGGATGTTCATGATGTTCGGATGCCCGGACAGGCCGCCCATCGCGTAACCCTCACGCAGGAAACGTTCCTGGTTGTCCTCGTTGAGGTCGGATGCCAGGACCTTGACGGCGACGCTGCGGCGCAACGATGTCTGCGAGCAGCGGTACACGACGCCGGCACCCCCGCGGCCGACCTCGACGGCGTCGGCGAACCCGGCCTCGGTCAGCTCGGCAATAATGCGTGCCTGTGCCGAGGACGGACCGCCACCCACGCCATCTCCAGCCATCTCGGGCTTTCGCCTTCCCGTCTGAGGCGGCGTTGCGCTGCCCATGTCCCGCGTTTCCCAGCGTTGTCCCTGCACGGGGGCTCTCATTCTGACAGAAACGGACAAAAATTCCGCCGGTGCCGACAATTGCTTCCCCGATACACGGTCGAGCGGCCTCAGCCGTTCAATCGGCGCCCGACAAAAGTCCGGGATGTGCTGCGCGACGGGTCAGTAGTCGGCTTCGGCGGCCAGGATCTCGGCCAGGAATGCGTCGGCGCCCGGTGCGCTCAGACGTGCTCGCGCGAACGCCCGGATCCGGTCCCGCACCTCGCGGGTTTCGCCAGGGTCGGGGCGGCCCGCGACGGCGATCTCGGGTGCGGACCAGTCCCGGTTCCAGGCCGCCGATTCGGCCATCGGCAGGACCAGGCTGGCCCGGCCCCGCGCGTCGAGTACGCCGTCGATGCCGTCGAACCGGACCGCTACGCCGGTCGCCGGCCCGATGACCGCGATGCCGATCTCTGCGGTCACCACGCCGTCCGCGGCGCTACCGACGGACCACGACACGGTGTCCTCGGCCGCGTCGAACACCCCCGGCTGCACCGCGCTCCACGCGAGGGACGCGGTACCCGAGGCGATGGCGCCGGAGCCACCCATCCCGGCGGCACCGGCCGCCAGCGCGTAGTCGTCCTGCCTCCGCGGCGCAGCCGCATCCGCCAGATCGGGCCATTCCGCGAACTCGGCGCACGACTCGATGAGTGCGGCCACCCGCGGATCGCCGTCGCGCAGCCAACCCGCGAGCGCGCCCCGGTGTGGTTGCAGCAGTCCGGCCACATCGGAATCGAAGGTGTCCCCGGCGAAGAACGCCTCGGCGGCCGCGGTGAGTACCGCGATCTCGGCGTCCAGCAGGGCGGCATCCAGGTCGGCGATCCCGTCCGTGGTGCCGGCCGGCCACCAGCGGCGCAGCCAGTGCCCGAGCGCCAGCCGTCGCAGGGGGGCCAGGGCGCCCGCCGCCCAGTCGACGCCGGACAGCTCCAGCGCGGTCGGGGTCCGGTCTGCCAGAGCGCCGACGAGGCCGACATGCCCGTCCTCCCCGAGTACCCGCCACAGCCAGTCGGCGGCCGCCACATCGGTGAAGGTGACCTGCACGGGGCCGGTCGGGTCGTCGACGGTCCAGGCCAGGACCGCGCCGGAAACCTCGAGCACGGCGACCGCCGGCGGTGCGTCGACGCGGTGGTCGGTGGTCCACAAGCCTTGCTGGGCAATGAGTCTCATCGCGCGGCCACCAGCTCCAGCATCGCCTTGATCCGCTGCCGGTTATCCAGGCTGACCGAACGTGCCACTCCTTCGAGCAGCGCCCGCACCTCGTCGACGTCGGCGCACGATTCCTGCCACACGTCGCGGCCGTGCAGTCGCGCCCACAGCCGGTTCAGATAGGGCCGGGCGAACGATGCCAAGTCGTCGGTGACCTGCTGCTGGCGTGGGTGCAGCGCTTCCCCGGCGGCCAGGTAGCGCCGCGCGTGCAGCACGTAGGCCTCCTTCCTCAGCCGGGCCTGGATCAGCGCCGCCAGCGGATAGCGTGGCGCGGCGGTGTCGTTCAGCGGTGCCAGCTCGACGGCGACCTCGACCCCGGCCACCAGCGTCGCCTGCATGTCCTCGCCGAGCAGGCCCCATGGCGCACAGGCCCGGTCCACTTCCTCCGCGCACAGCAGCGGGACATCGGGCAGTTCGTCACGGTCCAGGGCGCGCCGCAGGGTGGCTCGCACCCGGTCCACGACGCTGCGGTTGAGCGGCCGATCATTGTCCGAACCGCCGTCGACGATCGGGGGTGGTTGCGGCACAGCAGAACTCAAGCCGATGTCGACGAGCGACCAGGGCAGCTCCGGCGCCGGACCGTGCGCCCGGGCACCCAGGTTGTAGGGCGTCGCGTCGGCCACCAGTGCCGTCCACACCCGCTGCCGGGCCGCCTGCGCAGTGTGGCCGTCGGCGTCGCCGAGCACCGTGGACAGACCGGCCAGGAACGGTGCCGTGATGGCCTCCGACGGCAGCACATCGCGCCAGCTGCGCTGCAATTGTGCCGACAAGGCCGCCATCGCGCGGAGATCGGTCACGTACCGGTTGAGCACCTCGATGGCGGTGCGGTCCCGGTCGCCGTGGATGCCGCGCAGCACCTGTTCGGCCGTGGCCGAATCATCCTGGACGGGTGCACCTTTGGTGATGGCCAGCTCGAAACAGGCGGGGAAGTACAGTTCCTGGGCATTGCCGGTGGTCAGCCGCAGCCGCCGCCGGTGCACCTTGAGGACCGCGAACCAGGCGGCGGTGGCACGCAACCGATCCCGGTGCGCCACGATCAGCTCGTACATCTCGGTGGCCACCTCGGCGGTCACCACCGGTGCCGAGTATTGCGGGTTGGACCGCAACCGCAGCACCAGCGGATCCAGGATGCGTTTGACGGTGCGGCTCAGCGGCCCACCGTCCTCGCTGCTGAGTACCTCGACGCCGGGCCCGACGGCCCGCCAGGCCCGGTCGAGCACGGCGCGGCGCGGCTGCGCGGCGCGCACGCCGGCCGCGCGCGGCATGGCCTCGGCAGTCATCGCCCCAGAATAGGGTGCGTCGCACGAAGTTGGGTTCGGTAGACACGCGGTCGGGTGACGCTGTGATCCATGTTCGACGTCCTCCTGATCGCCCTGCTCGTTGTCGTGTTCGTGCGCCGCACCGCCGCGGCTCCCGAGATCGCCACGGTGCGTGCCGCTTTCGACGAGATGCTGCTGGATAAGGGGCTGGTGACCGATTCGCAGCTCACCCTGATCCGGCACGGCACCAAAGGCCACGGTGTGGTGACGGCGTCGCAACCCACCGGGGCCACCCGCGAGGGCCACCGCGAGGTGGTGCTCGACCTGATGGTGCGCAAACCCGAGGGTGGCCAGTTCCCGGCTCACGAGACCACCCTGATCCCGGCGACCGCACTGGACCGCGTGTGCCCGGGCAGCATCATCGACGCCTACTACCGGTGCGGCGACGAGTCGGCCGTCGCCGTGTGTGTGCCGCCTGCCTGAGATATCGCGAACGTCGCCAACGCGGCCCAGTACACCGGGCTTGCCGACCTGTCCCCGTCGCGCCAGCGCCGCAGCTGTTCACGCTGCCAGCGGTTCACCGCCCGGCCGGTGTCCAGGACCGTGCCGTCCCGGTGGGCGGTATCCACCGATACGATCGTCTCCCCCATCGGATCACCGGCGTCGGCGTCGGCGAACTTGCGGTACCCGGCCGTGGTGGGCAGTGACCACAGGGTGGCCGTCACCAGTTCGGCGCCGGCGAGCACCATCGCGGCGACCAGACCGGTGGCCTCGTCGAAGCGGTAATCCCCGCCCGACGCGCAGGCCAGTAGCGCCACCTTCGGCGGGAACACCAGGTCCGACGCCATCAGGTCCGCGGCACTGAGCGGGCGGTGGTCGGCCAGGTGCACGGCGGCGCGTTCCGCGCTGCTGTCGGACGCGCTCGCATGCCCGACGAACATCAGCCGCCCCGGCCGCCGCGCGAGCATCCCGGCCAGCCAACCGCGGTCGGCGTCGGTGCGGCGGAACAATTCGACCACCGACGCGACGGGCGGGAGCACGCGGTCGAGCACCGTCGCGTAGTGCCGGGCAGGCACACTGTCGGCGGCAGGCCGGCCCAAGACCGAGCCCAGCGCCGAATCCGGGCGCTGCCCCGGCACTCTCGGGTCGAGGATGAGCAGCGCCGCGGTACCGGTGACGGGCACGGCTGGGCGCCGGGAGGCGACGATGTTGGCCGGGACCGCCATCAGCACGTCGACCAGTTCCAGCAGCCGGTACCCCTCGGTGAGCTGGGTGGGTTCGGCGTCCGGCCACGGAATCCGGGCCGGGACGGGGCCCTCTGCGGTGACGGCCTCGGTACGGGCGGTCAGCATGTCGGCGACGACGGGGAACAGGGCGGGTTTGGCCAGCGCCCCGAAAGGGATGCGGCCCAGCCGGGCACTGGGCGCCACGAACAGCACCGCCCGGGGCGAGCGCACACATTCGGTCAGCAGCTCCCAGCCGCGCGGCGCGATCAGCAGCACGCCGAGCCGGTAGGCCAGCAACACCTCCCGCTCGGGGTCGGTGAACGCGCCCAGGGTGAGGGCTCGCTCGAGTGCCTCCGTTGCGGTCTCACCCTCCCGCGGATCCGGCAGCGCGGCGTCGATCTCGTCCAGTGCCGCAAGCAGAATGGTTTCCTCGACCACCCAGGTGACGGTGCGTTCGGGCTGCCCGACGACGCGCAGACTCGCGTAGGTGGCGATGCCGAGGTCGGCGTACCGCAGCACCAGGGTCAGTGGTTCGGTCACGGCCACGTCGGCCACGCCGCTTCATCGGTGGTGACATCGCGACCGTATCGTTGCCGCGCCAGGGCGCGGTAGTGACCGAGAATGGTGTCCCGTCCGGGATCCATCTGCAGCGGCGGCAGCGGCCCCAACCGGGTCAACGACGGTCCGCCCGGACCGGGCGGACCGGACGCGACGTCGGCCAGCTCGGGCTCGGTGTCGACGGCGACCACCGGTGGGCCGGCCCAGATCGGTGCGCCCGGCTCTCCTGCTGGTTCGGTACTGAAACTGCCTCGGGCGCTGTGGTATTCGATGAGTTCCGCGGTCAGTGCGGTGTTCTCCCACTCCCAGGCCACCGCGAACGCGCCCGCCAGCATCGGCGCCGAGACCCGGGCGGCCCACCGCGACCGGGCGTCGGCGTCGGTGATCGAGTAGCGCACCGAATCCACCGCCAGCGCGGCGGGCACCTTGAGTTCGGCGGCCTGCTCCAGTTTGCCCATCGCGCGCCGGAATTCCGGGGTGCCGGTCGCGGCGAAGGTAGCACCCACCGATGCCTGGTGTTTGGCCTCGACCTCGTCCCAGTCGTCGTCCGGGTCACCGGCACCGTCGAAGCCCAGATCGGCCAGCGCGTCGGCGCGCCACACCGTGCCCAGCTGGTCATCGAGCCGGGCGTACTGCAGCCAGCTGCTGCGCGGCCATTCGTCGAGCAGTGCACGGGCCTGCCCGATGAGCTCGACGGCGTGGGCGAATCTGCCGAAGAAGATCGGAATCCAGCTGCGCTGCAGCAGGATCCGGTGCAGGTGGAGCGGTTTGCCGAGTTCGCGCCAATGCCGCTCGGCGTTGGCCCAGCATTCGTCTGCCTGTTCGAGTGCACCGGCGGCCAGCCGGGTGAACCCCATATACAGCCAGCAGCGCGACACGTCGTGGGCGCGGGCGTACCGCGCGATCACCGGATAGGCCTGCGCGATCAGCGCATCGGTGCGGACATGGTCACCGGCCGACCACGCGGCCACCGCGCGCTCCAGTTGTGTTCGGGCCGTGTCCAGTTCCCAGCCGAGCGACTCGGCACGAGCACCGGCGCGGCGCAGCCAGGGGTCAGCCTCAGCCAGCCGGCCGGTCTGCACGCAGAAGCCGCCGAAGGCGATGCCGGTGAGCACCAGCAGCCGGTCGTGGTAGATGCCGGTGTCGTCGATATCGGCGAGGACCCACTCCCACAACTCGACCGCGCGGTGATGCAGATCGTCGTCGGACAATGCGGTGGCACAGAGGATCTGCGCGTACGCGACCAGATAGCGGTGTTCGTCGTCCACCGGTTCGCCGAGCGCCCGCAACGAGTCGGCGGCGTCGTCGTGATCTCCCCTGGCGGCGGCCAGCCCGGCAGCCAGGAAGTCGGCGCGGCGTGTATAGCGGGCGATCATCTGGTCGGTGCCGGCATCGCGCCCGGATTGGTCGAGGTGCGCAGCCAGGCAGGCCCGGATGCGGGTGATGCATTCGGCAACACCGTCATTGGCGGTACGCACCCCGGCCCCGCCCCCCCCCCCCCCCCCCCCCCCCGCCAGGAGGGATTCTCCCGTCGCTTCGCTCGCCCCGACGGGGTGGGACGATCAGCTGCAAGAAACCTTGATCTCGAACTTCTTGCTGATCATCCCGGCCATGGGGTTCTTCAGGTCGGCGCCGGCGGCCTCACCGGTGATGGTGTAGGTGCTGCCGTCCACCTTGACATCGGCCGAGCCCGTGTTCGCGCCGCCCATGGCGGCCACGGCGAGCGCGTTGCCGTCGACCACGAGACCCAGCGACTCCACCTTCGGGGTGGCCTCGTCCGTCATGACGACGCCCAGGCCCTGCTGCCCGCCGATCGCACCGCTGGCGATGTTGATCTTGCCGCCCTGCTTCACACAGGTCACGGTCTTCACGTCCAGGCCGGACAGGTCCTGGCCCTCCACCTTGACCTCGGTGTTGCCGCCGGTGCTGACCTGGCTGCTGCCGCTGCCCGCTGCGGTGCTTGACGTCGTGGTGCTGCCCTTGTCATCGGAGCAGCCGACCAAGACCGCGGCTGTCGCGATCATCCCGATGCCGGCAACCAGAACACGGTTCTTCGTCATGTCGTGTGAATCCCTTCGTTTCGCCCTGCGCCCCGGTGGCGCGGCGTGGGAGAAGTACATCGGGACGCCATTGCTACCGATCCCAAACTTCTCCGCGGTACGGTGGCGATATGGCCGATGACCAGCAGCCTTCCGTTCCGCCGGATCCCGGGTACGACGCCAACGGCGTGCCGACCTTCGAGTCTGTCCGGGAGAAGATCGAGAACCGGTTCGGCACCGCGATCGGTGCACAAGAGCTGGCCGAGGAGACTCCCGAGGGCCGCACAGTGGCCGAGCAGTACGAGAAGCGTCAGGAGGCGGCCGCCGAGCGCCTGCGCCAGATCAGGGAGTCGATGGATCACGGTGACGGCTGAGAGGTCGTTCACCGTCGAGGAGCGACGTTCCCGGCTGGCCCGACGACACTTCCTGGCACCGCAGGGCGGGACCGTCGAAGACGTGACGTCGGCGTTGGTCGGCCTGCACGCCACCGATCCGGCCACCCCGTATCTGTCCTTGTGGGCGCGGGTGCCGGGGTTCACCGTTGCCGATCTCGATGGCGCGTTGTACGAACGACGTTCCGTGGCCAAACATCTGGCGATGCGCCGCACGCTCTGGGTGTTCGGCGCCGACGGACTGCCCGCGGTGCAGGCGGCATCGAGCGATCGAGTGGCCGCCAACGAGCGGCGCAAGCTGATCGCCGACATCGAGAAGGGCGGCATCGCCGCCGACGGTGCGGCGTGGCTGGACACCGCCTGCGCCGCGGTGCTGGCGCACCTGGACGAGCACGGCTCGACCGGCGCGGCGCAGCTGCGCACCGCGCTGCCCGAACTGGCGGGCAGCTATGACCCCGCACCCGGAAAGAGTTGGGGCGGAGCCACTCCGGTGGCTCCTCGGGTGCTGACGGTGCTGGGGGTGCGTGGCGACATCGTCCGCGGGCCGAACACCGGCGTGTGGACGTCCTCACGGCCGCGCTGGGCGTCGCGGGCCTCCTGGCTGGGTGAGGGTGCCGTAGCCGACCCCGACCCCGACGCCGCGGCCGCGGGTCTGGTCCGCACCTGGTTGCGGGCATTCGGCCCGGCCACCGTCGCGGACATCGCGTGGTGGTTCGGCCACACCTTGACCTGGACGCGGCGCGCATTGGCCGAGGTCGGTGCGGTCACGGTGGATCTGCACGGCTCACCCGGGGTGGTCCTGCCCGACGACCTGGAATCAGAACCCGCCGCCGAACCCTGGTGCGCGCTGCTACCCGGCCTGGATGTGACCACGATGGGCTGGTTCGACCGCGACTGGTATCTGGACGGTCACCGCGAGCACGTGTTCGACCGCAATGGCAATGGCGGGCCCACAGCATGGGTCGACGGCCGGGTGGTGGGCGGCTGGGTTCACGACGCCGACGGCCGGGTCCAGGTACGGCTGACCGCCGACGTGAGCGCCAAGACCCGGAAAGCGCTGCAGCGCAAAGCCGACGAACTGACGGCGTGGCTGGACGGCGTGCAGATCAAGCCGCGGTTTCCGTCCCCGCTGACCAAGGGCTGATGCGGCCGGCTACGCGCTGACCTTGCTGCGCCGCTTGCGGGTCGGCGCCGGGGCGGGCGCCTCCAGCATCTCGGCAAGGAATTGCCCGGTGTAGCTCTCCGGCGTCGCCGCCACGTCCTCCGGGGTGCCCTGCGCGACAACAGTCCCGCCGCCGGCGCCCCCTTCGGGACCCATGTCGACGATCCAGTCCGAGGTCTTGATGACGTCCAGGTTGTGCTCGATGACGATGACCGAATTGCCCTTGTCGACAAGGCCGTTGATGACCTTGAGCAATTTGCGGATGTCCTCGAAGTGCAGACCCGTGGTGGGCTCGTCGAGGATGTAGACGGTGCGACCCGTGGACCGCTTCTGCAGTTCGGCCGCCAGCTTCACGCGCTGCGCCTCACCACCGGACAGCGTCGGCGCAGGCTGGCCCAACCGGACGTAGCCGAGCCCCACATCGACCAGCGTCTTGAGATACCGGTGGATCGAGGAGATCGGTTCGAAGAACTCGGTGGCCTCCTCGATCGGCATGTCCAGCACCTCGGCGATCGTCTTGCCCTTGTAGTGCACCTCGAGGGTCTCCCGGTTGTACCGGGCACCGTGGCAGACCTCGCACGGCACGTACACATCCGGCAGGAAGTTCATCTCGATCTTCAGCGTGCCGTCACCCGAACACGCTTCGCAGCGGCCGCCTTTGACGTTGAACGAGAACCGGCCCGGCTGGTAACCGCGCACCTTGGCCTCGGTGGTCGCGGCGAACAGGGTGCGGATCTTGTCGAACACACCGGTGTAGGTGGCCGCGTTGGATCGCGGGGTGCGACCGATGGGCGACTGGTCGACGCGCACCAGCTTGTCCAGCTGGTCGATCCCGTTGATCCGCAGATGCCTGCCCGGCACCTGCCGCGCGCCGTTGAGTTTGTTGGCCAGCACCGTGGCCAGGATGTCGTTGACCAGGGTCGACTTGCCCGACCCGGACACCCCCGTCACCGCGGTCAGTACACCGAGGGGGAACGCGACGTCGACCTCTTTGAGATTGTGCTCGCGGGCACCCACCACGGTGAGCTGGCGCTTGCGGTCCACTGGCCGGCGGATGGCGGGGATCTCGATGCTCTCCTTACCGGAAAGGTATGCGCCGGTGAGGGATTCCGGGTTCTTCAGCAGATCCTGGTAGGTGCCGCTGTGCACGATGCGCCCGCCGTGTTCACCCGCATACGGGCCGATGTCCACCACCCAGTCGGCATGCGCGATGGTGTCCAGGTCGTGTTCGACGACGATCAGCGTGTTGCCCAGGTTGCGCAACCGCACCAACGTCTCGATGAGCTTGCGGTTGTCGCGCTGATGCAGGCCGATGGACGGTTCGTCGAGCACATAGAGCACCCCGACCAGGCCGGAGCCGATCTGGGTGGCCAGCCGGATGCGCTGCGCCTCGCCGCCGGACAGCGTCGCCGCCGCCCGGGACAGCGAGAGATACTCCAGGCCGACGTCGAGCAGGAACCCCAGCCGGGACTGGATCTCCTTGAGCACCTGCCCGGCGATCGCCTGCTCCCGGCTGCCCAGTGTCAGGGCGTTCAGAAACTCGGCACAGTCGGCGATGGACAGTTCGGCGACCTCGGCGATCGACTTGTCACCGTGGGTGCCCGCAGCCAGCGTCACCGCGAGGATCTCCGGCTTGAGCCGGGTTCCCGAGCACTCCGGGCACGGGATGTCCCGCATGAAGCCCTCGTAGCGCTCCTTCATCTGCTCGGAGTCGGTCTGCTCCATGCGCCGCTGCAGGAAGGCCAGCACGCCCTCGAAGTCGGCGTAGTAGGACCGGGTGCGTCCGTACCGGTTCTTGTACCGCACATGGACCTGGTGGTCGGAACCTTCCAGAATCGCCTTGCGCGCCTTGGCCGGAAGCTTCTTCCACGGGGTGTCGACGTCGAAGCCCAGCGCATCACCCAGGCCGGCCATCATCCGGGTGAAGTACTCGGCGGTGTGGCCCATGGACCAGGGCGCGACCGCGCCCTCGGCGAGCGTCAGTTCCGGGTCGGGGACGACGAGTTCCGGGTCGACCTCCTTCTTGATGCCCAGGCCGGTGCATTCCGGGCAGGCGCCGTACGGCGAGTTGAAGGAGAAGGACCGCGGCTCCAGGTCATCGACGGCCAGGGGGTGGCCATTGGGGCAGGCCAGCTTCTCGGAGAACCGTTGTTCGCGATGCGGGTGGTCGTCCTCCCGGTCGACGAAGTCGAGGACGACGATGCCGTCGGCCAGGCCCAGCGCGGTCTCGACCGAATCCGTGAGCCGCTGCTTGGACGAAGCCTTGACGGTGAGGCGGTCGACGACCACCTCGATATCGTGCTTCTCCTGTTTCTTGAGCTTGGGCGGCTCGGTCAGCGGGTAGACCACGCCGTCGACGCGCACCCGGCTGTAGCCCTGGGAGTTCAGCTTGTCGAACAGGTCCACGAATTCGCCCTTGCGGGTGCGCACCACCGGCGCCAACACCTGGAATTTGGTGCCCTCCTCCATGGCCAAGACCTGGTCCACGATCTGCTGCGGGGTCTGCCGCGCGATGCGCTCACCACACACCGGGCAGTGCGGCGTGCCGGCCCGCGCGTAGAGCAGGCGCAGGTAGTCGTAGACCTCGGTGATGGTGCCGACGGTCGAGCGCGGGTTGCGGTTGGTGGACTTCTGGTCGATCGACACCGCCGGCGACAAACCCTCGATGAAGTCGACGTCGGGTTTGTCCATCTGCCCGAGGAACTGCCGCGCATAGGCCGACAGCGACTCGACGTAGCGGCGTTGCCCCTCGGCGAAGATCGTGTCGAACGCCAGCGACGACTTACCGGACCCGGATAGACCGGTGAACACGATCATCGCGTCGCGGGGCAGGTCAAGGTCCACGCCGCGGAGATTGTGCTCGCGCGCACCCTTGACGATCAGACGGTCAGACACACTGTCCCTTTCCTAGTCCTGCTGTTTCCCGCGACGCTTCGCTCCTGCCCGCGGGAACCGAAGGCAGAACAATCCTCCGCCATGCTAGGTGCCGGTACCGACAAGCCGGATAGCGTGGCAGTCATGACAGCCCTCACCGACGACTACACCGGCCACGTCGACGGCGGAACCGCAGCCCGGCGCAGCCTGCCCGCGGCCACCATCGTGAAGGCGTCGGTCGGTCCGATGGACAACAACGCCTACCTGATCACGTGTACCGCGACCGGGAAGACCCTGCTCATCGACGCGGCCAATGACGCCGACCGGCTCATCGAGCTGATCAGGACGCACGCCCCCGACATCTCTCTCATTGTGACCAGTCATCAGCATTTCGACCACTGGCAGGCGTTGCAAGCGGTGGCGGACGCCACAGGCGCACCGACCGCCGCCCACGCTCTGGACGCCGAGCCGCTGCCCGTCACGCCCTACCGGATCCTGTCCGACGGCGACACCATCGCCATCGGCGACCTCACCTTCGACGTCATCCATCTGCAGGGCCACACCGAGGGATCGGTCGCGCTGGCGCTGCGCGGCGCAGACGGGGACGTCACGCATCTGTTCACCGGGGACTGCCTGTTCCCCGGCGGCGTGGGCAAGACGTGGCAGGACGGCGACTTCGACCGGCTGCTCGGCGACGTCAGCACGAAGGTGTTCGACCGCTATCCCGATTCGACGGTCGTCTACCCCGGCCACGGCGATGACACGACGCTCGGAGCCGAGCGACCGCATCTCGCCGAGTGGCAGAAACGCGGGTGGTAGCCCGATGAGCACCTGGCCCGTGCCCGACAAGCCCGGACCCGGTCAGGAGTCGGTGTGGGATTACCCACGCCCGCCCCGGCTCGAAGAATTCCGCGGATCGATCACCGTCGAGCTCGGTGGCGAACGCATTGCCACGACCGACCGCGGCTGGCGGGTGCTGGAGACCAGCCATCCCCCGACGTATTACCTGCCGCGCGCGGCGTTTGCGGACGGTGCGCTCCGCGATGCGCCGGGCTCGTCGTGGTGTGAATGGAAGGGCGCGGCGAACTACTACGACGTGGTGACGGGATCGGTGGTGGCGGAGCGCGCGGCGTGGACGTACCTGACACCGACGCGCGGCTTCGAACCGTTGACCGGAGCGGTCGCGGTGATGGCGGCGGCCGTCGACCACTGCACCGTCAACGACGAGGAGGTCCGGCCCCAGCCTGGCGGCTTCTACGGCGGGTGGATCACCAGTTGGGTGACCGGTCCCTTCAAAGGCATCCCCGGCTCGATGGGCTGGTAGATCGGGGGTCCAGACTCACTTCCATGCGACGGACAGCCGCTTGATCCCGTGGATGAACGCCGACCGCAGGATCGCCGGCTCGTCGATCGCCACGATGTCGGGGACCTGGCGGTACAACTCGTCGAACAGCACCCGGACCTCGCGGCGGGCCAGGTTGGCGCCCAGACAGAAATGCGCGCCGCCCGCGCCGTAGCCGATCTGCGGGTTGGGGTCGCGGGTCACGTCGAACCGATAGGGATCGGCGAACCGCTGCTCGTCACGATTGGCCGAGGTGTACCACATGGAGATCTTGTCGCCGGCCTTCATCGGGATGCCGCGCATCTCGATGTCCTCGGTGAGGTTGCGCCGCATGAAGATCAGCGGCGAGCCCCACCGCACGATCTCCTCGACCGCCATCGGCGCGATGGCGTCGAAGTCGTTCCACCAGATGTCGCGCTGCTCGGGATAGCGCGTCAGTGCCACCATCCCGTGGCTGATGGCGTTGCGGGTCGTCTCGTTGCCCGCCGCCGAGAGCAGGATGAAGAAGGACGCGATCTCCGCGGAGCTCAGCCGCTCGCCGTCCACCTCGGCCTGCACCAGGTTGGTGGTCAGATCCTCGGCGGGCTTGGCCCGCCGCCGTTCGGCCAGATCCATCCCATAGTTGGCGAGATTGGTTGACACCTTGAGGATTTCGTCGTAGTCGCCGCACACTTCGTCGTCCCCGGCGCCCAGCAGCACCGTGGTCCATCCGAAGATATCGGCCTCGTCCTCTTCGGGTATGCCCATCAGGTCGCAGATGATCTGCAGGGGCAGCTGCCCGGCGACCTCGGCGACGAAATCCGCCTCGCCGTCGGGGTGGCGCTCGAGCATCTGCGCGACCAGCCGGCGGGCCCGTTCGCGCACGCTGTCCTCGATGCGGGCCACCACCTTGGGGGTGAAGGCCCGGTTGACGATCCCCCGCAGCCGCAGGTGACGCGGATCGTCGAGGTTGATCATCGAGCCGAAGAATTCCGAGATCTCGGCGGGCACGTCGGACAGCGACGTGCTGGTGGGGCTCGAGCTGAAGATCTCCGGGTGCCTGCTGGCATGGCGGACGTCGTCATAGGTGGTCAGCGCCCAATGCCCGGCACCCGAGGGGAACCCGGCGAACTCCGGCACCTCGAAGAAGGTGATGGGCGACTCGCGGCGCAGGGTGGCGAAAGCACCGTCGCGGAGGTCGTCGTCCCATTCCCAGAACGCCAGTGCGCCGAGATCGATGTCGCCGAGTTGCACGTCGGGCGGCGGCGCACCGTTGCGGCGGGGCGGGATACCGGTGTGGCTCAACGTTGCGGTCATGGCTCGACCTCCCTCAAGCCGAGTGTGACACCGCAGCGGCGGGTCTGTCGCCGATTCGTCAGACCTTGGCGATGACCTGTTCCCCGAACTGCTGGACGGCTTCGATGGCGTGGGCCAGGCTGTCCCCGGGTACCTGTGCCTGGATCCAGGTGACGCCGAGGTCGGCCAGCCTCGCGACACCGTCCAGGTAGGCGGCGGCGTCGAAGCCGTCCGCGCCGGGCACCCCGCCCTGGTTGTTGCTGAAGGTGATGTCGACAGTCGCCGGGTCGCGACCGGCCTCATCGAGGCGGCGGCGCAGATCGTCGATGCCCGCCTTGAGTTCATCGAGTGATTCCAGCGACGCCGTCCGGGCGGTCCGGGCGAGGATCGCCGGAGCGGGGAACGGGCACCACCCGTCGCCGTACTGCGCCACCCGGCGCCGGGCGGCACCGGTGTTGCCGCCGATCCAGATCGGTGGCGCGACGGCCGGGCGTGGATGCGCGGTGATACCGACGGCGGTGAAGTGCTTGCCCTCGAAGCTGTAATCGTCGGTGGTCCAGATGCCCCGGATCACCCGTAGCGCCTCTTCCACCAGCTCGGGACGCTCGTCGAAATCGACACCCAGCGCCGCGAATTCACGCTTGAGGTAGCCGACGCCGACGGCCAGGGTGAATCGACCGCCCGACAGCAGGTCCAGCGTCGCGCCGGCTTTGGCGACCACGAACGGGTTACGGTACGGCAGCACAACCACATTGGGGATGAGTCGCAGCGTCGAGGTGTGCGCCGCGGCGAACCCCATCGCCACGAATGGATCGAGCGCGTCGTGCCCTCCGGCCCGCAACCACTTCTCGGTGGGTGCGGGATGGTCGGTGAAGCCGAATCCGCCGAACCCCGCCGCCTCCGCCGCTGCGGCGACCGCCGCCACGCCCGCGCCCCCCACCAGCTCCGGGTTGTACGGGTGGCTGTGCATCGGGTGGGTGAAAGCGAATTTCATCGGGCTCCGTTCGGGGATGTGTAGCTCGGCCTGCCGAGACCGAGGGCGTGTTGGGCGATCATGTTGCGGAAGACTTCCAGCGTTCCGGCGTAGATCCCGGTCGGCGCGGCCAGCCGGAAGATGTACTCGGCTCCCCCGTCATCGGCGGCGCCCGGGGTGCCCACGGGCAGCGCGCCCGCGGTCCCCAAGAGGTCCATCAGATCCGGCGACACGTCGCGCATCGTCTGCGCGATGGCCACCCGGCCGTACATGCCGGGCGCGCTCATGGCCGCTTCCATCCGCGCCACCGCGCGGCCGAGCCGGTAGGACGGTGGCGCGTCGGCGGCGATCCGGTCCACCGCCTGCGCCATCAACAGGACGTGGTCGGTCATCACCGCGATGGTCTGCAGGCCGCCCGCCTCACGTTCGCCGGTGCCGTGCTCGGCGTCCAGTGCCCCGCGCAGCACCGCCCAGCCTCCGTCGACCTCACCGATGCGGTAGCGGTCGTCGATGCGCACATCGCTGTAGAAGGTGATGTTGGTGCGGTCGCCGTCCACGGTGCGGATGCCTTGGATCTGCACACCCGGTGAGTCCAGCGGCACCAGGAACATGGTCAGGTTGCGGTGTTTCGGCCCGGCGGGGTCGGTACAGGTGAGCAGGAAGACGTAGCCGGCGTTGTGCGCGTTGGAGGTGAACATCTTGGAGCCGTTCACAATCCAGCCCGCACCGTCGCGCACGGCGCGCGTCTTGCAGGTGGCGACATCGGAACCGCCGTCGGGCTCGGTGTAGCCCAGGCACAGCCGCAACTCGCCGGAGAGCACCCCGGGCAGCACCTCGGCGACCAGTTCGGCCGACGCGAAGCGCTCCACCGTGTGCGCGACCATGGCGGTGGTGCCCCAGTGGAACCACGGGGTGTGTGCCCGGCCGATCTCCAGCTCCCAGATCCGGCGGCGTACCGCACTGAACCCGCCGTCCGCCGCACTGCGGTAGTCGCGTGCCAGGTAGCCGGCCGCGCCGAGTGCCAGATGTACTGTCTCGTCGAAGTTTTCACCGGTCTCACGATCCCGGCGGATCACCTCGTCGGTGACGACGTCGGCCAGGAACGCTCTCAGCTCATCCTGGAACGCCAGGTCCTCGTCGGACAGCGGTACCCGGGAGAAATCCACCCAGACACCGTGACAGTTGTTTCACTTTTTGTAAAGAACATCGATGTAAAGGCTGCATGGAGAGACGAAGGAGCCCGGCACACCGTGGTGCGCCGGGCTCTTCGAACTCGATGTCAGGACGTGTGCACGATGAGCACGTCGACCTTGGATCGGCGTGCCACGTTCGCGGGCACCGAGCCCAGCAGCCGGCCCGCGATGGTGCTCAGGCCGACGTTGCCGACCACCAGGAGGTCCGCTCCCGAGTCGTTGGCCAGGTCGACCAGCGCGTCGACGGGTGCGCCGACGATGGCCTTCTCCTCGACCTCTTTGACTCCGGCAGCCTTCGCCCGATCGCTCGCCTCCTTGAGGATCGCGTAGATCGGGGCGTTGCCGGTGGTCTTGTAGCCTTCGTCCTTCAGGACGTCAGCGGCGTGGTGGTCCTCGCTCTGCGGGAAATATGCGGTTGCGACGATGAGCTTCGCACCCGATCCAGCAGCGATCTCTCCGGCGCGTTCCACGGCACGCAGGGACGAATCAGATCCGTCCGTGCCGACGACCACGGTCCGATAGGCGCTCATTCATGCCCTCCAAGTGTCAGAACCTTATTCATAGCTACGCCACCCGAGACAGTAACCCTTTGCTCGACGGCCGTGGGCGCGATTGGCGACACCCGGCGCGTCGACGTCCGTCCCGGCGGCGTCGTTCGGGTACCGATGCTAGCCGCCGGGCACCCGGATCAGGCGTTATGGTGACGCAGGACATGGCCAGCACGTGACCGGCGTCAAACCTGCGCCGCCTCTTTGCCGAAGATCACAACGGCGCCCAATTTCGTTCACTGCGCCGATGTTTGGGCACCTCAGCCGTGGCGGGGATCGTAATTCGACAACGGTGGGTGCGGCACCTCTGCGGCAAAATCACTGTCCGAGAACGTGTACCGGTGACCGGAGGGTGACCAGGTGCAGTAGCGGCGCCGCGGGCCGGGTATTACGGTTCTGCCCAAGAGCAGAAAACGGGGGTCGGCCGGGTGCAACTGCCGCCTCGATGGTGTCCTGGTGGCGGTGTTCGCCGTCGCGGTCAGTGCGGCCGGTGCCGCCCGCCCGTCCCTGTGGTTCGACGAGGCGGCCACCATCTCGGCGGGTACCCGCACGCTGCCGCAACTGTGGGGTCTGCTGGGCAATATCGACGCGGTACACGGGGCGTACTACCTGTTGATGCACGGGTGGTTCGCGGTGTTCCCGACCACCGAATTCTGGTCCCGGTTCTCCAGCTGTCTGGCGGTCGGGCTCGCCGCCGCCGGCGTCGTCGCGCTCGCCCGGCGGTTCGTCGGGCGCTCGTCGGCCGTCACCGCCGGCGTCGTGTTCGCGATCCTGCCCAGGATCACCTGGGCCGGCATCGAGGCGCGGTCCTACGCGCTGACCGCGTCGGTCGCGGTGTGGTTGACGGTGCTGTTGGTGGCCGCCTCCCGTCGGCGACGGCCGGGCCTGTGGGCCTGGTACGGCGTGGGCGTGGCGCTGGCCACCCTGCTCAACGTGTTCATGGTGCTGCTGGTGCTGGTGCACGCTGCCTACATCGTCAGCCTCGGACCCCGCCGGCCCGCACGGGTCTGGGTGGGCACCACTGCGGCGGCGATCGTCGCGATCGCGCCGTTCCTGTTCTTCTGCCGTACCCAGATCGCGCAGGTGCACTGGATCTCGCCGCTGTCGACCGGCACCATCGGCGAGATCCTCGGGAAGCAGTACTTCGACCAGAGCGTGGCCTTCGCGGTCTGCGCCGCACTGATCCTGTTGTTGCCCCTGCTGTTTCGCCGGCTGCGGCCGACCGAACCCGGCGCGGGCGCCCTGATCCGGCTGACCCTGGCCTGGATGGTGCTGCCGACTGTCGTCATGCTGGCGTATTCGGCTGTGGCCGAACCCCTCTACTACCCGCGGTATCTGACCTACACCTCCCCCGCCATGGCCCTGCTGCTGGGCGTGTGCATCGTGGGTCTTGTGCGCACCCGGGAACGCGCCACCGCCGTGGTGGCCGTCCTCGCCGTCGCCGCGACGCCGAACTTCCTGTTCGTGCAGCGTGGGCCGTACGCGAAGGAAGGGATGGATTTCAGCCAGGTCGCCGACGTCGTCACCGCCCATGCCGCACCCGGGGACTGCCTGATCATGGACAACACCACGACCTGGCTGCCGGGCCCGATCCGCCCGCTCACCGCGGCCCGGCCCGCGGCCTACGCCGCACTGATCGACCCAGGCCGCGGGATGCGCGCCGCCGACCGAAACCGGCTGTGGGATGCCCATCTCGGCATCTGGGGCGTGGCCGATCAGATCCGCCGCTGCACCGTGTTGTGGACCGTCTCCCAGCGCGACCGGGCCGTGCCCGAACGGGAAAGCGGCGCAGCGCTCGACCCCGGACCGCGGTTGCGCCGGGCACCGGCCTACCAGGTGCCCGAACGGATGGGTTTCCACATCGTGGAGCGCTGGCAGTTCAATTTCGCGCAGATCGTGAAATCGACCCGCTGACGGGTCAGTACAGCTCCGGGCGCCGGTCGGCGAACAGGTCGACGTGCTCGGTCAAGGACTTGTTGTGAGTGACCGTGAGGTCGACGTCGGCGATGGCGATCCCCGAGCCGGGCCCGACACTGTCGAGTACCCAACCGTCGGGCGACACGACCACGCTGCCCTCGGTCCACGGTTGCCCGCGTTCCACCCCGGTGCGGTCACAGCAGGCGACGGCCACCTTGCTGGCCCGAGCGGTGGCCATGGCGTTGATGACTTCGCCGGCATGCTCTCCGTCCGGTCGCGGGAACAACGGCCAATTCACCGGTGCTGCTATGAGTTCGGCACCGGCCAACGCCACCGGCCGGGTCAGTTCCGGGAATTCCACGTCGTAGCAGATCATCACCGCGATGGCACCGTGGCGGGTGGCGAGCACCTGCGGTGCGACGGCACCGGGGGTGAAGATCAGCTTCTCCCGATCCCACAGGTGCGACTTGCGATAGAAGCCGAGTACGCCGCTGCCGTCCAGCATGACCGCGCTGTTGTACAGCAGTCCGTCCGGGCCGATCTCGGGGAATCCGCCGATCACGATCGCGTCGCCGGCCGCGGCCATCCAGTCGGTGAACGGCTCGGCAGCGGCGGTCAGCGCGAGCGACCGGGCCTCGTCCGCGTCGCCGAACATGTACCCGGAGGTGGCGAGTTCCGGCAGGATGATGACGTCGGCACCGTCCGCGACGGCCGTCCGGATCTGCTCGACGATCAGGCCGCCGTTGGCATCGGGTGCGCCGAGCACTGGCGCGATCTGACAGCACGCGATCCGGGTCATCAGCGAAGTGTAGTCACGGTGCCCCGGTGGGAGCCTTGAGCGCGGGGGCGAACCGTATTGCAGTGCACCGACACTCCCATCGGGCATGGCGGCGCATGTTCTCACAGATTCCTAATAAGTGGAGGCCTGGCGCGGGCATCGGCGCCGCAGCAGCCGCGAGCGCACCACCGCACGCTAATGCCGGCGATTTGCCCACCAGACGCGGACCTTGCAACAACCGGCTGCACCGCCTTTGCCGAGGAAATCGGGCCCGTCGCACTGTCCGTCAACGGGGGGCCGCGGTCGTCAATTAAGGCTTCCCGCAGGCTGCTTCGCACTCCCGCCGAGTACCGCAGGCTGGCGATTTCACGAATGATGTTCTGCGTCACCACTTTTCGTTCCGCACTCAGCTCCCGCTCGGCACGCACCGGAATCGTCGACCGAATGTCCTGCAGTTGATTTCATGGGTGACGTCTGTAGGTTTCCTGTGAGACGCACCGACCTTGGCCGCCGGCACAAGGCCAACCATCAGTCGAGAAACACCACACCGGGGAAACGACATGAGTGCACGGGCGGACGCAGACGATCAGAATCCGGTGACCGGACGAAAGCGTGGCCGGCATCGCGTCCGCCGGCAGCGAGCCGCGGTGCCCTACGGATGGCTCGGGGCCGGCGTCGTCGGGCTCGGCATCGCCGCGGTGAGCGGTTCGGGTGTCGCACAGGCCGATAGCGAGAGCAGCAAAGCCGAAGGCACCGGGCCCAGCAAAAGTGACGACCAGCCCGCAACCAAGACCGCGTCGTCGACGGCTCCCGCAACCGGAAAAACCACAGCGACCACGCCGAAACAGCGCGTAACGGCGGCCGAGACGGTGACATCCATGAAGAAAGCCGATGATATCGAGAAGCCGTCGGCACGAGCCGGATCCACCCGCGTGGCCGCCGCCCGAGTCAAGAATTCAGACCCGACCGCGACTACCGAAACTCCGGCGCCTACAGCGAAATTGGACAGCGGGAAGCGCGGCATCGCCGCCGCGGCTGCGTCGCCACAGCCAAAGGCGGCCATCACCGCGTCGGCTCAGCCCGCGACGGCGAGCGCCTTGGCGGCACCCGCCCCGCCGGCACGACGACACTGGATACTGCGCAAGTTCTTCAACCTCACCCCCACCATCTCCGTGGTCCCAGGCCAGACAACACAGGCCAACGGGACGATCAAGGGAGCGATACGCGGCGTAGACGGCGACGGCGACACGCTCGGCTACACCGCGAGCAAGCCCGCCCACGGGAGCGTCGCGGTCAGCGCCAGCGGCGCCTTCGTCTATACGCCAGGATCCGGGTTCGGTTCATCGGGAGACACATTCACGGTTACCGCCACCGACGATCTCCCGTCGAACGGTCCCCATGTGCACGGCCCGCTGGGTTTCCTGGTTCCCGGCTTCGGCTCGACGGCCGCCGTCTCCGTGTCGATCGCCGGCCGCACGACGACTCCCACGAACCCGACGAACCCGACAACACCCACCAATCCCACGACTCCGACCAATCCGACTTCGCCCGCCACCGCCGCGGCGCGACTCGGTTGGGGCGCACCGTCGAGGTCCACCGTCTTCACCAGTGCGGCAAGCCTGGCCAATGGCTGGGGCGTGTATAACTCGCCCGGGCACGCAGGGTACGGACGGCGCACACCCGCTGCGATTTCGTTCGGCAACGAAGGCATGGTCATCACCGGCGACCCTGCAGGCAACACCGGGGGCATGGCATGGATGCCCGGCCAGAAATACGGTTCCTGGGAGGTCCGGATCAAGGTGCCCCAAGGCGCCGCCGACTACCAGGCCGTCGCGCTGCTGTGGCCGGACGCCGAGAACTTCCCCGTCGGCGGGGAGCTGGACTTTTTCGAGATGACCAACGACGCCACCCGCCAGCGGATAGGCCACTTCCTGCACTATTCGGCGCAGAACCGCACCGAGTGGGCCTTTTCGCAGGTCGATGCAACCCAGTGGCACCACTATGCCGTCAGCTGGACACCGCAGAAGATCACCTACTACATCGACGGCAATCCGGTGTTCAACTCGACCGACACTTCGCATTTCCCGCCCGGCGCAATGCATTTGGCCCTTCAGCTGGATGCGACGGAAAAGCGTCCGATCAACTTGGCAGGCGGCGCACGGATGCAGGTCGCGTGGGCGCGGATGTACCCGCTGAACCAGATCGACTGAAATCCCCCGCCGGGGCTACGAGCTGCTCTCGGTACTGGCGGCCAGCCGGGACTGACCCGCCATGGCGTGCCTGCCGACGAACGGCCTTGCATGCGGGGAGGTTTCGGGGAAACGACGGTGCAATCCGTCGATCAGCCGGTGCGCCTCGTAGAGTTCGCGCCGCAGGTCGCCCGCCCGAGGGTCCACGCGCGAGTTGCCGCGGGCCCGGGCGCGCCTGTTTCGCGCGTCGACGATTTCGAGCTTGCGCGAGATGTCGGAGACCTGGTCGTACAGCGCCTTGAGTAGCTGTCGCGCCTGGCTCACCGCCGCATCTTCAGTCACACGGGCATCTTCTCATCATTTTTTAAGGTGCGCGCACCGGGGGGTGGCATTTTGCGGCAATTGACACACCCTTCTCCGGCCCGCTGAATACCGCGTCTTTGCTCACGAATGCCGCGACCTGGCAAAGCTCGAGAAAGAATGGTTTGCCCAGCTCAGAACTCACATTGCACGCCGACCGTCGGTGAGCGAAATTCGAACTTGACGGCTGTTGACAGTTGCCTCACAGTATCCGTCATGCGAGCCACCGATGAAGCAATACAGATTCAGGAAATCGTCCAACGGCTCGTCGTGACCAACACCGAAATACCCGCCGATGACGTCGCCAAGGCGGTCCAGGACGCCTACGCGCTGTTCGAGGGAATCCCCATCCGGGAGTTCGTCCCACTGTTCGTCGAGCGCCGGGCCCGCGTCACGCTCGGACAGCTCGCCCCGGAGTTGGTCTGGTCGACCTAGCGCCGCCTCAGGACGTTTGCGGCGACGTGGCGGGGTGATCGATCTGTTCACGCAGGATGTCCCCATGCCCGGCGTGCCTGGCGAATTCCTCGATCATGGCCAGCAGGGTCCACCGCATGCTGACCGTGCCTTCGCGAGGGTTTCGCTTCGTGTCGTCGAGTGAAAATCCGGAGGCGATGGTCCGGGAGCGTGCGCTGGCACGCTCGAACTCTGCGATCACGTCGTCGACCGTCTCATCGTCGGCCACGGCGAAGGTGCCCTCGTCCCGCTCGGAGTATCCGTCGCACTCGGAGGCGTCCAACGTTCCCCAGAACCGTTGGAACCAGATCCTTTCCGCCGCAGCCGCATGTTTGATCAGCGAGATCGGCGTCGTCAGCGAGGGGACCAGCCGTCGGCGGGCATCCTCGTCGGACAGACCCCGCACGGTGGCGATGAGCGCCTCACGGTTGCGGTCAAGCATGGTCTCGATCGTGTCGCGCTCAGCGCGGCCTGGAGCAGGCATGGCGTATTCCTTCCATTTTGGGGGGTGCTTCGAGTTCTGGATCCACTGGTGCCCTCCCGGCGACCAGAGGATCACGGACCACAGGGCGCGGGCCCGGGTGTTTCATGTCGAGTTCGGGGCGGACTCGGCGAGGGGTCGACATCACATCGAGGACGGCGATCGCGTGGACTCGGCAGACGCTAGGTCGCCCCTGCGCCGCGGGAATGGACGTCCGGTTCGGGCGGCGATTGCCAGCTAGGTGTTCAGCGTACGCCCGATCAGGGTGTCGACAGCGCACCGTCGTGCCCTGGCATCGCCCGCCCGTCACCTAAGCTGACGACATAGACCGGTGGGGTACGCCGACGGCGACCACCATCCGCCGAGCCAGCGACGAGGAGGACGGGCCGCGTTGACGATTTCACCGACAGCGCCGGCCCGGTTGAAGCGGGTGGCCAGTGGCCTCTGACGAGCCTCGGTTGCGGGATCGCTTCAATCGCAGCGCACGACTCGGTCGCGTCGCGGTTTCGCAACTCTCCCGGGTAGCGTGGCGCCGCCTCCGCGAGCCGTTCATGTCCGAGGCGGGCAAGGTGGTCGCGCGGGATCGCGAGATGCTCAGGCTCGCCGATGATCTGGTGTCCGCACTCGGGTCCATGAAGGGCGCGGCGATGAAATTCGGGCAATCGATCTCGCTGCTCAATCTCGGATTGAGTTCGGCAGAGGCGCGGGCCGAGTTCACCAAACGGCTCGCGCCCCTGTATCGGCAGGCACCCCCGACGGACAACGACATCATGTTCGAGCTGCTGGATCGCGAACTGGGCGCCTGCCGGGACCAGTTGGTGTCCATCGAATCCGAACCCATCGCCGCGGCTTCGTTGGGACAGGTGTATCGGGGCACACTCGCCGATGGCCGGACGGTGGCGGTCAAGGTGCAATACCCTTCTGCGAAGTCCGCGGTGGCCGCGGATCTCAGAAACCTCGCGCTGCTCTCCCGGCTCCGCGCCCGGGACTTTCCGAACCTCGGCCTCGCCGAATTGGTGGCAGAGATCGGTGACCAGATCCATCTGGAGCTCGACTACGAGCGCGAACTCGACAACCACCGACAGGTGTACCGCGCCCACGTAGGACACCCGGCGTTTCGCATTCCAGAGCCAATCGAGAACCTCTGTACCGCAAAGGTATTGACAACGGAGTACCTGGAAGGCACAACATTGGACCAGCTCGGTCCGGTGAGCCCGGAGACCGCCAACACGTTGGGTGAGGCGCTGTACCGCTTCTACTGCGGCGGCCTGTACACGGCCGGGCAATTCTGCGCGGACCCGCACCCGGGCAACATCATCGCTCTCGACGACGGCACCGTGGGTTTCGTCGACTTCGGGCTGTACGTGACGATGGATACCGAGCAGATCACCCTCGAACGCGCCATCTTTGCCGCCGTGCTGGCGAGTGATGCGCCGAGAGTCCATGCGCTGCTGCGATCCGGCGGGTTCATCGTGGACGAATCGGCCATGCCAGAGGAGGTGGCGCTGGGCTACCTGGCCGCCATCGGCGCCTGGCATTTGGCCCCGGGCGTGGTCACAGTGACGCCGGAGTCCGCGCTGCTCTCGGTATCCGAAGGCATGCTGCCGAGTTCCAGTTTCCGCGAATGGATCTATCAGCAGCGGGTTCCCCGAGAACATCTGTTCTCGCGCCGCACCGAAATGAATGTCTGTGCGCTCCTTGGTGATCTGCAGGCCAGCGCGCCGTGGCGGGCGATCTCTGAGGAATGGATTCTGAATCGGGAACCGGCGACCGACATGGGGCGTCGCATCGCCCAGTGGGAGTCGCGCTGACCGCGTTGCCGGCGACCGCGCCCTACACCGCCGAGAACACCGGTCCAGGCTTGGGCGGGTTGGCCATGATCGCCGGCAAGATGAACGCGGTGACATAGCGGCGCACCTGGTCGGGGTCTTGCGCGCCCGGGACGAGCCCGACCAGGAAGGCCATCGCCGTGCCGACCAGGAACTTGGCGGCATCCTTACTACCGATGCCCTTGCGGAGAAAGGTGTTGTCCGCCTGCACCATTTGGTCGAACAGTGGCTCGAGAAAATCCATGTACTGCTGGGCATTGACCAGAAGCTGAGCGACATTGCCCGTGTCGGTCTGCTCGGCGAACACCGCGAACAGCGGATCGCGGGCGAGGTCGGTCGCCACCATCACGTTGGCCTCGACGACGAGGGTCGCCAGGTCGGGGTCGGGTCCCAGCCGGGCGAGCATCGCGACCATCTGCCGAATGGTGCCGCGCTTGAGCAGTGCCTCCAGCAGGTCGTTGCGCGTCGGAAAATGGCGGTAGATCATCGTCCGGGTGAAACCGGCTTCCCTGGCAATCGCCTCCATGGTCGCAGCCCGGTAGCCGACCTTGCTCATCAACCGTTCCGCCGCATCGAGCATGGCCTCTTTGGCCTGCTCGGGTTCGTGGCCACCGCCTACGGGGCGTCCCCGCTTCTGCAGCTTCTTCGTTGCTGGCACGTCGTAACGATCCTGGTTCTCCCCGACCGGCGGCTCGACTGATCCCGTCGACACTTGGCGCTACTGTACTCGGACCGTACGAACAGACGCACCGCGACAGGCAAAGTTGATCGGTGTCGTCACCTACCGCCGTACTCCGGTCGTAGTGCACCCGCCAGCGAGCTCAGCGGGATCTGGATGGTCACCGTTCCGCCGTCCATCGACCACACGAAGCGGTCCCGCGGAACCGGATCCTGGTGTGCCATCGGTGCATCCGGCATGTACAGGATCAGATGGTCCTTGGACAGTCCGAAGGCTCGGTATTCGCCGGTGTAGCCGCTGCCCTGCGGCCCGGGCTGCCACTGGTCGACGGTGAACGGGAAGGTTCCCGGCTGATGCGCAGGTGGTGCGGCGTCGAGTGCATCGGGCAGGACGGCTGCCGCGGCGGGTGGGATGGCCGTCATCGGGTCGACACCTGGTTTGAACAGATCGGCCAAGGTCAGCCGGTGGCCGCTCGCGGTGTCAAAGATGAAAGACCGGTAGGCGTTGTTCGCCTGCACACCGCTGGGCTGCCAGACCTCGTGGATCACCAACGACTGCACGGTGCCCGGGCCTGGGTAGAGCTGATAGTCGGTGCTCGCGACGCTGTCGCGCACCATGGTGGTCCCGGTGTGCCGCCAGGCTTCCATCAGCTTCTGGTGATAGGCCCGTATTGCCGGGCCTATCACCGGATCATCGAGCAGCGCAACCGGCAGACTGAGTCCGATGTCCATCTGCGCGTTGCGATTTGAGGTCACCGATGCCGTGCAGACGGCACCGTCCCAGTGCCCGGCCAGCGCCGCGCAGAACTGGCCGTCGGCAGCACCGGCGGGTGGCGCGGTGGCGATCAGCCCCGCTGCCACCACCAGTGCCACAACGGGTTTCACGGCAGCTCGACCTTGCTGGCCAACCAGCGCCCGTCCACCTTGTCCATCGTCATCTTGATCCGGCTGCGGTCGACGCGGGGGTCGGGCACCTGCGAGTTGGTGATCGACTGATCGACGAACAGCAGCACCACCACCCGGTCCGGCGTAACGGACTGGACTGCCGATTCCAGCACCGTGCCGTGTGCGGCGGCCTTGTTGTCCAACAGGAGTTGGCGCAACTGGGTGCTGGACTTGCTGTACATGTCCTTGAATTCACCGGTGGACCCGTCGAGGACGTCGGCGAAGTTCTGATCGATGGCGTTGGTGTCGATGCTGGTGAGCACCGCGGCGTACTTTTCGGCCGAATGCTGCGCATCGCGCGCGGCGACGCCATCCTGATGCTGCTGATACATCAGCCAACCGCCATAACCTACGCCCGCCAGAGCAGCGGCGATCGCGAGGGCCGCCGCGCCGCGGGTGACCCAGCGGAGCCGGCGACGCTCCGGTTTCTGTGTCGCAACGTTTTCGGCGGTGCCACCCTCTACGTCGTCGCCACCCTCTACGTCGTGCTCGGCCTCGGGTGTCTGCACCTGCGCCCCTTCGCCGTGCGGTGCTGCCGGCATGGCGCCGACCTCGGGGGTACCGATGCCGACGTGGGCCGCGGTCGACTCCGCCGTGGCGGTGCCGAAAACGTCGCGGCTGGGCTTGCGTCCGTTGGACAAGGCTGCGTTGCCTTTGGTCGTCATGTAGTCGCCTCTCTCGTGCGGGTCGGTCGGTGTCAGCCGTTGGGGCCGGGGATCGGCCACCCGGGTGGCTGCGGTGGCGCGTCCGGGGGCAGCGGGACGTCGCCGGGGATGGCGATCGGTAGCCGCGGACCGCCATAGGGCGTCGGAATGGTCCAGCGCCCCTTGGGTGTCGGGTCGGTGGTGGCGTTCGGGTCAGATCCCGGCGGAGGACCTGCGGTGTCGTCCCCGCCCGGCCGCGGTGCGTTGCGCGCGCCGCGCACCAGCACCGAAGGTTCGGGATCGGCGCAGTAGGAGTGCAGGCGCGGTTCGGGGTAGTCCGCGGCCGACGGCGCACCCCGCGGCCCCGCATAGTCGCAGTTGTAGCGCGGGTACAGATCAGCGATCACCCAGGTGTGACCGTCACGCAGAATATTCGACATGTTCTCCAAGAGAGACCCACGCACTTCCGGGCCCGGGAACAACGCATTCAGCGCGGGCACGCGCACGTAGGACAGCTGGGCGACGGTCGCCAGATTGCCCAACAGCTGGACCATGGTCTCGGAGTTGTCGTCGAACAGGTTGTTGACGGCGGTCAACGATTTCGGCGTGGCCTCGACCAGATGACGGAAACCGCCGTCCATGGTGCGTACCCCGGTGAAGACGCTGCCGAACTGATGCCCGGTGGCGGTGAGTCCGGGGGTGAGATCGACGACGGTGGACAGCGACACACGGGTCGATTTCATCAGCCGCATCGTCTCCGGCAGCACCCCGTCCAGCGTGGACAACAGGAACGTCCCGCCGTCGAGGATCGCCGCGAGCTTGCCGGGGCCCTCACGGCTGACCCCGATCTCCCGGCGGATGGTGGCCAGCTTCGCCGGATCCAGTTGGGTCAGAGCACCATCGGCGTCGGAGAGCAACTGCGCCAAAGTGATCGGGGTGCTGGTGCGATCGCGCGCGATGGTGGCACCGTCCTCCAGGTACGGCCCTCCGTCACGATCGGGGCGGAAATCCAGATACTGCTCGCCGGCCGGAGACAGACCCGATACCCGCACCGTGCTGTCGACCGGGATGTGCACCCCTTCATCGATGCGCGCGACCGCGCTGACCCCGTCGTCAGCCAGGTCCACCGACTCCACCCGCCCGATCGGCACGCCGCGCAGGGTGACGTCCTGATTGGGCAGCAGCCCGCCCGACTCAACGAGCGGAATTCGCACGCGCATCATGGATTTGGTCGGATCCACCCGCAGGGTTCCCAGCACCAGGTAGGTACTGGCGCCGAGCAGGATCACCACCAGCGATCCCGCGGCAAGCGCAATTTTGCGCCCCCGCAGCCAGCCGGCGGCGCGCAGCAGTCCTGCGGCGATTTTGTCGATCATGGCTTCTGCCCCACGACGCGTTCCTGCAATCGCAGCAGTGAGTACTTGAAACTGCCGACCAAATAGTCCCAGTCGGCCCGCTTCGGCCCGTGAAACGCCGTGTCGCCCAGGTAGCCGATGTCGGGCATGTTGCCCAGAGCCAGCTTCGCGACGCTGATATCGGCGCTGATGGCGGTGCCGGAGGTTTCCTTGATCAGGATGGGCAGCCATCGGTTGATCGACGCCAGTCGAGTATCCGGGGACTGCACCACGTCGTTGAAGGCACGCGAGACGGTATTGAGGTCGGCGATCACACTGCGCGTGTCGGTGCCCTGTACCGACGGTAGCTTGGCCAATTGGTCGGACATCCGGCCGATCTGCTCGACCAAGGCGGTCACCTGCCCGGTGTCCACGGCACTGAGTGCCGGCGGCGCAGCGTCGAGTAGGTCATCGAGGGACTGTTGTCGGCTGTTGAGCGTGTCGGCCAACTTCGAGAGGTCGTCGAGTGCGCCACGGATCTGCTCGGAACGATTACCGAGGGTGGCCAGGGCCCGGTTCGATTGGTCGACGATATCTTTGAGCACCGCACCGTTGCCGCCGGCGGCCTTGCCGAATCCGTTGACCACTTTGGTCAGATTGCGTACCGCGCCGCCGTTCACGAGCACCGCGGCTGAGCTGAGCACGTCCTCCACCGTCGATGCCGACGCAGTCGATTCCAGGCCCAGGCTGTCGCCGTCTTTGAGAACTTGCGGTCCCGGATCGGCCGGGGGTTTGATCGCGACGAACACATCGCCCAGCGGGGTGGCAGTGCGCAGCTCAGCGCTCGAACCGACGGGCAGGCGCACTCCTTGACGGACCCGCAAAGTGACCACGGCGGTGTAGTCCTCGGCGCGCATGGACTCCACCTCGCCGACATCGGCACCACCGACGCGCACCTTGGCTTTCGCAGGCAGGTTGAGCGCATTGGCGAACCGCGCTGTGACGGTGAAGGATTGGTCCCCCAAGGCGGGGGCGGGCAACGGCAGGCTGTCCAGTCCAGGTGCGGCACACCCAGCACTGAGCAGCACCGATCCCAGCAAGGCGGTCACCGCCTTGGACGAAACTCGGTGGGCGCTCACTGGCCCTGCCCCATCCGGGCCATCGAGTCGAGCATGTAGGTCAGGCCGAAGTCGGGCCCGTAGTCCTGCAGCATGCCGGTGCTGCAGCCGAGTTGGCGCAGCCCCATCACGTTGCAGACCTCTTTGGTGAACTGGCTGTCGAACAGGATCTTGTCGATCAGCGCGTGCACCCGCAGTGCGCCGTTGACGGGGTCGATGGCGTTGTAGAAGTTGTCGATCATCAGCGGCAGCACGTCGAAGGTTTCGGCGAGTTCGCGCTGTTTGTCGTTCATGGTGCCGACCATGGTGTTGGTGTTGCCCACCGTCGCCTTGATGGTGTCACGGTTGCGCTCGAGCAGGTCGGCGGCCTGGGTGAGCAGATCGTTGATCTGCCTGCCGGTGGTGCCGGTGCCGAACTTCTCGGCCGCCAGGACATCGCTGGTGCCGTGGATGAGCGAGCCGAACGTGCGGATGGTGGCGTCGTTGTCGGTCATGGCTTTGGTCAGCGAGTCCACGCTGGTGATGATGGCGGTGAGGTTATCCTTGGTGGCGGCTCCGTCGGAGGTCATCCGTAGCGCCTTGGACAGCTCGTCCAGCGCGGCACGAATGTTGTTGCCGTTACCGGAGGTTGCGGTGGCCCCGATGGTGATCAGGTCGGCGAGCGGTCCTTGGCCTTTGCCGTCGCCGCGCATCGCCGAGGTCAGTTTGTCGATCATGCCGAGGACCCGGTCGAAGCCGACGGGGGTCCGGGTGCGGTCCAGCGGGATGAGGTCGCCGCTGCGCAGTTGAGGCCCGTCCTGATACGGCGGGGACAGCTCGACGCGGCGGTCGGTCAGGATCGAGGTGGAGATGGTCGCAGCCATCACGTCGCGGGGCACTGGGATGCCGCCGTCGATGGTCATGGCCACTTCCACGTGGGTGCCTTTCGGGGTGACCGTGGTGACGGTGCCCACGGGCATGCCGAGTATCTCGACGGCGTTGCCGGGATAGAGGCCCGACGCTTCGTCGAACATCGCCGTGATGGTGACCGGGCGGTGTCGGGCCGCGTCACCGAAGGTGAGGTAGCCGATGCCGGCGAGGACAGCCACGACGACGGCGCCGAGGGCGAGACCTTTTCTCATGCGCAGTCCTTGAAGTACTCCGTGAGATTGAACTGTTTGGCGCGGCCGCTGATCGCGCACAGCCAGTCGTCGATCATGATTCCGGCGGAGAAGTTGAACTCCAGGGCAGGTGCGCTACCGGTACCGTTGGCGATGCTGCGCAGCGGGATCGGCATCACCTGCAGCAGGTTGCGGAACAGGTCGTCGTGATCGCTGAACATCGCGGTCAGCTTCTGCAGGTTGGCCAGCAGCGATTCGAAAGCCGCCCGGTCCGGTCCGACGATCTTGCCCATCAGGGCGACCAGGCTGGTCACCGACGCCATCATCTTGTGGAAGGACGCGCGCCGGCTGACGAACTCGCCGAGCAGGTCCCGACCCTGGTAGACCAGCTGGCCCAAGGCTGCCTGCTGGCGGTGCAGGGTGCTGGTGATGGTGGCCGCACCTTGGAGCATCTCGCCGATCTGGCCGCGGCGGTCAGCGATCACCCCGGAAAGCTGCTTGAGATTGCTCATGGCCTGCGGGAGCGCCTCCGGCAATCCATCGAGTTGGCCGGACAGCCTGCCGAGGGCGGTGACCATACGGTTGACGTCGAGTTCCTCCACCGTGGTAGTGGCGTCGGCCAGCAGGGATTGTAGGTCGTAGGGAACTTCGGTGTAGGACATACCTATTCGCCGGTGATCGAGGCGCCCGGTACCGGCGGGTCGCAGTTCCACATATCGCGACCCGAGCAGGGTGGTGAGCTTGATGGCGGCATGGGTCTGATCACCCAGGTCCACGTTGTCACGGACCCGCATCGCCACGAGAATCTTGTTGCCGGCCAGCTGCACGTCGTCGACCTCACCGACATGGACACCGGCGATGGTCACGTTGTCGCCGGAGCGCAATTGGGCGGCTTGGGCGAATTCGGCTGTGTAGCGCAGGTATCCGACGCCCGAGGCCCGCACCGCCAGTAGCGACCCGGCCACGACGGCCACCAGTGCGATGGCGGTGAGGCCGACCCAGAACGGACTGTAGGACTCCAGCGGCCGACCACGCAGTCTCTTGATCGGCGCCAGGGCAACGGTTTTCATGCTCATGATGCCGGCCTGCATTTCTGGGTGTTCTTGACGACATTGCCCGGCGAGGCGTAGCGAACGATCGTCGGGACCAGATTGTTGAGGCCGGGGAAGAAGCCCAGCACGTTCAGGGTGCATACGTAGCCGTTGCCGTACGCCCCATCCTGGGACAGCCGGGCCAGGCCCTTCAGCAACGCCGGCAGATTCGCGCCCATGAACGCCATCTGGTCCTCGTTGTCGACGAGGTGCTGGGCCACGCCGGGTTCGCGGTGCAGCATGTCGGAGAACTGCGGGTAGGCGGCGTCACCGACGTCGGACAGCCGTCCGGCGACCTTGGTGAGCGACCCCAGGGAGGAGACGATGTTGTCTCGGCGTGCGGCGAGGTCGCCGACCATCTGTCTGGCCTCACCGATGACTGCATCGAGGTTGGCATCCTGCCGATTCAAGCTGCTCACCAGGGTGTGCAGGTGATCGATGAGGCCGGTGAGTACTTCGTCGTCACCGACGAACGATTGGGTCAGCTGCGCGGTTTGCACGAGCAGTCGGGTGACCGCGCCGGATTCCCCTTGGAAAGCCTCGATCAGCGCATCGGAGAGCCTGTTGGCCTGTGCGGGATCGAGCAGCGTGAACAGCGGCTCGAACCCGTTGATCAGGGCACCGATGTCGAAGGAGGGTTCGGTGTGCTCCAAGGGGATTTGGCTGTTGGCCGACAGCTTTTGGTTGTGTCCGTCCGACGGCGGCCGGGACAACCCGATGTACCGCTGTCCGACGATGTTCTGATAGGTCACCGACGCGATGGTGTCGGTGTAGAGCACCTGGTCGCGTTCGACCCGGAAGCTCACCCTGGCCCGGTTGTCCTGCAGGGCAATGGCATCCACTCGACCCACACGCACGCCGGCGATGCGGACATCGTCGCCTTCCTGCAGGCCGGTCACATCGCTGAACACCGCCGAGTAGGCATCGGTCGGGCCCGCGGTGTCACGGCGCAACGTGCCGTATACCAGGGTGGTCACCGCGACGGCGGCCACCAGGAATGCGCTGAACGCGACGAGCGCAGATTTGAAGGTCATGATCCACCTGCCGGTGCCGGGCTCTCGGTGACGGTGACAGCACTACCGCGGGCCAGCGGACCGAGCAGCACTTGCTGCGCCGACGTGGGTGGTTGGCCGAGGATCGCGGAGAGTTGTTGCCGTTCGCCGGGGCTGCCTACCGGGCCGACGTTGCCGCCGTAGGAGGCCGGTGCGGCACCCGGAACGCCCTGTGGCGGTTGCGGAGCGGAGGGATCCTGGCCGGCGTCGGGTGCTGCTGGGGCTCCGCCGTTGTCGGGACCTGAGCCGGGGCTCAGCGCTGCACTCGCATCGACGGGGGGCAGCGGGAGACCCGGTGGGGGCGTCAGGTCCGGGGGCGGCTTGTAGCTACCGGGTAGCAGCACCTGTGGGATGTCGAATTTCTGCCGGACTTCCGGGGCGGTGGTGCAGCTGGGGCCCGCCAGTTGGCCGTAGCGGGGGCAGTCGGCCCGCACGTAGTTCCATAACGGGGTGAACGACACGATGATGTTGGCGTTGAACGTCTGGCGCTGAGGGTTCCACGCCTCCTCGTAGCCTTTGTCGGTCAGCCTCGTCAGCCGGGTGGCGATCGGGAGCAGCTTGTCGCTGTTCTGCGCGAACACTCCCACGACAGGCTCCAAGTGGGTGGTGATGCCGATGAGGCGATCCATCTGGTTGTCCATGGCTGTCGACGCTCGCCCTGCGGTGTCGAGCCCACCTGAGAGTAATTCTCTTATCTGGGACTGCTTTTCAGCGATGGTGTGCATCGGGACCAATGCTTTGTCCAGGGAGTCCAGCAGATCCGGCGTGGCGGTGTTCAGAGCGCGTGACATCGCGCTCACCGCCGACATCGTCGACGGATCATCCGGGCCACCGGCCATCACGTCGTTCATCTGGGTGAGGATGCGTTGCAGCCGTGCGCCGGTCGCCAACAAGCTGTCCCCGCGGCCGTTGGTGGCGCCCGCGATCAACTCGAGTACCCCGACCGGCGGGTCGCCGCGGTGGCGCTCGGTGGCGGCCGACAGGTCACGCACCCGGTTGATGGTGGTCTGGAACAACGCGGTGGGGAATTCGGTGTCCTCGGCGACGACGGAGCCGGGTGTCAGTGGCGAGGCCGCGCCGCGGTCGATGAGCTGGATCGACGAGACGGCAAAGACGTTGCTGGGGACCACGCGGGCGGTGACCGTACTCGGTATCTTCTGGGCTGCTGCTGGTTGGAGGTCGATGTGCACGACGTTGGGTCGGCCGCCCTCACCGGGATCGACACTGGTGACGGCGCCGACCAGAACTCCGCGGAACTTCACATCTGCCCGTTCGGGCAGTCCGTCGCCCACGTTCATCATCTGCGCGGTCACGGTGACCCGGTCATCGAGATAGCCCTTGGACTTGGCCAGCAGCCCTGTGGTGATCGCGCCCACCACGGCGAGCACCACCAGGCCGCCGATCAGTAGCTTGCGGTCGGTCCAGCCGCGCCCATTCGGGTCGAAGGTGTTGCCCATCGTCTACCCGCCGAACCGTGCGCCGGTGTCGACGCCCCACAGCGCCAACGTCATCAGCATGTTGGCTACCGTCACCACAGTGATGGCCGCACGCATCGCATGCCCTGCAGCGATCCCGACCCCTTCGGGGCCACCGGAGGCGTAAAAGCCGTAGTAACACTGGATGGTCGAGGCGATCCACACGAAGATGACCGCCTTGAGGATGGAGTAGATGATGTCGGTGCCGCTGAGCATCAGCGTGAAGTAGTGCAGGTAGGCGCCCATTGACCCCGCGCCCGAGAACTGCACCACGATTTGGCAGGAGAAGTAACTCAAGGCCAGACACATGACGTATAGCGGCAGGACGGCAGTGGCAGATGCCAGCAGTCGGGTGGTCACCAGGTACGCGATCGACGGGATGCCCAACGTGTCGAGGGCGTCGATCTCTTCGTTGATGCGCATCGCGCCGAGCTGTGCGGTGAATCGGCAGCCGGCCTGCATGGCGAAGGCCAAGGAGGCCATGAACGGCGCCAGTTCGCGAGTCGACGCGAGCGAAGACACGAACCCGGTGGCCGGCCCGAGCCCCAGCATGTTGAGCATGGCATAAGCCTCGATGCCGACAAGCGTGCCTGCGGTGATGCCGAGGACCGCGGCGACGCCGGCGGTCCCGCCACCGCTGACGATCGAGCCGTTGCCCCAGGTGACGTCGGACAGCAGTCGGAAGTACTCGTTGCGGTACCGGCGCAGCACCAGCGGGATGGCCGCAGTCGCGTCGACGAAGAAGGACAGCAGGTGACCGAGCCGACGAATCGTCGTGGCGAATTTCCCGGCGACGGCGCTGATCGCTCGGGTCCCGGGCGGCCGATACCCTACCGCCGCCATCAGATCAATCCTTTGTTCATCGTGCTCACAGCCCGGTACGCGGGAACAGGAGGACGTACATCTGACTGATCAGGACGTTGACGATCATGAGCACGAGGATCGATTCGACGACCGCAGCGTTGACCGAGTTGGCTACACCGGCGGGCCCGCCTCGGGTGCGTAATCCCTTGTCGCAGGAGACCACTGCCACGATCAGGCCGAACAGGATCGCTTTGAGCAACGCCAGGATCAGGTCACCGACGGTGGCAAACGACGCGAAGGTGGCCACGAAGCTGCCCGGGGCGCCGTGCTGGAAGTAGACGTTGAACAGGTAGCTGGCCAAGAAACCGACGAACGCGGTGGTGCCGGTCAGTCCGACCCCGACCAACACCGCCGCTGCGGTGCGCGGAACCACCAGCCTGCGGATGGCGGAGACACCCATCACCTCCATCGCGTCGATCTCTTCGCGCATGGTCCGCGACCCGAGATCGGCGGTGATCGCCGAGCCCACCGCGGAAGCCATCAGCACTGCCGCGACGAGCGACGCCGCCTGGCGGATCACAGCCAAGCCGCTGGCAGCACCCGCCAGTGAGGTCGCACCGACCTGACCGGCCATGACGGCGAATTGGATCGACAGCGTGACCCCGATCGGAATGGCGACAAACAGTGTCGGCAAGACGGCGGCGCCGGCCATGAATGCGCCCTGGCGGACGAACTCCTGCCACTGAAAGCGGCCGCGCACCAGGTCCTGGACGAGGTACTGCAGTACCCGAATGCCGAGGATGACCTGACTGCCCGCCGTTTCGATCGCGGCGACGGGGTGCTGACGGACATATTCTTTGACCGCAGCCGAGACGACCCTGCTCGGGCGCGGCGCGTCGGGGTGTGGCAGTGCCTCCTGATTCAGCACCATACGACGGGCGCCACCTGCGCTGAGAACGCCCGCGCCGCCACGGTGATCGGGATCATGGCACGCATCGGTCCCCCATCGTCGAAGTTAACTGTCTCGCCTGGCGGCCGACTGTTTCGGCCAGCGCGGATCCGGCGACCGCGCACATCTGGCGCGCAGCCGGAATATCAGGTCGCAGTAGGACTTCCGCGAATATCGTGGACTTGCGGTCGAGCCTACTGGCGAGTAATAGTACACATTGCAGTGCTAGTGTCAACAAACACGGAAATCGTTGCACCGACCCACAACAGGGGCGTACTTCAAAGCAACGCATCCGCCTGTTGATCACCAAGCAGTGCAACATCATTCACCCTCGCATCGAAGAGACAGGTTCTCGCCGACATGGACAGCCAACTGGATTCCCGCACCGCCGCAGATTCCGCGGCGCAGGTACACGGTGCCTATGACCCCCACTTCCGGCGCCTGGTGCGGACCTTCGCCAGACTGTTCCCGGGCCGGGCCCGAAGTGGCGGCGCGTTGTCGGTCTATCTCGACGGCCAGCCACTGGTGGACGTGTGGACCGGTTGGGAATGCCGGACCACGACGACACCATGGTCCGCTGACACCGGGGCGATGGTGTTCTCGGCAACCAAGGGAATGGCCTCGACGGTGATTCACCGTCTGCACGATCGTGGCCTCATCGACTACGAAGCGCCGGTCGCCGAATACTGGCCGGCGTTCGCCGCCAACGGCAAAGCCGCCCTGACCGTGCGGGACATCATGGACCACCGTGCCGGGCTGTCCCAGCTCAACGGCGTCACCGCGGAGCAGGTCCTCGACCACATCGCCATGGAAGAGCGACTGGCGGCCGCTGCACCTGGATTGTCCGCGGGCAAATCCGCCTACCACGCGCTGACCTACGGTTGGATCCTGTCCGGACTTGCCCGGTCGGTCACCGGTAAGGGCATGCGGGAGTTGTTCCGGAGTGAGCTGGCGCAGCCGCTGAACACCGACGGCATACACCTGGGCCGTCCGCCGGTCGGATCGCCCACGCATGCGGCGCAGATCGTGACGCTGGCGAGCACCCGGCAGAACCGGATCTTCGATGCCGTCGCCCGCCGCGTCGCCGCACATCCTCGCTCGGCACTGTTCGGCGCGCTCTACTACGAGGGCGTGCGCGCCGCCATGCAGAAGGACATGAGATTCCTCGACGCCGAGATTCCGTCAGCCAACGCGGTCGCCACCGCCCGCGGCATCGCCCGCATCTACGGCGCTATCGCCAACGGCGGCACGATCGAAGGCAATCGATTCCTTGCCGCCGACACCGTGAAAGAACTGACAGCCGAACGGTCCTTCCCCATCGACCGCAGTGTGTATGTCCCCCTGGGGTTCCATCTCGGCTACCACAGTGTGCCGCGGCAATTCCTGCCCGGATTCGGGCATGTCGGCCTCGGGGGTTCGTTCGGCTGGGCCGACCCGGCCAGCGGTGTGGCGGTGTCCTTCGCCCACAGCCGGTTGGCGACGAGCCTGCCCATCGATCAGGTGGCGTTCACGGCGCTCTACCTGCTCGCGCACCGCGCGGCGGCGCGGGCCCGCAAGGATGGTTTCACCCCGATCGCCGACTTCGGCGCGCCGTTCACCAAGACACCTGCCGCCTCGACCGCGTGAGCGAGGGTCGTCGTTGCTGAGGCCTGGAGCGTTGCGGCCGCTGCCTCGGACGCGCCCTGGTCGGCCGCATCGTTCGCTCGGTGGCTGGGGGCAGACCGACGGGTGGTGTGCGTACCGGCCCGCACTTCGGTGTCCGCTGCAGTCGCCGCGTCGTTCTCGACGGACGAGTGCGCGGGCAAGGTATGACGTACGGTCTTGCGCGGCTTCGGGGCGGCCGGCCGATCTGCGTCATTCACCGATTCGCCGGTTTGGGCGTCGGGCTCTTCGGCAGCGGCCGAAGGCTCTGGTTTCACTGTGACACGTTCGTGCGGTTGAGGTTTCACAGCCTGCAACTTCGGGCGACCGATCGGCTGGGTGCCCTTCGCACCGGCAACGGCGCGGCGGGCCACCTTCTTCGTCGGGACCGCGGATGCTGATTCCGGTGCCGCATCGGCGCCGGCGGCTGTGGCCGTAGCTCTGACTGTCCTCGTTGCTGCCTTCGGTTGCGGGAAAAGCAGGTTGCGCTCGGCCCACGCCGTCAGCGGCGTCAGGATCGTCATGATCGCCCGGTTGAGCAGACGCGGGACGCGGGCCGCTGGCAGGCGAAGCTCGTGTCCGGGCGGCCCTGGAACCCCGACCACGGCTAGCGCTCCTTACCGAGTCGCCCCTTTTCCGTGGCGCATCCGGATGGTATAGATGGGTAGTTGTTTGTCACATTCGTACCGCGTGGAGGTTCGGGATGGACATGCTCAAACGCCGCATCGTCGACGAGTTCGAGAAGATATCGGGGCGCCATGCCGATCCCGGCGTGTACGGCGGCCCTGCCGGTGATCCCGGCCTCCTCGGCCCCGACAGCGTGTCCTGGGAGATCAACGCCGACCTGGCGGCCGTCTCACAGGCCGGTCCGGCCGCGATCGTCCTGGAGATCCTGCACCCGTCGGTGGTGGCCGGCGTACAGGACCTGTCGACCTATCAGCAGGACCCCTTCCAGCGGGCCCGCACCACGTTGGGTTACGTCCTGACAACAACTTTCGGCAACACCGAGGCCGCGACAGGTCTCATCGACCGGGTGAAGAACATCCACGCCCACGTCACCGGCACGCGCCCGGATGGCGTCCCGTACGCCGCACTCGATCCCGACCTCCTGGGCTGGGTGCACACCTGCATCCCCTGGATGATCATGCGCGCTTTCGAGCGCACCCACCGGGCACTCACACCCCGAGAACGTGACCGGTATCTGAGCGAACAAGCCGTCATCGGGCGGATGAGTGGCGCCGGATGGGTGCCCACCAGCACCGCCGAACTGGACGACTACGTCGCGCACATGCGGCCCACGCTGTCGGTGAACGGGCAGACCCGTGAGTTCGTCGACTTCCTGCTCACCGCTCCGTTCCTGCCGCGCCTGCCCGATCCGGTGGACCGAGCGCTGCACCGATTCACGATGTACGCCGGGATGAGCTACGCGCCGCCGTGGGCCCGCGAACTGATCGGATTCGGCCACCCGTCTCCGGCCACCCGCATGCTGCTCGAACCGGCGCTCCAGCTCGATGCGCGCCGGATCCGTTGGGCGTTCGGCACTCCCGACTACGTCCGGCTCGCCAGGCAACGTGCCCACCCGGCGCCGGTATCCGCGACATGATCGACGCGCACTTTCTGCACGCCATCGGCGACGCCGTCACCGGCGCCCCGAGCGCACCGGTCGCCGACCGCACTGCCGAACGTCTGCTCGACGCCGCCGTGCTCGAAGCCGCGGCCGTGGGCCTGCGGCGCGTCACCATCGAGGACGTCGTCCGCCGCGCCGGTGTGTCGCGCATGACCGCTTATCGGCGCTATCCCCGGCGCGACGATTTGGTCCACGCCCTGATCAGCCGCGAGACTCAACGCTTTCTCGGCGCGGTCGCCGACGCGATCGAGTCGAGCTCCGACGCTCGGCACGGCGTGGCCGAGGCCTTCATCGCCGCGGTGACCTTCACCCGCGAACACCCCATGCTGCGCCGGGCCGGCCAACTGGACCCGATGCCGGTTCCCGAGGCCGCGGACCTCATCGACATGGGAAAGACATTCATCGCCAACTACATTCAGGGCGATTCCCCGTCCCAGCAGGCTCGATGGGTCGCCGACGTGTTCGCCAGGCTGTTCTTCACCTACATCTCGATGCCGCCGCACGACCCCGACGTGCGCGACGACGCCGCGCTGCGGTTGTTCGCCGAGCAGGTCCTCACGCCGATGGCCGACCGTGCCGTGACGTAGCGGCCACCACCAAAACGCCAGCTCACCGGCGCGCTGTGGGCGCAATCACCGAATTTTTCGGCCGCTTCGGCCGCGGCGTTGGGGGCAATGTCACCTCCCCGGGGCAGAATGCTTACGCCGCCCGCCGAACAGGGGCGGCCGGCACGGCGAGGGCACGCTCCGGCATGAGCCCTGGTGGAAGGAATAGCAGTGAGTTACAACGCCGCGGACATCACCGAGCTCGACGATGTCCAGCACACACGCCTGCGGCCGGCGGTCAATCTGGGCCTGGACGTACTGAACACCGCGTTGCGTGAGCTGGTGGACAACGCGATCGAAGAGGTCGCCGACCCCAGCCACGGCGGGTCGACCGTCACCATCACCCTGCACGCCGACGGATCGGTCAGCGTCGCGGACGACGGCCGCGGCCTGCCCGTCGACTCCGACCCCGCCACCGGCAAGAACGGCATCGTCAAGACGCTGGGCACGGCGCGGGCCGGCGGGAAGTTCTCCGCGCACTCCGACGCCACCAGCACCGGAGCCGGGCTGAACGGGATCGGCGCCGCGGCAGCGGTGTTCATCTCCGCCCGCACCGACGTGACCGTCCGCCGGGCAGGCAAGACCTACCTGCAGAGTTTCGGCGCCGGCTACCCGGGAACTTTCGACGGCGACGATTTCGATCCGGCCGCCCCGTTCACCCGCGCCGACACCCAGAACCTGCGCGGCGCGGGCAACCGCAAACCACAGGCGCACGGAACGACCGTGCGCATCCTGTTCGACCCGGCCGTGGTGCCGGATTCGACCGTCGACGTCGGCGAGGTGCTGCTGCGGGCACACGCCGCGGCCCGGATGTCGCCCGGCGTGCACCTGACCGTCGTCGACGAGGGCTGGCCCGGCGACGAGGTTCCGCCGGCATTGCTCGAACCGTTCAGCGGCCCATGGGGCAGTGACACCCTGCTGGACCTCATGTGCACCGCCGCGGGCACCCCCGTGCCGGCCGTGCGCGCGGTGGTGGAGGGCCGCGGCGAGTACACCACCGGCCGCGGGCCGACCCCGTTTCGGTGGTCGTTGACTGCCGGGCCTGCCGAACCCGCCACCGTCGCCGCGTTCTGCAACACCGTGCGGACCCCGGGCGGCGGATCCCACCTGACGGCGGCGATGAAAGGCCTGTCCGAAGCGCTGGCCGACCGCGCTTCCCGGATCCGCGACCTGGGTCTGGCCAAAGGCGAAGACGGCCCGGAACCCCAGGATTTCGTCGCGGTGAGCGCCCTGGCCGTAGACACCCGCGCGCCGGATGTGGCGTGGGACTCGCAGGCCAAGACCGCGGTGTCGTCACGTTCGCTGAATGTGGCGATGGCCCCAGATGTGGCGCGCAGCGTCACCATCTGGGCGGCCAACCCCGGCAATGGCGACGCGGTGACGCGCTGGACCCAGCTGGCTCTGGAGGCCGCCCGCGCCCGCCGCAGTGCCGAAGGCGCCAAGGCCAGGTCCCGCGCGGCGTCGAAAGCCAAGGGTCTGGGCACCAACCTGTCGCTGCCCCCCAAGCTGCTGCCCAGCCGGGAGACCGGCCGGGGCTCGGGTGCCGAGCTGTTCCTGTGCGAGGGCGATTCCGCGCTGGGCACCATCAAAGCGGCACGCGACGCCACCTTCCAGGCAGCGTTCCCGCTGAAAGGCAAGCCGCCCAACGTCTTCGGATACACGGTGAGCAAGGCCAGGGTCAAGGACGAGTTCGACTCGATCGAACGCATCCTGGGCTGCGGGGTCCGGGACAACTGCGATCCGGAGTCCTGCCGCTACGACCGGATCCTGTTCGCCTCCGACGCCGACCCCGACGGCGGCAACATCAACTCCAGCCTCATCTCGATGTTCCTGGACTTCTACCGACCACTGGTCAAGGCCGGAATGGTCTATGTGACCTTGCCTCCGCTGTTCGTGGTCAAGGACGGCCAGGAACGCATCTACTGCCAGGACGAATCCGAGCGTGACGCCGCCGTGGCGCAGATGAAGGCCACCTCCAAACGCAAGGTGGAGGTGCAGCGCAACAAGGGTCTCGGCGAGATGGATGCCGACGACTTCTGGAACACCGTGCTGGATCCGCAGCGGCGCACCGTGATTCGAGTGCATCTCGATGACGGCGATCCGAAGCTGCACCACACCCTGTTCGGCGGGCCACCGGAGGGCCGGCGCACGTGGATGGCTGATGTCGCCTCCCGCGTCGACACCGCCGCTCTCGACCTGACGTAGGAAGAAGTACATTGACCGCCACCCTGGACGTTCCCGAGCAGAACCCTGACCTGGTGCTCGACCAGAGCGCCGACGACTACTGGAATCACTACCAGCTGACATTCGCGCTCTACAGCGTCAGCGACCGCGCCATCCCGTCGGCGTTCGACGGACTGAAGCCCGGCCAGCGCCGTCTGCTGTATCAGATGTACGACTCCCGACTGCTGCCGGGGAACAAGCCGCAGAAGTCCTCCAAGGTCTGCTCGGCCGTCACCGGCAACCTGCACCCGCACGGCGGCGCCTCGATGTACGGCGCCGCGGCGCTGATGGCCGCCGAATTCCAGCGCGTGAAAGTCATTGACGGACAGGGGGCTTTCCCGCGGATCCAGGGTGACATTCCGGCAGCCGACCGCTACACCGAGATGCGGTTGTCAGCACCCGGCGCGGCCCTGACCGCCGAACTGGCCGACCACGCGGTGCCGATGGTCTCGACCTTCGATGGCGAGTGGATCGAACCGACGGTGCTGCCGGCCCAGTGGCCGGTGCTGCTCTGCAACGGCGCCGTCGGCATCGCCGAAGGCTGGGCCACCAAGGTGCCCGCGCACAACCCCCGCGAGATCATGGCCGCCTGCCGGGCATTGCTGAAGACGCCGAACATGACCGACGACAGGTTGATGAAACTCATCCCCGGCCCCGACTGGGGTTGCGGCGCAACGGTGGTCGGCGAGAACGGTCTACGCGAATACATCACCACCGGCCGCGGTCTGTTCACCGTACGCGGCGAGGTGTCGGTCGACGGCAAGAACGTCATCGTCACCGAGCTACCGCCCGGCGTTGCGAGCAACACTGTGCAGGAAAGGATCCGGGCCCTGGTCGAGTCCGGCGAGATGTCCGGAGTGGCGGACATGTCGGACCTGACCGACCGTCGCAACGGGCTGCGGATCGTGGTCACCGCCAAACGTGGCCACAGCGCCGAGACCATCCGCGATCAGCTGCTCGCCCTGACCCCGCTGGAGTCGACCTTCGCCGCCAGCCTGGTCGCACTCGACGAGGATCGGGTGCCCCGCTGGTGGTCGGTGCGCGAACTCATCTCGGCATTCCTGCACCTGCGTGATTCGGTGGTGCTGCGGCGCAGCGAGTATCGGCTGGAGAAGGTCACCGCCCGGCGCCACCTGGTGTCCGGCCTGATGCTGATCCACCTCGACATCGACGCTGCCGTCGCGGTCATTCGCGGCTCCGACACCGTCGACGAGGCCCGCCAAGGATTGCAGGACCGGTTCGCGATCGACGCCGAACAGGCCGACTACGTTCTGGGACTTCAGCTTCGGCGCCTGACGAAGCTCGACGTGATCGAACTGCAGGCCGAGGCCGAGAAGCTGGATGCCGAGTTCGCCGAGCTCACCGAATTGGTCGAGAACCCCGACGCCCGCCGGGTGGTGATCGACAAGGAGCTGGTCGAGACCAGCAAACTGTTCAAGGGCCCCGAGTTCGACCGTCGCACCGTGCTGGACTTCGACGCCACACCGACCACGTCCGGAACCGACGAGGACGGTGCCCGCGAACGAAAAGTCAACGCCTCGTGGCGCCTTGATGACCGCGGTGTGTTCTCCGACAGCCACGGTGAGCTGTTGACCTCGGGTCTGGGCTGGGCGGTGTGGACCGACGGGCGGATCAAATTCACCACCGGGAACGGTCTGCCCTACAAGATTCGCGACATCCCGGTGGCCCCGGACATCACCGGGCTGTTGCGCTCGGGTGTGCTGCCCGAGGGCTACCACTTGGCGCTGGTCACCCGGCGCGGCAAGATCCTGCGGATCGACCCGGCGGCGGTGAACCCGCAGGGGGCGGCCGGCAACGGCGTGGCCGGGGTGAAGCTGGGCGCCGAGGACGACGAGGTGGTGGGCGCTCTGCCCGTCTCGTGCGAGAACGGCGAGGCGATCCTGTCGATATCCGAAAAGGGCTGGAAGGTCACCGAAGTCGCCGACATCCCGGTCAAGGGCCGCGGCGGCGCCGGTGTCGGGTTCCACCCATTCACCACCGGTGAGAACGCGTTGGTGTCGGCGGCGATCTCGACAACCGGATACGTGCGTGGCCGCAAGCCGGTGCGCGCGGAAAAGCGCGCGAAGGCTGCGATCAAGGGCTCCGGTACGGATGTGACGCCGGCTGAGTAGCCGAGCACTGCCCTCGCCGGTGCTCGGCGAGGGCAGTGATCAGATTCGGCTGGCTCAACCGCGCAGCGTGCGACCCTCCACGTCGGGCACCTTGCCCAGCAGGATCATGATGCCGTCGACGAACGGCCAGATGCCGCCGATGCCCAGCGTCAGCCAGGTGACCGCGATCTGCGCGACGGCGAGTTTGGTGTATCCGAGGTAGAAGCGGCCGAGCCCGAAACTGCCCAGGAAGATACCCAGGAGGCCTGCGGTCACTTTGCTCTTGTCGGAGAGAGGGCCGCCGGTCTGCGGGTCTACGCTCGGGTAGGCCGACTGTGGGGCGTTGTACGGGGGCTGAGGTGCTGTTGTCATGTCGCTAATCGTCTTTGCCGCCCTTGGAATAATCTTGGAGCGCGCCAGCGCCCTCAGCGGCCGGCCAGCCTGGGCTTGATGCCTTCCCGCCAGATGGTGGCCGCGACGCTCCGATGTTTGTCGATGGTGGCCACCGCGACCGTCTTGCCGTGGTGGTCGTCGCACACGAGTTGATCGGCGATCGCTGCCGCGAGGTCGCGCCGCGCGGTCTGGCGGCCGGCGACGTGGTCCTCGGCTACGCGGTAGGTGGTCGGGGGCTCGATGTTGGCCAATCCGAGTGGGCGCATCACCGTCCAGTCCAGGTCGGTGGCCGCGACGATGGACTCCATGCGGGCCATGTCCACATACAGGGTGCGGCCCAGGTACCCGAGGATCCGGCGGCCGATCGTCCGTTCGGGCCAACTCAGGTCAGGATCGGTCCAGGCGCTCAGCACAGCCGAACTGGTGACGATCAAGCGGCGGGCGCCGGTGTGCGTCATGGCGGCGCAGATCGCCTGCGCCGAAGCCGAATACACCGTCACCGGCTCGGGGGTGAACGTCGCGCCCAGCACCGAGACGACGGCCTCCGCTCCCTCGATCGCAGCAGCGGCGTCCGCGGGCGAGGTGGCGTCTCCGCCGACCACCCGCAATCGGTCTGTCGTCAGCGGAAATTCGGCGGGGCGGCGCACCATCGCGACGACGTCGTGGCCGTCGGATGTCATTCGGTGGGTCAGCAGTTGCCCGGTCGGACCGCTGGCTCCGAAGATCGTGATGTTCACGACGACTTCTCCCCGAGGGCCTGCGTTGCGTCGGTGACGACGGCCTGCGCGTCGGTGAGATACGCCAGTACCGTGTCGATCTGGGACGTGGTCAGCTTCGCCTGAAGTGCGTCGAGGCGCCGGCTGCCGTCGCTGTAGATCTCGGTCAGGCGTTCGTATCCCAGGGATTCGATCTCGACACTGCGGCGGTCGTGTTCATGGTGGCGGCGGATGACCCATCCCCCGTCCTCCAGACGTCTCAGCACTCCCGTCATCGTGGCCGGCTGCATCGAGAGCCGGCGCGCCAACGTCGTGGGCGACTGCGGGCCGCCCCGGGTGAGGACGTCGAGTACCTCCAGATCCGAGTCCTTCAACCCGGCCAGCGCCGCCACTTTGCGGGTGCTCAGCGCCAGCGCTATACGCAGGTCCTGTAGCGCGGTGCGAAGTCGGGCGGCATCCGTGGGTTCTCGTCTCACCATCACGGTCCCTCCAGGTCGACGGGGCGGGCGAAGATGGGCAACGACGTGAGTCGTTGTTGCGCAAGCAATGTGCGCACATACCGATAGAAGCTGGGGCGTAACAGCTGGCGCGCCATGAATGCCGGTACCGGGCCGGGGATCCGTGCGTAGTTGACGAGCACGTACGGTGCGGACGGCTCGGGCACCAGCAACGTGGAGTTGTCGATTCCGGTCTTCGCGGCGAACCATGCGGACAACGCCCGCCAGGCGTCGAGGGCACCGCCGTCACCGTCGGGGCCGGTGAAATGGTTGAGCAGGATGTTCGGTTGCGGCGATCCGTCCTCGGTGAGGCCGAATCGCGCGCCGTTATGTGCGGTGAAGGCCACCAGAGGTTTCGTGGCCCTCAGGTTTTCGTCCTCGAGAATGCCGGCGGCAGCGGCGCCGTCGGGCACCCTGACCAGCATGACCAAGTCATGTAATGGCACACCCTCGACCGGGACGATGACGGTCGCGCGAAAGAGGTTCACGGCCAACACATGTGCGCATCGGGCCAAGCCGGCGGCGATCGTCTGCAACCGCACCTGTTCACGATCCCGTGCGGCGCTGTTGCGCACAAACGGTCCGACCCGCTTCGGGTCCACGCTCCACCCGAAGTAGACGAACGAGCCGGGAATCACCTCGCCGAACGGCGGAGGCGGATAGCGATCGGTCATCAGCGTCTCCCCATTTAGTACTTAATTCGTACTATACGTGAATCGTACAATATCTGCGCCCCTCTTGCGCTCAGGTTCATGCGAACCTAGGTTTGATTTATAGAGTGATCTATCTAGCGATATTCATGCAGCCAATGGAGGTTCCCATGGCGCCACCGACCGTCGCCAAGTCCGAGACTGTCCTTCGTATTGCCGCGTGGGCGTTCCTCTTTGGGTGGGGACTCCACGTTGTCGACCATCTACTCCGGGGGATGTCGGCGTCGCGGATGTTCATCATGGCCGGCGGCATGGTCCAGGGCGTATTCGTCATCGTCGCCATCACCATGACGCTTCGCGGCCACCCGCGGGCCCCCGCGTGGGCCGTCTTCACCGGCGTCGGCAGCGCGCTGCTGTTCACCTACGCGCATCTGCTGCCGAGCTTCTGGCCCGCCTACCAGGACAGCTTTGTCAGCGGGCCGCGCATCAACGTCACCTGGTTCTCGTGGGTGACCGCACTATCGGAGATAGGGACCGCGTTGCTGTTCGCCTACGCCGGTGCGCGCGTAAGCCGCGACCGCCCTACTTCTCCAACGTGAACTGGACGACGTCCATCTGTCCGTTGCGGAACAGGTCGGCACATCCGGTCAGGTACTTCATGTACCGGTCGTAGACCTCCACGGACTGGATGGCGATCGCCTCGTCCCGGCGCGCCTCGAGGTTCGCGGCCCAGATGTCGAGGGTCTTGGCGTAGTGCGGCTGGAGCGACTGCTCCTTGGTGACCCGATAGGCGGCGGCCTCCGCATGCTGCTCGACCTTCTCGATCGATGGCAGCCGCCCGCCCGGGAAGATCTCGGTGAGGATGAACTTGGCGAACCGGGCCATCGCCCAGGTGAGCGGGATGCCCAGTTCCTTCGCGCGGTCGGGATGCAGGGCGCAGATGGTGTGCAGCATCATCACCCCGTCCGACGGCAGGAGCTGGTAGGTCTTGGCGAAAAAGTCGGTGTAGCGGTCGAAACCGAAATGCTCGAACGCGCCGATTGACACGATCCGGTCCACCGGCTCATCGAACTGCTCCCACCCCTGCAGTAGCACCCGCCGGCTGCGCGGGCTGTCCAAGGTGTCGAAGCCGGCCTGGACGTGCGCGGCCTGGTTCTTGGACAGTGTCAGCCCGACGACGTTGACGTCGTACTTCTCCACCGCCCGACGGAGTACCGCGCCCCAGCCGCAGCCGACGTCGAGCAGCGTCATACCGGGTTCGAGCCCGAGCTTGCCCAGCGACAGGTCGACCTTGGCCGCTTGCGCCTCGGCGAGCGTCATATCGTCGCGCTCGAAATAGGCGCAGCTATAGATCTGCGACGGATCCAGGAAGAGCCGGAAGAAGTCATCGGAGAGGTCGTAGTGCGCCTGGACGTCTTCGAAGTGCGGTCTCATTGATTCAGCCATGGCCTGCGGCCTTTCGCTTGAACGTGTGGTGCGGTCAGCGCATCGACTCGACATCGTTCGTCGCGCCGCGGCGTACTACTGCCGACTACATGGTAGGGGGGCGGCGCCAAGAAACCCATCAACCAGGAGGTCACCCTTGCACCGACCTGACCGATCGGTCTAATATCTGACCATGCGGTCAACATTGGACAAGACGTTCACCGAACGGGCACGTCGCGAGCAGATCGTCGCGGGTGCCACGACGATCATCGCCGAAATCGGCTACGCCCAGACGTCCGTCGCAAAAATCGCCGATCATGTCGGCATCGCGAAAAGTGTTGTGCTGTACCACTTCAAGACCAAAGACGACATCATCGCGGCGGTTGTCACCGACGTTTTCAATACCGCGGCGGCCCACATGATCCCGGCGTTGACGGCGGCGCAAAACCCGGCAGACCAGCTGGCTGCGTATATCCGCTCGAACATCGCCTTCATCGACCAGAACCGAGGGGGCGCCCTCGCCATGCTGGAGATCGTGACGGGTTATCGGTCCCCCGCCGGCCTTCGCCTCGATCAGGTCGCCGACCCAGGCACCGAAAACCCTCTGGACCCGGAAGCGATCTTCGCCGAAGGTGTTGCCAGTAAAGCTTTTCGGAGTCTCTCGCCGACGTTCATGAAGAACGCACTGCGCGCCGCTCTCGACGGCGCGGTGTGGGAGCTGGCCCGCGACCCACACTACGACGTCGTCGGGTACGGCGACCAGTTGGCGACCACCTTCGATCTGGCCACCAGGTTGCCGTGATGACGCGCATCGTGATGGCAGCCTTCGGTACCCGCGGTGATGTCGCACCACTGACAGGCTTGGGCCTGAAGCTTGCGGAGCAACTCGGCGCGGAGGTCACCCTCGCCGCCCAACAGCCGTATCAGCAGATGGTCACGGCCGCCGGCTTGCAATTCACCTTGCTGCCCAACGACACCGAGCGGTCCACCCGCGAATCCTCCTACGGACAAGCCGTGGTCGACGGTGCCCGCATGCGTCCGACCAAGCAGGTACTCGCCCAGATGCGCGAGGACCTGACCGGCGTCGGAGAGGCCATCGCCCACGCGGCCTCCGGCGCCGATCTCCTGCTGCTGGAAGGGCCGATAGGCTCCCTGCTGGGCTATCACGTCGCCGAGGCCCTCGGCATTCCGAGTATGGGGGTGTTCCTCCAGCCTGTCAGCGCGACAAGCGAATTCGCTCCCCCACCGCTGACCGCACGGTCTTTCGGCCGCTGGGGAAACCGCGCCGCCTGGCGGTTGGGTAACACCGGCGAGCGGGTGTACACCCCGTTGATCGACGGGCTCCGGGCGAATCTGGGTCTGCCCGCCGAATCGCGAGGTACCTATCAACGCCGCCGGGCCGAATCGTGGCCGGTGCTCTACGGGTTCTCCCGGCACGTGGTGCCCCGCCCTTCCGACTGGCGGCCCGGGCTCGACGTCACCGGTTACTGGTGGCCAGCCGACCCTGCCGGATGGCGCCCACCGCAGTACATCGTCGACTTCCTGCGCGCCGGACCGCCGCCGGTATACGTAGGGCTCGGAAGCACCGCCACCGCCGACGGCGAACGTCTGTCCGCACTCGTCGGGTCCGCGTTGCGCACGGCAGGAGTGCGCGGCGTCGTCCAATCCGGGTGGGCCCGTCTGCACGGAGACGGCGACGACATTCTCACCGTCGACGACCTGCCGCACTCCTGGCTCTTCCCGCAGATGGCCGCGGTCGTCCACCACTGCGGCGCCGGCACTGCGGCCGCGGCTCTGCGCGCCGGTGTGCCGTCGATCCCCGTCACCGGAATCATGGACCAACCGTTCTGGGCGCGCCGCCTCCACACACTCGGTGTCGCCACCGCTCCGCTGCGGAGGGTCGCGGTCACCGCTGACGACCTCGCCGCGGCGATCACCGCCGCGACGACAGATGCGAGCTACCGGCGCCGTGCGCGCGAACTGTCTCAGCTGATCCACGACGAGGACGGCGCATCCAACGCTGCCGACCGCATCGCCACCCAGTTGGAACTACGACGTCAGGAGGCACGTGATGGCCAGTGAAGAACTGATGGGACACGCGCTACTGGCCGGTGGCATCGTCCTCGCCGGCGGCGCGATCGGCGCCGGTATCGGCGACGGCGTGGCCGGCGCCCAGTTCATCGCCGGTGTCGCGCGCCAACCCGAGGCGCAGTCACGGTTGTACACGCCGTTCTTCATCACGGTGAGCCTGATCGAAGCCACCTTCTTCATCAACATCGCGTTCATGGCGCTCTTCGTGTTCGCCACCCCGGGCGGCTGACCTGGCATTGCGCTGAGAGCGCGGTACCAGGTCAATAGCTCGGCTACACTCTCACTGAATCGTTAGCTAGATCCGATACGAGGGGCACGCTGTGCAGAAGTCGAAGCGCCGATACGCTGCGGCGACGCTGGCCGCTTTCATGCCGTTGGCCGCCGTCTCCGTCATCACTGCCGCGCCCAGCTCCGCCGCCTGTGGCGAGGGCAAGATCGACTTCAACGGCAACTGCGTCGCCGAGACCTGCAACAAGGGTTCCGTGCGCACCGAGAGCGGGCTGTGCAGCAGCGGGCTCTCCGAGGCCCTCCGCAAGGCGCAGCCGCCGGCCATCTCTAAGGTGACGCCCATGGAATGGGCCAACTCCTACTCGACCATCGACTCGGTGCGACGCTTGCCCGGAACGCTCAACGACATCAACAGCGTGGCGAACCTGGCCATCGACATTCCTTACAGCATCACCGGCAGCGTGAACGACATCGCCGGCACGTTCTACCTGCTGAATCAGATCGGCGGTGTCAGCGCATCCGGCCTCAGGAGTCCGCTGGCGGCGGCCGCGAACGTGGCGCAGGCCCTGCCGTCTCCTGGTCTGCCCAAGGTCGGCGTCCCCAAGCTCAAGATGCCGAAACTGTTCCAGAACTGCCTGCCGGTCAAGCTGGCCTTCTTCCGCCCCTGCATCTGATTTCCTGCACCGCGAGGCTGCACTTATGGCGCGAAAGTGCGAGTAACCGTCGCCATAACGACAGTCTCGAGCGACCAGATCGGAATGCGTGCATAACGCGCTCCGCAGTAACGGTCTGAGGACCGCCCGATAAGTCCGCGGCGCTCCCCGCGGCGAGGTGGAAGGAACCCAGCGCCATTTGTGAGCGTCCGGCGCCGTGAGTACAAAGAAAAATCGGTTTCTCGTCCTCGTTGGATGTGAGTCAGGGACTCGGGGCGAGCGGCGCGGGATGGTGTACCACCGCGCCCGTCACGAATCGCTTGTCGCGCTGTGCTCGGTGCTGGACCCCAACTGCTGCCGCTGAGTCTCCCCGCCGCGCACGACCTTCAGGCCGGAGCCGAACCGATCTCCACCTCGATGGGGTGGCGGTTCTCGCGGCGATCCAGTTCGCGGGCCAGCAGCCAGGCCTCCGCGGGAGGCAACGGCCGGATGTCGCCGAGCCGGCCTCGGGTGAGCTCCACTTCGACGGCGTACTCGTCGGGATGCTGCAACAGAATCCACCTCAGGCCGTCCCGCTCGAAACGGCGGATCTGATGGTAGTAACTCAGGACACCGTCATAGACGTCGAGGATGTCCTCGGAACCCCCGTAAGTGCCGCTCTCGCTGCGAATGTGGGCGAAGTGCTCGAGTTCCCGATCAGGAAACTGGAAATCGCAGGGACGATATGCGGACCGCACGATCACCATCGATCCGTCGGGCCGCTCGACAAATCGCTTGTGTGGCTTGCTTACGAACTCCGTCATCGCCCGGTGGCCCCTGCAATCCGAACCTGCACGAGATGATGCTAGAGCCGAATTGCCGACGCGGCGCGCAGAACCCGCCCATCGCGAGGTAGGCACCGCCGAAACGGTACCTACCTGCGCGATCGCTGGAGCGAGTGACGGGATTCGAACCCGTGTAAACGGCTTTGCAGGCCGGTGCCTAGCCACTCAGCCACACCCGCAGCGCCATGAACATTGCCACCCCCGCTGACCTGTGCCAACCGTTGCACTCGCCGTGATCGCTATTCGTGCGGCATGCCCGCTGCCAAACCGGTCTGCGGCCAGCCCGGCGGCGAGTCCTCCCAAGGCTCTTGGCGGCCGAACGGCGTCAGATCCAGGAACGGATACCCGACGGCCGAATGGTCCAGTCCCCGGGCGTACGCCGAGTAGGTGTGGAAGACCTCGTCGTCGCGGCGCAGGAACACACTGGTGCCCGGCCAGTCGCCCCGCAGGTCACGATCCGTCCAGCCGTCGGCGCGCAATTCGTCGAGCGACTTGTAGTTGTAGTGCACGGCAGCACGTTCCGGGTCGAGCGTGACGCCCAGGTCGTAGCTGAAATCACCATCACGCGAGGAGTACCACGGGAACGTCCAGCCGTGCGCATCGCGATAGCGGGCGATGCTCGCGTACGGCGCCCGCGACACGCAGGCGAACGTCACCCCTTTGGCGTTCAGCAGCGCCCGGTCGGATTCGGTGAAGGTCAGGTCGGCGGCCGCCGTGCAACTGGGGCAGCCCTGGTCGATGTCGTCGAGCCACATGAAGTGATGGATGTAGAGCTGCTGACGCCCCTCGAAGAGGTCGACCAGTCCCACCTCGCCGTCCGGTCCGTCGAAGCGGTAGTCCTTGTCCATCTTCACCATCGGCAACCGCCGGCGTTCGGCGTTGACCGCGTCGCGCAGATGGGTGGCCTCGCGTTCCCGCGCCAGCAGTTTCTTGCGGGCCGCCAGCCACTGCTCGCGCGACGCCACATCGGGATAGGCGGTGCTGAATGACATCAGGTCAGCCTCCTTCGAGTCGTGTTGAGGTACCGACCCGCCCGGGCACCGAAACTCATCGCGGCGGTCACCCCGCGGTTTAGGTTGTTCGCATGATTGAGTGGCTGGCCGATCCCCCACTGTTCGGCGGTCCCGGCCAGGGAGCCCGCCAGATCATCGAGTTGTTCGCCGCGTTCGGGTTGACCGCGCTGATCGGTCTGGAACGCGAAATCCAGGGCAAGGCCGCGGGCCTGCGCACCCAGACCATCGTCGGCACCGCCGCCGCCCTGATCATGCTGATCAGCAAGTACGGCTTCTCCGACGTCCTGGTCGCCGGGACCGTCATGGTCGACCCGTCCCGGGTGGCGGCCCAAATCGTCTCGGGCATCGGATTTCTCGGTGCCGGCATCATCATCACCCGGCGCGGCGCGGTGCACGGCCTGACCACCGCCGCCGCGGTGTGGGAGTCGGCCGCAATCGGAATGGCCGCGGGCGCGGGACTTTTACTACTGGCGGTCACCGTGACCGTCATCCACTTCCTCATCATGGTGGGGTTCATGCCCCTGGCGCGCATGCTGGCCGCCCGGCTGGCCGGGTCGATCCGGATGCACATCACCTACGAGGAGGGTCACGGGGTGATGACCCAACTGCTGGCCGCATGCGACCGGCGCCGCTGGCAGCTGACCGAGCTGGCCGCCGATCGCGGTCCCGAACCATTGGAGGTGCCCGCGAACCTGTCGGGCGCGATCCTCACCCTGGCGGGCAACGGCGTCACCCAGGCGCCGCTGGTGCTGGCCGGCATCCCCGGGGTGACGTCGATCCGTCAGCTCGACGAAGATCCCGACTGAGACGCGGCGCGGGTGGCGCGGTATGACGCCACCGCGGTGAGAGCCGCCAGCACCGCGAACACCCCGAACATCCAGCGCGCCGCCGTCGCGTCATCGCCCAACTCGGCGTTCACGATGACACCGGCCAGGCCTGCGCCGAAGGCTCCACAGATCAGCTGAACCGTGTTGATGGCCGCGGCCGCCGTCGCGCCTTCCGCGGAGTCGTCCACCGCACCCATCGCCCACGCCGACAGATGCGGCCACGCCATCCCGATGCCGGTGCCGGTGACCATCAGCGCCACCGCCCAGCCGATGGTCACCGCAACGGACGCATCGGACCGCACACTCAACGCCGCCGACCCCAGCCCGATCGCCATCACCAGCGGCGCGACGGCCACGATCCGGGTGACCAGCCGCTTGCGGTCGACCGACGCGCTGACGATCTCCCCCGCGGTCCAGCCGACGGACAGCGTGACGCCGAGGAAGCCGGCGAACAGTGGTTCCAGGTGTGCCAGCCGCTGGCCGAACAGCGGCACGTACATGTCGACCATGGTCGACGCCATCAACAGGCCGAGGGTCAGGTAGATCCACTTCAACGGGCCCGGCCGGAACGCCGTCGGCGGCAGCACCGATGCCCGAGTTCTCGCCCCGGCCATCCGGCGGTCCACCACCAGGAACGCGACGATCAGGCCCATGCCGCCGGCCAGCAGCACCGCGGTGAGCACGGCATTGCGCGGAATGCCGGCGACGCTGATCGCCAACGCGGCGCCGCCGAGCAGCAGCAGCGACCAGATCGGAATCCGCAGTGCGCCGGGTTCCGGTCTGGTCGCTGCGCGCCCGCACCCCGGCAGCGCCAGCGGCACCAGCACCGCCATGGCAACCGTCAGAATCACCAGCACGCCGAATGCCCAACGCCACGAACCGAACTGGGCGAAGAACCCGCCGCCGGCAGGCCCGAGCAGCGTCCCCACGCCCCACATCGCCGAGACGAGAGCCGAAGCCCGAACCCACAATGCCTGCGGCAGAGCCGAATTGATGACGGCGTAGCCCAGGCCGGCCAGCAGGCCACCGGCCGCACCCTGCACCGTCCGGCCCACCAACAGCAACTCCATGGTGGGCGCGGCGGCGCACAGCAGGCTGCCCGCGCCGAAGACGGCGAACCCGGCCAGATACGCCCAGCGCGGCCCGAGCCGGCTGAGCACCGCACCGACGGTGGTCGCGGCGACCACCGAGGCCACCAGGTAGACCGTCGTCACCCACGCGTAGAACCGTTGCCCACCGATCTCGGCGACCGCGCTGGGCAGCAGGCTGATGGTGAGGAATTCGTTGGTCGCATACAGCGCGACGCCGCCGGCCAGAACTGTCGACGCACCAAGGTGTTTGGGGCCGAGCAACTCCCGCCAACTACCGGTGGTCACGGAATCGGCGTGCGTGTCGGTCACGCCGGAAACGCTAAACGCTCAACAGCAGTTGAGGTCAAGGAAGGCTCATTTCAGCCCGGCCGCGTCCATTCCCCGCAGTTCCTTCTTCAGGTCCTGAATCTCATCGCGGATGCGTCCGGCCAGCTCGAACTGCAGATCCCGGGCCGCCGTCATCATCTGCTCGGTGAGGTCCTTGATGAGGTCGGCGAGCTCGGCACGGGGCATGTTCGCGGTGTCGCGACCCTCGATGATGCCGGCGCTGACCGCCCGTCCCGGCTCGCCCTGGGCGCGGCGCCCCCGCGAGGCATTGCGGCCCGATCCGCCGATCTGCACCGACTCGGTGTCATCGGCTTCCTTGTACACCTGGTCGAGGATGTCGGCGATCTTCTTGCGCAGCGGCTGCGGGTCGATACCGTGCTCTTCGTTGTAGGCGACCTGTTTGGCCCGGCGGCGGTCGGTCTCGTCGATCGCCTCTCGCATCGAGTCGGTGATCTTGTCGGCATACATGTGCACCTCACCGGACACGTTGCGCGCCGCGCGGCCGATGGTCTGGATGAGGCTGCGCGGAGACCGCAGGAAACCTTCCTTGTCGGCGTCGAGGATGGCCACCAGGGACACCTCGGGCAGGTCCAGGCCCTCGCGCAGCAGGTTGATGCCCACGAGCACGTCGTACTCGCCCAGCCGCAGCTGACGCAGCAGCTCGACACGGCGCAGGGTGTCCACCTCGGAGTGCAGGTAGCGCACCCGGATGCCCATTTCGAGCAGATAGTCGGTGAGATCCTCGGCCATCTTCTTGGTGAGGGTGGTGACCAGCACCCGCTCATCGCGTTCGGTGCGCAGCCGGATCTCGCCGATCAGGTCGTCGATCTGCCCCTTGGTCGGCTTGACCTGCACCTGCGGGTCGACCAGCCCCGTCGGGCGGATCACCTGCTCGACGAACTCGCCGCCGGCCTGCGCCATCTCGTAGTTGCCCGGCGTCGCCGACAGATACACCGTCTGGCCGATGCGCTGGGCGAACTCTTCCCAGGTCAGCGGACGGTTGTCGACGGCCGAGGGCAACCGGAACCCGAAGTCCACCAGGTTGCGCTTACGCGACATGTCGCCCTCATACATGCCGCCGATCTGCGGCACCGTGACATGCGACTCGTCGATGACGAGCAGGAAGTCCTCCGGGAAGTAGTCGATGAGCGTGGCCGGCGCCGTTCCCGCGCCACGGCCGTCGATATGCCGCGAGTAGTTCTCGATGCCGGAACAGAAGCCGACCTGCTTCATCATCTCCAGGTCGTAATTGGTCCGCATCCGCAGCCGCTGCGCCTCCAGCAGCTTGCCCTGACCCTCCAGTTCGGCCAACCGGCCTTCCAGTTCTGCTTCGATACTGGAGATCGCCACGGCCATCCGGTCGGGACCCGCCACATAGTGGGTGGCGGGGAAGATCCGCACCGACTCGACCTGACGGACCACGTCGCCCGTGAGCGGGTGCAGGTAGTACAGCGCCTCGACCTCGTCACCGAAGAACTCGATGCGGATGGCGAGTTCCTCATAGGACGGGATGATCTCGACAGTGTCGCCCCGCACCCGGAACGATCCGCGGGTGAACGAGATGTCGTTGCGGTCGTACTGGACATCGACGAGCAGGCGCAACAATCCATCCCGCGGCACATCGTCGCCGACCTTGAGTTCCACTGACCTGTCCAGGTAGGACTGCGGCGTGCCGAGGCCGTAGATGCAGGACACCGAGGCGACCACGACCACGTCGCGGCGGGACAGCAGGCTCGACGTCGCCGAGTGCCGCAGCCGCTCGACATCGTCGTTGATCGAGCTGTCCTTCTCGATGTAGGTGTCGGTCTGCGCGATGTACGCTTCCGGCTGGTAGTAGTCGTAATACGAGACGAAGTATTCAACGGCGTTGTGCGGCAACATCTCCCGCAGCTCATTGGCCAGCTGGGCGGCCAGGGTCTTGTTCGGCGCCATCACCAGGGTGGGCCGCTGCAGCCGCTCGATGAGCCATGCCGTGGTCGCCGACTTACCGGTACCGGTGGCGCCCAGCAGGACGATGTCCCGCTCCCCCGCCCGGACCCGGCGTTCGAGATCCTCGATGGCGGCCGGCTGGTCACCGGCGGGCTGATACTCGCTGACCACCTCGAATTCACCGCCGGCACGCACGATGCCATTCACGGCGTCGGCGGCAGGTCGGTACTCCGAGTGCGCCAGCACGGGATGTTCGGTCGCGAAAGCCATGATCACCAGGTTAAGCGTCGCCACCGACATGTTCATTCCCGCCCGAGCCGCACTGCGCTACCGTGACGCCGTGCCAGGCATCCACCCGCCCAAACACGAGGTCTTCGACCTGCGGGCCCGCACCAACACCGACCCCAAGGGCATCGTGCGCGACGTCGACGTCTACACGGTGCAACCCTGGGGCCTCTACATGGCCCGGCCCGCTCCCGGCCGGGAACAGTTCCACTACCTGGAGTCCTGGCTGCTGCCCGCCCTCGGGCTGCGGGCGACGGTGTTCCATTTCAACCCGGGCCACGAGCGCGATCAGGACTTCTATCTCGACGTCGGGCGGTACACCGCCGGGGCGGACCGCTGGGAGGCCGAGGACCACTACCTGGACTTGGTGGTCCGCACCGGTACGGACGTCGGACTGACCGATATCGACGAGTTGGTGGCCGCCGTGACCGCGGGCTTGCTCAGCGCCGAAGCCGCCGAGGAGGCCATCCGGACGGCACTGACGACGGTGGACGCACTCGCCCGGCACGACTACGACCTGGGGCGGTGGCTGACCGGTCGCGATATGCCGCTGACCTGGCGGGCGTAATGTCTCGCGGTATGAGTGTCACCAGACGCGCAGGAGTGGCCGGGCCCCTGGCCGCCTTGTTGCTGTGCGCGGGGCAGTTGCTCCCGGCCGTCGCGGCCGCCGACCCGGAGCCCGCCCCGCCCCCACCGGCGCCGGATCAGGCCGGTCAGTTGCTGCACAACGTCACGTACAAGGCCAGGGCCGACGGGACGTCGCGCGGGGCGACCGTGGCCTACAAGGCCGACGACCACAACATCAACAGTGAGCAGCCGACACTGCTGCCGGGGCAGACATTCGAGATCAACACGGTGATGACGGATCCGAAGCTGGCCGGCATGGAGCTGTCCATCCAGTGGCCGTACGGGTCCAATCTGCACTGCGAGATCCTGGTCGACGACCAGACCGTGGCGCAGGCCGATCAGTTCATCGCGCCGCGGGTGTTCCGGGTGAAGGACGACCCGTTCTACGGCACCCTGCAGTGTGGTGCGCCGCTGGAGGTGCCGGCCGCCGGCACGCTCCCGCCGCCTGCCGACGCGGCGGTGCCGGCGCCGCCCGAGTAGCGTCTCAGGGCCGCCAGCCGGTGCTGTCGGCCCACACCTGCGCCCGTCGGTAGTTGTCCAGGAACCAGGGTTCCTTGGCCTGCGCGTAGTCAGCGGTGGCCAGCGCGGCGCGTTTGGCAGCCAGATAGTCGGCCCGGACCCCGGGGCTGGCCTTCAACCAGTCGACGAACAGCAGCGCGAACTCCTGGTTCGGTCTGCCGTTCACCCGGATATTGACGTTCGTGGGCCGGCCTGGGTCGGCAGACGCGTGAAAGCGCTTGTGCCACAGCGCCGCATCAGCGGAGTGCGGCGTGTCCGCAGTGATCGTCGGCACCCGTGGGTAGCCGGCCGCCAGCAGCGGCCCGGTCAGTTCGTCGGCCAGTTCCGGCAGTGCGACGGTGATCTGGATGTCGATGACGTCCTTACCGTCCATCCCGGGCACCGCGGTGGAGCCGATGTGGTCGATCCGCAGCGCTCGATGCCCGCACGCCGTGTTGAGCCGCGCGATGATGCGCTGCGCCTGCTCCGGCCAGGTCGTGTCATAGCCAACGACGGCGTAGTCGCGGTGCGCCGGTGTGCCGGCCCTGAGATTGTGGGCGAACGGCAGGATGCGTTGATGCCATAGCTCCCTTGCCTTTTCGACCAACTCCCCCGACGACCCGGAGTTGTCCAGCCACACATCGGCGACGGCCCGGCGCTGCTCCTCGGTGGCCTGTGCGGCGATCCGGGCGCGCGCGTCGGCCTCGGTGAAATTGCGGTACTCGATGAGCCGTTTGACGCGCAGGTCGGGATCGGCGTTCACCACGATCACCAAGGGGAACATCGGCGCCATCTGGGATTCCACCAGTAGCGGGATGTCCTCGACGATGATGGCATCGGTGCCGGCCGCCTCGATGAGCTCCGATCGGCGGTGGGCCACCAGCGGATGCACGATGCCGTTCAACGTCTGACGCTTCTCGTCGTCGCTGAAGGCGACGGCCGCCAGCGCGGGCCGGTTCAGCGCGCCGTCCGCTTGCAGGATGGCGTCCCCGAACGCGTCGACCAGCTTGCTCCAGCACGTCCGTGGGGACGTGCTGCGCGGTTTCACTCGGCGAAGAGTGTCTTTGGTTACGCGTTGCCCGCGAGCTTCTCGCGGAGCGCGGCGAGCTGCGCATCGCTGGCCAGCGAGCCACCGGTGGACTCACCCTCCGAGCGGGACGAGCTGCTCGACGTCGACGGGCGAGCGGCTTCCTCGGCCTCGGCGGCGGCGAACTTCTCCATCTGCGCGGTGTGCATCTTGTGCCGGCGCTCGGCCTCGGCGTACCGGGCTTCCCACTCGGTGCGCTGCTTGTCGAAGCCTTCGAGCCACTCGTTGGTGTCGGCGTCGAAGCCCTCGGGGAAGATGTAGTTCCCCGCGTCGTCGTAGCTGTCGGCCATGCCGTACTTCGAGGGGTCGAACTCCTCGGTGTAGTCCTCGTTGGCCTGCTTGAGGCTCAGCGAGATCCGGCGACGCTCCAGGTCGATGTCGATGACCTTGACCATCGCGTCGTCGCCGACCTGGACCACCTGGTCCGGGACCTCGACGTGGCGCTCGGACAGCTCCGAGATGTGCACCAGGCCCTCGATGCCCTCTTCGACGCGGACGAACGCACCGAACGGCACCAGCTTGGTGACCTTGCCGGGCACGATCTGGCCGATGGCGTGGGTGCGGGCGAAGTGGCGCCACGGATCTTCCTGAGTCGCCTTGAGCGACAGCGAAACCCGCTCGCGGTCCATGTCGACGTCGAGCACCTCGACGGTGACCTCGTCGCCGACGGTGACAACCTCGGACGGGTGGTCGATGTGCTTCCAGGACAGCTCGGAGACGTGCACCAGGCCGTCGACGCCGCCGAGATCGACGAACGCGCCGAAGTTGACGATCGAGGACACGACACCCTTGCGGATGGCGCCCTTGGTGAGCTGGTTGAGGAACTCGCTGCGCACCTCGGACTGGGTCTGCTCCAGCCAGGCGCGGCGGCTCAGCACCACGTTGTTGCGGTTCTTGTCCAGCTCGATGATCTTGGCCTCGATCTCCTTGCCGATGTACGGCTGCAGATCGCGGACACGACGCATCTCGACCAGGGAGGCGGGCAGGAAGCCGCGCAGACCGATGTCGAGGATCAGGCCGCCCTTGACGACCTCGATGACGGTGCCCTTGACGGCCTCGTCCTTCTCCTTGAGCTCCTCGATGGTGCCCCAGGCGCGCTCGTACTGAGCACGCTTCTTGGACAGGATCAGACGGCCTTCCTTGTCCTCCTTGGTGAGAACGAGGGCTTCGACCTCATCGCCCACGGAAACGACCTCATTGGGGTCGACGTCGTGCTTGATGGAAAGTTCGCGAGAAGGAATGACACCTTCGGTCTTGTATCCGATGTCGAGCAGAACCTCGTCGCGGTCCACCTTGACGATGGTCCCTTCGACGATGTCGCCATCGTTGAAGTACTTGATGGTCTTGTCGATCGCGGCGAGGAAGTCCTCGGCAGAGCCAATGTCGTTGATGGCTACTTGCGGCGAGGTGATGGAGGGACTTGGCATGTGGTGGGTTGCTCCGGACAAGTTTAATCGTAGGAATAGGTCAGTGTTTTCCGGCGCGAACGCCGAGATTGTGCGTCGCACCCGTAACTCCGCAGAACCGACGCGGCACACAGGTACCTAGAAAGAGTACTCGACCGGGTACACGCTGGACAAACCCGGCTACCCTGCTGTCGTGCACCCCGCCGCGCAGCCACCTCACCCGCACATTCCGCCGTGGCCCCGCCGGGCCCGAAAAGTCGGCGCGCCGCTGGCCGTGCTGATCGGCCTGGGCACCGTGACCGGGCTGTTGATCATCTTGCTGACCCTGACCAACCCGGTCGGCACCGCGATCGGCTTCGTGCTGTCCACCCTGGCCATCGCGGTCGTGGTGCTCAGTTACCTGTGGCTGGACCGCTGGGAACCCGAGCCCCCGCGACTGCTGCACCTGGCCTTCATCTGGGGCGCGTCCCTGGCGATCGTGGTGTCGCTGATCTTCGAGTTGTGGCTCGACTCGTCGTTCGCGCCCATCGCCGGACTGCCCGAGGGCTTCGAGTCCACCGCGATCCGGGCGCCGCTCATCGAAGAGGCCGCCAAAGGCCTGTTCCTGCTGGTCATGATGACCGGGCGGCGGCGCAACGAGCTGAACTCGCTGACCGACTGCCTGGTGTACGCGGGACTGGTCGGCGCGGGTTTTGCCTGGTTGGAGGACATCCTCTACATCGCCAACGGGGAGTCGGTGGCCGGCTCGCTGCTGACCGCCGCCCTGCGGTTGGTGATGGCCCCGTTCGCCCACTCGTTGTTCACCACGTTCACCGGTATCGGCGTGTACTTCGCGCTCAAACAGCGCTCCAGCCTCGGCAAGGTGGCGTGCGTCGTCCTCGGGTACGCGGCCGCGGTGGTCATGCACATGCTGTGGAACGGGTCTTCCCTGCTGGGTATCGAGACCTACTTCGCGGTGTACCTGCTCTGGATGGTGCCGATCTTCGCGCTGGCGATCGTCCTGGGCGTGCACAGTCGCCGCCGGGAGCAGCGGGTGGTCGCCGAGAAACTGCCCGGAATGGTGTCCGCAGGCCTGATCACCGCGAACGAGGCGAGCTGGCTGGGCTCACTGCGGACCCGTAAACAGGCCATCGCGGAGGTCACCCGGCACAGCGGCAAGCGCGACGGGAAGGCCGTGCGGGACTTCTCCGCCCAGGTGGTGGAGCTCGCGTTCGTCCGGGACCGGATCGATCGTGGGTTCGGCGACGCGCGGGTGCAGGCCCTGCTCAACGAGGAGGCGTACTGGGTGCACGGCGCGCGGGCCTCGGCACCGGCGCTGGGCTGGCTGGCCAACTACCGCGTGCACTGACTCAGGGCAGCCGGTGGTAAGGCGAACTCGGCGCTACCGGCTTCGTTGACCATGACCTGACGCTAACCGCGACAACGGTTTACGCCACGAGTACCGCACTACCCGTGTCGGCCCGCGACCTTGAATTCGCGGTGAACACCCGGCTACCCGACGGCGTCAGTGCGCCGCGGCATCCCAGCTGCGCCCGTACCCGACCGAGACCTCCAGCGGGACGTCCAGCGGGTAGGCGCCGCCCATATGCTCCCGGACGAGCGCTTCCAGCGTTTCCCGTTCCCCGTCGGCCACTTCGAACAGCAGTTCGTCGTGCACCTGCAGCAGCATCCGCGAACGCAGGCCCGTGGCCTTGATCGCCTGGTCGACGTTGATCATCGCGACCTTGATGATGTCGGCGGCGCTGCCCTGGATCGGGGCGTTGAGCGCGGCGCGTTCGGCGGCCTCCCGGACATTGCGGTTGCTGCTGTCCAGTTCGGGCAGATACCGCCGGCGTCCCAAAACCGTTGAGGTGTAACCATCTTTGCGGGCCTGATCGACGACGTCGCGCAGGTAGTCGCGGATGCCGCCGAACCGGTCGAAGTACTGCTCCATCTGGGTCTTGGCCTCTTCGGTGCTGATCTTCAGCTGCGAGGACAGCCCGTAGGCGCTCAGCCCGTAGGCCAGGCCGTAGGACATCGCCTTGACGCGGCGGCGCATCTCGGCGTCGATCTGGTCGATGGGGACGTCGAATGCCCGCGACGCCACGAACGAGTGCAGGTCCTCACCCGTGTTGAAGGCCTCGATGAGACCCGCGTCGCGGGACAGGTGCGCCATGATCCGCATCTCGATCTGGCTGTAGTCGGCCGTCATGAGGTCGGTGTATCCGGGGCCGACGACAAAACCGTCGCGGATGCGGCGGCCCGCCTCGGTGCGGATCGGGATGTTCTGCAGGTTGGGTTCCGTCGAGGACAACCGTCCCGTGGCCGCGATGGTCTGGTTGAACGTGGTGTGGATGCGGCCGTCGGAGGCCACCGAATTGAGCAGACCGTCGACGGTGACCTTCAGGCGGGTGGCGTCCCGGTGGGCCAGCATGTGCTGCAGGAACGGATGACCCGTCTTGTCGAAAAGGCCCTGCAAGGCATCCGCGTCGGTGGTGTAGCCGGTCTTGGTCTTCTTGGTCTTGGGCATCTCGAGCTCGTCGAACAGCACCACCTGCAGCTGTTTGGGTGAGCCGAGGTTGATCTGCTTGCCGATGACCGCGTAGGCGGCCTCGGCGGCGTCGCGGATCTGGTCCCCGAACTCGCTCTGCAGCTCCTGTAGATGCGCGATGTCCACGGCGATGCCGGTGTGTTCCAGCTCGGCCAGCACCCGCTGCACCGGCAGTTCCATCCGGCCCAGCAGGGACGACGAGTCGATGCGAGCCAACTCCTCATCGAGGGCGTCGGCAAGGTCCATCACGGCGCCGGCCCGCAGCAGTACCGCCTGGACCGCCTGTTCGTCGACGCCATCGTTGTCGTCGAGCAATGAAAGCTGCTGCTGTTCAACATTTTCCGCGCGCAGCTCACGCTTGAGGTAGCGCAGCGACAGGTCATCGAGAGCGAAGCTACGCTGTCCCGGCCGCACCAGGTAGGCCGCCAGCGCGGTATCGGAGGTGACGCCCGCCAGCTTCCAGCCGCGCCCCTCGAGGTCGTGCATGGCCAGCTTGGCTTCATGCAGGGCCTTGGGCGGGCCCGGGTCGGCCAACCAGGACGCCAGGGCGGTCTCGTCGTCGGGGTGCAGGGTGGTGGTGTCGATGTAACGGCCGTCGCCGTCGTTGGCCACGATCGCCAGTGCCGTCGCGTCCGCGTCGAACGCCAGATGGGTACCGACCACGGCGATCCCGAAACGATTGCCCAGACTGTGCTCGGATAGCCACGCCGCCAATTCACCCGGAGCCAGGGCTCCGCCGCGCACCTCGAAACCCTGATCGACCTCGGGATCGGCCGAGGCCAGGGTGTCGAACAACCGGTCACGAAGCACCCGGAATTCCAGGTCGTCGAACAGCCGGTGGATGTGGTCACGGTCCCACGGCAGCATCCGCAACGTGTCCGGGGTCTGCGGCAGCGGCACGTTCTTGACCAGCTCCGTCAGCTCGCGGTTGAGGATGACGTGAGACAGGTTGGCCCGCAACGCATCCCCGACCTTGCCCTTGACCTGATCGACATTGTCGACCAGCGTCTGCAGCGAGCCGTGCTCGACGATCCACTTGGTGGCGGTCTTCTCCCCCACCCCCGGGATGCCCGGCAGATTGTCACTCGGGTCGCCCCGCAGCGCGGCGAAGTCCGGGTACTGGGTGGGCGTGAGCCCGTACTTGGTCTGGACAGCCTCCGGGGTGAAGCGGGTCAGCTCGCTGACGCCCTTGACGGGATACAGCACGGTGACGTCATCGCTGACCAGCTGCAGGGAGTCCCGGTCACCGGTGACCACGAGCACCCGGTAGCCGGCGTCTTCGGCCTGGGTGGCCAGGGTGGCGATGATGTCGTCGGCCTCGAAACCCTCTTCGGCCAGCACCGTGATGCCCAGCGCGTTGAGCACCTCTTTGGTGATGTCGATCTGGCCCCGGAACTCGTCGGGGGTCGCCGACCGCCCCTCCTTGTACTCGGGGTATTTCTCTTTGCGGAACGTCTGGCGAGACACATCGAAGGCGGCGGCGATGTGACTGGGCTTCTCGTCGCGCAGCAGATTGATCAGCATGGCGGTGAACCCGTACACGGCGTTGGTGGTGAGCCCGCCCTGGGTCTTGAAGTTCTCGGCGGGCAGTGCGTAAAACGCCCGGAACGCGAGTGAGTTGCCGTCCAGCAGCATCAAGGTGGGCTTGGTTTCCGTCGCGGTTGAACTCACGGCGTTCACCCTATGCTCCGCCACCGACGTCTCGGTGGCCCCGGGCCAGCCGACCGTGGCGGCGGGTTTCGTTGCCACCACAAACGACATTTGTTGAGACCGCAAGCGGCAACGAATCGAGGTCCCGAAATCCCTTGGAAGGCCGGGCTGCGCCTGGTAATTATCTTCACAGTCAATTCATAGACTCGAGGAGCCTCCATGGCCGGCCGGCATCGATCGAAAGCAACCCCACTTCCCGTCACCGTCTGGCTCGGCGCCGGTGCGATCACATTGGGCGTCGGCGCGGCGTTGACCGGCGGCGCCGGCGTCGCCAGCGCAAGCACCGAGGAGTCATCGGGAACGTCGGCGTCGGCCGGCACGCACCAGAAAGTGGATTCGGATACGTCGACGAAGTCCGCCGATACCGCCGCAGGCCCCAAGGGCATCAGTACATCGCCCGCACCTACGCCGGCGGGCGACACGACCTCCACGCCGAAGGTGGCATCCACCTCGAAGGCCACCTCCGCGCCGAAGAAGAAGCCCCGGCGCGGTACCGACCGCCAGGCAACCTCGGCTGCAACGTCCGCATCGCCGGAAACCGACAGCTCAGATGACGGCGACGCCGTCACGATCCCTAAGCGTGCCGTCGTAGCGGGCAGCGCACCGCGGACCGTTCAGACCACGGACTCCCGGGTGAGCGCGGCGCCGAAAGTGGCCGCCCTGCCGGCCGCGAGGGCGACTGCCGCTCCGGCCACCGCGACCGATCCGCTCACCACGCTGGCGAACCACTTTCAGCGGGCCCTCGCGACGTACCAGAAGAAGTACCTCAACAAGCGGCCGACGATCACCGTCTCTGAGCCCACTCACAACGCTGACGGCACCTGGACCGGTCAGGTCAGCGCCAGCGATCCCGACGGGGATCCGCTCGCGATATCGGTTCCGTTGCAAGTCAACTCGGCCGGCCTCAACACGCTGAACGCGGACGGCAGCTTCACGTTCACGCCTGCTGCCTATGCGTTGTCCACACCGGGCTACGTCGCGAGTTTGTTCTTCGAGACCGTGGAAACGAATTACGATAGCCACTTCCACGGCTTCGGACAGCTGCGGGCGTCCCTCTTCGCCGACTCCCCGCCCGTCGTCTTGGCGTTGTTCGGCCTAAGGCCCTACGCCTCGAAGGAGTGGGGCACCGCGAAACTCCGAGTCGACATCCCGGTGGGGCCGACGCCTCCCACGTTGGCGACCACCAAGGCCGCGGGCCTGTCCACCGCCGCGACGAATCCACTGAACTCCTTCGTCCTCGGCATCCAGGCATGGATCACAAAGACGTTCAACAACACCGCCCCCACGGTCACCTCTTCCACCCCGACCAAGAACACCGACGGCACCTACACCGGCCAGCTCGCCATCTCCGATATCGACGGCGACCCGCTGACCATCGAGTACACCGCGTCGTCGGCCTACGGCACTACCGCACTGACCGATCATGGCGACGGCACCTACACCTATACCTACACCCCGTCAGAGTTTGCGCTGACCACACCGAACTTCACGTACCGCATTGTTTTCACCGCGGTCGAGACCAACGCCGCCGCCCACTTCCACGGCCCCGAGCAGATCCGGGACCTGATCGTCGACGCAACACTCGGCAACCTGGTGAGAGCTCTGATCAACGACCCCTTCAACGAATGGCCGCCGTACAGTCCGTTCAACAGGGCTCGGGGCAGTGCCACCGTGCCCGTGGCAGTCGGTCCGGTCGTTCCGGTCACCTGACCCGGACCCTGACCGCCAAACTGCAACACGTTTCAGTTTTGTGCCCGTTCTGGGTACGCTGACGCTCGTGCCAGCAGCATCCTCGCAGCCCGCGGTCGAAGGGTGGTTCGCCACCGACGACGCCGGCGCCGCCCATCTGATCGGGGCCAAGTGCCCGCAGTGCGCCACCTACGTGTTCCCGCCGCGGGCCAACAACTGCCCCAACCCGGCGTGCGACAGCGACGTGCTCGAGCAGGTTCCGCTGTCACGGCGCGGCACGGTGTGGAGCTACACCGAGAACCGCTACGCCCCGCCCGCGCCGTACCCGGCCTCAGATCCGTTCGAGCCGTTCGCGATTGCCGCGGTGGAACTGGCCGACGAGGGCCTGATCGTGCTGGGCAAGGTGGTCGAGGGCACCCTGGCCGCCGACCTGAAGGTCGGCATGGAGATGGAACTGACCACCATGCCGCTGTTCACCGACGCCGAGGGCGTCGAGCGGATCACGCACGCCTGGAGGATCGCGAAATGAGTGAACCCGTCTACATCCTCGGCGCGGGAATGCACCCGTGGGGCAAATGGGGCCGCGATTTCACCGAATACGGCGTCGTGGCGGCACGAGCCGCGCTGGCCGAAGCCGGTTTGGATTGGCGTCAGATTCAGCTGGTCGCCGGCGCGGACACCATCCGCAACGGCTATCCCGGTTTCATCGCCGGCTCGACGTTCGCCCAGAAACTGGGCTGGAACGGGGTGCCGGTCTCGTCGAGCTACGCCGCCTGCGCCAGTGGTTCGCAGGCGCTGCAGAGCGCCCGCGCGCACATCCTGGCCGGGTTCTGCGATGTGGCGCTGGTCATCGGCGCCGACACCACCCCCAAGGGTGCGTTCGCTCCGGTCGGGGGCGAGCGCAAGAACGACCCGGACTGGCAGCGGTTCCACCTGATCGGCGCATCCAATCCGGTGTACTTCGCCCTGCTGGCACGGCGCCGGATGGACCTCTACGGCGCCACCCTGGAGGATTTCGCCCAGGTCAAGGTCAAGAATGCCAAGCACGGCCTGGGTAACCCGAACGCCCGCTTCCGCAAGGAAGCCACCGTCGAGGACGTGCTCGCCAGCCCTGTGGTCGCCGATCCCCTGCGCCTGCTGGACATCTGCGCCACCTCCGACGGCGCGGCCGCACTGATCGTGGCCAGCAAGTCGTTCGCGGAGAAGCATCTCGGCTCCCTTGAGGGTGTCCCGTCGGTCCGCGCGATCAGCACGGTGACGCCGCGCTACCCCCAGCATCTGCCCGAACTTCCGGACATCGCCACCGACTCGACGGCCGTGGTGGCCGCGCCGGAGCGGGTGTTCAAGGACCAGATCCTCGACGCCGCCTACGCCGAGGCGGGAATCGGCCCGGAAGATGTCAGCCTGGCCGAGGTGTACGACCTGTCCACCGCGCTGGAACTGGATTGGTACGAACACCTCGGCCTGTGCGCCAAGGGTGAAGCCGAGGCGCTGCTGCGCAGCGGCGCCACCGCCCTCGGCGGCCGGGTGCCGGTCAACGCCTCCGGCGGATTGGCGTCGTTCGGCGAAGCCATCCCGGCACAGGCCATCGCGCAGGTGTGCGAGCTGACCTGGCAGCTCAAGGGCCAGGCGATGGGCCGGCAGGTCGATGGCGCCACGGTCGGCGTGACCGCCAACCAGGGGCTGTTCGGACACGGCTCGTCGGTGATCGTCGCGCGTTAGCACCTGACCGGCGACACTGGCACCGAGTCCGGCTCGCCCTTCTCGGCGCGCCGCTCGCGGGCGTAGTCGCGCATCGTCTCCGAGAGGCGGTACCGCGTTCGCCCACAACGGGTTTCGGCCGCGAGCAGCGACTTGTCCACGAGCGACATGAGCAGGTCGATCACCTGGAAGGCCGCCACGTCCCCACCGGCCGCCACCATCCGGGCGGTATGCACGTCGAACCCGCCGCCGGGCACGACGGAAAGCCTTCGCAGGACGGCTTTTTCGTGCTCGCTGAGCAGGGTGTAGGACCAATCGATGCAGGCCTTCAGGGTCTGCTGGCGGCGCGCCACCGTCCGGGCACCACCCGTCAGGAGGCGGAACCGGTCATCCAGGCCGTCGATGATCTCGTCCAGCGTGAGGGCGCGCACCCGCGAGGCGGCCAGCTCGATCGCCAGCGGCATGCCGTCGAGTCGGCGGCAGATCTCCCGCACCGCCACGGCGCCATGGGTGTCGAGGCTGAAGTCGGCGAGGGCACGCTGCGCGCGATCGGCGAACAACTCGATGGCGTCGTCGTCCAGTGACATGGACGGCACCCGCCACACCTGTTCACCGCCCACCGCCAACTGCTCCCTGCTGGTCGCCAGCACGGTGACGTTCGGGCAGGACCGCAACACGCTCCCGACGAGGGCGGCGCCGGCGTCCAGCAGGTGCTCACAGTTGTCCACGACCAGGAGCAGGCTACGGTCACCGATGTTGCGCGTCACCATATCCGCGGTGGCACGGCGCCCCCGCGGATCGGACACGCCGAGCGCTTGAGCGACGGCATGCGCCACCAGGTCCGGGTCGGTCACCGGTGCGAGATCCACGCACCGGATTCCGTCGCGGTATTGATCGGCCGTGCGCTCGGCTGCCTCGAGCGCCAGGCGCGTCTTGCCGACGCCACCGGCTCCGGCGAGGGTGAGCAACCGGCAACCCTCCAGCACCTTGGCGATCTCCGCGAGCTCACGGGCCCGACCCACGAAGGACGTGAGTTGGACTGGGCGCCACTGCAAGGAGTGGTCTCGGTCGACGCGTAGCGGCGGGATGTCGGTGGAAAGACTGGGGTGGCACAGTTGGGTCACCCGCTCCGGACGAGGTAGATCACGCAACGGGTGGCGACCCAGGTCGATGAGCCACGCGTCGTCGGGCAGCACGTCGCCCGCTAGATCGGACGTCGTCCCCGACATCAGCGTCTGGCCGCCCACCGCGATATCGCGTAGCCGGGCGGTCCGGTTGATCGTCGGCCCCATGTAGTTGCCCGTGTCACGCAACTGAATCTCGCCGGTGTGCAGGCCGATTCGCAGACGGATGGGTGCGAGCACGGCCTGCTGCAGCGCGAGCGCGCAGGCAACCGCATCGCTGGCGCGGGTGAAGGCGACGACGAAGCTGTCGCCTTCACCCTGCGCGGTCGGGCACACCCCGCGATGGGTATCGACGAGTTCCGCAAGCGCGCGGTCCATGGCGGACACGGCCGCCGCCATCGCATCGGGCTGGATTTCCCAGGACCGGGTGGACCCCTCCATGTCGGCCATCAACAACGTCACCGTGCCGGTAGGTAAAGCGGTACTCGACATTCGAACCCCCGTGGTCAGAACCTTGTGCGAGCCAATTGTTTTCGAAGCTGTAGTGCCATCCTGCTGCGTCGGAACCGCCAGGGCTACCGTGCGCGCAACACGATCGGCGGTGGTGTGTACACCCCTAGCGGGGGTCCCGGATGTCGACCGTGGCGATGATGCGGGTGCCACGACCGAGCCCGGTGTCGATCACCAGTTGCCCACCGATCGCCGAAAGCCGGTCCGCCATGTTGGTCAGTCCCATGCCGGCGGTGGTCCGGTCGAATCCAGGCCCGGTATCGGCGATCTCGAGCGTCAGCGTGTCCCCGTCGGCGCGACCGATGATGGCCACCGTGGTGTCCGGCCCGCCATGTTTGGCCGCGTTCTGCAACGCCTCGCTGCAGCAGTAGTACAGCGCGCCCTCGGCGGCGGACTGATAGCGGCCGATGCCCTGCAGATCCAGGCGCACGGGCACGGCGGCGCGTGATGCCAGCGTGGGCAGCGCCTCGGTGAGCCCTCCACTGAGCAGCAGGGGCGGATAGATCCCATGGGCAAGCCTGCGGATCTCGCCGATGGCGGTGTCCACCAATTCGGCAGCTTCGGTCAGCAGCGGTTGATAGCGGTCCTGATCGGCGGTGCGCGCCAACTGGATCAGAACGGACAGCGCAACCAGATGCTGTTGGGCGCCGTCATGCAGATCCCGTTCGATACGGCGGCGCTCTTCGTCGGCTGCGGTGCTGAGGCGGGTGCGCGATGCCGCGAGCTCCACCGCCCGTTCGGCCAGATGCGCCTGCGACGTCCGCAGCGCCGCCGCGTTGTGCCACACGATCGCCATCAGATTCAGCCCCGTGATACCCAGTCCGACAACGACGAACGAGGTCTCCACCCACTGCGTGGCGTGCCGCACGGCGTCGTTGGGCGGAATGAAGCGGGCCAGCATGCCGGCCACGATCATGCAGACGCCGGTCATTCCGGCGTAGGCCAACCCGGTTTTCCATCGCAGGTACGGCTCGGCGAAGGCGGCGGGCAGCATCGCGGTGACCGCCATCACCGACAGCGTCGGTGGGGACACGTAGACGACCACCAGAACACCGATCCAGTTGCCCACGCAGACCACGGCGATGGCTTGCTCATACCGCTTGCGATGGGCCAGCCAGATGGCGACGACGATCGCGACGGAATGCAGGACCGAGATGCCGCCGAGCACCAGGAACCAGAACGACCGCTGCATCCAGATGTATTGGACGGCCGGGATCAACACACCGGCGCCGAACCACATGGCGAAGTGGCCGACGAGAAAAACCTGAAAGCGTTCGTCCTGAAAGCGCAGGACCAGATCCCGGTCGAGGGGCGACTGGGTCCGGGTGATGCCGTTGATGAGAATCCTCGGCGCCTCCCACCGCGGCACCGAAAGCGTCGCGGATCCGAGGCTCAGCCGGCGGCTCGCCATATCCGCCTCAGCAGGTCCGGACTCAGCCGCTCCTTGTGCAGATAGGAGGCGGCGCCGCAGTCCGCGGCCGCGGCGGGAAGATCTTCGACGTCGTAGGTCGACATCAACACAACCATCAGATCTGTTCGCGTCGAACAGATCTGCCGGGTGGCCTCGATACCGCCGATGCCGGGCATGTGGATGTCCATCAAGACGATATCGCCGTCGCCGCTGCGCATCTGCTCGACGGCGGTCTCGCCCGTTTCGCATTCACCGGCCATCACGAAATCGTCCATTGCCGCCAACGTCGCAGCGGTGGCACGACGGAAGCTGGCTTGGTCGTCTACGACCCAGACACGAACCTGCTCTCCAGCCACCACGCCATCGTGCCCGGCGGATTTGCTCGGCACGAGGGTGTACACACCACTACTTTCGGATTTCGCGGCGTGCACGCTCAGCCCGTCCCGCGGTCGTCGAGGAACATCAGGACGGCCTTGACCCGCCGGTCAACCCCGTCGTCGACGGTCAATTCGAGCTTGGCGAAGATCGCGTTGATGTGCTTTTCCACGGCGCGCTGGGACAGCACCAGACGTTGGGCGACGATGCGGTTGCTGAACCCTGTCGCCAGTTCGCTGAGGACCTCGCGTTCGCGGGGCGTGAGCCGGCTCAACGTGGTGGCCGAACGGGGCTGTGCGAGCAGCGCTTCGACCACCAGTGGGTCCAGCACCGTCCCACCGGCGGCGACCTGCCGGACGGCCTCACCGAGTTCGTCGAAATGCGCCACCCGCTCTTTGAGCAGATAGCCGCGCCGCGCGGTGCCGCCTTCCAGCAGACCCGCCGCATACCCGGGTTCCGCGTAGTTGGACAGCACGATCACCCCGACATCCGGGTGCGTCGTGCGCAACGACCGCGCCAACCGGATCCCCTCATCGGTGGCGGTGGGTGGCATGCGCACATCGGTCATCAGAATCGTCGGGCGGTGCGAGGCGACGAGTTCGGCGGCGGTGTCGTAGTCCGCGGCGACGCCGACGACGTCGACCTCGGGAACGGTGGACAACGAGCGCGTGACACTGTCACGGACCAGTAGGGAATCCTCGGCGATCACGACCGAGATGCGATCACTCACGATCGGGAGTGTAAACCCGCATTTCGGCACGAACGTGAGCTCGCGCGCCACATCCTTGCGGATTCACGCACACGAGCTCACGTTCAGCGCTCAATCAGTAAGCGGGGAACCAGAAAGGACCCCACCAGAAGCCCCACGAGTTGCGCACATCCGACCAATACACCCGCGCGAACGGCGCCCACCACGGCGCGCCGGGACGAGAGTGCGCCCAGTTCGGGACGTTGCCCTGACCGGGACCCCAACCCCAGGCCGGATCGCCATCACGCGGCGCGGGCCGATCGAACACACCGGGCGGGAGCGCCGGCGGTCGGTCGGGATGCCAGCCGGGGGTGCCGTCATGCTGGTCACCGCCGGGCCCGCGGTTGCCGGGGCCGTTGTTGTCGTGGCCACCAGGACCGTTGTTGCCGGGGCCGTTGTTGTCGTGGCCACCCGGGCCGTTGTTCCCAGGACCGTTGTTGCCGGGTCCGTTGTCGCGCCCACCTGGACCGTTGTTGCCCGGGCCGTTGTCGCCACGGCCGCCGGGACCGTTGTCCTGCGGGCCCCGTCCGCCCTGACCACCGGGGCCGCCACCCTGGCAGTTCTGTGCGCCCGGCGGGCACTGCGGTGCCGCGGTCGCCACTCCGGCACCGGCGCCGAGCGCCCCAGCAGCGAGACCAGCCAAAACAGCCGAACTCGCCACCAAATTGATGCACCTGTTCATTGGATCTCGAGCTCCATTCACTAAGTCCCAACCGAAACCTATTCTCGCGGTTGGAATTCAGTGCAAGCCATGAGGAAGCTGTGGGAAGATGTGAGTTTTCTTTTCCCACCCTGTGCGGTCAGGCCACCCCGAGGTACGCGGCCCGGATGCTGTCATCCTTCAACAGGTCACGAGCGTCACCGGTACGCGTCACGGCCCCGGTCTCCAGGATGTAGGCCCGGTCGGAGCGGCTCAGCGCCTGCTGCGCGTTCTGCTCGACCAACAGCACCGTCGTGCCCTGACTGTTGATTTCGGAGACGATCCGGAAGATCTGCGAGATGATCATCGGCGCCAGACCCATCGACGGCTCGTCGAGCAGAAGCACCTTCGGCCTGGCCATCAGCGCGCGGCCGATCGCCAGCATCTGCTGTTCGCCGCCGGACAGGGTGCCACCGACCTGGCTGCGCCGTTCGGCGAGGCGCGGGAAGGTCGTCATCACCCAGTCCAGGCGCTCGTCGTGATCATGCTTGGAATCGAACTTGCGCCCGTAGCAACCCATTTCAAGGTTCTCGACGACGGTCATGCCGGGAAACACGCCGCGGCCCTCCGGCGCCTGGATGAGACCCTGGGTGACCCGCTGGTGCGCCTTGACCTTGGAGATGTCCTGGCCGTCGAACCACACCGACCCGGAACTCAGGGGACGCAGCCCGGAGATGGCCCGCATCATCGTGGTCTTACCCGCGCCGTTGGAGCCCAACAGCGTGACCAGTTCCCCCTCCCGGACGACGAGTGAAACACCGTGCAGCGCTTGGATTCTGCCGTAGTGCACGACGGCGTCGCGCACCTCGAGCAGAATCGGGCGCGGATCGGGTTCCGTGGGCTCAGAGCTCGTCATCGGGCACTCCCAGATAGGCGGCAATGACTTTGGGATCCTCGCGGATCTGCGCCGGCAAGCCGTCGGCGATCTTGCGGCCGAACTCGAGCACCACGATGCGATCGGTGACCCCCATGACCAGGCGCATGTCGTGTTCGATGAGCAGCACGGTGTAGCCGTCGTCGCGGATGGCCCGGATCAGGTCGATGAGTGCGGCCTTCTCGCTGGGGTTGAAGCCGGCCGCCGGTTCATCCAGGCACAGCAACTTGGGTTCGGTGGCCAGAGCGCGGGCGATCTCGAGTCGGCGCTGGTCGCCGTAGGGCAGGTTCTTGGCCTTCTCCTCGCCGCGGTGGGCGATCCCGACGAACTGCAGCAGCGCCGCGGCCCGCTCGATGGCGTCCTTTTCTTCGCGCCGATGCCGCGGGGTGCGCACCAGCGCGCCGGGTACCGACGTCTTGTGCCGAGCGTCGGTACCCACCACCACATTCTCCAGGGCGGTCATCTCACCCCAGAGCCGGATGTTCTGGAAGGTGCGGGCGATGCCGCGGCGGGTGATCTCGTGCCGTTTGATCTTGCCCAGCGGGGCGCCGTCGAACGTGACGCTGCCCGAACTGGGCCGGTAGACACCGGTGATCGCATTGAAACAGGTGGTCTTGCCCGCCCCGTTGGGACCGATCAGACCGAGGATCTCGCCACGCTTGATGTCGAAGGACACCGAGTCCAGCGCGGTCAGGCCGCCGAACTTGACGGTGAGATCCTTTGTCTCCAAGAGCTTCTCACCCTCGGCCGCGTTCACGTCACGGTGCAGCGCGGCCTTCTCCTCGTCGATTTCCGCGTCGATCTCGGGGCTGGTCACGCTGCCGCCTTCGAATCGTCGGCCTTGCGGAGCAGACCGCGCGCGGCCTTGCCGTAGCTCAGCAACTGCTGACGCACCGGGAAAAGGCCCTGCGGCCGGAAGATCATCAGGACCACCAGCGCCAGACCGAAGAACAGATATTTCAGGTCGCCCAGGTTGATCCCGAGGAAGTGCACGCCGAGCAAGCGGTTGGGCAGGTACACGATGATGAACGCGCCGAACACCACGCCCAGTTTGTTGCCCTGGCCACCGAGCACGACGGCGCAGAGGAACAGCATCGAGTTGATGATGTTGAACGTCGGCGGCGCGACGTACTGGACCTGCCCGGCGTACAGCGCTCCGGAGAGCCCACCGATGGCCGCGCCGATCACGAATGCCCACAGCTTGAACTTGAACGTGTTGACGCCCATCACCTCGGCGGCGTCTTCGTCCTCGCGGATGGCCACCCACGCGCGCCCGACCCGGCTGCGTTCCAGGTTTCCGACGAGCAGCAGGACGATGATGATGAGCACCAGACCGAGCCAGAACCACCAGGTGCCGTAGTTGGCGTCGCCCGTCGAATTACCGCTGGAGAACACACCATTGGGCAGATGTTCACTCTCCCCCAGCCTCGGGTAGGCGATCTCGTTGAGTCCGCGCGGGCCGTTGGTGACGTCGGTGAGGTTGTCGGCGAGCAACCGGATGATCTCGCCGAAGCCGAGGGTGACGATGGCCAGATAGTCGCCGCGCAGCCGGAGCGTCGGGGTGCCCAGGATGAGGCCGGCCAGCGCTGTGACGGCCATGGCGATCGGCACGCAGGCCAGCCACGCCCAATCCTTGCTCAAGAAGCCTTCCGCACCGACCTGGTTCCACGGGCTGTCCGGGCTGGTGAGCAGCGCAACGGTGTAGGCGCCGACGGCATAGAAACCCACATAGCCGAGGTCGAGCAGACCGGCCTGCCCCACCACGACATTCAGGCCGATCGCGATGATGGCGATCATCGCGAACTGCGCCATGGTGCCGCCGAAACTGATGCCCGGGGTGTCCAGGAAGCCGGGGGTGTAGAGCGGCAGGAGCCCGACGATCAGGAACAGCAGCGCCCCGAAGATCCATTTCGCCGGCCGGCCGAGCTCGGACCACCATCGGCGCAGGCCATCTCCTGGCGCCAGGACGTTGCGGCGCCAACCGGTTGTCTCTTGATGGCTCATGCTCGCGCCTTCCCCAGGCTCTCACCGAGTATGCCGGTCGGGCGGATCAGCAGCACCAGCACCAGCAGCACGAACGCCACCACGTCGCGCCACTGCGTGCCGAACAGCGCCTGGCCGTAGTTCTCCATGATGCCGAGGATGAGGCCACCGAGCAGGGCGCCGCGCAGGTTGCCGATACCGCCGAGCACCGCGGCCGAGAAAGCCTTGATACCCAGCAGGAATCCACCCGAGTAGATGATGCCCTGCGGCAGTTTCATCGTGTACAGCAACGCGGCGGCGCCGGCGAGCAAGCCGCCGATGAGGAACGTGGTCATGATGACCCGCTCCCTGGACACACCCATCAGCGTGGCCGTCGTCGGATCCTGTGCGACGGCACGGATGCCGCGACCGAACTTGGTGCGGTTGATCGCGATATCGGTCAACAACGCCAGCACCAGTGCGGACACCACGATCACGATGGTCACGTTGGACACCGTGGCGCCGAAGATCGTGAACTGAGTCTTGGGTTGTACCAAGATGATCGGCTGTTGGGCGTTACTGCCGCCGTAACCCTTGATCAGCTTGGGCAGCACGAAGTGGACGAACTCCTGCAGCACGAACGACATGCCGATGGCGGTGATCAGGAAGGTCAGCGGCCGCGCATTGCGCTTGCGCAGCGGCCGGTACGCCACCACCTCCAGTCCGACCGCGGCCGAGCCCGACACGACCATGGCGACCACCATCGCGATCGCGAGGTACAGCACCGTCAACAGGATGCCCTTGTTGTAGGGCGTGCCGCTGGGGGTGAAACCGAGGATGATGTCGAGCGCGAAATAGGCGCCGAACATGCCGAGCATGAAGATCTCGGAGTGAGCGAAGTTGATCAACCGCAGCACACCGAACACCAGGGTGTAGCCGACCGCGACCAGTGCGTAGATCGCCCCCCACGCCAGACCGTCAATCGTCAACTGGCCGAACCCGTTCACCAGGTTGTCGACGTTGAAGTTGATATTGGCTGCGGTGCAGACGTATTGACCGATGCAATCGGGGGTCATCCGGTGGCGGGCTCCTGGTCGAAAAGTTGTCTGGAACAAGAACGCGTCCGGAACCGGGGTCCCGGACGCGTTCTTTTGGTGAGTTCCCTACTGGACCTTGAAGATCCAGATCAGGTTGGTGGTGAGCTCACCCTTGTCTGTCCACTGGTAGTTGCGGGCGATGCCCTGACCGTTGTACGTCTTCACGAAGTCCAGCAGCGCCGGCCGGGTGATGGCACCCGAGTCGATGCCCTTGAGCAGAATGGTGCCCAGGTCGTAGCCCTCCGCGCTGTACGTGCCCGCGTCGGCGTTGAACTTCTTCTTGTAATCCTCGGCGAACGTGCCGGTGGCTGGGCCGCACGGGCAGGCCAGGATGGCGTCCTTGGAAGCCTCGCCGGCCTGCTTGACGAACTCGATGTCCTTCGTGCCGTCGGCCGAAGAGAACACCCCGGTGTAGCCGCCGTCGCGCAGCTGCTGCACCAGCGGCGCCGCCTCGGAGTAATAGCCGCCGTAGAAGATGGCGTCCGGGCTGATGCCCTTGACCTGCGTCACCGCGGCGGAGAAGTCCTTGTCGCCCTTCTTCACCGAGATGTTGCAGCCCGGGTCCGCAACGGGCCCCAGGGTCTCGCGCACCGCGGTGGCCAGACCGAGGCCGTAGTCGGTGCTGTCGTCGATGACGCACACCTTCTTGAACCCCAACGCGTTCTTCAGGTAGTTGGCGACCGACGGGCCCTGCACGGCGTCGTTGGCCAGCCCGCGGAAGAAGGTCTTCCACCCGTTCTGGCTGAGCGTCGGGTTGGTGGCCGAGGCCGTGGTGGCGACGAGGCCGGCCTGGTCGAACACGGTGCCGGTGGCCTTGGTCTCGCCGGAGAACGCCGGGCCGACCAGGCCGATCGTGTACTGGTCGTCGACGATCTGCGGGGCGATGGCCGTCGCCTTCTGCGGGTCGCCTTCGGTGTCGAACGGCTTGAGCTGCACCTGGCAGCCCGGATTGGCAGCGTTGTGCTTGTCGATCGCCAGCTGCACGCCGTTCTTGATGTTGATACCCAGCGCCGCGTCGGGACCGTTGAGCGCCCCGGCCATCGCGATGGAGACGGGCGGGCAGGTGGCCTTGCCGTCGCCCGCAGGATCCGCCGGGGTGGCGCCCGTGGCGGCCTTGACCTCCGCGCCGTTTTCGTCGATCTGGACCTGTTCGACGATCTTCAGGTCGGCTTTCGACGTGCTCTGTTCGGGAGTGGACTGGTTACACCCGGCAATACCGAGTACCAGCAGTCCAGCGCCACCGAGCGCAAATGCATTCCGTGCCACGCGACTGCGCACGCTTCACCTCCGGGTCATGGATTCCGACGGCATCGGCGATGAGTCGCAGGTCGGCCGCTCGCTGATGCTTCGGGTAGACACTAGCCAAACGGTCGCCGCGTTGCGTGATGTTGAACGATTGGCCACGGCGCGTCGGTATCGCGAGCAGGTGATAGCGCAGGACCGGAAACGCAGTGTTAACCCGGGCCGTCCGCGTGGGTCAGGCAGACGGCGATTCTTCGGCAGGCGGGTCCAGAGTCTCCAGTACGACCTCGGCCACCCGCTTCATGGTGGTGCGCCGATCCATCGCCGCGCGCTGAATCCATTTGAACGCTTCGGGTTCCGTCATTCCTTGGTTTGCCTGCAGCAAACCCTTTGCCCGCTCGACGAGCTTGCGTGTCTCGAGCCGGTCGGTCAGGTTGGCCACCTCGTGTTCCAGCGCCGCAATCTCACCGAAGCGGCTGACGGCGACCTCGATGGCCGGAATCAGATCGGTGATGGAGAACGGCTTGACCAAATAGGCCATCGCGCCCGCGTCGCGGGCCCGCTCGACCAGTTCACGCTGCGAGAAGGCGGTGAGGATGACAATGGGCGCAATTCGCTTGGCAGCGATCTCCGATGCCGCATCGATCCCGTCGCGGCGGGGCATCTTCACATCCATGATCACCAGATCAGGTTTGAGGCTCTCGGCGAGATCCACCGCCTCCTGGCCGTCACCGGCCTGGCCCACGACCTCATAACCTTCCTCGTTCAGCATCTCGGCCAGATCGAGTCGGATCAGTGCTTCGTCCTCGGCGATGAGGACACGGCGCGGGGCGGAAGCTTCGGTCATGGCGGCCATTCTTCCGTGAGTGCGGCCGATCAGCGACCTCGGGGTTACCTGGGCGCGTCGGGCAGGTGCGGGAGGCCCCGTGCCGATCCTCTAAGGTGGGAGTCCGCACCAGTGCTGGCCCTCGTATCCCAACTGGCAGAGGAAACGGATTCAAAACCCGTGCAGTGTGAGTTCGAATCTCACCGAGGGCACTCAATACAGACATGAAAAATGAAGGACCGCACCATCGCGGCCCTCCATTTCCCCTCGGTTTCTACTCGGACCCGCCGGCTCCCGACGGTGTCGACGCGCCGGCTTTGGCTGTGGCGCTCTCCCGCTGCGACGACGTCGCCGACGGGGTACCGGCCCCACCGTGGCGCGGCTTGTCACCGGCGCTCGGCTTGTCCCCGGACTTCGGCTTGGTCCCGTGCTCCGAATGGCCCGACTTCCCGCCCGAGCGGGTCGCCTTGGTGCCGGTGCCGTCATCCCCGGCGCCGTTCGCGGCCGATGCCCCGGTCGAATCACCCTTGGTCGAGTCCGGCTTCGTGGACTCCGGCTTCGTGGACTCGGGCTTGGTCGACTCCGGCTTGGTGGACTCAGGCTTGGTGGACTCAGGCTTGGACGGCTCGTCCTTGGCGGGCCCATCCTTGGCAGGCTCGTCCTTGACGGGTGCCTCGGGCTTGGTGGTCGCCTCCGGCGTCGTTGTGCCGGTGGTGTCGGTGCCGGCCCCGGTGGCCGGATCCGTCGTGGCTTCCGCCGGCTCCGTCGGCGTCGCGGTCTCCTCCGCGGCGGGCGTCTCGGTCGCGGATTCTTCTGCGGCGGGGGTCTTTACGGTCTCCTCCGTCTCAACCTCCTCCGTTGCGGTCTCCTCGGTCACGGTCTCTTCGGTCACCGTCTCTTCGGTCGTGGCGACTTCCTCGACGGTGGTCGCCTCATCTTTGACCGCCTCCGTCGACGTCGCTTCCGCATCCTCGGATTCGCCGGCCTTGGCCTTCTCTTCGCTCTCCGCGGATACCTCGTCGCCGGTCTTCGCCGCCGACTCGGCATCCTCTGCGGTGACCCCGTCGACCACGCTCGTCCGGGCCGCACTCAAAGCCGTTGCGGCGGCGGTCTGCCCGCCAAGCCCACTGAACAGCTGGGTGATCGCGGCGACCACCGACGTCACGATCGTGTTGATCACCGTCGGCACGAAGCTGAAGATCTGGCCGATCAGCTGTCCGAGCGCCGTCAACACCGCAGTGATGGGGTTGGCCGGAGTCGTCGGCGTCGTCGGCTTCAACGACTTGATCAGTTCCTTGAGGATGAGCGCTATGGGTTTCGGTGTGCCGTCCTCGTAATACAGCCCGAAATGCGCCTCATTGTTGAGGAGGTCCTCGGTTTTTCCCGCACTGTCCAGCAGCGTGTACAGGAAGATGGGCCCGGCCCCCGCGATGTTCTGCCAGGTTTTGATGAAGTCCTCGATGTAGGCCTGCTGGGCAGCGGTTGTCACCACATTGGTCGGGAGACCGTACTCACTGATCCACATCTTCAGTTGTTCCTGGCCCGGCGCGAGGTAGGAATTCATCAGATCCCGCAGGGCTTGAACCTGCGAGGCCGCGAAGTTGCCGGAGCCGAACATTGAGAAGTAGTCGTACGGATGGAAGGACAGCGCGTCGAAGTAACCATTCGCGCCGGCGTTATACATCGCCTTGACGAAGTCGACGGGGTTCATGGTCCAGTTGCCCAACGTCGTCCCGGCACCGACCACCCCGCCAATCACGGTGATGTCGATATTGAGCTGCGCGGCCGCTTGTTTGATGCTCGTATAGGCAGCCTTCAACATCTTGGTGTAGTCGACCGGGTCCACCGGATTCCAGAAAATGAAGGCGTTCGGCTCGTTCCAGACTTCGTAGGCGCTGATCTTGTCGCCGTAGCGCAAGGCGACCTGTTTGGCGAAGGCGGCAAAGTCGTTGACGTCCTTCGGCTGACCGTTGACCGGCGACGATTCCGTGGCCCACGTCGGCGTCGAGTTCAGTACCCCGAGAATGCCCATACCTTTGGCATTGGCGGCGTTGACGATCATGTCCATTGCTGCCCAATTCCTGGTGGCGCCAGGAAGATCGGGGTCCTTCAGTTCGATGTTCGCCCACGGCACCAGCACCCGCACGTTGGTGACGCCGATGTCCTTCATCGACTGGAGCCGCTGATCGACCTCCGCACGGATCGCGGCAATTTCTGCTGCGGTGATGTTCGGCTTGAGAAGTTGGTCGTTGATGTCGTGGAAGAAGTCCCCGCCCTCGGAGATGCCGACCGTCGACGGAGCCTCATCAATGGCCGCGACGTTGAGAATTTCGTACGACGCGACCCGCTTCACATCCGGCATGACGAAATGGCTTCCGGCCGCGGCGATCATGGCCGTGGTGGTCAACCCGATTACTGCACGCTTCATCACTCCGCGTGTCGACCCAGGAACGTGTCCCCACATCGCAACCGCCTCATCTCTACTCTTCTGTACCTCTGACCACAGTTTCGTGCTTGAGAGTGCAAGAAAATTAACTGAGCTGACGGCAATTTGCATAACTTACCCAAGGGTAATATTTGGGCCGAAATACTTAGCCCGGAGCAGCTGATTTTGGCAACTAATTGACCGCTCGGAAAATAGTGGTTTGCATTCTCATAAACTGAGTTATGGCAAAGCGTCACCGCCACTCATGCGACTTTCCTGAGAGCGGTCTCAGCAGGCAAAATGCTCTATTTTCCCAGGTACACGGGCCGCTTGCGGATGGAAGGATCGGCAGCAGGCAGCGGCGACCGCGCCAGTTTTCTACGCCGATGTGCAATTTTGGCAAACTTATCCACGGCTTCTTTGAGCCCTGGCCTCCAGATCGTTCGGCGGTGCCGGGCTATGTTTGCCCACAGCAGCGGAGAATCGGGTGATCCGGCCCCTGATCTTGCAATGTGGGAGGACACCGATCCGGTTGCTGTCGGCGATGCCCGCAAAACCGACGCCCGGAGACCTGACGACAGGCGGCCGCGGCGTCCTGTTGCGCTAAGCCGGGCGGTGACAACGTGATTCGAGATATACGAAGGGCCGCGATCGCTCGCGGCCCTTCGCATTCCCCTCGTCTCAGTCAGCGGTCCCGCCGCTCCCGTTGTCCGAGTCCTTCGGTGACGACGCTTCGGAGGCCCCGACACCCGCGGTCGCCCGCGGCTTCGGCTTGTGCCCCCGCGGGCCGGAAGCAGTTGCGCCGTCCGCAGCACCGGTAGCACTGCTCGAGCCGGTGGTGTCGTCCTTGGTGCCGCGGACCTTGCCGTGACGCCACGTCTTGCGCGGGCGATCCACTCCCGAACCGTTCGTGGCGGCCGGCTTGTCCTCGGTGGCGGACTGCTCGGTGGCGGACTGCTCGGTGGCGGACTGGCCCTCGGTGGCGGTCGTGCCGACCGCCACCGTCTTGACGGGTTCCGGTGCCGTCGCGGTTGCCGATTCGGCGACCGTCTCGGGCGCAGTGACGGGCTCGGGCTCCGTGACGGGCTCGGGAACGGTCACCACTTCCGGCTCCGTCGGGGCATCCGCCTTCGAGATGGACGGCGCCTCGGCGGCAGGCTCTCCGGTGACCGCCTCGGCGGCAGTGGCTTTGGTGGTGATCGTGGTGCCCGTGTTGGTCACGGCCTCCGCCGTCGTCGCTTCGACCGACTCCTTCGAGACGGCAACGCTCAGTGCCGCTGCGCCCGCGGTCGACTTGGCCACTGCGGCTTTCGGTGTCTTCGTCAGCGCCTTCTTCAGCGCGGCAAGGGCGTTGGCGATCGAGTTCGCGACGGTGACGGCGGCCTTGACCGGGGACATGACCACCCCGGCGACGGCGTTGACCATCGAGTTGACCGCCGCGGCGACCTGCTGGGCCAACGCACTGAGCACTGCGCCCACCGGTCCCGGCAGCGTGGTCGGGAAATTGATGACTGCCGACGGATTGGCCACCAGTTGCTTGACGATGTTGGCTGCGTACTTGGCCACCCAGTTGTAGGTGAACAACCCGAAGTTGTATTCGGCCACCGAACTGTTCGGGTACGTGTCGTGGGCGGTGTAGAGGAAGATCGGGCCGCCGCCCTGGAAGGTCTGCCAGTAGTTGACCAGATCCGCGATGAACTGAGCCTGCTTCAACTGCTCTGCATCGGAACTGTTCGCCGTTGCGTAGCCGTATTCGCTGATCCAGATCTTCAGGCCCGCGTCGTCGTTGACCGCCATCAGATCGCGGATGGCCTTCACCTGCTGGACGGCCGACAGGCCGCCGGGCAAGTTGGCCCCGACCCCGGAACTGAACGGCAGGCTCTGGCTGTACGGATGGAACGACAGCGCGTCGAAGAAGCCCTTCGCGCCGGCGGCATACATTCCCGCCACGAAGCCCACGGGATCAACCGACAGGCCGGGGATACCCCAGCCGGCCCCCACCACGCCACCGATGACGGAGATGTTGGTGTTCACGGCCTTGATGGCGGTGTATGCCGCCTTCAGAAGCGCCGTGTACGCCGCAGGGTCCGAGGGGTTCCACTCGAGTACACCGTTGGGCTCGTTCCAGATCTCGTACGACGAGATGGCGCCCGCGAACGGACCGGTCGAGTACCGGGTGGCGACCGCCGAGGTGAAGTCGGCGAACTGGGACGCGAACGTGGCGAGCGCGGCGGCCTGATCGGTGCTGGGGTGCGCGCTGCCGATGCCGCCGCCCGCCCAGGACGGTGCGTGGCTGATCGAGGCGAGGATGCCCATACCGCGCTTCTCCGCCTCGGCCACGATCATGTCCGGCACGGTCCAGTTGAACTTGCCGTCCGCCGTCTCGACGGTGTTCCAGGGGATCGCGATCCGGACATCGCTGACGCCCAGCGACTGCAACGCGTCGAGCGCCTGATTGATGATGGTTTGTCTTTGCGCGGCAGTAGCGGCATTGGCCACTTCGTAATAGAGGTAGGACTCGGCGATTCCCACCGTCGAAGCCTGGTCTTCGATCGCGGCGGTGTTGACGATGTCGTACGAGATATGCGGGTGGGCTGGCAAGGACAATTGCCCCGGCACTCCGGCTATTAGCGCGGTTGCAGTCACGGCTATTACGCATCGCGAGGCAACCCTTTTGATCGGTTTCTGTACGGGCGTACCCATGGTGACTCCTGTTCGGATGCAGTGTGATTCGAGGTCAGGAGGAGGATGTTGCTCGAAAATTGACGGTTGCGCCAGTTTTTTTCGGAATTACTCAGAAGTAATTATTGACGCTTTTTTCACATTCCGAGTTAACCAACTTGGGCAAATTCTCCGCCGAATCATTCGAAACTTAGCGAATTCGCATTAGTCGACTTATGGCAAAGCCTCGCACGCACCGCAGTCAACGTGACACATCACGGACTTGTGACTCACATCACAGCAAAATCACAGCGGGAGCAGGGTTTTCCGTTCAGAACCTCGGATCCGTGCGCTTCACGAACTCAATCGACGACCGGACATGCTGCCGTGGCAAATTCTTATTTCCGGTCGCCCGTTCGGCGGACATCCGCCTTCGCATCGGCGTGGACAAGATTTGCCCATCCCCCTCGAAGTTCGACCTCACAGGGCCGAATCCTGACATGTGAGAGGGGTCACACCTCCGCAAGGCCGCCTCCGTTAACTCTCACCCCATCCGCCGGTCACAGCCCCTCCGTGGATCCGCACTCCCGACGCCGGGATGGTGCCCAGCAGGCGCCGGCGCGGCGCGGATTCAGCGACCGGCGGGCGTGGGTAGTCCGCCGAACATGATTGCCAGCGCCGGACGGGGCTCTACCCGCGATCGGCCCGAACAACGGGAATCGACCACCGATCGGCTAACGACACTCAGTGCAATATTGAGATATCCCGCGCGATCGACGGCGCAAGCGTCACACCTTGCGGTTCTCCGACTTGATCAGCCACGCGAGCTTTTCCAGCCCGTCAATCAGTTGGTGCAGGATGTCCGCGGTGGTCGGATCCTCCCGATCGACGGCGTCGTGCACGTCGCGCAGCATCTGAACCGCCGCATAGATCCGGGTCGCGACCAGGTCCACCACCTCGGCGGTACTGCGTTCATAGGCCGGGAATGCCGGCAGGGTGGTCGTGGCAGCGACGGTGTCGGAACGGCCGTCAGCCACCGCGTCCAGAGCCCGCAGACGTTCGGCGATCGTGTCACTGGCCCCGCGGGCGAAGTCGACGAGCTCATCCAGTTGTAGGTGGAGATCGCGAAAGTTCGTGCCGACGACATTCCAGTGGGCCTGTTTGGCCTGCAGATGCAGTTCGATCATGTCGACCAGAACATGCTGCAGATGAGCGCTCAGCTCGGCAGAAGCCTGGAATCCGTTGACGTCGGTTTCGGTACGGCGCGTAGAAGTAGTCATGCAAGAGGCAACGACAGTCTTTCTGGAATGATTCCAGAAAGAGGCCATCAGTTCCGCTGCTGGTCCTGCTGGCTCAACAGTCGCGCATAGCCCGCACCCATGCCGAGCAGCACCAGCCCGACCACGATGAACGCAGCCACCCGGAACATGCCGTCGAGCGTGCCCAGATCGAAGACGAAGAGCTTGGTCACCGCGGCGGCGACCAGCGCCATCCCGGCGCCGATCGGTAAGGAGCGATCCGTGCGGGGCCGGCGCGCGGCGTAGCCGAACAACGCCGCGGCCATCGCAATCCAGCAGATCGTCGCCGCCATCTGCCCGGCCAGGAAGCCGCCGGCAGGACCCGCGATCAGCACTCCGGCGGTCACCGTGAACGCGGTGACCGCGTACACCAGGACGGTCGCCGCCACACCGAGCAGCAGCCGCGCGAGATCGCTGTCGAGCCGGGAACGGGCCGACCAGCACTGCGCGACGGCGTACGCGCCCAGCAGCGTGCAGGAAAGAAGCACCGAAACAGCGTCCGGCACCGTCAGCACCGTGCCAGACGTCAAGGTGCCCGGCCCGGCCATCGCCAGCAGATGGAGCCCACCGAATCCGCCGAACAGCACCGCCGACCACTGCGCGGCCACACTGTGCCGCCCTGCGACCGCCGCCAGCACGGCCATCGCCAACAGCACCGGTCCGGCGACCGGCGCCGAGAAGCCGACGCCCACGGCCACCAGAGCGGCCACGGCCGACAACGCCGTCCACACCTGCCGCACCGGCGTCGTCACCCCGGGAATCCGTTCGGCGACCATGACGATCGCCAGCACCACGGCCGACAGTGCCGCGGCCAGCACGGCGGCGACCGCATCTGTCGTGGCCGTGCCCACCGCCAGCACGGGCAGCGCGCCCATGGCAGCCACCAGCGCGACACCGACGCGATGTCCGCTGTGCGGCAACACCATCAGGGCCGATCCGAGCGAGAGCACCGCGGCGATGGCGCAGGCACCGGCCAGCCACGCGTCACGGCCCGAGCCGAATGCGATGCCCACCAGTGCGAGCAGCACCGGGGCACTGCCGGCCACCGTGCGAGCAACAGACATCCATACCCAGTCCCGGCCGAGTTGCACCGGCAGCGTCGCCGCCGAGAGCGCCAGCATGAAGCCCACCAGCAACAGCGTGATGCCACCCGCGACGATCGGGGCCAGCACGATCAGCGGCACCAGGACCAGGAGCGCCAACTGCTCGGTGTCCCAGTGTCGCGCCAGCATCAAGCCGCCGCCACCGATCACCGCGGACAGCACCAGCCCGACGGGCGCGGGCAACCACTGGTAGACCGTGGTGACGGCGAGGACATCGAGGTACGCGGTGGCCATGCCGGTGGCGGCCAGGGCAATCGACCCGACGCTGCCGCCGGGCCGCGACCTCAGCCACAGGGCGCAGCCGAGCAGGGCTGCCGCGAGCACCGCACCGGCGGCCACCCGGACCGGCGGCGCGAGCAGGCCGGCCTGCGCGGCGAGCACCACCAGCAGCACGACGCCGATCAACGTCACGGCGACCCCGGCGGCGGCCAAAGCCTTGCCGATCCAATTCGACGGCGGGCTCTGCTGCTTCGGCGGTGGCACAGCGGCGGGTGCGGGGGCAGCCATCGGGTAGGGCTGCGGAGGATAGGGCCAGTACACCGGTTGCGGGGCCGCGGCGTGCGCGGACGGCCCGTTGAGCCGCAGGCCCAGTTCATGCAGCTCGGCGGAGGCACGGGTCAACTGGCCGGCGATCGCGGCGAATTCGGCCGAGAGACGGACGGCGACCTGCTGGGGTTCGGTCATGCCCGCCATCGTCGCGCGGACCGGCACCGCAGCGGATGAGTAGGACTACTCGACTTCGGGGTCGCGATCCAGACCGTGTTCGATCGCGTAGCGCGCCAGCTCGACCCGGTTGGCGACCTGCAACTTGCGAAATGTGGCCTGCACGTGGTTCTCCACCGTGCGGTGGCTCAGCGACAGCCGCTCACCAATCTGCCTGGCGGTCAACCCTTTTGCGACATGACGAAGGATCTCGGTCTCCCGGTCGGTCAGGCTGGGCCCGGCCGGACCGTCGTGCGGGCTCTGCGCGATCCGCCGGTACTCCCCAAGCACCAGACCCGCCAGCCCGGGTGTGAAGACCGCGCGGCCCGCAGCGGTGGCCCGGACCGCCTCCCCCAGTTCTGCTTTGGAGGCACTCTTGACCAGATAGCCGGTGGCACCGGCCTTCACCGCCTCCAGGACGTCATCGCGCTCGTCGGACGCGGAGAGCACCAGGACGCGTGACGCGGGCGAGACGGCCAGCACCTCGACGGTGGCCTGGGCACCGGTGCCGTCGGACAGGCGCATGTCCATCACCACCACATCGGGGGTGACCGCGCCCGCCCGGCGCCGGGCCGACCCGACCCCGTCCGCGGTCGCCACCACCTCGAATCCGTCGTCGGCCAGATCGCGGGCCACCGCGTCTCGCCAGATCGGATGGTCGTCGACCACCATCACCGTGATCACGGCGTCCGTTCCCGGGGCACCGTCAGCTCCCATTCCGTTCCCCCGCCCTCCGACGTCGTCAGGACGGCCTCGCCGCCCAGTGCGTGCATCCGGCCCCTGATGGATTTCGACACGCCGACGCGCCCTTCATTCTCCGCTTGGGTCAGCCTGCCGGCCGGGATGCCGGGACCGTCATCGCGGACGCTCACCACGACCGATTCGCCGAGATCCTCCACCAGCACATAGGCGCGCGCGCCCGGACCGGCGTGCCGCTCGACGTTGGTCAGCACGTTGACGGTGGCGGCCAACACCTCATCGGCCACCCGGGCGTCGAGGTACACCGCCGTGGCGGGCAGGCTCACCGCCACCCGGTCGGACTCGTATCGGCGCAACAGGCCGCCGAGGTCGGTGACGGAATCACCTATTCCACCGTCGGTCACACCCGCTGCAGCGCTGAGCAACCGCCGCAGCGCACGCTCCTGCTCGCCGGCGGCGTCCGCCAATTCTGTTGTCTCGCCGCCGATCTCGCGGCCACGCCGGGACACCAGCGCGAGCACCTGCATGACGCCGTCGTGCACCTGCCGGGACAGCCGTTCCCGTTCGGCCAGCGCCGCGCTGAGCCGGATCGCCTGTTCCAGCTCGGCGTGCGCCCGCCGCGCGGTGGTGGCCGCCATCCCGACGGCCAGCCCGACCGCCAGTTCGATGAGGATGGTCGGGGTGCGCACCAAGTCCACCGCGATGGTCCCCTTGAGTGCCGCCGCGGTGCCCATCACGATCAGGCCGGCGGCCATGCCCGCCACCGGCCCGGCCAGAATCGCCGCGGAGACAACGGCATTGGTGGCCCACAACGTCGTCGGCCAGGCCTGGTTGGCCGACGTCCACTCCGCCGACGCGACCAGTGCGGTGGTGGCCATCAGCGCCACCATCACCGCCACCTCGGCAAGCACCCAGGCCCGGCGCCTGCCGAACCCGCGCAGATATGCGACCCCGCACACCACATTCCAGACGGTCAGCACCCCGAAGAGCACCCAGGCGAGCACTGGGCGGTCCAACTCGGCGTTCTTCGACAGCTGGAACACCAGGGCGTACACCCAGCTGAGCAGCCTGAACACCTGCGCGGCCCGCCACAGCGGCGCGGCCGGGTCGGCCAAGCTGCGCACCGCGGTTACATCACCTTGGACAGAAAGGCCTTCGTGCGCTCGTGCTGAGGATTGGTCAAAACCTCACGCGGAGCACCGCTTTCCACCACGACACCGGCGTCCATGAACACCACCTTGTCGGCGACCTCACGGGCGAAACCCATTTCGTGGGTGACGACCACCATGGTCATCCCTTCGCGCGCGAGGTTCTTCATCACGCCCAGCACCTCCCCGACCAGTTCCGGGTCGAGTGCGGACGTGGGCTCGTCGAACAGCATCAGCTTGGGGCTCATCGCCAGTGCCCGTGCGATCGCGACACGCTGCTGCTGGCCCCCGGAAAGCTGAGCCGGGTACGCCTCGGCCTTGTCGGCCAGTCCGACCTGCGCCAGCAGATCCTTGGCCCGTGCCACCGCGGCGTCGCGCTTGACACCCTTGACGTGGATGGGTGCCTCGATGATGTTCTCCAGCGCGGTGCGATGCGGGAACAGATTGAAATGCTGGAACACCATGCCGATGTCGCGGCGCTGCCTGGCGGCGTCCTTGGGGCTCATCTCATGCAGCTTGCCGCCCCGCTCGTGATAGCCGACGAGTTCACCGTCGACGTGCAGACGTCCGGCGTTGACCTGCTCCAGATGGTTGATGCAGCGCAGGAACGTCGACTTTCCCGAACCGGACGGCCCCACCAGCACCAGCACCTCGCCCCTGCCGATCTCCAGGGTGATGCCCTTGAGCACGTGCAGGGCGCCGAAACTCTTGCACACCTGTTCGGCCTTGACCATGGGTCCGGCCGACGTTGCGTCTTGTACGGTCACATTCCACCCGTTCCGGCTTGTGCTTTGGCCAGTGCCTCAAGCTGTTTGGTGGTCAGTTTGCGCGACGCGCCCCGCGAGAAGTGCCGCTCCAGGTAGTACTGGCCGACCATCAGCACGCTGGTGACCAGCAGATACCAGCTGGCCGCGACCATCAGCATCGGCACCGGTTCGAAGATCCGGCCGCCGATATCGCGGACCGCGATGCCGTACAGGTCATAGGAATACGGCACGGCCGTCACCAGCGAGGTGGTCTTCAGCATGCTGATGACCTCGTTGCCGGTCGGCGGGATGATCACCCGCATGGCCTGTGGCAACACGGTGCGCCGCATGGTCATGCCCCAGGACATGCCCAGCGCCGTCGACGCCTCGGACTGCCCCTCGGGCACCGATGAGATTCCGGCGCGGATGATTTCGGCCATGTAGGCGCCCTCGTTGAGACCGAGGCCGATGACCGCCAGCAGGAACGGGATGGACAACGCCTGGAGGTTGAAGGTGAAGAACGTCGGGCCGAACGGGACACCCAGCTGCAGGTTCTTGTAGATGGTCGGGAACAGGCCCCAGAACACCAACTGCACATACACCGGGGTGCCGCGGAACACCCAGAGGAAAACCCAGGCAACCCACCGGAACACCGGATTCGGCGACAGCCTCATCACCGCGAGGAGAATGCCCAACAGGATCGCCAACACCATCGCATAGATGGTGAGCTGCAAGGTGTTCCACGCGCCTTCCAGCAAACGCTCGTCGAACAGGTACTTGCGGTAGACCGACCAGCGGTAGGCATCGTTGGTGGCCGCACCGTAGAGGAACAGTCCGGTCGCCACGATGATCGCGGCCGCCCCCACCCACCGCCACGGGTGGCGTAGGGGCACCGCGTCGATCGGCGACGGAGCCGCTGGAACGTCGGTGTTCGTCAGCTGATCGCTCCGTTGATCACCGGCTTGTCGATCATGCCTGCCTCGACGCCCCAGTTGGACGCGATCTGCTTGTACGTGCCGTTGTCGATCAGGTGCTGCAGCGCCTGCACCAGTGACTGCGCCAGCGGCGAGCCCTTCTTCACCGGCCAGCCGTAGGGCGCGGATTCGAAGGTCTCCCCTGCGGTTTCCAGCTTGCCGTTGCTCTGCTTGATGGCGTACAGCGTCACCGGCGAGTCCGCCGACATGGCGTCGGCCTGGCCGAGCACCACGGCGTTGGTCGCGGCGTCCTGGCTGTCGAACTTGAGGATCTCGATGGCCGGCTTACCGGCATCGGTGCACGCCTTGCTCTTGGCGGGCAGTTCTTCGGTCTCCTCGGTGGTGGTCGCCTGGACGGCCACCTTCTTGCCGCACGCATTGCTCGGGTCGATCGACCCGCCCTTGGGCTGCGCCCACTGGATGCCCGCCGAGAAGTAGGTGACGAAATCGACTGCTTCTTCACGCTCTTTGGTGTCGGTGAACGAGGACATCCCGATGTTGAAGGTGTCGCCCTGCACCGACGGGATGATCTTCGCGAAATCGGACTCGCGGTACTCGGCCTGCAGGCCCAGCGTGGCGGCGACCGCGTTGACCAGGTCGACGTCGAAGCCGACGATCTTGCCGGTCTCGTCCTTGAACTCGTTGGGGGCGTAAGGAATGTTCACGCCCACCACGAGCTTGCCGGACGACTTGATGGCCTCGGGCACGGTATTGGCGATGGTCTCGACCTTCGACGCCGAGGCGGCCGTCGTCGTGGTGGACGGCGCGGCGCTGTCCTCGTTCTTCGCGCAACCCGACAGGGCCAGCGCGCCGGTCGCGACGAACACTGCCGCAACGCGCCAGACCTTGGTCCGGCGACTCTTACATCCAACTGACACGATTCCTCTTTCCTGATCGGGCTCATCCACCATCGACGTCTGGCCAACTATTGCCCCAAGGCGAAGACGTTAACCACAGTGGCCCCAGCGCGCAGTGCCGGTAACCGAAGATTAACGACCTTCCGATCACGGTGTGCCGTAATCGTCCAGCGGTATTTGACGCTGTGGGAGACTGCCGCTATGACAACTGTCGCTCCTCCCAGCCTGCTGCCTCACCTATGGAAATCCACCCTGGTCTCCGGGGTTCTCGCGGTGGCCCTCGGTGCCACGGTTCTCGCCTGGCCGAAGATCTCGATTGTCGTCGCTGCCAGCTTCTTCGGCGCCTACCTGCTGATCACCGGTATCGCGCAGGTCATCTTCGCGTTCAGCCTGCACGTGTCGGCGGGCGGACGGATCCTGCTGTTCATCAGTGGTGCGGCCTCGGTGATCCTTGCGGTGTTGTCCTTCCGCCACCTCTTTGACGCCGTACTGCTGCTGGCCATCTGGATCGGCATCGGCTTTGTCTTCCGCGGAGTGGCCACCGCGGTGTCCGCGATCAGCGATCCCACCCTGCCCGGCCGCGGCTGGAACATCTTCGTCGGCGTCATCAGCCTCATCGCCGGCATCGTCGTCCTCGCGTCCCCGTTCGAGTCGATCGCGACGCTGGCTCTGGTGACCGGCATCTGGCTCGTGGTGATCGGCGCGATGGAGGTCGTCAGTGCCTTCGGCATCCGGTCCACCTCCAAGAAGCTGACCGAAACCCTGACCCCGCCGGCCCAGCCCGTCGCATGAGTTGTCTGCGCCACGTTCTCTGGGCATGCCGACAATCACCTACTACACTGTGTCGTAGTTCTACAGAGTCGTAGAGAGACCCGCAGCCCGGGGAGTTGGTGCACATGGACGCGCTGGACGTGTCGCGGTGGCAATTCGGAATCACCACCGTCTATCACTTCATCTTCGTACCGCTCACGATCGGCCTCGCCCCGCTCATCGCGGTGATGCAGACCGTGTGGGTCATCACCGGCAACAACGCCTGGTACCGGCTCACCCGGTTCTTCGGGAAACTGTTCCTGATCAACTTCGCGCTGGGCGTGGCGACCGGCATCGTCCAGGAATTCCAGTTCGGGATGAACTGGAGTGAGTACTCCCGCTTCGTCGGCGACGTGTTCGGGGCTCCGCTGGCCATGGAAGGCCTGGTGGCCTTCTTCTTCGAGTCGACCTTCCTGGGGTTGTGGATCTTCGGCTGGACACGACTGCCCCGACTGGTCCACCTGGCCTGCATCTGGATCGTCGCCATCGCCGTGAACGCCTCGGCGTTCTTCATCATCGCGGCCAACTCGTTCATGCAGCATCCCGTCGGGGCGCACTACAACCCCGAGACCGGCCGCGCCGAATTGACCAGCATCACCGAACTCTTCACCAACAACACCGCGTGGACGGCCTTCCCGCACGCGGTCGCCGGCGCCTTCCTGGTGGCGGGCACCTTCGTGGCCGGAGTGTGCGCGTGGTGGATGGTGCGCAACCCCGACTCCGACGAAGCCCGCTCCATGTATCGCCCGGCCACCATCCTGGGCTGCCTCATCGCGTTCATCTCGGCCGCCGGGCTGTTCTTCACCGGCGACGCCCAGGGCAAGCTGATGTTCCAGCAACAGCCGATGAAGATGGCCTCCGCGGAATCGTTGTGCCACACCGAACTCGACCCCAAGTTCTCCATCCTGACGGTCGGGACGCACAACAACTGCGACAGCGTCACCCACCTGATCGAAGTGCCCTACGTGCTGCCGTTCCTGGCCGAAGGCAAGTTCACCGGCGTCACGCTCGAGGGTGTCAAGGATCTGCAGGCGAGCTATCAGGAGAAGTTCGGCCCCGGCGATTACCGGCCGAACCTGTTCGTCACCTATTGGTCGTTCCGGGCGATGATCGGATTCATGGCGGTGCCAATGCTTTTCGCACTCACCGCGCTCTGGCTGACCAGGGGTGGCCGAATACCGCAACAACGCTGGTTCGCATGGTTCGCACTGCTCACCCTGCCCACCCCGTTCCTGGCCAACAGCGCGGGCTGGGTGTTTACCGAGATGGGCCGCCAACCCTGGGTGGTCGCACCCAATCCCACCGGCGACCAGATGGTGCGATTCACCGTGCAGCAAGGGGTGTCACACAACTCGGCGGGCATGGTCTGGCTGTCATTGATCGTGTTCACCGCGCTCTACGCGGTGCTGGCAGTCATCTGGTTCTTCCTGATCCGGCGCTACGTCGTCGAAGGACCGCTGGAACACGACAGTGAACCCATCCCACCCCCACCACCCGGCGAGGACGACGTCGCGCCGCTGTCATTCGCCTACTAGGAGGTGTGCCGTGGACATCCAGACGTTCTGGTTCATCATCCTGGCCGTACTGTTCGTCGGCTTCCTGGTACTGGAAGGTTTCGACTTCGGCGTCGGGATGCTGATGGCGGTCTTCGGCCGCACGAGCACCGGCGACAAGGAGAAGCACCGCCGAGCGGTGCTCAACACCATCGGCCCGGTGTGGGACGGCAACGAGGTCTGGCTGATCACCGCGGGCGGCGCGATGTTCGCGGCGTTCCCCGGCATGTACGCCACCATGTTCTCCGGCCTGTACCTGCCGCTGCTGGCCATCCTGGTCTCCATGATCATGCGCATCTGCGCCATCGAATGGCGCGGCAAGATCAACGATCCGAACTGGCGGCGGTGGGCCGATATCGGCATCGCCGTCGGAAGTTGGGTGCCCGCCGTGCTCTGGGGTGTCGCGTTCGCCATCCTGCTGCGCGGCCTGCCCGTGGACGCCGAGCATCAGATCCATCTCTCGATCAGCGATGTGCTCAACCCCTACACCCTGCTCGGAGGGCTGGCGACCTGCGGCCTGTTCCTGTTCCACGGGGCGGTGTTCGTGGCATTGAAAACCGAAGGCGCCGTGCGTGACGACGCGGTCAAGTTCAGCACGCGACTGGCCCTGCCGGTGACCGTCGTCGTCGCCGGCTTCGGGCTGTGGACGCAGCTCGCCTACGGCAAGGACTGGACCTGGCTGGTGCTGGGCTTCGCCGTCGTCATGCAGCTGGGCGCGGTCATGCTGGTGTTGAGCCGCGGTGGCGACGGCTGGGCGTTCGCGGCCACCGCGTCGGTGATCGCGGCGGTGGTGGCGCTGCTGTTCGGCTGCCTGTACCCCAATCTCATTCCGTCGACACTGGACCCGGCGTGGAGTCTGACGATTTACAACGCGTCCTCCACCCCGTACACGTTGAGAATCATGAGCTGGGCGGCGGTGCTGGTGACTCCGCTGGTGATCGCCTACCAGGCGTGGACCTATTGGGTTTTCCGGCAGCGCATCTCGGCCGACCGGATCCCTGACCCCGCGGGACTGTCACCGCGCCTGTCGTGACACGCAACTTCCCCCCGTCGGTTCGGCGCTACCTGATCGCATCCGCGGTGTACGGCATGCTGATCAGCGTCGCCACGATCGCGTCGGCCTGGGTGCTTGCCCATCTGGTCGCCGGGGTGATCACCGATCCGGCCACGCGCACCGCCGCGCACTGGTCCGGGCAGTTGCTGATCCTGTTGGGGCTGTGGACCGTTCGCACCATCGGGTCCTGGCTACAGGCCAGGCTCAGTCAGCGCGCCGCGACGGCGGTGATCGGCGAACTCGGCGCCGGGGTGCTGCGCTCGGTGACCGCCCGCTCCCCCCACGACCTCCTCGCGGTCCGCGATGAGACCGCGGTGATCCTGACCCGCGGGTTGGACGGGTTGCGTCCGTACTTCACCGGATATCTACCCGCCGTCGTACTGGCCGGGATCCTCACGCCGATGACCGTGATCGTCATCGCCGCAACCGATCTGCAGGCCGCGATCATTGTCGCGATCGCGCTTCCGCTCGTTCCGCTGTTCATGATCCTCATCGGCAAACTGACCGCGGACCGCTCCGCGGCCGCACTCGCGGCCATGACGACGCTGCAGTCCCGGCTGCTGGATCTGGTCGCCGGGATCCCGACCCTGCGCGCCCTGGGCCGGGCCGCCGGTCCCGCCCATCGCATCGCCGAACTGGCTGCCGCGCATCGCCGTTCGGCGATGGCCACGCTGCGCATCGCCTTCCTGTCCGCCGCCGTCCTGGAACTGCTCGCGACCCTGGGCGTGGCGCTGGTGGCCGTCAGCGTCGGATTGCGGCTGGTGTTCGGCGAGATGACGCTTGCCGCCGGACTGACCGCACTGCTGCTCGCACCCGAGGTGTTCTGGCCGTTGCGCCGGGTCGGAGTGCAGTTCCATGCCGCGCAGGACGGCAAGACCGCCGCCGACGCGGCGATGCGACTGCAGGAGTCGGCGCCCCCACGCGCCCCGGGGCACCGCACTGCGCGGGGGGACACCATCCGACTGGAGGAGCTCAGCGTCGTCGGGCGCGACGGACCGGCACCGGACCGGTTGACCGCCACCGCCGTTGCCGGTGAGGTGACGGTGTTCACCGGCCCCAACGGCTGCGGGAAATCAACCACCTTCGAGGCGATCCTGGGCCTGACGGCGGCCTCGTCGGGCCGGGTACTCGCCGGTGACGTCGACATCGCCGAGGCCGACCTGCAGACGTGGTGGCCGCAAGTGTCGTGGTTGCCGCAGCGCCCGGTCCTGATCCCCGGCACCGTGCGGGCCAACCTCGAACTGTTCGGTCCCCTGCCCGACGTCGACCATGCTTGCCGTGCAGCGGGTTTCGACGAGGTGCTGGCGAGGCTGCCCGAGGGCGTGGACACCGTGATCGGGCGCGGCGGGGTGGGGCTGTCCCTGGGACAACGCCAGCGGCTGGGCCTGGCCCGCGCGCTGGGTTCGGCCGCGCAGGTGCTGCTGCTCGACGAGCCGACGGCCCACCTTGATGCGGACACCGAACGCCGCGTCCTGGAGGCCCTTTCGGCACGGGCCCGCGAGGGCGCCACGGTGATCGTGATCGGGCACCGCGCACCGGTGCTGGCCGCGGCCGACCACATCGTCGCGGTGGAAGGTGCCCTGCATGTCCCTTCGTGACGTCCTCGACCTGCTGCGTCCGCGGTGGCCGCGCTTGCTGTTGGCCATCCTGTTCGGCACCCTCGCCCTGGGCAGCGCCCTGGCGCTGGCGACGGTGTCTGCGTGGCTGATCACCCGGGCCTGGCAGATGCCGCCGGTATTGGACCTCTCTGTCGCGGTGGTCGCCGTTCGCGCACTGGGCATTTCCCGCGGGGTGTTCGGCTACTGCGAACGACTGGCCATTCACGACACCGCGCTGCGGGCGGCAGGCCAGGCGCGCGCGGGACTGTACCGCCGGCTGACCGGACTCCCCCCGGAGACCGCGGTGCGGTTGCACAGCGGCGACGTGGTGGCGCGGGTCGGCAGTTCGGTCGACGAGCTCACCGACGCGCTGGTGCGGGCGGTGCTGCCGATCTGTGTGGCGGTGCTGCTGTCGGCGGCCGCCATCACGATCATCGGGCTGCTCGCACCGGCTGCCGCAGCGGTGCTGGCCGCGTGTCTGCTGGTGGCCGGTGTGCTGGCGCCGCGGCTGGCCGGGCGGGCGTCGTCCGCCGCGGAACGGCTGGCCACGCTGGCGCACGGCGCTCGCGACACCGCCACCATGCTCGCCCTGGAACACGCCGCGGAACTGCGAGTCAGCGGCCGGCTTCCCGAGGTGATCGCCGAAGCGGAGCGCCGCCAACGTGATTGGGGCCGCGAACTGGACCGCTCGGCGGCGCCCACCGCGCTGGCCGCCGCGGCATCCACTGCGGCCGTCGGCGCGGCAGTACTGGCCGCCGCCGTCATCGGCATCACGCTGGCGCCCGTCACCGCGCCCACCACCCTCGCCATTCTGATGCTGGTTCCGTTGTCGGCCTTCGAGGCGACCACCGTATTGCCGGCCGCAGCGGTGGCCCTGGTGCGGGCCCGGCTCGCCGCGGGGCGGATCGGCGACATCCTTGCGCCCACCCCGGACGGCCGGCCTCGCCCGGAGGTGCCCGACGTGGCGCTGACACCCGGCAACCGACTGGCCGTGCTCGGTCCGAGCGGATGCGGGAAAACGACCATGCTGATGGGAATCGCCGGTCGATATCCTGAGAGTCCGCTGACCGCAGCCTTTTTCGCCGAGGACGCCCACCTGTTCGACACCACGGTGCGCGACAATCTCTTGGTGGCCCGCGGCGACGCGACCGATGACGCACTGCTCTCGGCGCTGGACCGGGTGGGGCTGCGCGACTGGCTCGATCAGCTGCCCGACGGCCTGGGCACCATCCTGACCGGCGGCGCGGCGGCCGTGTCCGCCGGTCAGCGCCGCCGCCTGCTGCTGGCCCGTGCACTGATCTCCGAGTTCCCCGTCGTGCTGCTCGACGAGCCGACCGAGCATCTCGACGAGGCCGACAGCGACCGGCTGCTGCGCGGGCTGCTCACCCCCGGTGCACTGTTCGGTCGCGAGCGCACCGTCGTCGTGGCCACCCATCACCTGCCCGACGGCATCGGTTGTCCTGCGGTGCGGCTGCCGCCCGGCGAGTACCCTCACCAATCATGAGCTCCTATGAGCCGTATGGCGGCCAATATCCGGGGCAGTACCCACCGCCACCGCCGCAGCCCTACGCCGGTTATCCGCCTCCGCCGCCGAGCGCCCCGCGCAACGGACTCGGTGTCACCGCACTCGTCCTGGCCGTGCTGGGTCTGCTGTTCTCGTGGACCGTCGCCGGCGGCATCGTCCTGGGCCTGGTCGCCCTCATCATCGGGTTCGCGGCACGCGGCCGGGTCAAACGGGGCGAGGCCACCAACGGCGGCCTGGCGATCTCCGGAATCGTGCTGGGCGCGTTGGCAATCGTGCTGGGGCTGGTGTTCATCCCGGTCTGGATCAGCTTCTTCTCCCAGCTCGGCATCGGTGACTACGTCGACTGCATGACGAAGGCCGGCAATGACAGGACCGCCCAGGTGCAGTGCGAGAGCACCATGCGCGGCAAGATCGAATCCGACTACGGCGTCACCATCGCCCCCACCCCTTAACGAGGCGGGAAATACTTGATGATGCCTTCCTGCACGACGGTCGCCACGATCTGACCGTCCGCGCCGAAGAAATGCCCGTTGCTCAGCGCGCGGGAGTCGGCCGCCACCGGGGACGCCGTCGAATACAGCACCCACTCGTCGAACCGCACCGGCCGGTGGAACCACACCGTGTGGTTCATGGTCACCGCGAAGATCCGGTCGTAACCCCAGGACAGACCATGCCGGGTGATGATCGGGTCCAGCACCGTTGTGTCCGAGGAGTACACCAGCGCCGCCGCGTGCAGCACCGGATCATCGGGCATGGGCCCGTCGGCGGTGAGCCACACCCGGTTGTGGTCGAGGCGGCCGCCCTTGTCGCGCATCACCCACGCGGGGTCGTTGGTGTACCGCCATTGGATGGGCTTGAGCGCCGCGACGAACAGCGGCACCTTTTCCTCGTAGCCGACCAGCAGTTCGTCGATGGTGGGCAGCGTCTCCGGATGGGGCACGTCGGGGAAAGGCGCGTCGTGCTCCAGGCTGCGCCCGCCGGCCAGATGTGAGACCAGCGCGCAGCCCAGCAGCACCCCGTCCTGGGTCACGTCCACCCGGCGGTTGGCGAAGCGGCGCTCGTCGCGCAACCGAACCACCTGGAACTCCAGGTCTTTCGTCGGATCACCGCCCGCGATGAAGTGCATCGAGAGGGTGGTCGGCGGCAGGTTCTCCGGCACGGTCCGGCAGGCCGCCACGAACGCCTGCGCCATCATCTGGCCGCCGAACGTGCGGACCGGGTTGAGGCTCGGATGCGTTCCGGTGAACGCATCCTCGCCCACCCTGGTGAGATCAAGGACCGTCAGCAGTTCCTGAAGATGGTCTGCCGACAAGAGTCCCCCTTACGCGTGGTCGTCCTCGCCGATCCGGTGCACATGGATCAGGTTGGTCGAGCCTACTGTGCCCGGAGGAGCGCCTGCGACGATGACCACCAGGTCGCCCCGCTTGTAGCGGCCCAGCCCCAGCAGCGACTCGTCGACCTGCTTGATCATGTCGTCGGTGGTCAGCATGTGCGGCACGATGAACGTCTCGGTGCCCCAGGTCAGCGCCAACTGGCTGCGCACCTCGGGCAGCGGGGTGAACGCCAGCAGCGGCAGCGGGGTGTGCAGCCGGGCCAGCCGGCGCACGGTGTCCCCGGACTGGGTGAAGGCGACCAGCGCCTTCGCGTCCAGGCGCTCACCGATGTCGCGGGCGGCGTACGAGATGACGCCGCGCTTGGTGCGCGGGGTGTGGGTGAGCTGCGGCACCGCGGTGGAGTTGTCCTCGACCGCGGCGACGATGCGTGCCATGGTGCGGACCGTCTCCAGCGGGTACTTGCCCACCGAGGTCTCACCCGAGAGCATCACGGCGTCGGCGCCGTCGAGCACGGCGTTGGCCACGTCGGACGCCTCGGCCCGGGTGGGACGCGAGTGGTCGATCATCGACTCCAGCATCTGGGTGGCGACGATGACGGGTTTGGCGTTCTCCCTTGCCATCTGGATGGCCCGCTTCTGTACCAGCGGAACCTCTTCGAGCGGCAGCTCGACGCCCAGGTCACCGCGGGCGACCATGATCGCGTCGAAGGCCAGCACGATCGCTTCGAGGTTGTCGACGGCCTCGGGCTTCTCCAGTTTGGCGATGACGGGGACCCGGCGCCCGACCCGGTCCATCACCTCGTGCACCAGCTCGATATCGGCCGGGGACCGCACGAAGGACAGCGCCACCAGGTCGACACCGAGCTCGAGCGCGAACTCCAGGTCGGCGATGTCCTTTTCGGACAGCGCGGGCACCGAGACATTCATGCCGGGCAGGGACAGTCCCTTGTTGTTGCTGACGCGGCCGCCCTCGGTGACGGTGCACACCACGTCGTTGCCGTCGATGTGCTCGACGATGAGACCGACGTTGCCGTCGTCGACCAGGAGCCGGTCGCCGGGAGAGGCGTCCAAAGCCAGCTGTTTGTAGGTGGTGGACACCCGGTCGTGGGTGCCCATGAAGTCGTCGACGGTGATGCGGATCGTCTCACCGGCCTGCCACAGCGTGGCGCCGGTGGCGAACCGGCCCAGCCGGATCTTGGGTCCCTGCAGGTCGGCGAGGATGCCGACCGCCCGCCCGGCGGCATCGGAAGCCGCCCGGACGTTCCGGTAGTTCTCTTCGTGGTCGGAGTGGCTGCCGTGGCTGAAGTTCAGCCGTGCGACGTCCATCCCTGCTTCGACCAGAGCCTTCACCATCTCCTCGGTGCCGGTCGCCGGGCCGAGGGTACAGACGATTTTTCCGCGTCTATTCACGTCACGTGAGCATAGTCATGATCGATTCAGACGGCTATTCAGACAGGCCGCGACGTCCTCACACAACGGCCAGTGGCAGGGTTCCCGGCCGCACCGGCGCGGGCAGATCCGACTCCCCCATCAGGAACGCGTCGACGGCGTGCGCCGCGCTGCGCCCCTCCGCGATCGCCCACACGACCAGCGAGGCGCCGCGATGGGCGTCACCGCAGACGAACACCCCTGGCGCATCGGTCTGCCAGTCCGAGCCACACGAGACGGTGCCGCGCCTGGTCAGCGCCAGGTCCAGCCCGCCCAGTAGGGCCATGTGCTCGACGCCCTCGAAGCCGATCGCCAGCAGCGCGAGATCGCATGGGATCTCCAGCGGCTCGCCGACCGGGGTGATGACCCGGCGCCCGTTGGCGTCGCGTTCGACCTTGACCTCGGCGATCTCCATCGCGCGGACGTTGCCGCGACCGTCGTCCACGAAGCGCTGGACGGCGACTTCGAACCGTCGCGCGCCGCCCTCGGCGTGCGCGGGCGAAGTCCGCAGCACCAACGGCCACGTGGGCCACGGGCTCAGGCTCTCGTCACGCAGTCCGGGCGGTTCCGGGTTGTAGTCGAGTTGGGTGACCGAGACCGCGCCCTGCCGGTGCGCAGTGCCCAGGCAGTCCGCTCCGGTGTCACCGCCACCGATGATCACCACATGCTTGCCCGCCGCGGACAGCTCCGAGGCGCCATCGCCCTCGCATTCCTTGTTGGCCGGCACCAGGTGCTCCATCGCCAGGTGCACACCGTTGAGGTGACGGCCCTCGACGTCGTTGTCGCGGGCACGCAATGCCCCCACCGCCAGCACCACGGCGTCGTACTGTTCGCGCAGCCGCTCGATCGTGAGGTCGACGCCCACCTCACAGTCGGTGACGAAACGCGTTCCCTCGGCCTGCATCTGGCTCAGCCGCTGATTGAGCGTCGCCTTCTCCAGCTTGTACTCGGGGATGCCGTAGCGCATGAGGCCACCGATGCGGTCGTCGCGCTCGTAGACGGTGACGTGGTGCCCGGCCCGGGTGAGTTGTTGTGCCGCAGCAAGACCCGCGGGTCCCGACCCGACCACGGCGACACTCTTGCCGGTGGAGATGGCCGAGGGCTGCGGTTCCACGGTGCCCGCCAGCCACGCCTGGTCGACGATGGTCTGCTCGATGCGCTTGATGGTGACGCTGCCGCCGGTCTGTTCGTCGGCGATGGACAGCACGCAGGCCGCCTCGCACGGCGCCGGACACAACCGGCCGGTGAACTCCGGGAAGTTGTTGGTGGCGTGCAGCCGGTCACTGGCGGCATCCCATCGGCCACGGCGCACCAGGTCGTTCCATTCCGGGATGAGGTTGCCCAGTGGACAACCCGCAGTTCCGGAGTGGCAGAACGGGATACCGCAGTCCATACAGCGCCGTGCCTGCTGGGAGACCTCGGCGGTGCGCTGGTGCGGTTCCTGTGATTCGTAGACCTCGTGCCAGTCCCCGACGCGTTCGTCGACGGCGCGCTTGGCCGCCTCCACCTTGGTGACCTTCAGGAATCCGGTGGGATCAGCCACGGCTAGCCTCCATGATCGCGGTGTCCACGTCGCGCCCTTCGGCTTTCGCCATCCGGGTGGCCTGCAGGACCCGCTGGTAGTCGGTCGGCATGACCTTGGTGAACTGGGCGCTGCGGCGGGGCCAGTCCGAGAGCAGCGACCGGGCCACGGTGCTGTCGGTGAACTGGGCGTGCCGCGCGACGACGTCGTGCAGCCACACCAGATCCTCGGGTTCGAGGCCCTGCAGTTCGACCATCTCGGTGTTCACCTTCGCCGGGTCCAGGCCCAGCACGAAGGCGATGCCGCCGGACATCCCCGCCGCCATGTTGCGGCCGGTGTCGCCCAGCACCACCACGCGGCCGCCGGTCATGTACTCGCAGGCGTGGTCACCGACGCCCTCCACGACGGCCAGCGCACCGGAGTTGCGGGCGCAGAACCGTTCCCCGGCCCGGCCGCGCAGGAACACCTCACCCGAGGTGGCGCCGAACACCAGGGTGTTACCGGCGATGACGTTGTCCTCGGGCAGGAACAGCACGTCGTCGGGCGGCCGGACGATCACCCGCCCACCGGAAAGGCCCTTACCCACATAGTCGTTGGCGTCGCCGACGAGCTCCAGGGTGATCCCCGGTGGCAGGAACGCGCCGATCGACTGTCCCGCCGACCCGGTCAGGGTGACGTGGATGGTGTCGTCGGGCAGGCCGGTGGCGCCGTAGCGCCGCGTGACCTCGGCGCCGAGCAGGGTGCCGACGGTGCGGTTGACGTTGCGCACCGGCAGTTCCAGCCGAACCGGGTGGGCATCCTCCAGCGCTCCCTCGGCCAACTGGATCAAGGTCCGGTCGAGCGCCTGATCCAATCCGTGGTCCTGATCCCGCAACCGGCGGCGCTGCGTCAGCTTGGCGCCGTGCGCATCGGTCGGCTGGGCGAAGATGGGGCTGAGGTCCAGCCCTTCGCTCTTCCAGTGCGCGACGCCCTGCGCGGTGTCGAGGACCTCGACCCGGCCGATCGCCTCGTCGAGGCTGTGGAATCCGAGTTCGGCGAGGTAGGACCGGATGTCCTCGGCGATGAAGCGGAAGAAGTTCTCCACGAATTCCGGCTTGCCATTGAAGCGGGCCCGCAGTTCGGGGTTCTGCGTGGCCACCCCCACCGGGCAGGTGTCTAGGTGACACACCCGCATCATGATGCAGCCCGCGACCACCAGCGGCGCCGTCGCGAACCCGTATTCCTCGGCCCCGAGCAGAGCCGCCACCATGACGTCGCGCGCGGTCCGCATACCACCGTCGCACTGCACGGTGATGCGGTCGCGTAAACCGTTGAGCACCAACGTCTGCTGGGTGTCGGCCAGGCCGATCTCCCACGGTGCGCCCGCATGCTTGAGGCTGGTCAACGGCGCCGCGCCGGTGCCGCCGTCATAGCCGGAGATGAGCACGACGTCGGCGTGCGCCTTGGAGACGCCGGCGGCGACGGTGCCGACGCCGACCGAACTGACCAGCTTCACGTGGATGCGGGCCTGGTCGTTGGCGTTCTTCAGGTCGTGGATCAGCTGCGCCAGATCCTCGATCGAGTAGATGTCGTGGTGCGGCGGCGGCGAGATGAGACCCACGCCCGGCGTGGAGTGCCGGGTCTTGGCGACGTTCGGGTACACCTTGTAGCCCGGAAGCTGCCCGCCCTCACCGGGTTTGGCTCCCTGAGCCATCTTGATCTGGATGTCGGTGGCGTTCACCAGGTAGTCGCTGGTGACACCGAACCGGCCCGACGCCACCTGCTTGACGGCACTGCGCCGCTTCGGGTCGTACAGCCGGTCGACGTCTTCACCTCCCTCGCCACTGTTGGACCGCCCGCCGATGCTGTTCATGGCGATGGCCATGGTCTCGTGCGCCTCGGCGGAGATCGAGCCGTAGCTCATCGCCCCGGTGTTGAACCGGGCCACGATCGAGTCGACGGGTTCGACGTCCTCCAGCGCGACCGGCGGCCGGACGCCCTGCTTGAACTCGAACAACCCGCGCAGCGCACCGCCCTCGCGGTTGAGCCGGTTCACTTCGTCGGAGTACTGGGCGAAGATGTCGCGGCGGGCGGTGCGGGTCGAATGCTGCAGCAGGAACACCACTTCCGGGGTGAACAGGTGCAGCTCTCCTTCCCGGCGGAAGGCGTATTCGCCACCCACCTCGAGCCGGCGGTGCACCCGCTCGGTGGGGTTCTCCGGGTAGGCCCGGCGGTGCCGCAGCTTGACCTCCTCGGCGAGCACGTCCAGGCCGACCCCACCGAGCTGGCTGGGGGTGCCCGCGAAGTACTCGTCGATGATGTCGCGGTTGATGCCGATGGCCTCGAACGCCTGCGCACCGGTGTAGGACGCGACGGTCGAGATGCCCATCTTGCTCATCACCTTCATGACGCCCTTGCCCAGCGCCTTGAGGTAGTTGCGCACCGCGGTGCCCGGCTCGATGCCGGTCAGCTCGCCCTCGCGGATCAGGTCCTCGATGGATTCAAAGGCCAGGTAGGGGTTGACCGCCGCGGCGCCGAAGCCGATGAGCATGGCGATGTGGTGCACTTCGCGGGCGTCACCGCTTTCCACCACCAGGGCGACGCTGGTGCGTTCCTTGGTGCGGACCAGATGGTGGTGCACCGCCGAAACCGCCAGCAGGGACGGGATGGGCGCCTTGGTGTGATCGGAGTCGCGATCCGAGATGACCAGTGTGCGGGCACCTTTCGCGATGGCCTCACAGGCCCGGGCCCGCAGGTCCTCCAGCGCCTCGGCCAGGCCTTCGCCACCGCGTTCGACGTCGTAGAGGGCCCGCAGCACCGCGGTGCGCAGGCCGGGCTGCTCACCGTCGTCGTTGATGTGCACGATCTTGCTGAGCTCGTCGTTGTCGAGCACCGGCCAGGCCAACATGATCTGGCGCACCGAGGCCGCGGTCGGCTCCAGCAGGTTCTGTTCGGGGCCCATGACCCGTCCCATCGAGGTGACCACCGCCTCGCGGATGGCATCCAGGGGCGGGTTGGTCACCTGGGCGAAGAGTTCGACGAAGTAGTCGTAGAGCAACCGGGACCGTTGCGAGAGAACCGCCGTCGGGGTGTCGGTGCCCATCGAGCCGAGCGGTTCGCCACCGGAAGCGGCCATCGGGGTGAGCAGGATGCGCAGCTCTTCCTCGGTGTACCCGAAGGACACCTGCCGGCGCACCACGGACTCGTGGTTCGGCTGCACGCGAGCACGATCCGGCAGTGTGGCGAGGTCGAGCAGACCGGCGTGCAGCCATTCGTCGTACGCCTCGGACGAGGCCAGTTGGTCCTTGATCTCGTCGTCGGACACGATGCGGCCGGCGGCCGTGTCGATGAGGAACATCTTGCCGGGCTCCAAGCGGCCCTTGGCGACGACCTCGCCGCTGGGAATGTCGAGCACGCCGCTCTCGCTGGCCAGGATGATGCGGTCGTCCATGGTGCGCCACCACCGTCCGGGCCGCAATCCGTTGCGGTCCAGCACCGCACCGACGACCGTGCCGTCGGTGAAGGTGACGCACGCCGGCCCGTCCCAGGGCTCCATCAATGATGCGTGGAATTGCCAGAAGGCCCGCCGCTGCGGGCTCATCGTGGTGTTGTTCTCCCATGCCTCCGGGATCATCATCAGCACGGCATGCGGCAGGCTGCGCCCGCCCAGGTGCAGCAGTTCCAGCACCTGGTCGAACGAGGCGGAGTCCGACCCGTCGCGGGAGCAGATGGGCGAAAGCCGGCTCAGGTCACCGGGAATGAGGGCGCTGTCCAGCTTGGCCTCGCGGGCGTGCATCCGGTTGCGGTTGCCGCGCACGGTGTTGATCTCACCGTTGTGGGCGACGAAGCGGAACGGGTGCGCCAGTGGCCACGACGGGAAGGTGTTGGTGGAGAAACGGCTGTGCACGATGGCGATGGCACTTCGACAGCGCTCGTCGCGCAGGTCCGGAAAGAACTGCGGCAGTTGCATTGTCGTGAGCATGCCCTTGTAGGCGATGGTGCGGCTGGACAGCGACGGGAAATAGACTTCCGCATCCTCGGCCCGTTTACGCAGCGGATAGACCCGCCGATCCAGATCCAGGCCGCCGATCCGGCTGCCCGCACGCTCCGGAGCCGTTACGAACAACTGCGCCATGTAGGGCATGCAACTGACCGCCGTTGAACCGACCTCGGCGCCGGCCGGGTCGACCGGCACCTCGCGCCAGCCGAGCACATCGAGGCCTTCCTCGGCGGCCAAGGCCTCGATGTGCTCGCGGGCGGCCGATCGCTGGATCGGATCCTGCGGCAGGAAGCAGATCCCGGCGGCGAAGGTGTTCTCCCCGTTCGCATTCGGTGCGGGCAACGCGAAATCGACCACCGCGGTGAGCAGTTCGACCGGCAGCTGCAGCAGGATGCCTGCGCCGTCACCACTGTTGGGTTCGGCCCCGGCGGCGCCGCGGTGTTCGAGATGCTCCAAAGCGGTGAGGCCGTCCGCGACGATGCCGTGGGTCCGACGTCCCTGGATGTCGGCGATCATGGCGACGCCGCAGGAATCGGACTCATTGTCCGGGTCGTAGAGGCCTTGTGCTTTGGGAAGTGCCGAGAACAGCAACGGGGTTACCTCCGCAGTATTCGAAATGATGTCGAGGGACTGCGTCGGCCCGAAAGGTCAGTGTATCAGCGCAGACACGTGTCTACCCACTGATAAACGTAGGGACCAGCGGGAACCCCGGCCAGTTACGCACCACGGTCCAGAGGGCCACTGCGGCGATGACGGTCACGGTGGCCGCGGTCGGCATCAGCTTCTGACCGCGCCGCCACCGCACCACCAGCCACGTGAACAACACTGGTAAACCGACGAGCAGAAAGATGTTGTCGACCACCGCGGCGCCGACATTGCCGGTGAGCATGTCATGGGTCATCCGCAGGCCGCCGCACGCCGGGCAGTCGAAGCCCGTCAGCATCTTGAACGGGCAGCCCGGAAACAGGAATCCCGGCCGGTGCGGGTCCGCGAGGCCGATATAGGCAAGGCTGCCCGCCAGCACCGCGCCGGTGCCGAGGACGCCGTAGTGCGCGGTCTTAAGTTCCATCACGCAGGGGGCGGCCCTGCGGGTCGCGGACCTTGTCGGTGAGCAACATGATGGCGTCGATGATGCCCCAGATGACCGCACCGAGACCGCAGGTGACGAGCCCGACCAGCAGTTGGGCGATGCCCAGGCCGGTGTACCCCAGATACATGCGTCCGATGCCCACCAGGCCGAACAGCCCGAGGAGCTGCAGCAGGCCGGCGACCACCTTGGACTTGTCCGAGAACGGCTCGCCGGTCAGCGGGTGCCTGCCGTAGGGCGCCATCGGGTCGTAATAGGCGCCCGGGTAGGCCGGGGGCGGGTACTGCGGCGGGTACTGCGGTCCCCCGGGCGGAGGCGGCGGGATGCTGCCCGGGTCGACACCGTAGGGCGGCTGATCGGTCATGGGTTCAGGATGCCAGAGATCGGCGTCCCGTCGAGGGCACACAGCAGATCAGATCCGACGCGCCTCCGGCACTTCGGCCGCAAACCGTGAATTCGGTTCTGTCAAGGCCTATTTCGTGATCTGTTGATGGTTTCGGGGGGCTGTGGATAACTGCGGTTCTTGTCGGTTGTTCGTACTAGTGTTCGAAGGGTGGAAGGTGTCGTTGATCTGGTCGCGGTGATGGACGAACTGTCCACCGCTGGGTTCGACGACGCCACTGTCACTGAATTGTTGGATGTGCAGACAGCGTTGGAGCGGGTGTTCCGGCAGATCCCGGCTATCCAGCATCGGGTGATGGCCGCGATCAAAACCCAAGCGGGCCCGGCTGATCTGGGGGCCCGCACCTGGCGCGACGCCTTGGGCATCCGGTTACGGCTCTCGGAAGCCGAAGCAGGCCGGCGACTGGCCGACGGTGAGGTGCTCGCCCCGCGGCGCAGCGTGACCGGTGAGCCGCTGGAGCCGCTGTATCCAGCGACCTCGTCCGCCCAAGCCCGCGGGGACATCACCGGTGAGCATGTCCGGATCATTCTCAAGACGATGCGCAAGTTGCCGGTGGGGGTGGATGAGCCGACCCGCGCCGATGCCGAGGCCCGCCTGGCCGGTTTCGCGGCGGTGCACGATCCGGGCACGCTGCGTGCGTTGGCCAAACACCTACTGGAGGTTCTCGACCCGGACGGGCCCGAACCCAATGATGACGAGGCCGCGGCGCGCCGTGAGGAGCGGCGCACGTTTGTCCTGGGTCCCCAAGACGAGGACGGCAACAGCGATTTCCACGGGACCCTGACCCCGGAGGGGCGGGCGTATCTGGAACCGGTGTTCGGCAAGCTGGCCGCCCCCGGGATGTGCAACCCCGAGGATGAGAACCCGTGCACCAGAGGCACCCCGTCGCAGGAAGCAATCGACACGGATACCCGCACGCGGGGCCAGCGCCAGCACGACGCGCTCATAACGATCGCCCGCAACGCCCTGGCCTCCGGGGAGCTGGGCCAACACAACGGGTTGCCGGTGACGGTGGTGCTCGGGGCGAGGGTGGCCGAGTTCGCAGCGGTGACCGGGCAGGCAGTCACCGCGGGCGGGTCGCGGGTCCCGATGCGGGATGTGATCCGGATGGCCTCGCACGCCTGGTGGTGTTTGACGGTGTTCGACGACGTGACCGGCCGACCCCTGCATTTCGGGCGGACCCGCCGCTGCGCGAGCCCCGATCAGCGCCTGGTGTTGACCTACAAGCATCGGGGGTGCACGTTCCCCGGCTGCCGGGTCCCCGCCTACGGTTGCCAGGCCCACCACGCAAAACAAGACTTCGCCAAAGGTGGGCGCACCGATATCGAACACATGGTGCCCGCCTGCGGCCCGCACAACCGCTACGTCACCGAAAAAGGCTGGAAAACCGTCATCCACCCCGACGGGACCGTCGAATGGATCCCACCAACAGCCTTGGACACCGGCCAAGCCCGCACCAACATCTATCACCACCCCGAACAGATCATGGGTGACAAGAACCAAGCCAGGACAAAGCGCCCGGAAACACCACCGGGAGCCGCGGCATGATCAGCCGTCGGCGGTGTTCACATGTCGCCGTGACGACTTCGCACAAAGCTGTACGCGCCGTACGCCGCGATGCCCATGGCGGCCAGCACCAGGAATACCTTGCCGAAGGGCGCGGAGCCCAAGGTCTTCACCGCGGCATCGATGCCGGACGCCTTCGACGGATCTGACGTGATGGTGGCAATGATCACCAGCACGCCCGCACCTGCAAGGGCCAGACCCTTCGCGATGTAGCCGACCATGCCCATCGGGGTGACGACGCTACCGCCGGTGTCGTCCAGGTCCTTCAGGAAGCGCTTCGTGGCGCCCTTGTACACGTGGTAGCCGCCGACGCCGATGACGACCAGCGCCACGATGACCAGCAGCGCGCTCCCCCAGCCGGACTGCATCAGTTGCGCGCTCAGTCCCGCGTTCTGTTGCCCGCTCGACTGGCCGCTGCCCATGGCGAACTTCGCGGCGGAGAAGGCCAACGCGAAGTTGACGATGCCGACGGCGGCAGCCTTGGCCCGGTCCTTGAGTTCGGACTCGACCACGGCCTCCACGAGATGCCACAGCCCCAAAGCGAACAACCCGACGCTCGCCACCCACAACATGACCGATCCGCCGGTCTGCGCGGAAAGCGCTGCGAGCGCGCCGGATTGGTCTGCGCTGCCGCCTTGACCGAAGGCCAACATGAGCACGATCCACGCCAACAGCAGGTGCAGCACCCCGCTGGCCGCAAAGCCTCCGCGCGCGATGCGCTCGAACCAATCGTTGTTGCGTGCCTTGACTGCCGCGCCACGGGTGTCCACCATGACCGGCGGATACCCCGGCGCACCCGTGAGCCAAACCGCTAATTGACGCGGATGTAGGCGCTCATTGCGGCGGTTTGACGGCCAAAACCGGCTTCAGGCACTCCAGCAGCAACTGCTGCGACACACTACCGAGCAGCAGTTTGCCGACGGGGCTGCGGTGCTTGATGCCGATCACGAGCAGTTCGGCGTCGGGGCTGTCCATCGCACCCAGCAGTTCCTCCGCCGGGTCGACGCCGACAGGCTGTACGAGCTCATAGGTGACCCCCGCAGCGGAGAGGCGATCATGCAGGCTTTCCAGTTCTGCGGACTGCGCGAACTGCGGGTCGGCGAGCGCGTCGCCCTTGGTGGAGTTGATCACCCGCAGCGCCGTATTACGCAGTCGGGCCTCTGCAATCGCGTGTTCCAATGCAGCGCTGCCGAACCGATCCTCGGTGTAGCCGACGACGATCATTTCTTCTCCTCGCGCAAGCGCTCGTCGGTGATCATTTCTTCTCCTCGCGCAAGCGCTCGTCGGTGCTCATGACGCCGAGCCTTCCTTCAGAGCCTTCTCCTGCTGATCGGCATCGTCTTCGACAATCAGCAGCGTCTCCTCGCTGCGATGCATCAGCCGCAGCACCAGCGGCGCGAGCAACAGCACGATCATCACGACATAGGTGACGATTGCGACCGGCTCGGTGAACAGACTCCCCCAGTCCCCGCCGCCGAGTTGCAGGCTCTGGCGAAGCTGACGCTCGATGCGCGGTCCCAGGATCACCCCGATGATCAAAGGCAGGACCGGCAGACCGAACCGGCGCATCATCAACCCGAGCAGACCGAACACCAGCAGCAGAGCAAGGTCGAGCGGCTGCACGTTCACGGCGAACGCACCGAGGGTGGCGAAGAACAGGATGCCCGCATACAGGTAGGGACGCGGGGTACGCAGCAGCTTGGCCCACAAGGGCGCCAGCGGCAGGTTCAGCACCAGCAGCAAGAAGTTACCGATGAACAGGCTGGCCACCAGCGTCCAGATCAGCAGCGGTTCCTTGTCGAACAGTGTCGGACCCGGTTGAATCCCGTAGGACACGAACGCCGTCAGCATCACCGCGGCAGTCGCGTTGGTGGGTAGGCCCAACGACAACATCGGCACGAGAGTGCCCGCGGCGGAGGCGTTGTTGGCCGCCTCCGGCCCGGCGACACCTTCGATGGCACCCTTGCCGAACTCCTCGGGATGCTTGGACAGCTTCTTCTCGGTGATGTAGCTCAGGAACGTCGGCAATTCGGCACCGCCGGCAGGCAGTGCACCGAAAGGGAAGCCGTACGCCGTCCCGCGCAGCCACGGCTTCCATGACCGTTTCCAATCGGCGCGGCTCATCCAGGGCCTGCCCACCGGGATGACGTCGGCGGGCCGGCGGCGCAGATGTGCAGCCACCCACAACGCCTCACCGAGGGCGAAGATCGCCACGGCGATCACCACGATGTCGATGCCGTCGGACAGCAACGGCAACCCGAAGGTGGCCCGCGGCTGGCCGGTCATGAAATCGATGCCGACGACGCCGATCGCCAGCCCCAGGAAAAGTGAGATGGCACCGCGCAGCTTCGAGCTGCCCAGCACTGCGGTCACAGCCACCAAGGCGAACAGCATGATCGCCAGATATGAAGGCGCACCGAGGGTTACCGCGAACCGCGACACGGCGGGCGCGAACAGCACCAGAAGCATCGTACCGATGGTGCCTGCGACGAACGACCCGATGGCCGCGGTGGCCAACGCTTGCGCGGCGCGACCGGCCTTGGCCATCTTGTTGCCCTCGATGGCCGTGATCACCGAGGAGGATTCACCGGGAGTGTTGAGCAGGATCGAGGTGGTCGAACCGCCGTACATACCGCCGTAGAAGATGCCGGCAAACATGATGAACGCCGCACTGGGACTGACGTTGTAGGTGATCGGCAGCAGCAGGGCCACCGTCATGGCTGGTCCGATACCGGGCAGCACACCCACTGCGGTGCCCAACAGCACACCGATCACCGCATACAGGAGATTCATCGGAGTGGCCGCCTCGGCGAACCCCTGCATGAGCCAATTGAAGTTGTCCATTTACAGAATCCCGTCCAGAATGCCTGCGGGCAGCGGGATTCCGAGCCCGGAGTAGAACGCGTAGAAGCTGCCGACGGACAGCACTCCGCCGATCACCAGATTGCGGATGTAGTGCTTGCTGCCGAGCACGGTGGCCGCGCCGGCGAACATCAGCCCGGCGGTGATCACCCAGCCCAGCGGTTTGACCAGCACGATGGTGGCCACGAACAGCGCCACCAGAAGCCCGACGGTGCGCCAGTCACTCGGCATATCGGGGTCGATGTCCTCCCCCGCGTCGGCCTCGCCGACAGAGCCGCGCGGTATCGCGATACCCAGGACGATCGCCAGCACCAGCAACACGACGCCGATCACCATCGGAAAGAACTTGGGCCCCACCGGATCTACCTGCGCGTAGCCGCCGGGCAGGGTGAGAGCGTCGTAGATCAGAAATCCACCCACGGCGACGAGCACCGCGACCACCAGATACTGGGCCTTGTCCACCCGGCCGGTACCGGATTCGGGCGCACTCACAACAACCCCAGTTCGGTCAGCGTCGAGGACACGCGCTGGTCCTGATCCGTCAGGAACTGCTCGAACTTCTCCCCGGTCAGGAACGCGTCACTCCATCCGTTGCGCACCAGGGCCTCCTTCCATGCGTCGGTGGCGTGCAGCTGTTCGAGCACCTTGACCAGCGCCTGCCTCGCCTCGTCGGATATGCCCGGTGGTGCCAGGACACCGCGCCAGTTGGTGAAGGTCAGGTTGATGCCGGCCTCTGTCAGCGTCGGGGCATCGATCCCCTCTACGCGTTCCGTCCCGGATACCGCCAGCACCCGAACCTGGCCCGCCTCAATCTGATCGACGTACTCGCCGAGCCCCGAGGTGCCCACGGCGACCTTCTTGCCCAGCAGTGCGGTGAGCAGATCCCCGCCGCCGTCGTAAGTGATGAAGTTGACCTTGCGAGGGTCCACCCCGACCGCGCGAGCGGTCTCCATCGGGAACAGATGGTCGGGTCCGCCAGGTGAGGATCCGCCACCGATGGTCACCTTCGCGGGATCGGCCTTCCACGCGGCGACCATGTCCTGCACGGTCTTGAACGGCGAGTTCGCCGGAACCAGAATGCCTTCCTGCTCCTCGACCATCTTGGCCAACGCTGTCGCGTTCGACGCGCGCGCCGAGGATCCGTTGGTGTACACCGCGCCGACGACCCCGAGGCCCATCATCATCATGAGGTCGCCGTTGCCCTTTTCGTTCATCAGGCGAGCCATGGCGACGGTGCCGCCGGCGCCGATGACGTTGAACACCTCGACGCGCCCGGTGATGTCGGTGTCTTCCATGATCTTCACCGCGGTGCGGGCGGTCAGGTCATACCCGCCGCCCGGGCTGTTGGGCACCATCATCCGCAGCCGGTGCAGGCCGTTGGCCTGTTCGCCGCGGGTCACCCCGCATGCGGTCAGCAGCAGCGCCACCACCAGCAGCACGGCCAGTCCCGTCTTGGAACGCACGGTCATCCCCCATCGTCGCTGTGATGTTCAGCAATACTGGACCCGCACAGTGATGTGGGTCACGCATGAGTTCGCAAAGGAAGTTGTGGTCGTTAAGTTCACGCGGGGGCACCTGCACGGGCGCAGCCTGGCCGGCCAGTTCCTGATGTTCCAGCTGCTCGTGGTGGCGGTCGTGCTGATCGCGGTGGCCGCGGTCTCGGTCGCGCAGTCCACCCGGGAATTCCGCGACGTCCGCGGCCAGCGGATGATCGCCGTCGCGGAGAACGTGGCGTCCACCCCGATCGTGCGGGACCGCGTCGACCACGGTTGGGCCGATCCGTTCGTCCGGCAGGTCCTGGCCCCGGAGGTCGATCGCGCCGTAGCCCTGTCCGGCGCCGGGCTGGCCGAGATCCTGGACCCCGACGGTCTGGTGCGGGTGTCCTCGGATCCGGGCCGGGTGGGCAAGCGCGTCGATATGTCGGCCAGCCGCGCCGACGAGGGCCGGGCCTGGTTCGGCGACGGCGACATCGACGACGTCCGCAGCCTGATCGGGCAGGTCCCGATCCTGGCGCCCGACGGTGTGGCGCTGGCGATCGTCTCGGTCAGCGAGCGCTACCCCACGGTGTGGGAACTGCTCGGCGGTGCCGGCGAACGGCTGCTGCTGTATCTGGGGCTTGGCGCGGTGTTGGGGCTGGCGGCGTCGTGGCTGCTGTCGCGCCGGATCAAACGGCACACCCGCGGGCTGGAGATCACCGAGATCGCGAGCCTGGCCGATCATCGGGAAGCGTTGCTGCACAGCATCCGTGAGGGCGTGGTGGCGGTGAATCCGGACGGTGAGGTGACGGTGCTCAACGACAGCGCCCAGGAACTGCTGGGCCTGGACGCCGGTGCCGTCGGCCGCCGGGTCGACGACCTCGGCCTGGGCGGCGCCGTCGCCGACTTCCTGAAGTCCGGCGAGGAAGGACACGACGTGATCATCGCGACCGGCAGGCATGTGCTGGCCCTGAACCGGCGCGCGGCCAGCAGCCAGGGTCAGCACATCGGTACCGTCACCACCATGCGCGACAGCACCGAATTGGCTGCGCTGCAGGCACAGCTGTCCTCACACCGCAGCGTCACCGATACGCTGCGCGCCCAGACCCACGAATTCGCCAACCAGTTGCACACCATCTCGGGGCTGGTGCAGCTCGGCGAGTACGACGCGGTCCACGACCTGGTGGGCACCTTGACCCGACGCCGCGCCGAGCTCAATGATGCTGTCACACGGCGTGTTTCCGACCCGGCGGTGGCCGCGCTGCTGATCGCCAAGACATCGCTGGCCGCGGAGAACGGTGTCACCCTGACGCTGGACCCGGACAGCCGGTTGCGGCCGCTGGCTCCGGCACTGGCCACCGACGTGATCACCCTGCTGGGCAACCTGATCGACAACGCGGTCGACGCGTCGGTCGGCGCATCGCGCGCCGAGGTGAGCGTCGCCGTGGACGACGCCGACGGACTGACCCTCACCGTCACAGACTCGGGACCCGGTGTGCCACCGCATCTGCGGGAGTCACTGTTCGCGCGGGGGGTCACCTCGAAACCCGACGTCCCCGGCGGCCGCGGTATCGGCCTGGCCCTGGTCCGGCTGGTCACCACACAGCACGGCGGCCACGTCGAGGTCACCGACGGACCCGACGGCGGTGCGTCTTTCGTGGTGCGGCTGGCCCATGCGTGACGTGCTGATCGTCGACGACGATTTCATGGTGGCCGACATCCACCGGCGTTTCGTCGAACGGATCGATGGATTCCGGGCGGTGGGTGTGGCCCGCACCGGCGCGGAAGCGCTGGCCGCCGCGGCCGAACTGCGGCCCGCGCTGATCCTGCTGGATGTGTACCTGCCCGACATGTCCGGACTCGCGGTGCTGCAGCAGCTGCGCGCCGCCGGCGACCGCGTGGGCGTCATCATGATCACCGCGGCACGTGAGCTGGACACCGTGCGCGGCGCGCTGGACGGTGGCGCGGCCGACTACCTGATCAAACCCTTCGAGTTCGACCAGCTGCGCGCCAAACTGGGCACCTTCGCGGCGCGGGCCGACGCGCTGGCCGCCGACGGCGGCGCCGACCAGTCGATGATCGACGCCCTGTTCAGCGGCACCACGGCCGCCACCGCGGCGGTGCTGCCCAAGGGCCTGGGCACCGAAACCGGGCAGCTGGTGCTCGACGCCATCCACACGGCCGGGGAGGTGTCCGCCGCGGAATGCGCCGACCTGGTCGGCATCTCCCGGGTGAGCGCCCGCCGCTACCTGGAGCATTACCTCGGCACGGGTCTGCTGGAACTGCGTCTGCAGTACGGCGCAGGCCGCCCCGAACGCCGTTACCGCGAGGCCGGATAGAAATTCGGGTATGCCGGTACGCAGTCCGGCCCATCTGGACGGCGCGACGCTGGAGGCATGAACGTCTTAGATGCTGATCTACCGGCGTTGGATTACGAGAAACTGCCCGACGGCGCCACCGCACACGCCGCGATCCGCGATGCCCATGACCGTGCCCCCATCGCCATCGGTCCGCACGGCCCCGAAATCCTGGACTACGAGCTGGTCCGCGCCGTCCTGCGGGACGATCGGTTCGCCGTGCCCGAAGGCCTTTTCCTGTCGGCGCAGGGCATCACCTCCGGCCCGCTCTGGGAGCGCGCCGTCACCAACCTGCTGAGCCTCAACGGACCGGCCCATCATCGGCTGCGCCGCCTGGTGGCCCGGGCGTTCACCCCGCGCGCGGCCGACCGACTACGCATCACATGCAGCGACGTGGTGGGCGAACTGGTCGGCCATGTCGAGGACGGCCGCTGCGACATGGTCGCCGACATCGCCCGCCAGTACCCGATCCCGATCATCTGTGCGCTACTGGGCGCACCCCGCGAGGACTGGAATCTGTTCTCCTCCTGGGCCGATGACATCTTCAAGATGTTCAGCTGGAACCTCGCCGATGACGCGCCGGTGGTCGAGCGGGCGTGGAACGAACTCGACGACTACGTCGACACGATGGTCCGCGGGCGCACCGATGACCTGACCGACGATCTGCTCTCCGACCTGATCCGCGCCGAATGCGACGGCGACCGGCTCAGCCACGACGAACTGCTCATGCTGGCCGGCGGCCTGCTGATCGCCGGCACCGACACCACCCGCAACCAGTTGGCCGCCGCCGTGCAGACGCTCTGCGAAAACCCCTCACAGTGGGCGCTTCTCGCGGCACACCCCGAACTGGCCCCGCAGGCCGTCGAAGAACTGATGCGGCACTCCCCCGTGGTTTTCGCCGCCATCCGGGAAGCAGTCCAGGACGTCGACCTGGCCGGCTACACCATCCCGGCCGGCACCTTCGTCGTCGCCAATACCGCAGCCGCCAACCGTGATCCCGCGGCCTACCCCGATCCCGAGCGCCTCGACATCACCAGGGAGGGCCCGGCCGCCATGCTGACCTTCGGGGGCGGCGTGCACTACTGCCTGGGTGCCCACCTGGCCAGAATCGAACTGGCAGAGGCCCTTACCGTCATCACCCAAACCATGCCGAACGCGCACACCACCGGTCCGGTGCCGTGGCGTCCGCTCACCGGAATCGCCGGGCCCGCACGGTTGCCGATCGAGTTCGACGCTGCCTGACAATCGCTAGGATCCACCGCATGGCGGTGTTGCGGCGGGGCCTGGTGCTGATGCTGGCGCTCATGCTGGCGGGCTGTGCGCCGGCCACCCGGACCTCCACTCCGAGCCCCGTCACCGCGGAGGCCGACGCGATCATGCGCATCGTCCGTGACACGGTGACCCAGGCCCATCTGAGGTCGGCGATCGTGCGGGTCACCATCGACGGCAAGGAAGTGCTCACCCAGGCCGTCGGCGAGTCGATGACCGGTGTTCCGGCCACCCCCGCCATGCACTTCCGCAATGGCGCGGTGGCCATCTCGTACGTGTCGACACTGCTGCTGATTCTCGTCGACGAGAAGAAGGTCGCCCTCGACGACAAGCTGTCCACGTGGCTACCCGACACCCCGCACTCCGATCGGGTGACCCTGGGCCAGCTGGCGCAGATGACCTCGGGCTACGTGGACTACGTCATCGGCAACACCGCCATGAACGACGCGTTGTACGCGAACCCGTTCCGGCACTGGACAACCCAGGAGCTGCTCGATTTCGCGGTGCACAAGCCGCTGCTGTACGAACCGGGCACCAACTGGAATTACGCTCACACCAACTACGTGCTGCTCGGGCTGGCCCTGGAGAAGGCCACCGGCACCGACATGGCGACGTTGTTGTCCGACAAGGTGCTTCGCCCGCTGGGCTTGACCAATACCGCCAACGCCGAGACAGCGGCCATCCCGGCGCCCGTGCTGCACGCGTTCAGCTCCGAGCGCCGGGCCGCGCTGAAGATCCCGGCGAACATCCCGTTCTACGAGGAGACGACGTTCTGGGACCCGTCGTGGACCATCACGCGCGGCGCGATCCAGACCACGAACATCTACGACCTGGAGGCGAGCGCAGCCGGGATCGGGTCGGGCCGGCTGCTGTCCGCGGATTCCTACCGAAAGATGGTGTCCACCGGGCTGCGCGGCACCACCCACACGCAGCCCGGCTGCACCACCTGCGCCGAGATGACCGACGGCTACACCTACGGGCTGGGCATCGTGATTTCCGGCAAGTGGCTGGTGCAGAATCCGATGTTCGCCGGGTACGCCGCCGTGCAGGCCTACCTGCCGGCGCGCAAGATCGCCATTGCCGTCGCGGTCACCTTCGCCCAGGCCGCCTTCGATGACCAGGGCGACAATCGCAATGAAGCCGAACCTCTGTTCCGCAAGATCGGCGCCGAGCTCGCACCCGAAGATGCGCCGCCCGTGCCGCCCGCGAAATAATGGCGTGCGTGGCACCCAAGGTTCTGTTCCTCTACAACGAACACCTCGCGTCCGAGGCCCTACTCGGCGAGGCGTTCACCGAGCACGGTTTCGACGTGCACACCTTCGAGGTGGTGCCTGCCGAGCGGGTCGACGACCCCGCCCGGGATGTCGTCTTCCCGTCGGCCGCCGACTACGACGTGCTCGTCCCGCTGGGGGCCCGCTGGCCGGTGTACGACGACGCGCTGCGGCGCACGTGGGTGGGCGCGGAGACCGCGCTGCTGCACGACGCCGCCGAGGCCGGGGTGGCTGTGCTCGGGGTGTGCTTCGGCGGTCAGCTGATTGCGCAGGCCTTCGGCGGGACGGTCGCCCGGGCGCCCGTCGCCGAGATCGGCTGGACCGATGTCAGCACCGACCGGCCCGACCTGGTGCCCGGCGGCCCCTGGTTCGAGTGGCACTTCGACCGGTGGACGCTGCCGCCGGGGGCCGTCGAGGTGGCCCGCACGGCCCGTGCGTCACAGGCATTCGTGCTCGGCCGTGCGCTGGCGCTGCAGTTCCATCCCGAGATCGACCACCGGCTGCTGTCCCGGTGGCTGGCCGACGACCGCGACGGCGAGGTCATCGGGCACGGCCTCGATCACGACGACATCCTGTCCCGGACAGCGGAATTGAAAGACGATGCAGCCGAACGCGTTCGGGGCCTGGTGCGCGGCTTCCTCACCCACGTGGCACGTCAGCCGTGCCCCAGTTCGTGAGCCAGCGCCGGCTCGATACCCGGCCGACGGAAACGGTGCCCCACGCCGTGCAGTGCGGCGGGCAACACCCGCTGGTTGGCCTCGGCGAGTTCACGCACGCCCTGCTCCCCCAGCAGTAGCCGGGGGCCGAAGGACGGCACCGGCAACAGCGTCGGCCGGTGCAGCACGTGCCCCAGCGCGGCGGTGTACTCGGCGTTGGTGACCGGTGCGGGCGCCACCGCATTGATCGGTCCGGTCAGCCGGTCGTCGTAGAGAGCGCGGTAGTAGACGTCCAACAGATCGTCGAGACCGATCCAGGACAGCCACTGCGCCCCACTGCCGAGCCGACCGCCCAGGCCTGCGGCGAACAGCGGCCGCAGAAGTCGCAGCGTGCCGCCGGCCGACGACTGCACCACCCCGGTGCGGACATTGACCACCCGCAGTCCGGCCGCCGCGGCGGGTGCGGTGGCGGCCTCCCAGTCGGCGACGACGTCGGCCAGGAAACCGTCACCGCGGCTGCTGGTTTCGTCCAACTCGGTGTCGCCGCGGTCATATCCGTAGAAGCCGATCGCCGACGCGCTGACGAAAGTCTTGGGACCGTTGGCAGTTCGCGCGGCAAGCTCGGCCAGCGCCCGGGTCGGTTCGATCCGGCTGTCCCGGATCGCTGCGCGGTGACCTTCGGTGAAGCGCCCCGCGATGGAGGCACCGGCCAGGTGGACCACGGCGTCCACGCCGCTCAGCAGGTCGGGGTGCGGGTCGGCCGGATTCCATTGGCGCTCATAGGGTCCGGCCGGCTCGCGGCGCACCAGCAGGACCACCCGGTGACCACCGGAACTGAGGAACGCGGCCAGCGCCGCACCCACCAGACCGCTGGACCCGGTGATGGCGACGGTCAGACGTCCCGCGGCGGCGGCGTCGCGGTGGGCAGCCAAGTCGTCGGCGAGCTGCGTGTGCCGGTAGACGAACATCGGCCGCAGTGCCGCGGCGGGCACGATCGTCTCGACCCGGTCGGACACCCTGGTCGCACCGGGACCTACGGCGTCGAACTCGTGGGTGTGCCGCCACTGCCCGATCGCCCGGACCGGCCAGGACCGCGGGCCTTCGGTGTCCAGCGCGTCGACGAAGCGGTGCGGCGGGTCATACGCTGCGGCGTCGTGCTGGGCCACCCAGCGCAGCCCGCCCGGCAGGCCCAGGACCGCCCGCCCCGCGGCCAGGGATCCCGTCTCGGCGACCACCGTCATCGGTTGCCACGGTGGCACCAGCCGCCGCATCGCGCCGGCGCGGGCGTGCCAGGCAAACACGTCGTCCAGCGGATGGTCTACCACACTGTCGTATTCGATGCCCATGAGCGATTAGCCACCTCCGGAGTGCGGGTACCCGACAGTGAGCCGTCGTACGCTCGAAGTGTCCCTGATCACGAGTCCATGCCATGAGAAAAGTTCTTCGCCGGAGCACCTTCGCCGACCGCCGAGATGCCGGCCGCGTCCTGGCCGGGCAACTTGCGTCCTATCGCGGCCGGACCGATCTGTTGGTGCTTGGCCTGGCGCGCGGCGGAGTGCCGGTGGCGTGGGAGGTGGCCGCGTATCTGAACGCATCGCTGGACACCTTCCTGGTACGCAAGCTCGGTGTCCCGGACTGGACGGAACTGGCCATGGGGGCACTGGCCGCCGGTGGGGGTCTGGTGCTCAACCGGAACCTGATGGACAACTTGGGGATCGGCGAGGATCAACTTCAGGAAACGATACGCGTGGAGACCGCCGAATTGCACCGGCGGGAGCGGGCTTACCGTGGCGACCGTCCGCCGCCGGCGACCGAGGGCCGCACCGTGATCCTGGTCGATGACGGCCTGGCCACCGGAGCGAGCATGTTCGCCGCCGTGCGCGCCGTCCGGACGGGCGCACCCACCGCGGTGGTGGTGGCGGTCCCGGTCGGTTCGGCATCGACGTGCCGGGCGCTGCGCACCGAGGCCGACGCGGTGTTCTGCTGCTGCACACCGGCCGACTTCAGCGCGGTCGGGCAGGTGTACGACGACTTCCGGCAGACGGATGACGACGAAGTCCGGCGCCTGCTGGCGACCCCGCCCTAGTTCTTGTGCTCGGTCTCGATCGTGTGCTCGGCGTCGGGGTCCGGGACCAGTTCCGGTTCGACGTCGGGTTCCGCCTCCGCGGCCGAGGTCTCCTCGGCCGCGATCTCCTCGTCGGCCGGTTCGTCCGGATAGTCCTGCACGACAACCGTTTCCGGCTCGTCAACCTCGTCGATCGGCTCGTCCTGGTCGTCCTGGTCGTGCGCGTCCCGTCGTGACCGGTCCCGCAGCGCATCGACGATGAGGAGCAGGACACCGATGACGCTGGCGCCGATACACACCCAGGCGATGATCTCATTGCTGGTGACGACCGCGGCCACCAACGAGGCCAGGCCTATGACGGCGAGGACGAGCGCAATGATCAGCATTGATCGAACTTAACCGGCTGAGGGGCCGGTCAGTTGTTTCCCCGATTGAACTGGTTGAAGCCGCCCGAATCGTTGGTCGCGCCGGAATCCACCGGTGCGGCCGACCCGCGCTGCCCCAGCTCTTCGAGCTGCGATTCGAGGTAGGTCTTCAAGCGGGTGCGGTACTCGCGCTCGAAGGTGCGCAGCTGCTCGAGACGGCCTTCGAGCACCGTGCGCTGCTGGTTGATGGTCCCCATGATCTCGGAGTGCTTGCGCTCGGCGTCGGCCTGCAGGGCGTCGGCCTTCTCCTGTGCCTGCCGCAGCTGCGTCTCCGACCGCGTCTGGGCGTCGGTCAGCAGGGCGTCGGCACGCTGCCGGGCATCGGTGACCGTGGTCTCCGCGGTGTGCCGGGCCTCGCTGACCAGAGCGTCGGCCTGGGCCCGCGCATCGGAGAGCAGCTTCTCGGACTCCGCCTTCGCGGATCCGGTGAGCCGGTCGGCCGTGTCCTGGGCCAGGCTGAGCACCTTGGCGGCCCTGACGTGGTGATCTTCGGAAACCGGGGCCGCGGGGGCGACAGGCGCCTGGACCACGGGCTGCGGTGCCTCGTACACCGGCTGGACCACGGGCTCCGGCTCGGGCTCGGGCTGGTAGGCCGGGATCGTCTGGGTTGGCTGCGCACCACCGGAGCGTGCGCCGGCCAGCTCCTGATCGAGCTCGGATACCCGCTGCCGAAGATCGGCGTTCTCCTCGATGAGCCTGGTGAGTTCGTTTTCCACCAAGTCGAGGAAGGCATCTACCTCGTCCTCGTTGTAGCCGCGTTTACCGATGGGCGGCTTACTGAAAGCGACGTTGTGAACGTCGGCTGGTGTGAGCGGCATCGCCTGCCCCCTTGAAGTCTGGACCGTCAACCGGTTTCAAAGTGTAAAGCGTGAGTACGAGTAACTGGCGTCCATCCTGTCACAGCAGACCCGGCGGTTGCAGAGGAGGCTCATAATTAAGAGCGAATTTCAATCTTCTGCGCTGGTCGGAGGCGACATTCGGAGCCGCCGAAAGGGCTCAGGCGGCCGATCCGGCGGCTGCCCCGAAGGCCAGCTGCATGCCGATGAACGCCACCAGCAGCAGCACCATGATCGACAGGTCGAAGCGGACAGCGCCGATCGTCAGCTGCGGAATCAGTCGTCGGAGCAGCTTCACCGGCGGGTCGGTGACGGACAGGATCAGCTCGAGGATCACGACGGTCACCCCCGTGGGGTGCCAGTCCCGGCTGAACGACCGGATGAACTCCACGACCACTCGCGCGATCAACAGGAGCCAGAACACGAACAGTGCGAAACCCAGGATTTCGAAGAACAGCGCCAACTTGAAGCCGACCTCACTACGGCGGAAAACCAGATTGCGAACCGGTGGGACCAGCCAGTCCCTCGGGATTCAGCCTACCCAACGTCACCGGTGTACCCCCTGCCAGAACCACCGGCAGGGGGCTGACCAGCTACTGGTAGGAGTAGAAACCCGCTTCGGCGATGCGGCGCCGCTCCTCGGCACTGACATCCACGTCGGCCGGCGAGAGCAGGAACACCTTGGTGGCCACCTTGTCGAAGGACCCGCGCAACGCGAAGGCCAGACCGGCGGCGAAGTCGACCAGGCGCTTGGCGTCGGCGTTGTCCATCGACACCAGGTCCATGATGACCGGGGTGCCGTCGCGGAACCGCTCACCGATGGTGCGGGCCTCGCTGTAGTCCTTCGGGCGCAGCGTGGTGATCTTGGCCAGCGGGCTGCCCGCCTCGAACAGTTCGGCCATCCGGCGCGGCTCCATGGCCAGTGCGCCACGGGTCGGTGCGGTGGCGAAGCGGGGGGCGGGGCGATCGAACTCGCGCGGCGCACGCAACCGGCCTTCGAATCGCGGTGACTCATATCCCCCGCGGTATCCGCCCGGCGCCATTTCCATCTCGCGGTCGTACTCACGAGGACTGCGCTCGTCGAAGGCACGCGGCTCGCGGCCGTAACCGTCCTCTTCGAAACGCTCCTCGGCGCCCCGGCGGGCGTAGGTACGCGACGGACGCTCGTCGTCGTAGTAGTCGTCCTCGTACTCGTCCAGCGGCGCCATACCGAAGTAGGCCTTCACCTTGTGCAGTGTGCTCATCGCCTGCCCCTTCTGCTGCTGATATCCGTGTGGTCTGTGATGAAGATGTGACTGGAGTGACTACTCAGGGTGACGTTAGCGGCCGTTGCCCCATCAACGCGGTACCGACACGCACACACGTGGATCCGTGTCGCACAGCTACTTCGATATCGCCGGACATCCCTGCCGAGAGCCCCAGCCGGTGGCCGAACGCCCCCTGCACCCGGTCCCGTTCGGCGCCCAGCAGGCCGAACGCCTCGTCGGCGTCCCAGCCCAACGGGGGAATCCCCATCAGGCCAACGAATTCCAGCGCGTCGATGGCATGGGCGGCGGAGCACAGATCGAGGATCTGCGCCGGCTGGTCGACGGGCACTCCGCCGCGCGTCGGATCACCGTCCAGACTGATCTGCAGATAGATCCGCAACGGCTCGGTGCGCCCGCCCGCGGCGATCTCCTCCTCCGCCGCCCCACCGAGTGCGGAGATCAACCGTGCACTGTCCACCGAGTGGGCGGCATACGCCCAGCGTGCCACCGCGCGTGCCTTATTGCGCTGGATGCTGCCGACCATGTGCCAACGGATGGCTCCGGCAGGCTCGTCGGGGAAGGCGGCCGCGACAGTGGCCGCCTTCTCGGAGGCCTCCTGCTCGCGGGATTCACCGAATTCGGTGCAGCCCAAGCGCCGCAGCAGGATCACATCGGAGGCCGGGAAGAACTTGGTGATCGGCAGCAGGTCGATATCCCGGACGTCGCGACCGGCCGCGTCGGCGGCGGCAGCCAGCCGTGCCCGGACCGCGGCCAGTGATCCTGCCAACTCCGCGTCGCGGTGCGTGTGGTCCGTCATTCCATCCACACCAACGACGCCAGGCGTCCGGTCGGTGCGCCACGGCGGTGACTGAACAACGCGCGGTCCTCGACGGTGCAGCGCGGGTCGATATCGATGGTGGTGATCCCCAATGTCGTCAATTGCCGGGCGATTCCGGCCCGGATGTCCAGGCCCGGGGTGCCCTTGGCGGTGGTGGTGCGGCTGCCGGGCAGGGTGGCCTCGACCTCGTCGGCCATGGTCGCGGGCACCTCGTACCGGCGTCCGCTGACCGCCGGGCCCAGCAGCACCGAGATATCGGCGATGTGGGCCCCGACACCGACCATGGTCTCCACGGTGCGCGCCACGATGCCCAGTTGCGCCCCCACGCGGCCGGCGTGGGCGGCGCCGATCACCCCAGCCCGCGCGTCGGCCAGCAGAACCGGCACACAGTCTGCGGACACCACTGCCAGCGCCAGCCGCGGGGCGACGGTCACCAGGGCATCGGTGTCATCGACGGTGGCACCCGGATCGGCCTCGACCACCACGACATGGTCGGAGTGCACCTGGTTCATCCACACCACGCCGTCGGCACCGATGGTGTCGGCCAAGCGTTTTCGGTTGGCCGACACCGCCACCGGGTCGTCGCCGACGTGGTCGCCGAGGTTGAAACTGTCGTAGGGCGGCCGCGAGACGCCGCCCCTGCGGGTGGTCGTCACGCGTCGAACCCGGACGGGCACGGCGTCTAGTGGCGCATGAAGGGCGGCACGTCGACGTCATCGTCGGAGATGCCGCCGTCACCGGGTCCGCCGATGCGCACCGTGGCCCCGTTGGTGTGACCCGCCGGAACGCTGACCGCGTCGGCCGGCTCGAACACCGTCGAGCGCACATTGCCCGCCGCCGCGGGTGCGACGGTCTGAGCGCCCTGCCCCGTCACCGGCTTACGGCTCGGCGTCACGCTGTCGAAGCCCGCCGCGATGACGGTGACCCGCACCTCGTCGCCGAGCGAATCGTCGATGACCGTGCCGAAGATGATGTTGGCGTCCGCGTGGGCGGCTTCCTGCACCAGCGAGGCGGCCTCGTTGATCTCGAACAGGCCGAGGTCACTGCCACCGGCCACCGACAGCAGCACGCCCTGCGCGCCTTCCATCGAGGCTTCCAGAAGCGGCGAGTTGATCGCGATCTCGGCGGCCTTGAGCGCACGTCCGTCGCCGCGTGCCGAGCCGATGCCCATCAACGCGGTGCCCGCGCCGCTCATCACGCCCTTCACGTCGGCGAAGTCGACGTTGATCAGACCGGGGGTGGTGATCAGGTCGGTGATGCCCTGCACGCCGTTGAGCAGCACCTCGTCGGCGCTGCGGAAGGCGTCCATCAGCGAGACGGCGGCGTCGCCCATCTGCAGCAGCCGGTCGTTGGGGATGACGATCAGGGTGTCGCAGCTCTCGCGCAGCGCCTGGATGCCGTTCTCGGCCTGATTGGACCGGCGCTTGCCCTCGAAGGAGAACGGCCGGGTGACCACACCGACGGTCAGTGCACCGAGCTTGCGCGCGATGGACGCGACGACCGGCGCACCACCGGTGCCCGTGCCACCGCCCTCGCCGGCGGTGACGAACACCATGTCGGCGCCGCGCAGCAGCTCCTCGATGTCATCCTTGGCGTCTTCGGCGGCCTTGCGGCCCACCTCCGGGTCCGCGCCCGCGCCCAACCCTCGGGTGGAGTCGCGGCCGACGTCGAGCTTGACGTCGGCATCGCTCATCAACAACGCCTGTGCGTCGGTGTTGATGGCGATGAACTCGACGCCCTTGAGTCCGTGTTCGATCATCCGGTTGACGGCATTCACGCCGCCGCCGCCGATGCCGACCACCTTGATGACCGCGAGGTAGTTGTGCGGGGGGGTCATGGGGTGCCTTCCTCCCAGAATGATCGTGTCCTTGAGGCGAAACCCTCAACCATAGGTTTAGAGTTATGTCAAGTAGTTCCGCGCAAACAGAACGGTAGGGCGGCGACGCCATATCGCGCGTCAGGCGCGCCGGGGTGTCGCACGGGTTTTTCTCGTACGCGTCCGGATCTATTTCACAGTCGGTAGATCCGGGCTGGACACGTCATAGGTGCGGCCCGGTTGCGTCAGCAGCGCCGCGAGTTTGGCCGCCTTCTCGTCGGTGCGGTCATTGGTGCCCCACACCACGACCCGGCCGTCGATGAGGGTCAGCGTGATCGCCGCGACCGACGGTGCGGCGATCCGGCTGACCTGACCGGCCACCTCCGGCGGCAGCGAGGTGAGCACCTGCAGCGCCGCCTTGGTCGCGGGGTCCTTCGGGCCGGGAGTGTCGGCATCCAGGTAGGGCAGCCCCGGCGGCGGCGGGCCGGTGACGAAGTCGACGCCGTCCCTGTCATACATGTGGGGACCGTCGGGAAAGTCSTTCACCACCAGCGGTACCCGTTCCACGACGGTGATCCGCAGGGTCGACGGGTACTCCCGCTGCACCCGCGCGCTGGCCACCCGGCGCAGCGTGGCCACCCGCTCGGCGACCGAGTCGGTGTCGACCTGCAACAGCGGCGTGTCGGGAACCACCGCCGCCGCCGTGGTGATCTCGTCCTCGGTCAGCACGCTGAGGCCCGTGATGACGGTCTCCCGCACCGACATGACGGGCGTGAAGTACAGCACCAGGCCCAGCGCCACCGCCACCACCGACACCAGCGCGGACCACATCAGCAGTTTCAGGCCCCGGATGACCCTGCGCGGCGTAGCCGCCTGTTGTGGCTCGGGCCGGCCGGACACCTTGCGCTTGGCCTCCCGGCGCGCGTCCTCGATCGCCGTGGCCCGTGCCTGCGCGGCCCGGCGTTCTTCCCGTTCGCGCCGCGCACGCCGGCGCGGGCCTTCGAAATCCTCTGCGGTTTCGGCATTTTCGCCGGCCTCCGGGCTGTCGACCGGCTCCGGGACCTCGGCGGGCTCGGCGGATTCGGCGGGGCCTTGGGGTTCGGTCATCACCACACCGGCCGGCGCTGCACTGCGACGAGGATCTCCCGGCCCAACAGGGTGACGTCCCCCGCGCCCATGGTGACGACCACGTCACCCGGTCGCGCCACCGCCGCCACCCGCTCGGCGACGGCGGAGAAATCCGGTACGTAGTGCACCGGTGAGCTGACGTGCTCGACGATGCTGCGCCCGCTCACCCCAGGGATCGGCTGCTCGCGGGCGGCGTACACGTCGAGTACGAACACCTCGTCCGCGGCGCTCAGCGCGACACCGAACTCCCGTGCGAAAGTCTCGGTCCGCGTATACAGATGGGGCTGGAAGACCACGATGGCCCTGCCCGTCGATTCGTCGGCCAGCGTGCGCAGCGCGGACAACGCGGCCGCGACCTTGGTCGGGTGATGCGCGTAGTCGTCGAAGACCCGGATACCCGCCGATTGGCCCACCAACTCGAAGCGGCGCCGAACCCCTTCGAACGCGGCCAGGGCCTCGAGCACGACGTCCGGCGCCGCGCCGGCCTGGATCGCCGCCAACAGCGCAGCCAGCGCGTTGAGCGCCATGTGCCGGCCGGGGACGGCGAGCCGCATGGTGCGCGGTCGGGTCTCCCCCGCCAACTGCACCGTGGCGATGGCGCTGGTGCCGTGCTGCTCCCAGTCCAGTAGCGCACCGGCCAGATCGGGGCGCCCGGCGCTGCCGTACCGCAACACCCGAATGCCCAGTGCCTCAGTGCGTTCGGCGAGCGCCTCGGCGCCGGGGTCGTCGGCGCAGACCACCAGGGCACCGCCCGGCGTGAGGCGCTCCATGAACGCGTCGAACACGTCGATGTAGGCCTGCTCGCTGCCGAAGAAATCCAGATGGTCGGCCTCGACGTTGGTCACCACCGCGATGTCGGGCCGATACTGCACCAGCGAGCCGTCGCTCTCGTCGGCCTCCGCCACGAAGTAGGCGCCGCTGCCGTGGTGCGCGTTGGTGCCCGCGGCGCCCAGGTCGCCGCCGACCGCGAAGGACGGGTCGAACCCGCTGTGCTGCAGCGCGACGATCAACATCGACGTCGTGGTGGTCTTGCCGGCCGTACCCGTGACCATGAGCGTCAGGTCTCCGGCCATCAGTTTGGCCAGCACCACCGGGCGCAGGATCACCGGAATGCCGCGGCGGCGGGCTTCGACCAGTTCGGGGTTGGTCTTGGGAATGGCCGCGTGGGTGGTGACCACCGCGGTCGGGCCGCCCTCGAGCATGTCCAGCGCCGACGCGTCGTGACCGATCCGGATCTGCGCACCGCGGGCCCGCAGTGCGGCGACCCCACGCGATTCCTTGGCATCCGAGCCGGAAACCTGCCCGCCGCGGTCCAGCAGGATGCGGGCGATACCCGACATGCCCGCGCCACCGATTCCGACCATGTGCACTCGCGCGAGCTCGGGCGGTAACCCGATCACCGCGCGGACTTTCGCTGTGCGCGGCCCTGGCGGGCGACGTCCAGAGCCACCTCGGCCACGGCGCGGGCGGCATCACGATGCCCGGCCAGGGCGGCCGCGGCCGTCATCAGCCCCAGGCTTTCGGTGTCGGTGAGCAGCGGGACCACCCGCTCGGCGATGAAACCGCCGGACAGTTCGGCGTCGTCGATCAGCAGTCCACCGCCCGCGGACACCACCGGCAGTGCGTTGAGGCGCTGCTCGCCGTTGCCGATGGGCAGCGGGACGTAGACGGCGGGCAGTCCGACGGCGGTGACCTCGGCCACCGTCATCGCACCAGACCGGCAGATGGCCAGATCGGCTGCGGCATAGGCCAGGTCCATCCGGTCCAGATACGGGACCGCGACGTACCGGCCGGACCCGGTGAGTTCGGGCAGGTCCAGGGTGTTCTTCGGGCCGTGCGCGTGCAGCACCGAAACACCCTTGCCAACAAGGTCTTTGGCTGCGGCGGCAACGGCCCGGTTGATCGACTGGGCGCCCTGGGAACCGCCGAACACCAGCAACACGACGGCGTCGTCGTCGAACCCGAAGGCCGCGCGGGCCTGCGTTCGCAACGCGGCGCGATCCAGCGCGGTGATGCTGGCCCGCACCGGTACCCCGACCACCTCGACGTCACGCAGGCCGGGATCGGGTACCGCGGAGAGCACCCGCCGGGCCGATCGGGCCCCCACCCGGTTCGCCAGGCCGGCACGCGCATTGGCCTCGTGGATCACCACCGGCACCCGGGCCCTGCGCAGCCCCGGCCGGGCGGCCAGATAGGCAGGCAACGCCACATACCCGCCGAACCCGATGACGACGTCGGCCGCCGTCTCGTCGAATACCGCGCGGGTCTCCCTGATGGCGTTGCGCACCCGGAACGGCAACCGGGCCAGATCCCCCGATGGTTTACGGGGCAGCGGCACCGGGGTGATGAGCCGCAGGTCGTAGCCGCGCTCGGGCACCAGCCGGGTCTCCAGACCGCGGGCGGTACCCAGGGCGGTGATCCGGACGTCCGGGTCCAGTTCGATCAGGGCATCGGCCACGGCCATCGCGGGTTCCACGTGTCCTGCCGTCCCGCCACCGGCAAGAACGACCGATATCCCCGAACTGCTCACCCGTAACGCTGACCTTCCAGTTCGCGGGCCCGACGGCCCTGCTGACGCTGTTCGCCGGTCGCCCCGCGGCCGACGCGAGCCGACTGGCCGGAGCTTTGGCCGCTTCCATGATGCCCTGCGCGCCGTCGGGACCGGTCAGCCGGAGGGTCCGTTTTACGTCCCGCGGTGTTCTTGGCCTTGACCGCCGCTTTGGCGGGCGCCTTGGCGGAAGCTTTCGCGATCGCCTTCTGGGGCGTCCGACCCGGCTTGTCATTCTTGGCCCGCATGCGATCCCGCGCGACCTCGATGCGCGGCGGCACGTAGGGCTCGGGCAGCGGCAAGCGCAGGACGCGGTTGACCCGATCATCGCGGCCGGCCCGCAGCGCGGCCACCGCCTCCGGCTCGTGCCGCGCCGCGTTCGTGATCACGCCGAGGACGAAAAGCGTTGTCGCCGTTGAGGTACCGCCCGCCGAGATGAGCGGTAGCTGCAGCCCGGTGACGGGCAGCAGCCCGATGACATAACCCACGTTGATGAACGCCTGGCCGAGCACCCACAGCGTCACGGTGGCCGTCAGCAGACGCAGGAACGGGTCGGCGGAGCGGCGGGCGATCCGCATGCCGGTGTAGGCGAACAGCCCGAACAGGCACAGCAGACCCGCGGCACCGATATAGCCGAGCTCCTCACCGATGATCGCGAAGATGAAGTCGTTGTGCGCGTTGGGCAGATAGTTCCACTTGGCCGTGCCCTGGCCCAGCCCGTCACCGAACACCCCGCCGTTGGCCAGCGCGTAGCGCGCCTGCCGGGCCTGATAGCCCGAGCCCATGGCATCGGAGTTCGGGTTGAGCCAGGATTCCACCCGGTCGGACCGGTAGCCGCGCGAGACGGCCAGGATGGCGGCGGCCACCATCGCCGCGCCCAGCGAGGAGACGAAGACCCTCAGCGGCAGCCCGGCGTACCAGAGCAGGCCGAGGAGGATGATCGCCATCGACACGGTCTGGCCGAGGTCGGGCTGGATCACGATGAGGGTGAGGGCCAGCAGCGCGGCGGGCACCAGCGGCACCAGCATCTCGCGCAGCGACGCGTGCTCCATGCGCCGTGCCGCCAGCAGGTGCGCACCCCAGATGGCGAACGCGATCTTGGCCAGTTCCGACGGCTGCATCGAGAAGCCGGCGACGACGAACCAGCCACGAGAACCGTTGGAGTAGGTGCCGATTCCGGGAATGAGGACCAGCACCAGAAGGACGATGGTGAAGGCGAACGCGGGCAGCGCGAGCCGGCGCATGAGCGAGATCCTGGTCCGCAGCGCGATGTAGAACGCCACCAGACCGACCGCGGTCCACAGCACCTGCTTGCCGAAGATGGTCCAGGGCGAACCACCTTCGTCGTAGGAGTGCACGCCGGACGCCGACAGCACCATGATCAGACCGAGCGTGATGAGCAGGCTGGTGACCGCGATGATGAGGTGGAAGGACGTCATCGGCCGGCCCAGCCACACCCCGAACCGGGTTCGGGGCTCGCCCTTGACCTGCACTGCCTTCGCGGATTTCGCGGTGTCTTCCGATTCCGGAGTCGCGCTGTCTTCGGCTTTGCTGGAACGCCGTAGCCGTGACCGCACGGCGGTCAGCAAGCCATCCCCCGACGATTCACAAGAGCCACAGGTGTCACACCTGCCCCATTAGTCCCTTGCACCCCAGAATCCTCCCCCGTCCCACCACTGAGCGTCGGGACATCCGGGGCGTGTCGCGATAACGATCAGGAAGCGGTCAGGCGCCGACGTTGCYGTCTCGCGGCGCCTACGCGCCGACGGCCGTAAGCCATTCGCTGTAGAACAGCGCCACGCCCAACCCGCACGCGATCGCGGTCAGTAGCCAGAACCGGATGATCACGGTGGTTTCCGCCCAGCCCACCAATTCGAAATGGTGATGGAACGGCGCCATCCGGAACACCCGGCGACCCGTCGTGCGGAATGCCAGGATCTGCACCACCACCGAGGTCACCTCGGCCACGAACAGCGCACCCAGCACCACCGCCAACATCTCGGTGCGGCTCGTCACGGACAGACCGGCGATGATGCCACCGAGCGCCAGCGAACCCGTGTCACCCATGAAGATCTTCGCCGGCGCCGCATTCCACCACAGGAACCCGATGCAGGCGCCGGCTGTCGCCGCGGCCACCAGCGCCAGATCCAGCGGATCGCGCACGTTGTAGCAGCCCAGGCCGGGGCTGGTCGCGCAGGCGTTGCGGTACTGCCAGAAGGTGATCAGCACGTACGCGGCGCTGACCATGGCCATGGCGCCAGCGGCCAGCCCGTCCAGACCGTCGGTCAGGTTCACCGCGTTCGACCAGGCGCTGACGACGACCACCACGAAGACCACGAACAGCAGCGGGGGCAGCGTCACCGTGGCGATCTCGCGGACGTAGGACAGCCCGGCACTACCCGGCGTCAGCCCGTCGCCATTGCGGAACTGCAGCACCAGAGCGCCGAACAGGATCGCGGCGCTCAACTGCCCGACCGTCTTGGCCGTCTTGTTCAACCCCAGATTGCGCGAACGGCGGATCTTGATCGAGTCGTCGATGAATCCGACCACGCCGAGTGCGGTGGCCAGTCCGAGCACCAGCAGCCCGGACGCCGACGGCCCTTCGCCGTCGAACGCCAAGCCGACCAGATGGGTGCCCAGGTAGCCCGCCCAGATGCCCGCGACGATGGCCACCCCGCCCATCGACGGCGTGCCGCGCTTCTTCTGGTGGCTGGCCGGGCCGTCCTCGCGGATCTCGTGGCCGAAGCCCCGCCGGGTGAACAGCCGGATCAGTGCCGGGGTCAGCACGATCGACACCGCCAGCGCGATGGCCACCGCGATCAGGATCTGCTTCATGCTTCGGGCCTCTGCCCACCGGCAGCCACAGCATCGGCGAGCGCTCCCAGCCCGGCCGAGTTGGAGGCCTTCACCAGCACGACGTCACCGTCGGCCAGTTCGGCGCGCAGCAACGCCAGCGCGGCGTCGGCGTCGGGGACGAGCACGGACTCACTGCCCCACGACCCTTCCATCACCGCCCCCTGGTGCATCGCGCTCATCGCCCTCCCGGCTCCGACAACAATCAGACGAGAGACATCTAAGCGCACGACGAGCCGTCCGATGCGATCGTGTTCGGTTATCGCGTCCGCACCGAGCTCGGCCATCTCGCCGAGCACGGCCCAGCTACGCCGCCGCGAATTCCCGGATCTGGCCATCCACGCCAGCGCCTTGAGTCCCGCGGCCATCGAGTCCGGGTTGGCGTTATACGCGTCGTTGATCACCGTGACGCCGTCGGCCCGGGTGCTCACCTGCATCCGTCGCGCCGACACGGGGACGGCGTCCGCCAGGGCGTCCGCCACCTGGGTCAGGCTCGCCCCGCATTCGATCGCCACCGCGGCCGCGGACAGCGCGTTGGACACCTGGTGTTCGCCGTGTACCGCCAGGGCCACCTCGACCTCGTGGCTGCCGGCGTGCAGGGTGAACCGCGGCCGGGCCACCTCGTCGAGGGCGACGGGCCCGGCCCAGATATCGCCGCCGGCCGCCCGGGACACCCGCACCACCCGCGCGGCGGTCGTGTCCGCCATCGCGGCCACGGCCGGGTCGTCGGCGTTCAAGATGACCACGCCGGACGACGGAACTGATTGCGGCAGCTCAGATTTCGTCGCAGCGATGACCTCACGAGAGCCGAACTCGCCCAGGTGTGCGGTGCCGACGTTGAGCACCACGCCGATCGACGGGGGCGCGATCGCCGCCAGCGCCGCGATGTTGCCGGGATGGCGGGCCGACATCTCCAGGATGAGGAAGTCGGTGTCGGTGGTGGCGCGCAGCACCGTCCACGGATGCCCGAGCTCGTTGTTGAACGAACCGGGCGGGGCGATGACCTCACCCAGCGGCGCCAGCACCGCGGCCAGCAGATCCTTGGTCGACGTCTTGCCCGACGATCCGGTGACCCCGATGATCCGCAGCCCGCCGGCCGTCAGCTCGGCCGCCACCGCGGCCGCGAGCCGCGCCAGGGCGGCGAGCACCGCCGCGCCCGAGCCGTCGGTGTCGTATTCGAGGGCACCCGACGCACTGTCGAGATCCTCGGCGGCCGGAACGACGATCGCGGGCACCCCGACCGGACGGGCCGCCAGTACCGCGACGGCACCCGCGGCGGCCGCGGTCGCGGCGAAGTCGTGGCCGTCGGTCTTGGCTCCCGGCAGCGCGAGGAACAGTCCGCCGGGGGTGACGTTGCGCGAGTCGAACTCCACGGTGCCGGTCACGTCGGTGGCTTCGGCGTCGGCGCGGGTGATGCCGGACAGCTCACCGCCGACGATGTCGGCGATCTGCGCCACGGTCAGGGTGATCATGCGTGCCGCCTCAACAGTTCGAGCGCGGCGGCCAACTCCTCGCGGTCATCAAAGGGCCGGGTGCTGCCGTTGGCGGTCTGCCCCGATTCGTGGCCCTTGCCCGCGATCAGCACCGTGTCCCCCGGGCCGGCCCAGGCAACCGCGTAGTCGATGGCCGCCCGTCGGTCGCCGATCTCGACGACCTCCGCGGGTAGTCCGGCCGCGCCCGCCAGGATGGCGGCCCGCACAGTGGCGGGGTCCTCGTCACGCGGATTGTCGTCGGTGACGACGACGAGGTCGGCCAGCTCCGCGGCCACCCGGCCCATCGGTTCCCGCTTGCCCGCATCCCGGTTGCCACCGGCCCCGAACACCACGGCCAGCCTGCCGGACCCTTTCAGGGTGTTCAGCACCGCTTCCAGCGCCCCCGGCTTGTGCGCGTAGTCCACGAGCGCCAGGAAGTCCTGCCCGCGGTCGATGGCCTCCAGTCGTCCCGGCACCGCGGCCTCCCGCAGTCCGGGGGCACTCTGCTCCGGGGACACTCCGACGACGTCGAGCAGGGCGAGCGCCAGCAGCGCGTTGGCCACGTTGTAGCCGCCGGGCAGCCCGATCCGCAGCCGGTGATGCACGCCGGACGGATCGACGGCGACGAACTCCTGGGCGCTGCGCCCGACGGTGTGCACCTCTTCGATGCGCCAGTCGGCGTCGGCGCCGTTCGTGCTGACCCGCACCGGGTCGGCGGAGCGCGCGGCGATCTGGCGGCCCCAGTCGTCGTCGACGCAGACCACCGCGTGAGCGGCGTGCGTCGGCGACGCCGGCTCGAACAGTCTGGCCTTGGCGTCCAGGTAGTCGGCCATCGTGGGATGGAAATCCAGATGATCGCGCGACAGGTTGGTGAACCCACCCGCCTCGAATGCCAGACCGTCGACGCGGCCCTGCGCCAGCGCGTGGCTGGACACCTCCATCACCACGGTGTCCACCCCCTGCTCGACCATCACGGCGAACAGGGCCTGCAGGTCGGGAGCCTCCGGCGTGGTGAGCGAGCTCGGCTGGTCGTGACCGTCGATCCGGATCCCGACGGTCCCGATCAAACCCGCGACCCGGCCGGCGGCGCGCAGCCCGGCCTCCACCAGGTAGGTGGTGGTGGTCTTGCCGGACGTCCCGGTGACCCCGATGATGCGCAGCTTGCGGGACGGATCGCCGTAGGCGGCGGCGGCCAGCTCACCGAGCACCGCTCGCGGCTGCGGGTGGACGAGCACCTCGGCGGCCAGGTCCGGCGGCAGCTGTGCCGCCCCGTCCGGGTCGGTGATGACGGCCACCGCACCGGCGTCGATCGCGTCGGCGGCGAACCGGGCGCCGTGCATGCGGGAACCGGGCAGCGCGGCGAACAGATCACCGGCGACGACGTCCTGGCTGCGGAGCGTGACACCGGTGACACGGAGGTCGGGGGCATGCACACCGACGGCACCGATACGCGCGGCCAACGGTCCGAGCAGTTCGCCCGTGGGATGCGAGGGACGCAGATTCATGGCCTTGCCACAGTACCGGGCGGGTTGGTGGCCGACGGTCGGCGTGATCGGGCTCAGTCGGCCTGCAGGACCAGCGGCGGTCCCGGGTCCGGGGACAGCGGCACGTTCTCCCGTTGCAGCAGCCAGGCGGCGATGTGGTGGAACAGCGGGGCCATCGTGGTGCCCGGCAGGCCGTCGGCCGTGCGATGCGGGTTGTCGGCCATGATGCCGACGACGTAGCGCGGGTCGTCCGACGGCGCCATGCCGGCGAAGGTGATCCAGTAGTGGTCGTCGTAGTAACAGCCGCACGCCGGGTTGATCTGCTGGGCGGTGCCCGTCTTGCCCGCGATCTGGTATCCGTCGACCGCGGCCGCCGAACCGGTGCCCTGCTGGATGCCGCGCGGATCCTTCTGCACGACGGCGCGCAGCATGTTGCGCACGGTCTGCGCGGTCTGCGGCGAGACCACCCGGATGCCTTCGGGTTTCGGCTCGTCGGCCCGGCTGCCGTCGGCGGCGATGACCGACTTGATGATCCGCGGCGGGATCCGCACCCCGTCGTTGGCCACCGCCTGGTACATGCCGGTCATCTGCAGCAGCGTCATCGAAAGACCCTGGCCGATGGGCAGGTTCGCGAACGAGCTGCCCGACCACTGATCGATGGGCGGCACCAGACCGGAGCTCTCACCGGGCAGGCCGACGTTGGAGCGCTGCCCCAGGCCGAACTTGCCCAGCATGTCGTAGAAGCGTTCGGGCCCGACCCGCTGGGCGAGCATCAGGGTGCCGACGTTGGACGACTTTCCGAACACCCCCGTCGCGGTGTAGGGCATCACGCCGTGCGGCCACGCGTCGCGGACGGTGACACCGCCCATGTCGATGGAGCCCGGAACCTGCAGCACCTCATCGGGGTTGGTCAGACCCAGTTCGATCGCGGTGGCGGCGGTGACGATCTTGTTGACCGATCCGGGCTCGAACGGTGAGGACACCGAGGTGTTGCCCATCTGGCGGTCGCCCTGGCGGCCCAGGTCCTGGCTGGGGTCGAACGTGTTGTCGTTCGACATCGCCAGCACTTCACCGGTTTTCGCGTCCAGCACCACAGCCGAGACATTGCTCGCCCCGGACGCTTCCTTGGCCTGCTCCACCTGCTGCTGGACGTAGAACTGGATGTCGTCGTCGAGTGTGAGCTGCACCGAGGAGCCGTTGACGGCGTCGTGACGGTTGCGCATGGAGCCCGGGATCATCACACCGTCGGAGCCGCGGTCGTAGGTGACCGATCCGTCGTTGCCGGCCAGCTTGGCGTCATAGGAGTCTTCCAGCCCGAGCAGGCCGTGTCCGTCCCAGTCGATGCCACCGACGATGTTGGCGGCCAGTGAGCCGCCCGGGTACTGGCGGATGTCCTGGCGTTCGGTGCCGACCTCACGGAACTTCGTGGTGATCGCATCGGCGACGGCCGGGTCCACCGCGCGGGCCAGGTAGACGAACGAGTCCTTGCCGCTGAGCTTCTTGAGCAGGGTCGACGAGTCGGGCTTGTTGTTCAGCCGGGTGGCCACCTCGGTCGCGATGGCGCGCAGCCGCTGATCGGGGTCGGGCGCGTCCGGGTCGGCCGCCTTGGCCTCCTCCAACATCTTTCGCACCTTGACCGGCTGGAAGGTCAGCGCGCGGGCTTCGATGGTGAACGCCAGCTTGTCGAAGTTGCGGTCGACGATGCTGCCGCGCACCGCCTTCTGCACATCGGTGACTTTCAGCTGGCCGAGCGCTTCGGCGCGCAGGCCGGCGGCGTTGGAGATCTGCAGATTGAACAGCTGCGCTGCGGCGACCACCAGCACCAGGAAGATGACGACATTGCCGAGCCGGTGCCGGAACACGAAAGACGAACTGCGCAAACCGGTCTCGCCGCCGGGTTTCATGGGTTGCCGGACGCGCCGTTCGGTGGCCGAATGTTCCTGGGTGGATGTTGCGGGAGTGCGTCGCCGGACAGGCTGCGCGGGCTTCTTCTTGCGGCCGATCATGCCGGTGCGCCCAGGGGCGCGGCGGTCGACGGCTGCTCGACGCCGCCGACCGGGCCGGGCTGTGCCGGAAGCGCCGGAGTGGCCAGGTGCGGGGCCCCGTCAACCGGCACGGCCTCCGGTGCGGGCGCAGCCGGCACCGGAAGTACGGCTGCGGGCGGGATGACAACAGGCGGGAGGGTCACCGGCGGGAGGCTCGCGGCTGGTACGCCCGCGAGCGGGAGCACTGGTGCCACAGGCGTATTGCCGGGAATCCGTACGACGACCTCACGTGGGTCCACCACCCGCGGTCCGGGCGGGGCGGCCGGCGCGGGACGGGCCGGGGCAGGCCCTGAAGTCACCGGGTTGTCGTCGGGCAGCGGGGTGTTCAGCGGTGGCGGCGGAACACCCTCGGCAGGCTTCGGCGTACCCACCACCATCCAGTTCCCGGTCGGGTCCTGCACCAGGTGGGCGGTGTCGCGGGACGGGATCATGCCCAGGTTGCGCGCGGCCTCGGCCAGCGCCGGGGCGGCCTGCGCCTCCAGGACATCGCGCTCCAGGGCTTCCTTCTGTTGCAGCAGAGCCTGATTCAGCTGGCGGGCATGACCCAGCTGGTACGACCGTTCGGCGGCGTCGGTGGACAGCCACAACGTCATGCCGAGACCGACGCCCAGTGCGCCGATCACCAGCACCACGAACGGCACCCGGGACACCATGGCCCGCGGATTCAACTCGATCGAGGCCAGCCGGGTGATCAGCCGTTCGCGCAGCGGGATCCGAACAATCTTGGGGGCCTTGGCCTTCCGGGCCTTGGCTCGCGCCTTGGCCTGCTTGGCACTCTTGGCCATGGTCGGCGCGGGTGCCGACCGTGGGATGGGACTGGTCTGCGGCGCCGACCGCTGCGGCCGATGGGTGCGCGGCTCGGCGGCCGGGCGGCGCGGGCTGCGCCGGCGGGCCTGCGGTTCGGGCTGCCGCTTGGCGGCCTGCGCCTTCTTCTTCGGGTTGCCGCGCCGGCGCTCCTCGGCGCTGCGCACCGGTTCGGATCGCTTGACCTTCATGAGTCATCCTTTCCGGCAACCTTTTCCAGACCGCGCAAGCGCACCGATGCGCTGCGCGGGTTACGTTCGATCTCCTCGGCGTCGGCCTGCTCGGCGCCGCGGGTCAGCGTGACGAACTCGGCTTCGTAGCCGGGGAGTTCGACGGGCAGACCGGGAGGGGTTCGGGACTGGATCGCAGTGGCGAACAGCCGCTTGACGATCCGATCCTCCAGAGACTGGTAGGCCATCACCGCGATCCGGCCGCCGCCGGAGAGCGCGTCCATCGCCGCGGGTATGGCGGCGCTGAGCGACTCGAGTTCGGCGTTGACGGCGACCCGCAGCGCCTGAAACGTGCGTTTGGCCGGGTGACCGCCGGTGCGCCGGGTGGCGGCAGGGATCGCCTCGTACAAAAGCTCGACGAGTTCGCCCGTCGTGCGCAGCGGTTCCTTCTCGCGGCGGCGCACGACCCGGCCGGCGATGCGGCCGGCGAACTTCTCCTCGCCGTACTCGCGCAGCACGCGCGCGATCGCCTTCTCGTCGTAGGTGTTGAGGATGTCGGCGGCGGTGAGCGGCGCGTCAGGATCCATCCGCATGTCCAGCGGGGCGTCCTGCGCGTAGGAAAAGCCACGGTCGGCCCGGTCCAGCTGCATCGACGAGACGCCGAGATCGAACAGCACCGCGTCGACCTCCGCTTCGGCGCGGTCGTCCCAGTAGCCGTCGTAGCGGGTCCGGACGAATGTCATCCGGTCACCGAAGCGCTCGAGGCGGCTGGTGGCGATGGCCAGCGCGTTCGGGTCGCGATCCAGTCCAACCACGCGCAGTCCCGGGAAATCGGTGAGGAACCGCTCGGAATGCCCGCCCGCGCCGAGCGTTGCGTCCACCAGGATGGCGCCACGGCCGTCGGCGTGCCGGCGGGTCAATGCGGGGGCGAGCAGTTCGACGCAGCGGTCGATCAGAACGGGGATGTGGCCGTGAGCGGCGCTGTCATCAGGCATGCGGTTGTCGGACACCTGGACCCTCCGGCGCTGGAGATGGTGAGCCCGTGGCGCGAGGTCTCTGACCGAAGTGACGGACCTGGCGTCGGGGAAGTACGCCAGGGCCGGTTCGGGCAGAGGCCACGCTGCACGGGCAAGATCAGATGAGGTCGTGAAGAGCTTCATCGGAAGCCGCTGAGAAGTTCTCTTCGTGGGTGTTCTGGTATTCCTGCCAGGCCTGGGCATCCCAGATCTCCAGGAACTTGATGTTGCCGATCACCACGCATTCCTTGCTCAAGCTCGCGTAGCGCCGGTGGTCGACCGACAGGGTGATGCGGCCTTGCGCGTCGGGATGCTGTTCATCGGTGGCCGCCGCGAGGTTTCGAAGGTAGGCGCGGGCCTCCGGATTGCCGCGCTGAGCCTTCTCGTACTTCTCGGTGATCATCGTTTCGAACTCGGCCCGCGGGTACACGGCAAGGCTGTGGTCTTGGCTCTTGGTGACCATCAACCCCCCTGCCAGTGCGTCGCGGAACTTGGCGGGCAACGTCAGTCGCCCCTTGTCATCGAGCTTGGGCGTGTAGGTACCGAGAAACATCCCGTCACCTCCCACCACCCCGGAGCCCCAGGCCGCTCCGTTGTCAGCCACTTTACCCCACAATCCCCCACCTGGCGCCATTTGCTGCCAGTGAATTGGCGTCCTGCCCCACTGCGACCCCTTTCGATCGCCCCGAAGGGCCTGGAGTCACGTCAGGAAGCGCCACCAGAGGGAAGAAAGGCGCAGTTCAGCCGCGCTCAGCAGGATGTACGCCGAGGTGGGGGAAAGTGGGGAGCACGGACGCCTTCCGCCCTGCCCACGACCGTCGGTGCCGACACGCCGGGCGTACCCACGCACAAAAAAGGGGCAGTTCCTTACGGAACTGCCCCGGAGCCGGAACCGGTCATTCGTCGAAACGACGCCGGAAGCGATCCTCCATCCGGCTGGTGAACGAACCGCCGCCGCTCTTACCGCGCTTCCCCCTGGCCGAACCGCCGGAGGGAGCCGACTTGTCCGGCCGGCCTGCCACCCGAGGTCCGGTGACCGCGAACACCACGCCACCGAACATCAACACGAAGCCGATGACCGACAGAACGGGGAAGCTGCCGATCATGGTGGCCTTGAACGCCACCCCCGACACCAGCAGGGCCAGACCGATCACGAACAGCGCCGCACCCTGTAGCCGACGGCGGGTGGACGGTGCACGAAGTGTGCCGCCCCGCACGCTGGACGCGAATTTGGGGTCCTCCGCATACAGCGCGCTCTCGATCTGGTCGAGCATGCGCTGCTCATGATCGGAGAGTGGCATCCGTCCCTCCTCAGGATCGATGCAGCGTCGTTGCAGCCGCGGCCAGTGTCTTCAAAGTCGATGACGCCCGCGAGTACGGACGCTTAATAACCATGATACGAGGTCGATTCGACCCGTACCACCTACTTGACCGACGATTGTATGACGTCCGGCACGGAAACCCCGCGGCCACCACCGCAACCCTGCCCCGGAACGCCGCCCCGGCGGACCCGCATCAGATAATGGAGGCGTTAGAACGCACGCATACCTCGAAGGGCACCCGTTGGCGACGTATCTGGTGGACCTGTCGCCTGCCGCCATGCAGCGGCGACTCGACGAGGCCCTGTCCGTCTACGTCGACGCGATGCGCTACCCGCGCGGCACCGAGAGCCAGCGCGCCTCGATGTGGCTGGAGCACAGCCGCCGGCCGGGGTGGAAGGGCGTCGCAGTCATCGAGTCAGCAGTCATCGAGTCAGCGGTTAACGAGTCAGCGGTTATCGACTCAGCAGCCGAACCCGGCACTTCCGACCTGGAGTCCGGCACCCTCGTCGGCATCGCCTACGGCTACTGCGGCGCACCCGATCAGTGGTGGCAGCAGCAGGTGCTGCAGGGCCTGCGGCGCGTCGGCGTCGAGGCCGCCCACGTCAACGCCCTGATGAACAGCTATTTCGAGCTCACCGAACTGCACATCGACCCACGCGCGCAGGGCCGCGGTCTCGGCGAGGCGCTGGCCCGCCGGCTGTTGGCCGACCGCAGCGAAACCCACGTCCTGCTCTCCACGCCCGAGATCAACGGCGAGTCCAACCGGGCCTGGCGGCTGTACCGACGGTTGGGTTTCACCGACGTGATCCGCGACTACCACTTCGCCGGCGACCCTCGCGCCTTCGCGATCCTGGGCCGGTCGCTGCCCCTCGACGGTCCCGGTCTGGCACGATGACCGGGTGCTGCACCAGCTCGCCATGACGAACCCGATGAGGTCGAGGCGCTTCCGGGCCCTGGTCCTGCTGCTGCTGATCCTGACTCCGCTGGCCGTCGGCTGCGTCCGGGTGCGGACGTCGATCACCGTCTCCCCCGACGACCGGGTGTCCGGCCAGATCGTCGCGTCGGCCAAGGCCCGCAACTCCGATGACAAGGGCCCGCAGCTGCTCAACACGCTGCCCTTCAGCAACAAGGTGGCCATTTCGCAGTACGACCGCGGCGATTACGTCGGTTCGCAGGCGGTGTTCTCCGATCTCACCTTCGCCGAGCTCCCGCAGCTGGCCAACATGAATCGCGACGCGGCCGGGGTCGACATCTCCCTGCGGCGCGCCGGGGAGCTGGTGATCCTGGAGGGCCGGGTCGACCTGACCACGCTCAGCGACCCCGAGGCCGACGTGTCGATGAGCGTGTCGTTCCCCGGCGAGGTCACCTCGACGAACGGCGACCAGGTCTCCAGCGATGTCGTCGAATGGAAGCTCAAGCCCGGCGTCGTGACCACCATGAACGCTCAGGCGCGCTACACCGACCCGAGTGCGCGCTCCTTCACCGGAGCCGCCATCTGGCTCACCGTCGGGTCGTTCATCGTGGCCGGGATCATCGGCGCGGTCGCCTGGGCGGCCCGTGACCAGTCCCCGAAGGTCGGCGACCCCAGCTGAACCAGCTGCCCGGCTCGGCCGTGCTGGCTACTACAAATTCGTACCGAAGCTCTAGGCTGAGAACCGTCGGGGCCAATTCGGGGCAGGAAGAAAGGGGCGCCCGCTGACCGTGGAAACAGCGGCACCATCAGCCGTGCAACTGGCCAACGCCGTCGTCGACCAGTTGCGGAGCTACCTGTCCGACCGCCGCCGCGACAGTGCCTACATCGGCTCCGAGTACGCCGAACTGACCGCCGCACTCGAGGAATTCGTGCTGCGTGGCGGGAAGCGCATCCGACCCCTGTTCGCCTATTGGGGGTGGCGGGCCGGGGCCGGCCCGGACCGCGACCCCGACGTCGACGACGTGAAAGCGCTGCGCCTCTTCTCGGCGCTGGAACTGCTGCATGCGTGCGCGCTCATCCATGACGACGTCATCGACGCGTCGGCAACCCGGCGCGGCCTGCCCACGGTGCACCGCTTCTTCACCGACCTGCACCGCGACCGCGCCTGGCACGGTTCCAGCGCACAGTTCGGTCTCTCGGCGGCCATTTTGGCCGGTGACCTCTCGCTGGTCTGGGCCGACGACATCGTCGCCACCGCCGACCTGCCCGCCGAAGCGCATGTGCGCGTGCACAAGGTGTGGGCGGACATCCGCACCGAAGTGCTGGGCGGCCAATACCTGGACATCGTCGCCGAATCCAGCGGTGCCGACTCGGTGGCCTCGGCGATGACCGTGAACACCTACAAGACCGCGTCCTACACCGTGTCACGCCCGCTGCAGCTCGGCGCCGCCGCCGCGGCCGACCGGCCCGATGTGCAGGCGATCTTCCATCAGATCGGCACCGATCTGGGCATCGCCTTCCAGCTGCGCGACGACGTCCTCGGCGTGTTCGGTGACCCGGCCGTCACCGGCAAGCCCTCCGGTGACGACCTGCGCTCGGGCAAACGCACCGTGCTGTTGGCCGAAGCGGTCGAGCTGGCCGAGAATTCCGACCCGGTGGCGGCCAAACTGCTGCGGACCTCCATCGGCACCGATCTGTCCGAGGCCCAGGTACGCGACCTGTGCCAGGTCATCGAGTCCGTCGGCGCGCTGGCGGCCGTCGAGAACCGCATCGACACCCTGAACCGGCGGGCACTCGGCGCGCTGAGTTCCGCTCCGATCGATCAGCACGCCAAGATCGGCCTCGCCGAACTCGCGGGGCTGGCTTCCAACCGGTCCGCCTAGGAGCATGACCACCCCGACGGCGATCGGCCCCACCCACGGCGGGCCGACAAGCGCCCTGCGCAGGCAGATGGCACGGCTGCTGTTGTTCGCGGCGTCGCCCGAGGCCGGCCCCGCCCGGCTGGGCTTCCTCGGCGCGGTGATGATCACCGCGGGTGGCCTGGGGGCCGGCAGCACGCGACTGCACGACCCGCTGCTGGAGTCGCTGCACCTGTCCTGGCTGCGGTTCGGGCATGGCCTGGTGCTGTCGTCGGTGCTGCTGTGGGGCGGTGTCGCGCTGATGCTGGTCGCGTGGCTGGGGTTGGGCCGGCGGGTGGTCGACCGGACAGGTGGACGGCGGGCTGGAGCGCAGCGACCGGGGGGTGTGACCGAGTACACGATGCTGGCCACCACCGGGTTCTGGTTGACGCCGCTGTTGTTGAGCGTGCCGGTGTTCAGCCGCGACACGTATTCGTACCTGGCCCAGGGCGCGCTGCTGCGCGACGGCTTCGACCCCTACGTCGTGGGCCCCATCGACAATCCGAACTCGTTGCTGGACAACGTCTCCCCCATCTGGACCACCACCACCGCGCCATACGGGCCGGCCTTCATCCTGGTCGCGAAATTCGTGACGATGATCGTCGGCAACCACGTGGTCGAGGGCACCATGCTGCTGCGGCTCTGCATGCTGCCCGGGCTGGCCCTGCTCATCTGGGCCGCGCCGCGGGTGGCGCGCCACGTCGGCGCCAACGGTGCGGTCGCGCTGTGGATCTGCGTGCTGAACCCGCTGGTGATCATCCATCTGATGGGCGGCGTGCACAACGAGATGCTGATGGTCGGGCTGATGATGGCCGCCATCGCGTTGACCTTCGGTGGCCGCCCTATGTGGGGGGTGAGCCTGATCGCGATCGCCGTGGCGGTCAAGGCCACCGCCGGCATCGCGTTGCCGTTCATGGTGTGGGTGTGGATGCGGAAACTGCGCGACACCCGCGGGTACCGTCCCGTGCCGGCGTTCGCGGTGGCGACGGCGGCCTCGGCCGCGATCTTCGTGGCCGTGTTCGCCGTGCTGTCCTGGCTCGCCGGTGTCGGCCTGGGCTGGCTGACCGCGCTGGCCGGGTCGGTGAAGATCATCAATTGGCTGACCGTGCCGACGGCCACCGCGAACATCATCAACACCGTTGGCGGACTGTTCATCCCGGTCAACTTCTACGCCGTGCTGGACATCACCCGGATCATGGGCGTCGCCGTCATCGCGATCTCGTTGCCGCTGTTGTGGTGGCGGTTCCGTCATGACGACCGAGAGGCGCTGACCGGTATCACCCTGGCGATGCTGGTGGTCGTGCTGTTCGTGCCCGCCGCGCTGCCCTGGTACTACACCTGGCCGTTGGCGGTGCTCTCGGCACTGGCCCAGTCCCGGGCTGCGATCGCGCTCATCGCGGGGTTCTCGACGTGGATCATGGTGATCTTCAAACCCGATGGCTCACACGGCATGTACTCGTGGATCCACGTCGCGCTGGCCACGGCGTGCGCGTTCGGCGCATGGCGCTACCTGGCCAGGGCGCCGGAGGCAGCCGAACCTAGTACGCCATCGCCTGAGCCCGCCGGATGACCTCGCGGGCCTGATGTGAATGGAGCGCATCCACCGGGCGTGCGTTGGTCTGCCGGTCGGTGCTGCCGTCGCGGCTGATCGTCAGCGACGGATCAGGGGTGAACAGCCACCGCACGATCTCCGTCTCGTGGTACCCGCCGTCGTGCAGCACCACGAGCAACCCCTGCAGCGTCTTCACGACGTGCCCGGTGTCGTCGAAGAAGATCTTCGGTACCACCACCGCACCCTTGCGCCGCACGCCGACCAGATGGCCGTCGCGCAGCTGCTGATGAACCTTGGTCACCGTGATACCGAGGAGGGCCGACACCGCGGCCAGGTCATACACGGACTCGTCGGGGTCCAAGACATCGTCGGCCGCCGGAATACTGCTCACCGCACAGAGTCTAAGGGTCAGAGCCACTCTCGTACCATGTGTTCGATGGACACCTACCAGCGCGCCGACCCGCTCGTCGGCACCGTGCTGGACCGGCGCTACCGGGTGGACGCCCCGATCGCCTCCGGCGGGATGTCCACCGTGTACCGCGGCCTGGACGTCCGGCTGGATCGTCCGGTCGCGCTGAAGGTGATGGACTCCCGCTATTCCGGGGATCAACAGTTCCTGACCCGGTTCGAGCGCGAGGCCAAAGCCGTCGCCCGGCTCAAGGACCCTGCGCTGGTCGCGGTCTACGACCAGGGCGGTGGAGGGTCGAGCCGGGAGGCGCCTTTCCTGGTGATGGAGCTCGTCGAGGGCGGCACGCTGCGCGAACTGCTGAGCGAGCGCGGGCCGATGCCCCCGCACGCGGTGGCCGCGGTGCTCACGCCGGTGTGCCGCGGGCTGGCGGTGGCGCATGCCGCCGGGCTGGTGCACCGCGACATCAAACCGGAGAACATCCTGATCTCCGATGCCGGCGAAGTGAAGATCGCCGATTTCGGATTGGTCCGGGCAGTCGCCGAAGCCGGAATCACCTCGACCAGTGTGATTCTGGGCACGGCGGCCTACCTCTCCCCCGAGCAGGTCGGCACCGGCGACTCCACCCCGCGCAGCGATGTGTACGCGGTCGGCATCCTGGCGTACGAATTGCTCACCGGCGCCGCCCCGTTCACCGGTGACACCGCGTTGTCGGTGGCATATCAGCGGATGGATCATGATGTGCCGCCGCCGAGCATCGGGATCGCCGGGGTGCCCCGGCAGTTCGACGAACTGGTGCTGCGCGCCACCGACCGCGATCCGGCGGCGCGCTACGCCGACGCGGGTGAGTTGGCCGACGCGCTGGCCGGTGTGGTCGACGAGTTGCGGCTGCCGCCGTTCCGGGTGCCTGCTCCGCAGCAGTCCGCCCAGCACCGGGCCGCGACCGAATACCACTCCCGGGTGCGCACCGAGGCGGTCCGGCCGGTCCCGAACGCCCGGCCCAACCCGACGCGTGAATACGGCGCCGATTTCGCCGACGACCTGAACAGCGCCCTGGAAGAGTCCGACACCGAGCCCGAATATTCGCCGGTGCCAACACAGTTCGCCGGTATCGACCTCGACGACTTCGCGTGGGCCCGGCAGCGGGCCCGGCGCACGACACTGATCTGGATGCTGGTGCTGCTCACCCTGACCGGGTTGGTCGCGGCCGGCGCCTGGACGCTCGGCAGCAACCTGCCCGGACTGCTGGACTAGCTAGCCGCGCAGCATTTCGGCGACCAGGAACGCCAATTCCAGCGACTGCTGGGTGTTCAGCCGCGGGTCGCACGCCGTCTCGTACCGGCCGGCCAGATCGTCGTCGGAGATGTCCTGGGCGCCACCGAGACATTCGGTGACGTTCTCACCGGTGATCTCGACGTGGATCCCGCCCGGGTGGGTGCCCAGCGCGTGGTGCACCTCGAAGAAGCCCTGCACCTCGTCGACGATGCGATCGAAGTGCCGCGTCTTATAGCCGGTCGACGATTCGTGGGTGTTGCCGTGCATGGGGTCGCACTGCCAGATCACCTGATGCCCCGACGCCTGCACCTTCTCGATGATCGGGGGTAGCGCGTCGCGCACCTTCTGGTTGCCCATCCGGCTGACGAGGGTGAGCCGGCCCGCTTCGTTCTTGGGATCCAGCTTCTCGACGTATTCGACGGCCAGCTCCGGCGACGTGGTGGGGCCGATCTTGATGCCGATCGGGTTGGCGATGGTCTCCACGAACGCGATGTGCGCGCCGTCGAGCTGCCGGGTGCGCTCGCCGATCCACACGTAATGCGCGGACAGGTCGTACAACCGCGGCTCGTCGAATTCGTTGGACAACCGCAGCAGGGCGCGTTCGTAGTCGAGCACCAGCGCCTCGTGGCTGGCGAAGATCTCGGCGGTCTGCAGGTTGCGGTCGTCGACACCGCAGGCGCTCATGAAACGCAGCCCGCGGTCGATCTCGCCGGCCAGCGCCTCATACCGCGCCCCCGCGGGCGAGGTGCGCACGAATTCGCGGTTCCAGTCGTGCACCTTCTGCAGCGAGGCCATGCCCGACGAGGTGAGCGCGCGCACCAGGTTCATCGCGGCACTCGCGTTCGCGTAGGCCCGCACCAGGCGCGACGCGTCGTGATCGCGCACCGAGGCGTCCGGGGCGAAGCCGTTGACCATGTCGCCGCGGTAGGACTTCAGCCCCAGCGCGTCGGTGTCCGAGGAACGCGGCTTGGCGTACTGGCCGGCGATCCGGGCGACCTTCACCACCGGCATGCTGGCGCCATAGGTCAACACCACCGCCATCTGCAGCAGGGTGCGGATGTTGGCCCGGATGTGCGGCTCGGTGTTGTCGACGAACGTCTCGGCGCAGTCGCCACCCTGCAGCAGGAAGGCCTCACCGCGCGCGACGGCGGCCAGTTGCACCTTGAGCTTCTCGATCTCGGTCGGCACGGTGATGGGCGGCACGCTCTCCAGCACCGTCCGCATCGCCTTGGCCTGGCCGGCGTCCCAGCTGGGCTGCTGCAGCGCGGGTTTGGCGAGAGCGGCATCCAGCTTTCGGCGCAGGTCCTCGGGCAGGGCCGGCAGCTCCGGAAGCTGGTCGATGGGTACGTCGACGGTCCAGTTCACCGCTCTATGGTAACCGCGCCGCCGCGGCGAATTTACCGGCCATACCCGCAGCTCAGGCTCGTGCCGCCCAGTCCCCGTCGTCGTTCATCAGCTGATAGCGGCGCAGATTGTGACGAGCGTCGACCAGCGCGTCGTGGGAGTCGCTGGGGCGCGGTGGCATCCGCGGGCTGCCGTGCGCCTCCCAGAACTGGCGCAGCTCCCGGGTGAACCGGGGCATGGCCGGCGGCAGATCGGTCATCGGTCCCCACAGCTGACACAGCACGACGTGGTCGTAGGCGCCCACCCAGGCCCACAGCTCGATGGTCTCGTCACCGTCGATGTCGAAGAAATCTTCGAGCTCGGCCCGGATCTGCCTGCGCGAACGCCACAGCTTGGACGACGGCGACGGCAGCTTGGGCAGCACATTCTTGCGCACCCAGCTGCCGGCCCGTTCCGGATCGAATTCGGTTGATATCGCGTAGTACTCGCGACCGTCCTCGGCCACCACCCCGATCGAGATGAGCTCGATGGTGCGGCCGTTGTCGATGAACTCGGTGTCGTAGAAGTAGCGCATGTCAGCGAGCTCCCTTGGTTGCGAGCGGCTCGGCAGGAGCCGGAGCGGCGTGGATCTCGCGGTCCAGTTCCTGGTCGACCATGGCGTCGTCGGGGAAATGCGGTTCGCCCGCGACCACATGCTGAACCCACAGTTTGGCCTGCACCACCGGCCGGCGCAGCCGGCGTTCCCGTTCCAGCGCCTTGTGCATCCTGCGCGGCCGGGTGGTGTACCGCCAGCGCGCCCACGGGGCGTGCGGCCGCGACAACCGGATGGCGCCGACGAACAGCAGCGGCGTGATGAACATGCCCACCAGGCCGGTCCACACCTTGCCCTTCAACAGCACCACCACGGCCAGCGCCAGCGTCAGCACGGCGACGCCGATGACGGCCGCGCGCGCCTGCCACGTGTCGTCGGCGCGCCAGATGCTGATATCGAAGAACGACAGCGGATTGAAGCCGAGCACCAGCAGCCCGGCGACCGCGATCGCGACGAACACCGCGTCCACCGACGTCCGGCCGTCCTCGGCCCAGTACACGTCCTGCAGGTGCAGGATCAGCGCGAACTCGTCGAGCACCAGCGCCGCACCGATCCCGAAGAACACCGCAGCCACCGTGAATTCGGGCACACCGCCGTTTACCGCGAGGGTCACCATGGACACCCCGGAGACCATCACCAGAATCACGCCGATCACCGCATGGTGCAGGTGCACACCGCCCCCTACCGACAGGTTGCGCGGTTGCCACCATTTGCGCGGCGCGTCGCCGCCGGGGTGGCTGCGGATGTAACGGACGATGAGGCGGGTCAGGAAGAACGTGAGGATGAATGCGATCAGGCAGCACAACAACGGCAGGCGATCGCCGGTGATGAAGTCGAGCTGGATGCGCAGATGCACGGTCGAGAACATACGCCGACCTGCGACCAGAACGTGCCACCAGTCCTCCTGTGCCGTCCGGCGTGCCGAACCACCCCGATAGGCTGGTCGGCGAAATGACCACTCAGCCACCCCGTCCGCACACACCCGGCAAGGCGGGTCTGGGCACGACCGTCGCATGGCGACTGTTCCAGCTGCTCACTCTGGCCGGGCTGATCTGGGCAGGCTGGCACCTGCTGGGCCATGCGCCGTACCGCATCGACATCGATGTCTACCGGATGGGCGGGCGGGCCTGGCTGGACGGCACCCCGCTGTATGCCGACAGCACCAAGTTCAAGACGGAGGCAGGCCTCGATCTGCCGTTCACCTATCCGCCGCTGGCCGCGATCGTCTTCGCCCCGTTCGCCTGGCTCACCCTGCCGGCAGCCAGCGCCGCCATCACCGTGACCACCCTGGTCCTGCTGGTGGTGTCCATGACGATCGTGCTGACCCGCCTTGAGGTGGGTCCCGGCTGGCAGGCCCGGGTGTGGTTGGCCGCGGCACTGGTGGCCCCCGCCGTGGTCTACCTGGAGCCGATCCGCGCGAACTTCGCCTTCGGCCAGATCAACGTGGTGCTGATGACGTTGGTGATCGCGGACTGTGTCCCGCGCAAGACGCCGTGGCCGCGCGGACTGCTGCTCGGTGTGGCCATCGCCGTGAAACTGACACCTGCGGTGTTCCTGCTCTATTTCGTGTTGCGGCGCGATGTGCGCGCGGTGCTGGTGACGGCGGCATCGACGTGCGCAGCCACCGCGGTGGGCTTCGTCCTGGCGTGGCGGGACTCGTGGACGTACTGGACCGAGACGCTGCATGACACCGACCGCATCGGCAACGCGACGCTGAACACGAACCAGAACATCTCGGGCACGTTGGCCCGGCTGGGCATCGGCGAAGAGGCGCGTTTCGTGCTGTGGGCGACGGCGTGCGTCGCGGTGCTGGGCCTCACGGTGTGGGCCGCGCGCCGGGTGCTGCGGGCCGATCAGCCTGTCCTGGCGTTGATCTGCGTGGCATTGTTCGGGCTGGCGGTGTCGCCGGTGTCGTGGTCGCACCACTGGGTGTGGGTGTTGCCCGCGACGCTCGTGGTGGGAGTGATCGGATTCCGCCGGCGTTCGGTGGGTCTGCTGGTGGTCGGTGTGGTGGGCCTGGCGCTGATGGTGTGGACACCGATCGTGTTGATGCCCGAGCACCATGAGACGGCGGCCTCACTGTGGCGACGCCTGCTCGGCGCCTCGTACCTGTGGTGGGCGCTGGCCGTGATCACCGTGGCCGGCGTGGTGGCGCCACGCCTGGCGGAGCGTCCGGACCCGGCGGTCGGCGCCGATCCCAAGATCGCGGCGACCAACGGTCTGACTTAACCGGCCTTGGCGGCCGGCGGCGGGGTCTTGCCCTCTTTGATGTCGGCGGCGTACAGGTCGACGTACTCCTGGCCGGACAGGCGCATCAGTTCGTACATCACCTCGTCGATGACGGCGCGTTCGATGAACCGGTTACCCGCCAACCCCTCGAACCGGCTGAAGTCCATCGGCTTGCCGAAACGGACCTCGACGCGGCCGAAGTGCCACCTCTTGCTGCCCGGGGGGTTGACGGTGTCGGTTCCGATCATCGCCACCGGAATCACCGGGATACCGCTCTCCAGGGCGACCCGGGCCAACCCGGTCTTGCCCTTGTACAGGCGGCCGTCGGGCGATCGGGTGCCCTCGGGGTACATGCCGAGCAGCTTGCCCTCGGACAGGATGCGCTGGGCGGTGGTCAACGCGGCGGCGGCGGAATCGGCGTCGGTGCGGTCGATGGGCACCTGGCCGGTGGACGAGTAGAAGAACTTGGTCAGCTTGCCCTTCAGGCCGGTGCCGGTGAAGTACTCGGCCTTGGCCAGGAAGGTGATGCGGCGCCGGACCACCAGCGGCAGATAGAAGCTATCCGCTACTGCGAGGTGGTTGCTGGCCAGGAGCACGGCTCCCGAGTCCGGAACGTATTCCAGCCCTTGCACTTTCGGTCGGCCGAGCAAACGCAACAAGGGGCCCATCAGAATGTGCTTGTAGAACCAGAAAAACATGGACCCTCCTGCGCCGGACGCTGCGACAGCGTTCCGCGACAACTTTACCCACGCAATGTTGCGGGGACCACATCGAAGCCTGTGAGAATCGTCAGTCTTCGAGACTGACCGGGATGTGTTCGTAACGACCCGACGGGGCCGGGGCGCCGTCGGGCGCCGGCGGGCCGGACGGGTCGTCCGGCGGGGTCGGCGCCGGCCCGGGTTCGGAGCCGGGCTCGGTGACCATGCTCCGGACGATGGTGAGCAGGGCGACGCTGTGCTCGGCGATCACCGACAGCAACGGATGCTGCTCGCCGGACACCAGGGCCGCCAGCGCGCATACCGGGCACCACACCTGCTGGCACTGTCCGGGACCTGCCCCGGCTGCCGCGGCGCGCGCAGCGGCCATCCGGACAGCGGGGTCGAGCCGGTCCAAGACGGCCTGCGCGAGCTGCCGAAGTTCAGGAGCCAGATCGGGGTGCTCCCTGGTCACGCCGGCCACACCTTTCGATCAGGGCGGAATCGCACGGTGAGCTCGCTGCCGCGCAGTTGTGCGTCGATGACGATGCAGCGCCGCAGGACTGATGCCAACCGGACCCGGCGGCGCATACCGCCTGAACCGATGATCAGATCGTCGTGGACTCGCCCGAGCGTCAACGAGCCCGGATCCACTTGGGCCAACTCTAGCCGCATCCGGTAGACCGCTTCGAGCCCTGTTCCCGACTCACGGTCGACCACCGGCCGCAGCGGCCCCGGCGGTGGCGAGCCGTCCCGTCGCCGGGCACTGTCCAGCAGTTCACCGAGCGCCTTGGGCCCGATCGGCTCCCCGGCCAGGTGCGGCACCAGCACCAGCTGCACATCGCCGATGGCAGCGTCCAATTCGTCGAGCACGGCGCGCTGGTCGGCGATCCGCTCGGTGTACCAGTCGAAGGCCGGGTGCTCGGGCAGGTTCCGGTACTCGAATGAATCGTCCTGCACCAAAATCTGATTGACCAGCAGTTCGGCCACCCGCACGCCCATCAGGGCCAGTGACCCGATGGTGCGGATCGCCTCGGCGGCCACCACCCGCTCCGGGGTGAGCACCAGGTGCGCGCTGACCCGCTCGACGTCCGCCAGCAGTGCCGACAGCTCCTCGGTGCCCACCGCGACCCGCTCCAGCAGGGTGATCACCCCGGCCGACACCGCGTCACCGGTTGGCAGGGACAGTCGCCGGTGCCGAGGCCACATCCGTTCCAGATAGAGCCCGAAGGTCGCGGGCAAGGTGAGCATGCGCAACGCGTCGGCGGTGGAGGCGCAGTCGACCACCACGTGGTCCCAGACACCCGAGTCCGCCAGCTCCCCCACCTCATGCAGGCCGAGGACTTCCTGAATTCCCGGCAGGGCCGAAAGTTCTTCGGGAGCAACATTTCCCAGATCCGACTCGGGAAACCGATCGGCGAGCAGGCCGGCTATCTCGCGCCAGCGGTTCTCCAGCAGGGCCAGGGTGTCCAGGGCAAGGGCGTCGAGGAAGCCGCCGGAGGAATCCGCCACCCCGACATCCAGGTCGGCGAGGACCCGGGTGGGCTTCCGCTCGCCCGTCGGGACGACCGCCGCGCCCAGCACGTCGCCGGTGGAATGCGCCTGGTCGGTCGACACGATCAGCACCCGCTGTCCGCCGCGCGCGTCACGCACGGCGGTGGCGGTGGCCAACGTGGACTTGCCTACCCCACCCTTGCCGACGAACAGGCTGATCCGAGCGGGCACGGGCGCTTGCTCGCCATTCAGCTCACTGCACCTCGACTCGCTTCTTGAGGTCCTTGAGCGCGGTGTCGGTGAGCCGGCGTTCGGCTTTGCGTTTGAGCAGGCCGATCATCGGGATCAGCAGGTCCACGGACAGCTCATAGGTCACATCGGTCCCAGAACCCTTGGGCGACAACTTGTATGCGCCCTTCAGGCCGCGCAGCAGTGAACTCGACACCAACGTCCAGGTCACCGATTTGCGGTCGGCAGGCCACTGGTAGGACAGCACCATGGTGTCCTTGAGCACCGCCGCGTCCAGTACCAGCCGAGCCGTCTTGGGATTCCCGGCCCCGTCGGCGTCGAGCACTTCGGCTTCCTTGTACTCGGCCACCCACTCCGGGTACGAGCCGATATCGGCGATCACGTCCATCACCGTCGAGGGATCGGCATCGATGTAAATCGTCTGCGCCGTCTTCTCAGCCACGTCGAGAAATCTACCCGCACCGCCAAACGGGGTGCTCGCTATCGGGCCAGTCGTGACACCCCGACCGGCCGGTGCTCCTCCAAACGGGCCTTGACCTCGAAGGCCATCCGTTTGCCTGCGACCCGGCGGGCGTGGTTGAGCTTGGCCAGATCCGTGCCGCCGGCCGCACCCGCCGGTTCGGCATGCAGGAAGTAGTGCAGGATGACGCCGTCCATCATGGTCTCCAACCAGACCTCCATGGTGCCGGTCAGCGCTCCGGCGACGGTCCAGCGCACCCCGGCCGGGCCGCGGTCCTCGACCACGTTCAGGCGCAGATCCGGCCACCACCGCCGCCAGTTCGCCGCGTCGGCCACGGCCCGTCCGACATCCGCCGGATCGGCGCACACGAAGGTCTCGTCGGAGATCTGGACGCTGTTCATGGCTGACCAGCATCACACACGCGGTACCGCCGGTCCGAGGCGGGCGACTAGGCTGTCGCGCATGCGTGAGTACAGCGTTGCCGCAACGTTCCAGATCGGTGAGTCCGACACCGTCGTCGACGCCGTATACGCCCACGAGCGTCAAGATCCCGGCCACCCGATCCTGCAGCGCCAGCTCGACGGCCGCTGGACCGACGTCACCGCCGCTCAGGTCGCCGAGCAGATCCGTTCCACCGCTTTGGGTTTGATCGCCGAAGGCGTCCAGCCCGGTGATCGGGTGGCCATCCTGTCGGCTACGCGCTACGAGTGGCCGCTGATCGACTTCGCCATCTTGTCGGTCGGCGGGGTGACGGTGCCCATCTACGAGACGAGCTCGGCCGAGCAGATCCGGCACGTGCTCGACGACTCGTCGGCGGTGCTGGTGGTCGCCGAGACCGACGCCCACGCCGACCGGGTGGAACAGCTGCGCGAGCAGGTACCGCACGTGCGCAAGGTGCTGCGTATCGAGGGCACCGGAACGCCCGCCCTCGACGAGCTGGCGGCGGCGGGCAAGACCGTCGACGCGGGCCAACTCGAGGCGCGGCTGGCCGGTATCAAATCCTCGGACCCGGCCACCCTGATCTACACCTCGGGCACCACCGGGCTGCCCAAGGGCTGCCAGTTGACGCACGCCAACCTGCTCTCGGAGATCCACGGCGCCAAGTCCAGCTTCCCCGACCTGCTGGCCAAGGGCGAGCGGATGCTGGTGTTCCTGCCGCTGGCCCACGTGCTGGCCCGGGCGATCACCGTCGCGGCCTTCACCAACAAGGTCACCCTCGGTTTCACCAGCGACATCAAGAACCTCGTCCCGACGTTCGGGGTGTTCAAGCCGACGCTGGTGGTGTCGGTGCCGCGCGTGTTCGAGAAGGTGTACAACACCGCCGAGCAGAACGCCCGCGACGGCGGCAAGGGCCGGATCTTCGAGCTCGCCGCCGCCACCGCGATCGAGTACAGCAGGGCATTGGACCAAAAAGGGGGAGCCGGCGCCGGTCTGCTGCTCAAGGTCAAGCACGCGCTGTTCGACCGGCTGGTCTTCGGCAAGCTGCGGGCCGCTCTCGGCGGCGACTGCCTGGCCGCGATCTCCGGCGGCGCCCCCCTGGGTGCGCGGCTCGGCCACTTCTACCGCGGTGTCGGCCTGACCATCTACGAGGGCTACGGCCTCACCGAGACCAGCGCGGCGATCACTGTCAACCAGGTCGGCGCGCTCAAGGTCGGCTCGGTCGGAAAGTTGTTGCCGGGCAACAGCATGCGCCTCGCCGATGACGACGAACTGTTGGTCAAGGGCGGCGTCGTGTTCGGCGGCTACTGGCAGAACGACGACGCCACCAAGGACGCCTTCACCGACGGTTGGTTCCACACCGGCGACCTCGGCGCGATCGACGAGAACGGGTTCCTGACCATCGTCGGCCGCAAGAAGGAGATCATCGTCACCGCGGGCGGGAAGAACGTCGCCCCCGCGGTCCTGGAGGACCGGCTGCGGTCGCACCCGCTGATCAGTCAGGCGCTGGTGGTCGGCGACCAGCAGCCCTTCATCGCTGCACTGATCACCATCGACCCGGAGGCATTCCCCGGCTGGAAGCAGCGCAACGGCAAGGATGCGGCCGCGTCGGTCGGCGACCTGGTCGACGACCCGGACCTCACCGCCGAGATCGATCTCGCCGTAAAAGAGGCCAATCAGGTGGTGTCGCATGCCGAATCGATCCGCAAGTTCCGGATCCTGCCGGTCGACTTCACCGAGGACACCGGCGAACTCACGCCCACGCTGAAGGTCAAGCGCAAGGTGGTCGCGGAGAAGTTCGCCGCCGACATCGACGCCCTGTACTCCTAGCCGTCCAGCAGTCGCTGCAGCCGCGCCCCCTGGGCGCTCCACTGCCAGTTCTGCACGGCCCACTGCCGTCCGGCCGTCCCCATCGCCGCGGCGGCGTCCGGGTCGGCCAGGATGCCGCTGACGGCGGCCGCGATCGCCGCGACGTCGGTGCCGTCGACCACCACGCCGGTCTCGCCGTCGCGCACCGTCTCGGGTGCGCCGCCTGATCGGCCGGCCACCACCGGCACCCCGCACGCCGAGGCCTCCAGGTACACGATGCCCAGACCCTCGACGTCCAGACCGGCTCCCCTGGTGCGACACGGCATGGCGAACACGTCGGCCATCGCGTGATAGGCGGGCAGTTCGGTACCTGGAACCCCTCCGGTGAACACCACATGCTCGGCGACCCCGGCCTCGCGGGCCAGCTTGTGCAAGGTGTCCCGGTACGGTCCGCCACCGACCACGACGAGGGCGGTGCCGGGCACCGCCGCCCTGATCGCGGGTAGCGCACGGATCAACATGTCTTGGCCTTTGCGCGGCACCAGCCGCGACAGGCACACCACGACGGGTCGCTCCCCCAGCCCGTGCCGGGTCCGCAGTTCGGCGCGGACAACGGGATCGGGCACGAATCGGTCCACGTCGACACCGGGCGAGAGCCGCTCCAGGCGAGCGTTCGGACCGAAGGCGGACGCGAACCTGCCTCGGGTGTAATTGCTGACGTAGGTGACGATATCGGTGTCGTTACCGATGCGCCGCAAGGCATTTCGCGCCACTGGCAGCATCGACCAGCCCACCTCGTGGCCGTGTGTGCTGGCCATCACCCGGTCGGCACCGGCGGCCCGGGCCAGTGGGGCCAGCAGCGCCAGCGGTGCGGCCGCACCGAACCAGACGGTCTCGATACCGTGCTCGGCGATCAAGGCACGCATCCGGTTGGCCACCGTCGGCTCGGGCAACATCAGCGTGGTCGGATGGCGCACCACCTCGTAGTCGGCCGCCGCGTCGTATTCGGGCGCACCCTTCCACTTCGGTGCGTACACGGTCAGCTCATGGCCGCCGGACTGCAGCAGCTGGCCGACGAAGGCCTCCAGGTAGGACTGGATGCCGCCGCTGCGCGGCGGAAAATCGTTGGTAACCAGCAGAACCCGAGTCATCGCGAACAGGCTATCCGCTCATCCAGTCGCGCCAGCCGGCCACCACCTCGTCCAGGCCGGCGCCGAGGGTGTCCTTCACGGCCACTGCGATATCGGGATGACCGGGCTCGCTGGCCCGCCGGTACAGCGCGGCGAGCGCGCCGGGCCCATACCGGGTGGCGACGTAGCGGCTGAACCACCAGGCCCGGTCGTAGGCCGCCGAACGCTGCGGCCCGACCGCATTCAGGTCGGCGTCGGTGGGCAGCCGCGCCAGCGTGGCCGCCGCGGCGGGACCGGGTAGCGGTTCCGGCGGGCGGCCCACGTAGTCGGCCACTCCTTCGGCGAGCCACCGGGGGGCGTCGGCAGCGGTGACCGCCCGCGCGGCGTAGTGAAAAAGTTCGTGCCGCACCACGATTCGCAGGGCTTCGGGGCTCATCGCGGCCGCGCCGGGCGCGAACACGATGCCGTCGGCAGTGGTCGCGGCGGCGATGTCGGGTCCGTCGAAGCCCAGTACCCGGAACTGCTCGTCGGTCTCCGTGGCGATCACGACGATGTCCCGCGGCCAGTCCGGCCCCCAGAATGCGGTGACCGCCGCCGTCGCCCCGTCGAGTTCACCGGCGATCCGGTCCAGCAGCGGCTGGGTGTGGGTGCCGCCGAGACCTCGCAGGTGAGCGGTGCGGCCGTCGGGCAGCGTCATCGGCTGGGTGTCCGCCGCGCTCGATGTCACCGACGAGGTGGCCGGCGCCGACGGGGCGCTGTTCTGGTGACAACCGGCCAACAGGGCCGCGGCCACAAGGGCAGAGGCCAGCCTGGGTAGGTCAGTAACGGCGAACGTTGTAGATCGGCGCGTTGTTGACCGGGGCGACGCGGACCGGCACACCGAAGGTCGATGCGTGCACCATCATGCCGTCGCCGATGTAGATGCCGACGTGCGAGGCATCGGAGTAATAGGAGATGACGTCGCCGGGCTGCATCTGATCGGTCGACACCGGCTGACCACCGGCGGCCTGTGCGTAGCTGGAGTGCGGCAGCGCCACACCGGCCTGCTGGAAGGCCCACTTGACCAGGCCGGAGCAGTCGAACGCGCCGGGGCCTTCGGCACCCCAGGAGTACGGCGAACCGATTCGGGTCAGCGCGGCCTGAACGGCGGCCATCCCCTCGCTGTTGCCGCCGATGCCGGGCGCGGCACCGTCCGGCGGCGGGGCCATGTCGCCGGGCGGGATGCCGGCCGGCGGTGCGGCGAGGACGCCCGGGTCCTGTCCCGGCAACGCCGCAGGCGGCGGCACGTCGGCCGGTGCCGGTGCGGCGGGAGCGGGCGGGATGGCGGCCAGCGCTTCGCGCTGAGCGGGAGTCAGCACCTGGTACTGGGACTTGACGACGGCGATCTGGATCTGCAGCTTGCTTTGCTTGGATTGCAGATCGGCGCGCACCGCCGCGGCCTGTTCGGTGGCCGTCTTGGCGTCCGCGGCCGACTGGGCCGACGCGATTTCGGCCTGTGCGGCCTGCAGGTTGGTGGTCCGGAAGTTCTGCATCTGCGCCGACATCTCGGTCGCCATCACCCGCTGGACGGCGAGCTGGTCGATCAGACCCTGCGGCGAGCCGGCGGTGAGCATGGCGTCCAGGCCGTCGGTACGACCACCCATGTACTGGGCTGCAGCAACCCTGTTGACGGAGGTCTGGAAGGTTGCCAGTTGAGTCTTCGCCGAATCGACGGTTGCGAGGTCGGAGGTGTGCTTGGTCTCCGCTGCGCGCTGCGCTGCCAGCTTGTTGTCGAGATCGAGCTGGGCGGCATGCATGGCTTCGGTGGTGGCTTCGGCCTGCCGAGAAAGTTCGTTGAGCTTTGCCAGCTGGTCCGCAGCCGGGTCGGCGTGCACACTTCCGGCGAGAAGGCTACCCAGGACGGTGAGACCCGCCAACGCACCGACCAGGGGTCGTTGGACGCCACGCTTGGGTCGGTGTGTGCGATCAGGCCTCAAGGTTTTGCGTCCTTAAACTGCTTACGAGCCGCCTCGAACTCAATTAGGTCTCAGACAGGTTACGAAACGGCATCGAGCTTGTCCAACAGGAGACGCAAATTTAACAGCCAATTGGGATGAATTTTTGCCTCCGCAGAGTGTGCGTGTCATCACGCCACACCTGTTCTACCATCCCTGTTCTCTGCGCGCCGGATCGGGACCAACCTCAGCCGCGGCGCCATACCGGCCTCCGCCAGCACTTCCAGCGCCCGACGTTCGTCGTCCAGCAAAGTCTCAGGAACTCCGAGCAGGACGCTGACCACACAGTCCTGACACCCGGGACCACGTACCGCGCAGTCGTCGCAGTCGATCACGACGGAGCCGCTGCCGGCCCCGGGGTCAGGACCCGGATCAAGCCAGGAGGTTCCGGTGTCTTCGGCTGGCTGCTCTACAGGCTTCACGGCATGCCCTCTCATCTCTTTCGGGTCAGGTACGACTTTTTCTGCAGTGCCCGCACCGTAACGAGGGGTACCGACAGGTCCCACCACTGTCGGATCCACCGGTTACCGTCACCCGTGTGTCGCAGCTGAGCTTCGCCGACGTCGAGCCACTCGCTGACGTCGCACTGGCCGACACCACCTTCGTCGTCGTCGACCTGGAGACCACCGGTGGCCGGGCCTCCGGCGACAACCACGACTGCATCACCGAGATCGGCGCGGTCAAGGTGCGCGGCGGCGTGGTGCTCGGCGAGCTGGCCACCCTGGTCGACCCTGGCCGGGCCATCCCACCGCAGATCGTCCAGCTCACCGGGATCACCTCGGCGATGGTCCACGACGCCCCGCGGATCGACAGCGTGCTGCCCGCCTTCCTGGAGTTCTCCCGGGGCGCGGTCCTGGTGGCCCACAACGCCGGCTTCGACATCGGGTTCCTGCGGGCCGCAGCGGAACGCCTGGGGCTCACCTGGCCGCGCCCAGCGGTGCTGTGCACGGTGCGGCTGGCCCGGCGGGTGCTGTCCCGCGACGAGGCGCCCAGCGTTCGGCTCTCGGCCATGGCCGAACTCTTCGGCGCGAGCACCACCCCGACCCACCGGGCACTCGACGACGCCCGCGCCACCGTCGACGTGCTGCACGGCCTCATCTCCCGGGTCGGGAACCAGGGCGTGCGCACCTACCCGGAACTGCGCGCGTATCTGCCCGACAAGACCGCGCCCCAGCGCCGCAAGCGCCACCTGGCCACCGGCATCCCAGGCCGGCCCGGGGTGTACCTGTTCCGCGGTCCCGGCGAGGAGGTGCTCTACATCGGCACCGCGGTGGACCTGCACCGCCGGGTCAGTCAGTACTTCACGGGCGCGGACCCGCGCACCCGGATGAAGGAGATGGTGGCGCTGGCCACCCGCGTCGACCACGTCGAATGCGCGCATGAACTGGAAGCCGGAGTGCGTGAACTGCGCCTGCTGGCCGCGCACGCACCGCCCTACAACCGGCGCTCCAAGTTCCCCCGCCGGTGGTGGTGGATCGTGCTCACCGACGAGGCGTTCCCGCGGTTCTCGGTGGTCCGCGCCCCGCGCAGCGCCCGCGCGCTGGGCCCGTTCACCGCCCGCGGCGACGCCGTCGCCACCGCGGAGATCCTGGCCCGTGGGACCGGGGTGCGCAGCTGCACCGCACGGCTGTCCCGAACCGCCCGCCACACCTGCGTCGACCACGAGCTGGCGCCCTGTCCGGCACCGCGCGGGGCCGACGCCGCCGCCTACGCGCCGGCGCCCCGATCGGCCGCCGCCCTCATCGAGGGCACCGACAGTTCGGCGTTCGGCACCGTGCTCGCCCAGATCGAGGCGCTGGCCGAACACCACCGGTACGAGAGCGCCGCCCGGCTGCGCGACCACACCGCGGACGCGGTGGACGTGGTGTGCCGGGGCCAGCGGCTGCAGGCGCTGGCCGCCGTCGAGGAACTGGTCGCCGCCCGTCCCGACGGACGGGGCGGCTGGGAGCTGGCGGTCATCCGGCACGGGCAGCTGGCGTCGGCCGGGTGTGCGCGCCGCGGGGTCCCGCCGATGCCCGTCGTGGACGCCATTTGCGCTGCGGCACAGACGATCCTGCCGGAATCGGCCCCGCTGGGCGGAGCCCTGGTCGAGGAGACGGCGCTCATCGTGCGCTGGCTGGCAGGCCCGGGCGTACGGATCGTGCGGGCCGAAGGCGGCTACTCGAGTGCCGTCGGCTCCGCCGCCCGGTGGGCGGGCTGGGCGGCCACCGCCCGGTCGGCGCGACTGGCCGCCCGGCAGGATATCTCTGACGAGCTCGACGACGACCGTTTCGGCATCGCCCGGCCCGTGCGAAAAGCCGCGCCGGTCACGCTTTCTGGGTGAACCGAACCCATTTGGTCAACAGCTGCTCGGCTGCGCCGGAATCGATCGCCTCGGCGGCACGGCGCAGGCCGGTCTCCCACGCCGGTACCCACTGGGCGTCACCCGCGAGGCCGGCGTGCGCCACCATCGCGCCGGCAGCGTTGAGTACGACCGCATCCCGCACCGGCCCGTGCGCCCCACCCAGCACCGAGCGCACCGACGCGGCGTTGGCCTCGGCGTCGCCGCCCACGAGTTCGCTTAGATCGGCGCGTTTGAAACCGAAGGCGGCAGGGTCGAGCGTGAGCCGCTCCACCGTGCCGGCCTGGACGCGCCAGATGGTGCTGGTCGTCGTGGTGGTCAATTCGTCGAGACCGTCGTCGCCGTGCACCACCAGGACGCTGGATCCCCGCGCGGCGAACACGCCCGCCATCACCTCGGCCAGTTCGCCCCATGCGCAGCCGATCAGACCGGCCCGCGGCGAGGCCGGATTGGTCAGCGGCCCAAGCAGATTGAACACCGTCGGCACGCCGATCTCGCGGCGCACCACCGACGCGTGCCGGTAGGACGGGTGGAACTGCGGGGCGAACGCGAAGCCGATACCGACCTCACTCAGGCTGCGGGCGACGTCCTCGGGCCCGAGGTCGATGCGCACTCCGAGGGCCTCGAGCGTGTCGGCACCCCCAGATAAAGAGGAGGCGGCCCGGTTGCCGTGCTTGATCACCGGCACACCGGCCGCGGCGACGACGATCGAGGCCATCGTGGAGAGGTTCACCGTGTTCGAACCGTCGCCCCCGGTACCCACGATGTCGACGGCGTCGACACCGACCGCGTCCGACGGCAGCCGACGGGCGTGCTTGAGCATGGAGTCGGCCAGTTCGCGGACCTCGGCGGAGTTCGGGCGCTTCATCTTCATCGAGACGGCGAAACCGGAGATCTGCGCGGGCGTCGCGGCGCCGGTCATGATCTGGTCCATCGCCCAGGCCGCCTGCCCCCGGAGCAGATCCTGATTTGTCGTCAGCCGACCCAGGATCTGAGGCCAGGTGGGTGCGTCGAGTTGGGGTTCAGCGGAAGGCACCAGGTGATGCTATCGCCCGGTCGCAGACGCTCCGGCGGCCCGCTCACGAGGGCGTTACGAGGCGGACCCGGCCGGAGTGCGACACGATGGAGACCAATTCGGAACCCGGGTGGAGTTAATCAACTACAAAGCGTCATACTTGCACCTGTGACGAGCGCTGTAGGGACCTCCGGAACCGCGATCACATCTCGCGTGCATTCGCTGAACAGGCCGAACATGGTCAGTGTCGGCACCATCGTCTGGCTGTCCAGTGAGCTGATGTTCTTCGCTGGTCTGTTCGCGATGTATTTCACCGCGCGAGCCCAGGCACATGGCGACTGGCCGCCGCATCCCACAGAGCTGAACCTGTGGCTGGCCGTGCCCGTGACCGCCGTGCTGATCGCCTCATCGTTCACCTGCCAGATGGGCGTGTTCGCGGCCGAGCGCGGTGACGTCTTCGGCCTGCGCCGGTGGTACGTGATCACGTTCTTCATGGGTGCGTTCTTCGTCGGCGGACAGGCCTACGAGTACGTCCACCTCGTCGAGCACGGCACGACGATCCCCGGCAGCGCCTACGGCTCGGTCTTCTACCTCGCGACGGGCTTCCACGGACTGCACGTCATCGGCGGTCTGGTCGCCTTCATCTTCCTTCTCGCGCGAACGCGCATGAGCAAGTTCACGCCGGCGCAGGCCACCGCCGCGATCGTCGTCTCGTACTACTGGCACTTCGTCGACATCGTGTGGATCGCGTTGTTCGCCGTCATCTATTTCGTCCGTTGATCCCGGTGATCCAGTCGATGAGAAGGGGTTCGATGACCACCAAGTCTCGCCGTCGGTTGCACCGGCGCCTGTCAGCGGCGGTGTTGCTGCTGATCGGCCTGGGTGCCGCGGGCGCCGTCGCGGCCACGCTGACGCCCACCCCACAGGTGGCGGTCGCGGACGAGTCGCAGTCGGCGCTGCTGCGCACCGGCAAGCAGCTGTTCGACACGTCGTGCGTCAGCTGCCACGGAGCCAACCTGCAGGGTGTTCCCGACCGCGGTCCGAGCCTCATCGGCGCGGGCGAGGCGGCCGTCTACTTCCAGGTGTCCACCGGCCGCATGCCGGCGATGCGCGGCGAGGCCCAGGCCCCCCGCAAGGACCCGGTGTTCGACGAGCACCAGATCGACGCACTCGGCGCCTTCGTCCAGGCCAACGGCGGCGGACCCATCGTCCCGCGTGACGCCAACGGACACATCGCCGACGAGTCGCTGCTGGGTGGTGACGTCGCCCGCGGTGGCGACCTGTTCCGGCTGAACTGCGCGTCCTGCCACAACTTCACCGGCAAGGGTGGCGCGCTGTCCTCCGGTAAGTACGCCCCCGATCTCGGTGAGGCGTCCAAGGTTCCGGCGCAGGTGTTCACCGCGATGCTCACCGGCCCGCAGAACATGCCGAAGTTCTCCGATCGCCAGCTCTCCGTCGAGGAGAAGACCGACATCGTCAGCTACGTGCGGGAATCGGCGGCGACGCCCAGCCCCGGCGGTTACGGCCTCGGCGGCTTCGGGCCCGCGCCCGAAGGCATGGCGGTCTGGATCATCGGGATGGTGGCCGCGATCGGTGTCGCGATGTGGATCGGAGCCCGCGCATGAGCGCCAACACCCCTGATACCCCGACGGACGCCCAGCTGGCCGAGATGTCGCGCGAGGAGCTGCTGGAACTCGGCGGCAAGCTCGACGGCGTCGAGATCGTCTATAAGGAGCCGCGCTGGCCCATCGAGGGCACCAAGGCCGAGAAGCGTGCCTCGCGCACCGTCTCGTACTGGCTGCTGTTCGGCGGCGTGGCCGGCCTCGCTCTGCTGCTGATCTTCCTGTTCTGGCCCTGGGAGTACCAGCCCTACGGGTCCGAGGGTGAGTGGGCCTACTCGATGGCCACTCCGCTGTACGGCCTGACCTTCGGGCTGTCCATCCTGGCCATCGGCGTCGGGGCGGTGCTCTACCAGAAGAAGTTCATTCCGGAAGAGATCACCATCCAGGACCGCCATGACGGCTCCTCCCCGGAACTGCACCGCAAGACCATCGCCGCCAACCTCGGTGATGCTCTGGAGACCTCGACGATCAAGCGGCGCAAGCTGGTCGGCCTGTCCCTGGGCATCGGCCTCGGCGCGTTCGGCCTGGGCACGCTGGTCGCCTTCGCCGGCGGTCTGATCAAGAACCCGTGGAAGCCGGTCGTGCAGACGGCCGAGGGCAAGAAGGCCGTGCTGTGGACCTCGGGCTGGACGCCCCGGTTCGCCGGCGAGACCATCTTCATGGCCCGCGCGACGGGCCTGCCCGGCGAGTCGCCGTTCGTCAAGATGCGCCCGGAGGACCTCGACGCCGGCGGTATGGAGACGGTGTTCCCGTGGCGGGAATCCGACGGTGACGGCACCACGGTCGAATCGCACGAGAAGCTCGGCGAGATCGCCCTGGGCGTGCGCAACCCGGTGATGCTCATCCGCATCAAGCCCAATGACATGCACAAGGTGGTTAAGCGTCAGGGCCAGGAGAGCTTCAACTTCGGCGAACTGTTCGCGTTCACCAAGGTGTGCTCGCATCTGGGCTGCCCCTCGTCGCTGTACGAGCAGCAGACCTACCGCATCCTGTGCCCGTGCCATCAGTCGCAGTTCGACGCGCTGCACTTCGCGCGGCCGATCTTCGGTCCGGCAGCCCGGGCCCTGGCGCAGCTGCCGGTTACCATCGATAAAGACGGCTATCTCGTCGCCAACGGTGACTTCATCGAACCTGTCGGACCGGCATTCTGGGAGCGCAAATCATGAGCCCTGACCTTGCCAAGCTCGCCGCCCACCAGGGCGACGCGATTGACTCGCGGTTCCATCCCTCGGCTGCGACCCGCCGCCAGCTGAACAAGGTGTTCCCCACCCACTGGTCGTTCCTGCTCGGTGAGATCGCGCTGTACAGCTTCATCATCCTGCTGATCACCGGTGTGTGGCTGACCCTGTTCTTCGATCCGTCGATGGCCGAGGTCACCTACAACGGCGTGTACCAGCCGCTGCGCGGTGTCCAGATGTCGCGGGCCTACGAGTCGGCGCTGGAGATCAGCTTCGAGGTGCGTGGCGGCCTGTTCGTCCGCCAGGTCCACCACTGGGCGGCTCTGCTCTTCGCGGCGTCGATCATGGTGCACATGGCCCGCATCTTCTTCACGGGCGCGTTCCGTCGTCCGCGTGAGGCCAACTGGGTCATCGGCTCGCTGCTGCTGATCCTGGCGATGTTCGAGGGTTACTTCGGCTACTCGCTGCCCGACGACCTGCTGTCCGGCATCGGCCTGCGCGCCGCGCTGAGCTCCATCACCCTGGGCATCCCGGTGGTCGGCACCTGGATGCACTGGGCACTGTTCGGCGGTGACTTCCCCGGCCACATCATCATCCCGCGGATGTACGGCCTGCACATCCTGCTGATCCCGGCGATCATCCTGGCGCTCATCGCGGCGCACATGATGATCCTCTGGTTCCAGAAGCACACCCAGTTCCCCGGCCCCGGCCGCACCGAGAACAACGTCGTCGGCGTGCGCGTCATGCCGGTCTTCGCGGTGAAGTCCGGCGCGTTCTTCGCCATCATCACCGGCATGCTCGGGTTGATGGGTGGTCTCCTGCAGATCAACCCGATCTGGCAGCTCGGCCCGTACAAACCATCTCAGGTGTCGGCCGGCAGCCAGCCCGACTTCTACATGATGTGGACCGAGGGCCTGGCCCGTATCTGGCCGCCCTGGGAGTTCTACCCGTTCGGACACACCATCCCTGCGGTGTTCGGTGTCGCCATCCTGATGGGCCTGATCTTCGGTCTGCTCATCGCATGGCCGTTCCTGGAGAAGAAGTTCACCGGGGACGACGCCCACCACAACCTGCTGCAGCGTCCGCGTGACGCACCGGTCCGCACGGCCATCGGCGCGATGGCGATCTCGTTCTACATGCTGCTGACGCTGGCCGCCATGAACGACATCATCGCGCTGAAGTTCCACATCTCGCTGAACGCGACGACGTGGATCGGCCGTATCGGCATGGTGGTGCTGCCCGCGATCGTCTACTACATCGCGTACCGCTGGGCGATCGGTCTGCAGCGCAGCGACCGCGCGGTGCTCGAGCACGGTATCGAGACGGGCATCCTCAAGCGCCTGCCGCACGGTGCCTACATCGAGCTGCACCAGCCGCTCGGCCCGGTCGACGACCATGGCCACCCGATTCCGCTGGAATACCAGGGTGCGGCGCTGCCCAAGAAGATGAACAAGTTGGGCTCCGCCGGTTCGCCGGGCTCGGGCAGCTTCCTGCTGGCCGATCCAGTCGAGGAGCACGACGCGCTCACCGAGGCGGCACACGCCTCCGAGCACCGGGCACTGACCGCCCTGCGCGAGCGTCAGGGCACCAGCACCAACGGGTCCAACGGATCCAACGGTCACCACTAGAAGTTCACACCAGAAGGGCCCGCTCAGCGAAAGCTGGACGGGCCCTTCTGCTTTGGTGCCACTCCCCTACCCCGCGGGTTGAGTGCGGGGCGCATTCACTCGTCGCTCACGGCGTCGCCCACTCGCACTTTCGCGCCCTCACCGCCGAATCAACGGGAACCAGACCGCCAGCGTGCACTCAGAGAGTGCTTTCACCCTCAGCGACGCTCTGGATGCACCCTCGCGCATTCACTCGTCGCTCAGGGCACCACAGCCGCCGAATCAACGGGAACCAGACCCTCAGCGACGCCCTACCGCCGAAGAAGCGGGGACTACGCGGTCCCCGTCACCGCGTGCAGCTCACGCAGATAGAACCAGGGCAGCGCGACCATGCCGGCAGTGATGAGCCCGCCGACGATGTAGGCGGCCCAGGCTCCGGTCTCACTGCCGGTCGCCATCAGATACGTAGCGATGCCGACGGCCAGCACCCCGGCTCCCACCGCACAGCCGATGGCGGTGGTGCAGCGCACGTAGACCTGGTCGACGATCGCGGGCAGCGCGGGCCGCCTGCCATCCGACTCGGAGGACGTCACCGCGGGACGCCGGCCGACCGGACGGGCGACGGCCGCGATGTCGTCGGCCGCCGATCCCGTGTTGCCCCCCAGCGCACCGCGCAGCGGACGATGACTGTTGTCCCGGCGGGCCCGGATCAGCAGCGGGATGGCCGCGGCGATCACCACCGCCGACACGCCGATCACGGTGTAGAGCACCCAGGGCGTATCGGTGCCGGACAGTTCGGCACGTACCGAGCCGCGTCCGTTGCTCAAATCCACCAGCGCAACCGTGGCCGCCACCCCGGCCCCCAGGGCCAGCAGCCAGATCCCGGCGCACACCCCGAGCAGGATGCGGTCCAGGTTCTCGGGTCCGGAGAGTGTCTTGTCGTCGCTCATCAGCAGCTCGTCTGCGCGGCGTTGCCGGTGTTGGAGGACAACACCGTGCCGTCGCTGGTCGTGATCGAGCAGTTCAGCCGGCTCACCAGGAACAGGCTGGAGGCCTGCACGGATCCGACTTCGGACTGCGAGATGGGCGTGACGGTCAGCGACCACGGGATGTAGACATTGCGCTGGGTGCGACTGCGCCCGGACGCGTCGATGTAGGTGACGGTGATGATGTCTCCTGGTGCCTTGGTGCCGGTGACCGAGTAGGTGACCTGGCGTGGTCCGGCGGGCGCAGTGCTCGTCGGGGGCGGCGGAGGTGCCGTGGTGGTGGCCGGCGCCGGCGCCTCGGTGGGCGCCGGGGGTGGCGGAGGAGGCGGCGGCGGAGGCTCCTGCGTCACCGTGACCGTCTCCGGTGGTGGCGGCGGCGGTTCCTGCGTCGGCGGCGGAGGCTCCGGGCTCGGCGGCGGAGGCGTCGTCGTGGTGATCTCGTCCTGCACCGGCGGCGCCGACTTTGTGGTCGTCGTCGCCGGGGTGGCGAGGTTGGCGTTGTCGGTGCGTGTCACCAGGACAGCTACGGACGCGACCAAGGCGACGGCGGCGACGATCGCGACGACGCCGACCACCCACGGCCAGCGCGGCGGACTGTCGGGCCCATCATCGGACGCGGATTCGTAGCTGTCGTAGTCGTACATCGCCGGATCCGGCGGGACGTACGGGGAGCTGACGAACTGCTCGGATTCCGGCGCGGAGTATGCCCGCGAATGGATCTCGGTCTCGCCGGTGCTGGGCGCCGGCACGTCGCCCGCACCGGGCTTCTCCGGTCCTGAAGGCCCGCTCATCTCAAACTAACCCTCGGCCTATCCGTCTCGATTGCTGCCTCGGCAACACTACCCAACCGAGCGGTCCAGCGGATCAGGCAACGCGGCACGTCAGGGAACTGACGCACGGTTGTGACCTGCGCGAGGGGTCAGTGCTTCTCGGGGCCGAGGTAGTACTCGAAGACCAGGCCACCGGCGGTGAACAGCACGAAGCAGATACCGGCGACGATCAGCCACGGCAGCCACAGCGCAGCGCCGACGGCGGCCGTCGAGAAGGACAGCGCGATCAGGACGGGCCACCAGCTGTGCGGGCTGAAGAAGCCCAGCTCGCCGGCGCCGTCGCTGATCTCGGCGTCCTCGTAGTCCTCCGGCCGGGTGTCCAGACGGCGGGCGACGAACCGGAAGAAGGTCCCGGTGATCAAGGTCAGGCCGGTGGTGAGCACCAGGGCCACCGTGCCGGCCCATTCGATGCCGCCGTTGGCGAACAGGGCGGTCAGCACGCCGTAGACCACCGCGGCCAAGGCGAAGAACGCCGTCAGGAACTCGAACAACCGCGCTTCGATATGCATGAGTTGTCCTTACTTGCTCGCCTGGGCGGGAGGCACGCCGACCTGTTCGCCGCGCCGCGTGTCGAACGGATGGGTGGTGACCGCCAGCGGATCCTGGTTGATCGCCTGCAGCGCTTCGGCATTCGTCTTACCGGCCTGTCGCTGCTGCAGGTAGGCCTTGAAGTCGTTGGGCTCCACGACGCGCACCTCGAAGTTCATCATCGAGTGGTACGTGCCGCACATCTCGGTACAACGCCCGACGAACGCCCCGGTCTCCTGGATCTCACTGACCTGGAAGACGTTGTCGGAGTTGTTCTCCTTGGGATTGGGCATGACGTCGCGCTTGAAGAGGAACTCCGGCACCCAGAAGCCGTGGATCACGTCGGCCGAGGCGATCTGGAATTCGATGCGCTTGCCCTTGGGCAGCACCAGGATCGGGATCTCGGTGGACGACCCGAGGGTCTCGACCTTGTCGAAGTTCAGGTAGGTGCGGTCCTCGGGGTTGAACCCGCGGATGGGGCCGACCCGCTCCTCACCGTGCTCGTCCACGCCCTCGGGCTTGGACGTCATCGCGGCCTTCTTCTCCGGGTCGGCGCCGTCATAGCTCAGCGTGCCGTCGCCGAAGGCGATCTTCTGGTAACCGAACTTCCAGTTCCACTGGAAGGCGGTGACGTCGATGACGACCTCGGGGTTGGGATCCTTGTGCAGCATCTTCTCCTGCACCACGACGGTGAAGTAGAAGAGCACCGAGATGATGAGGAACGGCACCACGGTCAGCACCAGTTCCAGCGGCATGTTGTAGCCGAACTGACGCGGCAACTCCGTGTCGGTCTTCTTCTTACGGTGGAACGCGCTGGCCCAGAAGATGAGCGCCCAGACGATGGCACCCACGACGAACGACGCGATCACCGACCAGACCCACAGGTCGCGGTTGAGCTTTCCTTCAGGCGTGATTCCGGTGGGCCAGCCGAGGCCGAACACCTCCTGCCAGCTGCATCCGCTGAGCAGGATTGTCATCCCCCCCAACACCACTGACAACGCCACCAACTTGTACCCGCGAGCGGTCACGTTGGCGCCTCCTATAGAAGTCGGTGGACCGTCGAACGGCCGGTCGGCTCTGTATGTACTACGCAGCGTAGACCACGGGTGGGCGAACCCGCGAAGCGACCTGCCAAGTCGCGCTGGATGAAGGTTAACCCCAGGTTATTCGGCATACTGGGGCCCGTGTGCGGACTGCTGGCCTACCTGACTGACCCGTCCGTTGAGACCTCCGCGGCCCTGGTCGACGGGGTGTCCGGAGCGTCGCATCTGATGCGGCACCGAGGTCCCGACGAACCGGGCACCTGGGCCGACGATGACGTGGTGCTGGGCTTCAACCGGCTCTCCATCATCGACATCGCCCACAGCCACCAGCCGCTGCGCTGGGGACCGCCGGAGGCCCCGGAGCGCTACGCGCTGGTGTTCAACGGCGAGATCTACAACTACCTGGAGTTACGGGAGGAACTGGCCGCCGCCCACGGCGCCGTGTTCCACACCGACGGTGACGGCGAGGCGATCGTCGCCGGCTACCACTACTGGGGCACCGACGTCCTGACCCGGTTGCGCGGCATGTTCGCCTTCGCGCTGTGGGACACCCAGACCCGCGAGCTGCTCTGCGCCCGCGACCCGTTCGGGATCAAACCGCTGTACATGGCCACCGGACCCGGCGGCACGGTGGTGGGCAGCGAGAAGAAGTGTCTCGTCGACCTGGCCACCTCCGCCGGCCTGGACCTCACCATCGACGAACGCGCCGTGCAGCACTACACGGTGTTGCAGTACGTCCCCGAACCGGAGACGTTGCAGCGCGGGGTGCGGCGACTGGAATCGGGCAGTTACGCCCGGATCCGCCCGGGCTCGGCGCCGGAGATCACCCGGTACTTCGTCCCCCGGTTCGCCGCGGTGCCGTTCACCCCCGACGCCGAGCAGGCGCGCTACGACGAGATCACCGCGGTGCTGGAGGATTCGGTCGCCAAGCACATGCGCGCCGACGTCACGGTGGGCGCGTTCCTGTCCGGCGGGATCGACTCGACGGCCATCGCGGCGCTCGCGATGCGCCACAACCCGCGGCTGATCACCTTCACCACCGGTTTCGAGCGGGAGGGCTTCTCCGAGGTCGACGTGGCCGTCGCCTCCGCCGAGGCGATCGGTGCGCGGCACGTCGCCAAGGTCGTCAGCCAGGAGGAGTTCGTCGCGGCGCTGCCCGAGATCGTCTGGTACCTCGACGAACCGGTGGCCGACCCGGCGCTGGTGCCGTTGTTCTTCATCGCCCGCGAGGCCCGCAAGCACGTCAAGGTCGTCTTGAGCGGCGAGGGCGCCGACGAGCTGTTCGGCGGCTACACGATCTACCGGGAACCGTTGTCGCTCAAGGCTTTCGACTATCTCCCCCGGCCGGTCCGCCGCTCCCTGGGCAAGGCGTCGCGGCCGCTGCCCGAAGGCATGCGCGGCAAGAGCCTGCTGCACCGCGGGTCGCTGACGCTCGAAGAGCGGTACTACGGCAATGCGCGCAGCTTCTCCGATGACCAGCTGCGTGCGGTGCTGCCCAAGTTCAACCCGAACTGGACCCACACCGACGTGACGGCTGCGCTGTACGAGGCATCGGCGGGCTGGGATCCGGTGGCGCGCATGCAGCACATCGACCTGTTCACCTGGTTGCGCGGCGACATCCTGGTCAAGGCCGACAAGATGACGATGGCCAACTCACTGGAGCTGCGGGTGCCGTTCCTGGACCCCGAGGTGTTCGCGGTGGCGTCCCGGCTGCCCTATGAGCAGAAGATCACCCGGACCACCACGAAGTACGCGCTGCGTCGCGCACTGGAACCGATCGTGCCCGCGCACGTGCTGCACCGGGCGAAGCTGGGCTTTCCGGTGCCGATCCGGCACTGGCTGCGCGCCGGTGAACTGCTGGACTGGTCGTACGCGATGGTGGCCGCCTCGCAGACCGGCGACCTGATCGACCTCGCCGCGGTGCGGACCATGCTCGACGAGCACCGCGCCGGGGAGGCCGATCACAGCCGACGGTTGTGGACCGTGCTGATCTTCATGCTGTGGCACGCCATCTTCATCGAGGGCAGCGTGACCCCGCAGATCGGCGAGCCGACCTACCCCGTGCAGCTCTAGCGTCAGAGAGCGGCGGCAATCTCCGCGGCCGCGTCGGCGCCGTAGGCGTCCGCGATCCGCGCGATGCCGGCGTCCTTGTCCCAGGTCCATTCCTGCGGACCGGTGGCTTCCAGCACCAGCACGGCCACCAGCGAGGCCAGCTGCGCCGAGCGCTCCAGGCTCAGACCGGCGGAGCGGCCGGTCAGGAAGCCGGCACGGAACGCGTCACCGATACCCGTCGGGTCGGCCTGATGGGTCTCGGGCACGACGTCGACGTGCACGAAGGTGCCGTCGGAGGACACCAGATCCACGCCCTTGGCGCCCAGTGTGGTGACGCGCAGGCCGATCTGGCCCATCACCTGGGCTTCGCTCAGACCGGACTTCTGCAGCAGCAGGTCCCACTCGTAGTCGTTGGTGAACAGGTAGGCGGCGCCGTCGATGAGAGCGCGGATCTGCTCACCGTCGAGGCGGGCCAGCTGCTGGGACGGGTCGGCGGCGAACGCCAGCCCGAGGCTGCGGCACTCCTGCGTGTGGGCGAACATGGCGTCCGGGTCGTTGGCGCCGATGATCACCAATTCCGGTGTGCCCGTGCGTGATACGACATCAGCCAGCTTGATGTTGCGGGCCTCGGACATGGCACCCGGGTAGAACGAGGCGATCTGGGCCATGTCGACGTCGGTGGTGCAGACGAAGCGGGCGGTGTAGGCCTGATCGGAGATCAACACGTTGTCGGTGTTGACGCCGTGGTCGTCGAGCCACTTCCGGTAGTCGGAGAAGTCCGAGCCGGCCGCACCCACCAGGGCCGCCTTCCCGCCGAGGACGCCGATGGCGAAGGCCATGTTGCCTGCGACACCGCCCCGGTGGATGACCAGATCGTCGACCAGGAAGCTCAACGACACCTTCTGCAGATGTTCGGGCAGCAGCTGCTCGGAGAACTTGCCGGGAAACTTCATCAGATGGTCGGTCGCAATCGAACCGGTCACCGCAATGGTCACGAGTGGTCGCCCTTCATTTCATTAACGAATCTTCCGAGGATACGGGTGCACGACGAGAGGACCGCAGGGCATCTGCCCCGGTGCGCTAGCCTGCCTGAGAGCCCCATCGACGGTCATCGCCGACCGGCGAGTCCAAGCCTAGACACCGAAACGTATCCGATGTCCTTTCCTCCTCAGGGATTTCCACCGCACCAGGTCTCCGGTTCCTACCCTGGCACGCTTCCGCCGCCGGTGCAGTATCCGCAGCGCAGGCGGTGGCCACTTGTCGTGGCGATCGTCGCCGTCATCGCGGTGATTGCGACCGTGATCGGCGTCGTCGTGGCGTTCGCCAAGCGCCCGGAGCCGACGGATAAGCAGATCACCGCGGCCACCGCTCAGCCGGCCATTCAGGAATTCCTCACCGCGCTGGCCGACGGCGACGAACAGACCATCGCCCGGCATACGCTGTGCGGTCTCTACGACGCGGTGAAAAGCCACGATTCGGATCTGGCCCTGGCGGATATGAGCGGCGACGCGTTCCGCAGGCAGTACAAGAGCGTCGAGGTGACATCGATCGACAAGATCGTCTTTCTGTCACCGACGCAAGCGCAGGTGCTGTTCACCATGAAGGGCACACCGGCCCTGTCCGGGCGGATGCCCGTGGATCCCGGCGGCGAACGCCAGGCAGTGGCCCAGGTCTTGTCGCAGGACGGCAAGATCCTGGTCTGCAGCTATGTGCAGCGCGCCGACTAGCTCAGTTGAACGAGTCGCCGCAGGCGCACGAGCCGGTGGCGTTGGGGTTGTCGATGGTGAAGCCCTGCTTCTCGATGGTGTCGACGAAGTCGATGGTGGCGCCCTGGATGTACGGCGCGCTCATCCGGTCGACCGTCAGTGCCACGCCACCGAAATCGCTGGTCAGGTCACCGTCGAGGCTGCGGTCGTCGAAGAACAGGTTGTAGCGCAGGCCGGCGCAGCCACCCGGCTGCACGGCGATACGCAGCGCCAGGTCATCGCGGCCCTCCTGGTCGAGCAGAGCCTTGGCCTTGACGGCGGCGGCATCGGTCAGCACCGCACCGTGGGTTTCGGTGGTGGTGTCGTCCTGAACAGTCATTGCGTCTCCTGAGGCGGTAGTGCATTCGCGATGTCTTCAACGGTACCTTGTCCGGGCACTATTCCCGAGTCTCAGACCAGTGCAGTGCGGTGCGCTCGGCCAGCCCGGTCAGCTGGTTGGCGGCGTCGGCGATGGCCAGCTCCACCGATCCGGCGAACTCGGTGATCGAATACGCAGCGGCAATCCCCTGCGAGACCAACACCGACGGCTCAAGTGTGACCTGACCAGCAAGTACCAGCACCGGCGTGCCACGGCGGCGGGCACCGGCGGCCAGGGCGCTGACCACCTTGCCTCGCAGCGACTGATCGTCGAACTTGCCCTCACCGGTGATGATCAGGTCGGCGTCGGCGATATCGCCTGCCAGCCCGGTGTGCTCGGCGATGACCGCCGCACCCGATTCCCGGCGGCCCCCGAGTGCCAGCAGCGCCGCGCCGAGGCCCCCGGCCGCACCCGCGCCTGGTTGGTCGGCGATGCCGGCGCCCAGCTCACCGGCCCACTCCGTCAGCCGGGCTTCCAGCACCGTCACGGTCGCCGGGTCGGCACCTTTCTGCGGGCCGAACACCGTCGCGGCGCCCGTCGGGCCCAGTAGCGGGTGCTCGACGTCACTCGCGGCGATCAGTTCGATGTCCGCCAGCCGGGCCCGGGCCGCAGCCAGGCCACCCAGCGCGTCCACCAGTCCACGCCCGCCGTCGGTGCAGCAGCTGCCGCCCAGCCCGACCGCAATCCGGCGGGCACCCGCGTCCAGCGCCGCCGCGACCAGCTCACCCACTCCCCTGCTGTGCGCCGCGAGGGCGGTCTGCACCGTCGGCGGACCGCCCAGCAGGGTCAGCCCGCACGCCTGCGCGCATTCGATGTATGCGGTGTCGTCGTGCAACACCCATTCCGCGGTCACCTGTTCGTCCAGCGGCCCGCTGACCTGGGCATACTGCAACCCGCCCAGACGACTGGCCAGCACGTCCACGAACCCGGGTCCGCCGTCGGACTGGGGCGCCAAGGTGAAGGTGTCGCTGTCCCGCGCGCGAACCCAGCCCGCCGCGACGGCCTCGGCCGCCGCCACCGCGGTGAGGCTGTCACCGAAGCAGTCCGGAGCCACCAGCACATGCATCCGCCCAGCGTAGGGCGTCCGATCCGGAGCCGCTCGCCGAGGAAATCCCGTTCGGAAGTACCCTGTGAGCGTGAATCTGCTGGGCCGTAAGAAGGACAATCCGCAACCGGAGGACGTCGCCGCCGACGCTGCAAAGCTGTCGGAGACCGGGCCGACTGCCGGGAAGGGCCGGCCCACCCCCAAGCGCAGCGAGGCGGCCCGTAAACGCGGGCCCGTCGCCCCCGCCCCGCTGACCACCTCCGAAGCCCGCAAGCGGCGCAAGGAACTCGCCGCGTCCAAGCCGAAGCTGTCCAAGGACGAGCGCAAGGCCGAGAAGGTGTCCCGGCGCGCCGATATGGCCGACCGCCGCGAACGGATGATGGCCGGCGACGACGCCTACCTCCTGCCGCGCGACAAGGGCCCGGTCCGGCGCTATGCCCGCGACATCGTGGACTCCCGGCGCAACCTGCTCGGCCTGTTCATGCCGGTGGCCCTGGGCCTGGTGCTCATCACGCTGGCGGTGCCCGCCGTGGCCGTGCAGAAGTACGTGTCCTTCGGCATGCCGGTGCTGCTGGTCATCATGGCCATCGACGGTGTCCTGGTGGGCCGCCGGGTGAACCGGATGGTCGACGAGAAGTTCCCGTCCAACACCGAAAGCGGCCTGAAGCTCGGCTTCTATGCGGCCAGCCGCGCCTCCCAGCTGCGCCGGATGCGGGCACCGCGGCCCTTGGTCAATCGCGGCGACGACGTCTGAGCACGTGCGGGTACTCGTCCTCGGCGGGATCCGTTCGGGTAAGTCGCGCTGGGCCGAGACCGATATCGCCGGCGATGCGGTCCGCTACGTGGCCACCGGTCGCACCGATATCGACGATCCGGACTGGTCGCGCCGCGTAGACGCGCACCGCAGCCGGCGCCCCGCGCATTGGTCGACCGTCGAAACCGCCGATGTGGCAAGCGAATTGCGCGCCGACCCGCAGACCGCAACGCTCGTCGACGATATCGGCGGCTGGCTGACGGCGGCGATGGACCGCCTCGAGGCGTGGACGGGCGGGTCGGTACGCGCCGACGTCGACGAACTCTGCGCGGCGGTCACAGGATTCGATGGAAAGCTGACCCTGGTGAGCCCCGAGGTGGGGCTCACCGTCGTGCCCGCAACCGCGGGCGGGCGACTGTTCGCCGACGAACTGGGCACGCTCAACCAACGATTGGCGGCGCTCTGCGACCGGGTGGTGCTGGTGATCGCCGGGCAACCCTTAGTGGTGAAGGAGATCACGTGAGTGCGTTCCCCGGGATCGTCCCGCCCGACTCGGCGGCGCTGCAGGCGGCCCTGGCCCGGCAGAACACGCTGACCAAGCCGCCGGGCGCCCTGGGCCGGCTGGAGGAATTATCGGTGTGGGTGGCGTCCTGCCAGGGCGTCTGCCCGCCGCGGCAGTTCGAACGCGCCCGGGTGGTGGTGTTCGCGGGTGACCACGGGGTGACGGCCTCTGGTGTCTCGGCTTTCCCGCCCGAGGTGACGCCGCAGATGGTCGCCAACTTCGACGCCGGCGGCGCCGCCATCAACGTGCTGGCGACCCTCGCAGGCGCCGGCGTGCGCGTGGTCGATATCGCCGTCGACGCCGAACCCCTGAGCCCGGCGATCGGTGCGCACAAGGTGCGTCGCAGCAGCGGCAACATCGCCGTCGAGGACGCCCTGACCCCCGACGAGGTCACCGCGGCGATCGCGGCGGGGCGCGCCATCGCCGACGAGGAGGTCGACGGTGGGGCGGACCTGCTCATCGCCGGCGACATGGGCATCGGGAACACCACGCCCGCAACCACTTTGATCGCCGCTGCGACCCGGTCCGAACCGGTCACGGTGGCCGGCCGCGGCACCGGTGTCGACGACGCCGGCTGGGCCCGCAAGGTCTCGGCCATCCGGGACGCGTTGTACCGCGCCCGCGCCGCCACGACGGATCCGGAGGCGCTGCTACGGATCTGCGGCGGCGCCGACCTCGCGGCGATGGCAGGTTTCCTGGCCCAGGCCGCGGTGCGTCGCACCCCGGTGCTGCTCGACGGGGTGGTGGTCACCGCCGCCGCCGTGATCGCGGAGATGCTGGCCCCCGGCGCCCGGGCCTGGTGGCAGGCCGGGCACCGCTCCACCGAGCCGGCCCACACACTGGCGCTGGACCATCTCGCGCTGACACCGATCGTCGACCTCGGGATGCGCCTGGGCGAGGGCACCGGTGCCGCGGTGGCGCTGCCGGTCGTGCGGGCCGCGGTGGCCACACTGGCCTCGATGGCCACCTTCGACGAAGCTCAGGTTTCTGGCGCGTGACGTGATCGGTTCGCTCGGTTCGGCTTTCGCCTTCGCGACGGTGCTGCCGCTGCGGGTGAGACACCCGTTCGGCCGGGGCGCCCTGACCGCACTGCCTGTGGTGGGCGCAGCGCTCGGCGGCCTGGCCGCGCTGACGGTGTGGGGCGCATCCCAGCTGTACGGGCCGGGCGCGCTGGCGGGACTGCTCGCCGTGGCGGTCCTGCTGTTGTGCACCCGTGGCCTGCACATCGACGGATTGTCCGACACCGTCGACGGCCTCGGCTGCTACGGCCCGCCCGAACGCGCGCTCACGGTGATGCGCGGCGGTACGGCCGGCCCGTTCGGGGTGGCGGCCGTGGTGGTCGTGATCCTGTTGCAGGGCTTGACTTTCGGCGAGCTGAGCGCCGCCGGCGTGGTGGTCGCCGTGACCGCGGGCAGGGTGGCCATCGTGCTGACCTGCCGGCGCGGGGTGCCCGCGGCCGAGGGCAGCACCCTGGGTGCCCTGGTGGCCGGATCCCAGCCGTGGTGGGTGGCGGCGGGGTGGGCGGTCGCGCTGGCGGCCGCCGCGATTCCCGCCGCGGTGCGACCGTGGCAGGGACCCGTGGTGGTGATCGCAGCGCTGGCTCTCGCAGTGGCACTGGTGGCGCACTGCGTGCGCCGGTTCGGCGGCATCACCGGGGACGTGCTGGGCGCGGCGTGCGAACTGACGACGACGCTGGTGACGCTGGGCCTGGCCGCGCACTGAGTACTGTCGAGACCATGATTGCGCTGGGTGACCACTTCGCCCGCACGCTGCCGGAAATGTCGATCGCCTGGCAGGCCCAAGCCGCCACCGCGCCGGCGCTGCTGCTGCTCAACGAACCGCTCGCCACCGAACTCGGGCTCGAACCCGACTGGCTGCGCAGCGCCCCCGGACTCGGATTCCTGACCGGAACGGCACTGCCCGACGGTGCCGCGCCGGTGGCGCAGGCCTATGCGGGCCACCAGTTCGGCAACCTGGTGCCGCGCCTCGGCGACGGGCGCGCATTGCTGCTCGGCGAACTCACCGACGGCCGCGATCTACACCTCAAGGGGTCGGGCCGGACTCCGTTCGCGCGCGGCGGCGACGGGCTGGCCGCGGTGGGTCCCATGCTGCGCGAGTACGTGATCAGCGAGGCGATGAACGCCCTCGGTGTTCCGACCACCCGCGCGCTGGCGGTGGTGGCCACCGGCGTGACGGTGCAGCGGGAGACGCCGCTGCCGGGTGCGGTGCTGGCCCGGGTGGCYGACAGCCATCTGCGAGTCGGCAGCTTCCAGTTCGCGGCGCTGACCGGGGACGGAGACCTAGTGCGCCGCTTGGCCGACTACGCCATCGAGCGCCACCACCCGCAGGCGGCCGCCGCGCCGAACCGCTATCTGGCGCTGCTCGAGTCCGTGATGGCCGTGCAGGCGTCGCTCATCGCGCGCTGGATGTCCGTGGGATTCATCCACGGCGTGATGAATACCGACAACATGACCATTTCCGGCGAGACCATCGACTACGGGCCCTGCGCGTTCATGGAGTCCTACGACCCCACGACGGTGTTCAGCTCGATCGACAGCTGGGGCCGCTACGCCTACGGGAATCAGCCCGCGGTTGCGGCCTGGAATCTGGCCCGCTTCGCCGAAACCCTGCTGCCGCTGATCGATCCGGACACCGACACCGCGATCGCAACGGCCACGGCCGCCCTGGAGTCGTTCAAGGACGGTTACCGGCAGGCCTTCCACGCCCGGATGAGCGCCAAACTCGGCGTAGCGCAAGCGGATCCGCAACTCATCGACGATCTGCTGGCGCTGCTGGAGCAGCACCGCCCCGACTTCACCTCGTTCTTCCGGGCCTTGAGCGGCGGCACGGTGCCCGACGGCTTCGGCGACTGGGCCCGCCGGTGGCAGGCGCTCGGCCCGGATACCGCCGCGATGGATCGGGTCAACCCGCTCTACATCCCGCGCAACCATCTGGTGGAGGAGGCGCTCGCGGCGGCCACCTCAGGCGACCTGGACCCGGTCCGCGCGCTCGCCGCCGCCGTCGGCGAGCCCTTCACCGAGCGGCCCGGCCTGCAGCGTTACGCCGAACCCGCACCGGCGGAGTTCGCGTCGTGCTTCCAGACCTTCTGCGGCACCTGACCGCACGACAAGCCGGAACCGGCGGTACCGCATAATGCAGGGATGACCGCCAGCACCATGCGCGCCGTGACCTGTCACGCCGGCGCCCTCGATGTCGTCGATCTGCCCGCGCCGCGACCGGCCAAGGGCCAGCTCGTCATCGACGTCGCCCGCGCCGGGATCTGCGGCTCGGACCTGCATGCCCGGCTGCACGCCGACGACCTGCACGCCGTCCTGGGCGAGATCGGTTACCACGACTTCGTACACAGCTCCGCGACCGTCGTCCTCGGCCACGAGTTCTGCGGTGAGATCGCCGAACGGGGGAAGGGTGCGGCCACACAGTTCAAGGTCGGCACCCCGGTGGCGGTGTTCCCGATGTTGCGCGCCCGCGGCGGCGTGCACATGACGGGACTGTCGCCGCTGGCCCCCGGCGGGTACGCCGAGCAGGCGCTGGCCGAGGCCTCGATGACATTCGCCATCCCCAACGGCCTGTCCATGGACGTCGCCGCGCTCACCGAGCCCATGGCCGTCGCCCTGCACGCGGTGCGGCGCAGCGATATCTCCCGGCGCGACACCGCGGTGGTCGTCGGCTGCGGACCGCTGGGCCTCGCGGTCATCTGCCACCTCAAGGCCCGCGGTGTGAAGACCATCGTGGCCAGCGACTTCTCCCCCGGCCGCCGGGCCCTGGCCCAACGCTGCGGCGCCGACGTCGTCGTCGACCCCGCGGTCGACTCGCCGTACGAGGCGGCGATAACCAAGGGCACCATCACCGAGGCGCCGGCCCTGTTCGAACTCGCCGTCGGGTCCATGGAGAAGCTCCGCAAGGTCCCGGGTTGGGTCCACCTGTACCGGTTGGTCGACTCGCTGGGCGCCGCAGATCCCAAGCGCCCCATCGTGTTCGAATGCGTGGGCGTCCCGGGCATGATCGACGGGGTGATCGCCGCCGCCCCGCTGGGCACCCGGGTGGTGGTCGTCGGCCTGTGCATGGGCGAGGACAAGCTGCGCCCATCGATGGCCATCGGCAAGGAGATCGACCTGCGGTTCGTGTTCGGCTACACGCCGCTGGAGTTCCGTGACACCCTGCACCTGCTGGCCGACGGCAAGCTCGATGCCGCACCGCTGATCACCGGCACCGTCGGACTCGACGGTGTGGCAACGGCTTTCGACGCATTGAGCGACCCGGAGAGGCACGCCAAGATCCTGATCGACCCGCGCAGCTCCGCCACCTCGGTGGCTTAACCGAGCTTGGCCATCCAGCCATGCTTGTCGGCGAACGTGCCGCGCTGGATCCCGGTCAGGGTGTCTCGCAAGGCCATGGTCACCTCACCGGGCTGACCGTCGGCGATGGTGAACTCCCCGTCGCGGTGCTTGACGTGCGACACCGGCGTGATGACGGCGGCGGTGCCGCAGGCGAACACCTCGGTGATCTCGCCGGCGGTGGCCTTCTTCTGCCACTCGTCGACATCGATCTTGCGTTCCTCGATGGCGTAACCCGCGTCAGTGGCCAACTGCAGCAACGAATCCCGGGTGATGCCCGGCAGCAGGGAACCGGACAGCTCCGGGGTGACCAGCCGCGCCGTGCCGCCACTGCCGAACACGAAGAACAGGTTCATCCCGCCCATCTCTTCGACGTAGCGCCGTTCGATGGCGTCCAGCCACACCACCTGATCGCAGCCCTGCTCGGCGGCCTGCGCCTGCGCCAGCAGCGACGCGGCGTAGTTGCCACCGAACTTCGCGGCGCCGGTGCCGCCCGGCGAGGCCCGCACGTACTCATGCGACAGCCACACGCTGACGGGCTTGATCCCGCCCTTGAAGTACGCGCCGGCCGGTGACCCGATGACCAGGTAGCGGTACTCGTTGGCGGGCCGCACCCCCAGCCCGGGCTCGGTGGCGATCACGAACGGCCGCAGGTACAGCGATTCCTCGCCACCGGCCGCCGGCACCCACTGGCCGTCGACGGCGATCAGCTGGCGCAGCGACTCCAGGAACGTCTCGGTCGGCAGCTCGGGGATCGCCAGCCGGCGCGCGGAGCCCTGCAACCGGGCCGCGTTGGACTCCGGCCGGAACGACACCACCGAACCGTCGTCCCAGCGGTAGGCCTTGAGACCTTCGAAGATCTCCTGCGCGTAGTGCAGCACGATGGCCGACGGGTCCAGCTGCAGCGGACCGTACGGCAGCACCTCGGCGTGGTGCCAGCCGTCGACCGCGTTGTAGTCGATGGAGACCATGTGATCGGTGTGGTACCGCCCGAAACCGGGATCGGCCAGGATGGCGGCTCGTACCTCGTCGCTTGCCGGTGATGTGTTGCGGGCAAGCGTGAACTCGAGGGGACCGTCTGTCATGGACCGATTGTATAACCAGTGGCTAACGGGTTTTCGCCTGCACGAACGGCGGCGCGACCACTTCGCACTCCAGCGCCCGGCCACGGACGTCGACGGTCACCGTCTGCCCGTCGGCGATCCCGGCCGCGGTGTCGATCAGCGCCAGCGCGATACCGACCTTCAGACTCGGCGAGAACGTTCCCGAGGTGGTGATGCCCACCGCGGCATCACCGTTCAGAACGGTCAAGTCCGCGCGCAGCACACCGCGGCCCAGCGCCTTGAGCCCGCGCAACGTCCGGCGCGGGCCGGCCTGCTTCTCGGCCAGCAGCGCGTCGCGACCCCAGAACGCGTCCTTCTTCCACCCGACGGCCCAGCCGGCGCGGGCCTGCACCGGCGAGATGTCCAGCGACAACTCGTGGCCGTGCAGCGGATAGCCCATCTCGGTGCGCAGGGTGTCCCGCGCGCCCAGGCCGGCCGGCTCACCACCGGCGGCGCGCACCGCCTCCAGCAGCGCATCCCACACCACACCGGCGCGGTCCCACTCGGGCAGCAGCTCGTAGCCCTGCTCACCGGTGTAGCCGGTCCGGCACACCCGTACGGGCACACCCTCCAACGAGGCGTCCGCGTACCCCATGTAATCCATGTCGGTCGGCAGGCCCAGCCCGCCGAGCACCTCGGCGGCCTTCGGTCCCTGCACGGCAAGCACCGCATAGGAGCGGTGCTCGTCGGTGATGGTCAGACCGGCCGGGGCGTGGCGCACCAGTTCGGCGACCACGGCGGCCGTATTGGCCGCATTCGGCACCAGGAAGATCTCGTCGTCGGAGACGTAGTAGGCGATCAGATCGTCGATCACCCCGCCGGACTCGTTGCAGCACAACGTGTATTGCGCCTTGCCGGGCCCGATGCGGTTGAGGTCGTTGGTGAGCGCGCTGTTGACGTAGGCGGCCGCACCCGGACCCGCCACCTTGGCCTTACCGAGGTGGCTGACGTCGAACAGTCCGACGGCATTGCGGGTGGCGGTGTGCTCGGCGACGGTGCCCGCGTAGGACACCGGCATCAGCCAGCCACCGAACTCGGCGAAACTGGCCCCCAGCGCGCGGTGGCGGTCCTCCAACGGGCCCTGCAAGACGGTGTCACTCACAATCCCCCACCCTAGAGGGGACAGCGCTGGCACACTTGCTCCGTGGTCGATTTGGACGCGCTCGAGGCGGCGGGAATCCCCGACGCCCGCAAGCGCGCCCCACTCATCGAATATCTCGACGGGCTCGGCTTCACCGCCGCGGAGATGGTCGAGGCCGAGTCCCGCGGCCGGCTGTTCGGTTTGGCCGGCGACGTCCTGCAATGGTCCGGCCCGCCGCTGTACTGCCTGGCCGACGCCGCCGCCGAGATCGGGGTGTCGCTCGCCGATGCGGAGCACGCGTGGGCGGCCATGGGCCTGACCGTCACCGACTGCGCCACCAAATCCCTGAGCCAGGCCGACGTGGAAGCGCTGCGCACCTGGGCGGAGATGCGGATGGTGGTCGGCGACGTCGCCGCGACGGGATTGCTCCGGGTGATCGGGGCGGGTATGGCCCGCCTCGCCGAGGCCGAGTCGTCGATGATGCGGGCGTCGTCGCCGGATGTCCAGATCGAGATCACCCACGACGAATTCGCCACTGCGCGCGCCTACCGCGACGCGGTGTCCTACCTGCCGCGCATCGGGGCGGCCATCGATGCGGTGCACCGTCAGCACCTGATGAGCGCCCGCACCTACTTCGAACACGTCGTGCGCGACGGATCGCCGACGGTGGTGTGCGGCATCGGTTTTGCCGACCTGTCCGGGTTCACCGCGCTGACGCAGCTCCTGAGCGCATCCGAACTGACCGATCTGCTCAACGACTTCGGGGCCACCGCATCCGACGTCGTGCACGCCGCGGGCGGACGGGTGGTGAAGTTCATCGGCGACGCGGTCATGTGGGTGAGCTCCACACCGGAACAGTCGATCGAGGCAGCGGTGGCCCTGGTCGACAATGCCAAAGCCCACGCCGCGGGCCTGCACGTGCGCGCCGGGCTGAGCTACGGCGAGGTGCTGGCCATCAGCGGTGACTATTTCGGCAACCCGGTGAATCTTGCGGCCCGCTTGGTGGCCATCGCCGACCGGGGCCAGATCCTGGTGTCCTCGGCGCTGCACGACCAGTTGCCGGGGTGGGATTTCGAGCCCCCGCGGTCCTACACCTTGAAGGGGTTCGACGCACCGGTCACGGCACATCCGCTGCAGTGTCTCTAGGGTGAACAACGTGAGCAGCGCATCCGGATACCAGACCCCCTCCGTCACCGTCAGCTCGTCCCTGCCCCGTCGGGGTACCGGCGACGCGGTCCTCATCGTCGGCGTGGTGTCCGGCGAGAACGGACCTGCGGTGCTCGGTGACCACCTCGACGCGGSCGCGGTCGCGGCCATCGAGTCCGGCGTCGCCGCGCTCGGCGGCACCGGCGGCGAAGGCCAGCTGCACCGTCTCGTCATCGCGGATCTCCCGGTGGCCAGCGTGCTGACGGTCGGGCTCGGCGAGCAGCGCGACGAGTGGCCCGCCGACACCCTGCGCCGGGCGGCCGGCAGTGCGGCACGTGGACTGGACAAGGTGGCATCCGTCGTCACCACCCTGACCGCGCTGGACCTCGAGGCGGTCATCGAAGGCCTGATCCTGGGCGCCTACCGCTTCACCGAGTTCCGCAGCGAGAAGACCGCGCCCAAGGACAAGGGCCTGACCAAGATCGTCGCGCTGGCGGCCGACACGAAGGCGGCCACCAAGAAGTCGGCCGACCGTGCCGTCGACATCGCGACCGCCGTCGCCACCGCCCGGGATTTCGTCAACACCCCGCCGAGTCATCTCTTCCCCGCCGAATTCGCCAAGCGGGCAAAGGCTTTGGGTGAGGAAGCCGGCCTGACCGTCGAGATTCTCGACGACAAGGCACTGGCCAAGTCGGGCTACGGCGGCATCGTCGGCGTGGGCCAGGGCTCATCGCGGCTGCCGCGGCTGGTCCGTCTGACGCACAAGGGTGCGGGCCGTAAAGGTAAGAAGGTGGCGCTCGTCGGCAAGGGCATCACCTTCGACACCGGCGGCATCTCGATCAAGCCGGCCGCGGGAATGCACCACATGACCTCCGACATGGGCGGTGCGGCTGCCGTCATCGCGACGGTCGTGCTGGCCGCGCGGCAGAACCTGCCGATCGACGTCATCGCCACGGTGCCGATGGCCGAGAACATGCCGTCCTCGACGGCCATCCGCCCCGGCGACGTGCTGACCCAGTACGGCGGCATCACCGTCGAGGTGCTCAACACCGACGCCGAGGGCCGGCTCATCCTGGCCGACGGCATCGTGCGGGCCTGCGAGGACAAGCCGGACTACCTGATCGAGACGTCCACCCTGACCGGTGCGCAGACGGTCGCGCTGGGCGCGCGCACCCCCGGCGTGATGGGCAGCGAAGAGTTCCGCGACCGGGTGGCCACGCTGTCGGCGTCGGTCGGCGAGAACGCCTGGGCCATGCCGTTGCCCGAGGAGCTCAAGGACGATCTCAAGTCGACGGTGGCCGACCTGGCCAACGTCAGCTCGTCGCGGTACGCCGGCATGCTGGTGGCCGGGGTGTATCTGCGCGAGTTCGTGGCCGATGACGTGGAATGGGCGCACATCGACATCGCGGCTCCGGCGTACAACACCGGCGGCCCGTGGGGTTACACGCCCAAGGGCGGCACCGGGGTGCCGACCCGCACCATGTTCGCGGTGCTGGAAGACATCGCAGCCCACGGCTGAATTTCCGGCTCCGCCGGAGGCAGGCTGAATTTCCGGCTCCGCCGGAGGCCCGGCTAGAGCAGGTCGCTGCGCGCCGCGCGGCGCAGCACGCCCGGCACCACCCGGGACAATCCGTAGGCCAGATGCGCCTCGGTGGTCACCGGGCGGATCGCCTGGTTGTTCTGCACCGCAGAGACAATGGCCCGGGCCACCTTGTCCGGGCCATAGCGCCGCGCGGCGAAAGCCTTCTTGATCTGGACCTGCTTGGCGGCGAGTTCACCTTGCTTGGCCGCGGGCACGTCGAAGCGGGTGTGGTCGACGATGTTGGTGTCGATCACACCCGGGCACAGCGTCGTGACACCGATTCCGGCGGAGTCCAATTCGGCGCGCAGGCAGTCGGAGAACATGAACACCGCGGCCTTGCTGGTGGCATAGGCGTTCATGGCGCCTGCCGGGGTGTACGCCGCCATCGAGGCGACGTTCACCACGTGGCCGCCGGTGCCGCGGGCCACCATAGGTGCCGCAAAAGCCCTGCAGCAGTTGACGACTCCGCCGAGGTTGATGTCCATCACCCAGTCGTACTGCGCGGCAGGAGTGTCCAGGAAGTTGCCGCCGTGCCCGACACCGGCGTTGTTCACCAGGATGTCGGGGACACCGTGCTCGGCGCACACCGCGTCGGCGAATCGCGCCACCGCCTCGGCGTCGGCGACGTCCAGGTGATACGCGTACGCCACCCCACCCCGGCCCGCGATCAACTCGGCGGTCTCCTTGGCGGCGGCGTGATCGATGTCGCTGACGACGACTTCGGCGCCCTGCGAAGCGAACTCCTGAGCGGTCGCGCGCCCGATTCCGCTACCGGCACCCGTGACCGACACCAGGGTGTGCGCGAACGGCGCCGGCCGGCCACCGACGCGCGCCCGGGCCAGATCCCGCGCGGCAGGCGCTCCGTCGAGGTGGTCGACGAATTCGCCGACCGCCCTGGCCAGCACGTGCGGATGCGACATCGGCGCCCAGTGCCCGGCCTTCAGGTCGCGTCGCCACAACTGGGGCACCCACTCGGCGATGGCGTCGAAGACGTAGGGCCGGATGAACGGATCGTCGGCATTGACGATCAGCTGCACCGGAATCCCGACGTAATGGTCGGTCCGGCCGCCGGCCAAACTGCGAAAGTAGTTGGCGGGGTACACCTTCATACTGCTGACGGCGTCGCGCACGAAGGTGTCCGAGTGGTGGATCGACTCACGCGCGATCCCGTCGCGCAGAAGCTGGCGGCGCATGAAGCCGCGGCCGAACGCGAGCCGGACCCAGGCCGCTCCGAGCACCGGCGTGGAGAAGGCGCCCATGTAGGCGAGCCGGGCCATCCCGTCGAGCGCCTGGAAGAACGGCTTCGGCCGGTAGGGCCGCTTCAGGCTGGTCATCGCGAACCGGTTGACGTGGTCCGCGCTCGGCCCGGACACCGAGGTGAACGACGCGACCCGCGCACCCGCCTCAGGGCGGGCCAGGTACTCCCACATCCCGATCGAACCCCAGTCGTGGGCCAGCACATGAACCGGCGCACCGGGGCTGACGGCCGCGGTGACGGCAGCGAAATCGTCGGCGTAACGGGCCATCGTGTAGGCCGAGACAGCTTGCGGCACATCCGATCCACCGACGCCGCGGTTGTCGTAGCGGATGATGCGGAACCGGTCGGCCAGCAGCGGCACGACACCGTCCCAGAGCACATGGGAGTCCGGCCAACCGTGCACCAGGACGACGGTGGGACCGTCCGGGTTACCGTCCTCGTAGACCGCGAGGGCCGTGCCGTCGGCACTGTGCACGCGACGCTGCGTCATGGGCGCTTCACTCCTCGAGTTCGCTGCGCAGCGCACGTTGACGTTCGATACGCCGTCGTGCGTCATAGTCGCGCATGCGTTGTGGATATCCCACCTTTTGCACGTCGTAGACAGGGATGTCGAGTTGCTTGCTCAGCTTGCGGGCGCCCGCGTCACCGCCGGTGCGGCGCCTGGTCCACTCCCCGTCGGCGTCAACCAGCACCACGGTGACCTCGGTGACCGTGGTCTTCGGCTCGACGAACGCCTCGACACCGTGGTGGCCGGCCACCCACTGCCGCAGATACTCCACGTCGGCGCCGCGGGAACCACCCGAGCGCCGCCACTTATCGAATAGTGCCAACTGGCGAAACTCCTGTCTTTGTCACCTTCGATGGTGCCAGAACGACGAGTACCGACGTCTGCGACGACCGCACCGAGCGGACATGACAGGATGGGTTCTGCATCGCATTCCACCCGTGACGACGACTGCTCGAGGAGTCAAAACCCATGGCCATCTCCGTCCAGATGCCCGCACTCGGTGAGAGCGTGACCGAAGGGACCGTCACGCGGTGGCTCAAGCAAGAGGGCGACACCGTCGAGGTCGACGAGCCGCTGCTTGAGGTGTCCACCGACAAGGTCGACACCGAGATCCCGGCCCCGGTTTCCGGTGTGCTGACCAAGATCATCGCCGCCGAGGACGACGTCGTCGAGGTCGGTGGCGATCTCGCGCTGATCGGCGAGGCCGGCGAGTCTGCCGGTGAGCCTGCGGCCGAGGAGCCGACAGCGGCGCCCGCCGAGGAGGCTCAGCCCGAGCCGGAGCCCGAGCCCGAGCCGGCCGCCGAGGAGTCGAAGCCCGAACCGGAGCCCGAGCCCGCGAAGCCCGCCGCGAGCAGCGGTGGCGAGTCCACCTCCGTGAACATGCCCGAGCTCGGTGAGAGCGTCACCGAGGGCACCGTGACCCGGTGGCTGAAGAAGGTCGGCGACAACGTCGCCGTGGACGAGCCGCTGGTCGAGGTCTCCACCGACAAGGTCGACACCGAGATCCCGTCCCCGGTGGCCGGTGTGCTGGTGGCGATCACCGCCGAAGAGGACGACGTGGTGGCCGTCGGCGGCGAGCTGGCCAAGATCGGCGCCGAGGGATCCGCGCCCGCGGCCGCACCGGAACCCAAGCCGGAGCCGAAGGCCGAGCCGGCTCCCGAGCCCAAGCAGGAAGCCAAACCCGAGCCCAAGCCGGAACCGAAGCCCGAACCCAAGGCCGAACCTGCGCCGGCGGCCAAGGCCGAGCCCGCGTCGGAGCCCGCCGGCGACGGTGGCCCGTACGTCACCCCGTTGGTCCGAAAGCTGGCCGCGGAGAACGGTGTCGACCTCGGCGCCATCACCGGCACCGGTGTCGGCGGCCGGATCCGCAAGCAGGATGTGCTTGCCGCCGCGGAGGCTGCAAAAGCACCGCAGGCCCCGGCAGCTCAGGCCCCTGCCGCCGCGTCGGCGGCCCCGGCCAAGCCCGCTGCCGCGACACCAGCTCCGGCGCTCGCGCATCTGCGCGGCACCACGCAGAAGGCCAACCGGATCCGGCAGATCACCGCGAAGAAGACCCGCGAGAGCCTGCAGACCACGGCCCAGCTGACGCAGACCCACGAGGTCGACCTGACCAAGATCGTGGCACTGCGGGCCAAGGCCAAGCAGAGCTTCGCCGAGCGCGAGGGCGTGAACCTGACGTTCCTGCCGTTCTTCGCCGTCGCCGTCGTCGACGCCCTCAAGGCGCATCCGAACGTCAACGCGAGCTACAACGAGGACAGCAAGGAGATCACCTACTACGACGCCGAGCACCTCGGCTTCGCGGTCGACACCGAACAGGGTCTGCTCTCCCCCGTCGTGCACAACGCCGGTGACCTGTCGCTGGCCGGGCTGGCCCGCGCCATCGCCGACATCGCGGCCCGGGCGCGCTCGGGCAACCTCAAGCCCGACGAGCTGTCCGGCGGCACGTTCACGATCACCAACATCGGGAGCCAGGGCGCGCTGTTCGACACCCCGATCCTGGTACCGCCGCAGGCGGCCATGCTGGGCACCGGGGCCATCGTCAAGCGCCCGCGCGTGGTGGTCGACGAGAACGGCAACGAGTCGATCGGTGTCCGGTCGGTCGCGTACCTCCCGCTCACCTACGACCACCGTCTGGTCGACGGTGCCGATGCAGGCCGCTTCCTCACCACCGTCAAGCGACGCCTCGAAGAAGGTGCATTCGAGGCCGACCTGGGGCTGTAGGTGCCACCGCTGAAACCCGGCACCATCGCCATCGCCGGGTCATCGGGACTGATCGGAGCCGCGCTGGTCACCGCATTGCGCGCCACCGACCACCGGGTCATCCGAATCGTGCGGCGCGCACCGGGCAACGCCGACGAGTTGTTCTGGAACCCCGGCACCGGTGATTTCGACGTCGACGCGCTCACCGGCGTCGACGCGGTGGTGAATCTGTGCGGTGTCGGCGTCGGCGCCCAACGCTGGTCGGGTTCGTTCAAGCAGAGCCTTCGCGACAGCCGCATCGGCCCCACCGAGGTGCTCGCCGGTGCGGTCGCCGACGCGCAGGTCCCCGTATTGCTCAACGCGAGTGCGGTCGGCTATTACGGCGACACCCGCAACCAGGTGGCCGACGAGACCGCACCGCAGGGACGCGGGTTCCTGGCTCAGTTGTGCGCGGATTGGGAAGCGGCCGCCCACGCCGCGGTCGACGGCGGCGCCCGGGTGGTGCTGGCCCGCACCGGCGTGGTGTTGGCGTCTTCCGGCGGGGCCCTCGGCCGGCTGCGGCCCTTGTTCGCGCTGGGGTTGGGCGCCCGACTCGGTAACGGCCGCCAGTACTTTCCGTGGATCAGCCTGGAAGACACGGTGCGTGCGCTGTTGTTCGCGATCGCCGACGACGGCGTCACCGGTCCGGTCAACCTCACCGGCCCCGCACCGGTGACCAACGGCGCTTTCACGGCCGCGCTGGGCCGTGCACTCAACCGGCCGACGCCGATGATCGTGCCGGGCTTCGCATTACGCGCGGCACTCGGCGAGTTCGCCGACGAGGGGTTGCTTTTCGGACAGCGCGCCATTCCGGCGGCACTGGAACGCGCGGGTTTCGTGTTCCACCACAAAACCGTCGGGGAGGCGTTGACCTACGCCACCAGCTCCGCCACCGCCGGGTAGCGTGGCTTCATGGCCTCCATCCGGGCGTCCGCCGAACCCCTCGAGGTCCGGCTGCTGGGCACCGTCGACTACGCCGACGCCTGGGCGCTGCAGCGCGAGATCGCCGACGCCCGCGTCGCCGGCGGCCCCGACACCCTGCTGCTGCTGGAACATCCGCCGGTGTACACCGCGGGCAAGCGCACGCTGCCCGAAGAGCGTCCCGCGGACGGCACCCCCGTGGTGGACACCGACCGCGGCGGCAAGATCACCTGGCACGGCCCGGGACAACTGGTCGGCTATCCGATCATCGGGCTGACCGAACCGCTCGATGTGGTGAATTTCGTTCGGCGCCTTGAGGAAGCACTCATCGCGGTGTGCACCGGGCTCGGCGTCCAGGCGGGCCGGGTGGACGGCCGCTCCGGCGTCTGGGTGCCCGGCGAGCCGGCGCGCAAGGTCGGCGCCATCGGTATCCGGGTGGCCCGCGGGGTGACCCTGCACGGGTTCGCCTTGAACTGCGACTGCGACCTGGGCGCCTTCGGCGGCATCATCCCGTGCGGCATCGCCGATGCCGGGGTCACGTCGCTGACCGCCGAACTGGGCCGTCGGGTCGCTGTGAATGATGTCACCGCCGCCGTCGGCGACGCCGTGAGCGACGCGTTGGATGGGCGCATCCGAGTAGCATCGACCCGGTGAGCGTGGTCCCCGAAGGTCGCAAACTGCTGAGGTTGGAAGTCCGCAACGCCGAGACGCCGATCGAGCGCAAACCGCCGTGGATCAAGACCAAGCTGCGTACCGGCCCGGAGTACACCGAGCTGAAGAGCCTGGTGCGCCGTGAGGGATTGCACACGGTCTGTGAAGAAGCCGGCTGCCCCAACATCTACGAGTGCTGGGAAGACCGCGAGGCCACCTTCCTCATCGGCGGCGAGCAGTGCACCCGTCGTTGCGACTTCTGCCAGATCGACACCGGCAAGCCCGCCGAACTCGACCGGGACGAGCCGCGCCGGGTCGCCGAGAGCGTGCAGGCGATGGGCCTGCGGTACTCGACGGTCACCGGGGTGGCGCGCGACGACCTGCCCGACGGCGGGGCGTGGCTGTACGCCGAGACCGTCCGCCAGATCCACGCGCTGAACCCGAACACCGGTGTCGAACTGCTGGCGCCGGACTTCAACGCCGTCCCTGCACTGCTCGAAGAGGTCTTCGAGTCGCGTCCAGAAGTGTTCGCGCACAACGTCGAAACGGTGCCGCGCATCTTCAAGCGGATCCGCCCGGCGTTCCGCTACCAGCGCAGCCTGGACGTCATCACCGCGGCCCGCGACTTCGGGCTGGTGACCAAGTCCAACCTGATCCTGGGGATGGGCGAGACCATCGACGAGGTGCGCGAGGCACTGTCCGACCTGCACAGCGCGGGCTGCGACATCGTCACCATCACCCAGTACCTGCGGCCGTCGCCGCGTCACCACCCCGTCGAGCGCTGGGTGCATCCCGACGAATTCGTCGACCTGTCGGCCTTCGCGGAGGGCCTCGGCTTCGCCGGTGTGCTGGCCGGTCCGCTGGTCCGATCGTCGTACCGGGCGGGCCGGTTGTACCAGCAGGCGGCGCGCGTGCGCCCGCCCGTTTCCTGAGCCGTATCCTTGGCCAATGGCGAAATCACGTAACCCCGCCGCCGACAAGGCCGCGAAGGCCGAGGCCAAGGCTGTCCGCAAGGCTGCATCCAAGCAGCGCCGCAGTCAGCTTTGGCAGGCGTTCAACATGCAGCGCAAAGAGGACAAGCGACTGCTCCCGTACATGATCGGCGCTTTCGTGCTGATCGTCGCGGCCGCGGTGGCGCTGGGCCTGTTCGCCGGCGGGTTCACCGCCTACATGCTGATCCCGCTGGGCATCGTGCTCGGCGCCCTGGTCGCATTCATCATCTTCGGGCGCCGCGCGCAGAAGTCCGTGTATCGCAAGGCCGACGGCCAGACCGGTGCGGCGGCCTGGGCGCTGGACAACATGCGCGGCAAGTGGCGGGTCACCCCCGGGGTGGCGGCGACCGGCAGCTTCGACGCCGTGCACCGGGTGATCGGCCGTCCCGGCGTCATCTTCGTGGGTGAGGGTTCGCCCACCCGGGTCAAGCCGCTGCTGGCGCAGGAGAAGAAGCGCACCGCCCGACTCGTCGGCGAAGTGCCGATCTACGACATCGTGGTGGGCAACGGCGAGGGCGAGGTTCCGCTGTCCAAGCTGGAGCGGCACCTGATGAAGCTGCCCGCCAACATCACCACCAAGCAGATGGACTCGCTGGAGTCCAAGCTCGTCGCGCTCGGCAGCAAGATCGGCCCCGCCGCCATGCCCAAGGGCCCGCTGCCCAACGCAGGCAAGATGAAGGGGATGCAGCGCTCGGTGCGCCGCCGGTAGCTCACACACCCTCTGCGCGAACGTGCATTACCGCGCTAATTCTGGCGCGGGTTTCGAGCTCAAGTTCACTTTCGACGCCGGGTGGAACCGGTTGATCCTCCTCTGCGTCAGACCAGAGCATGGAGTGGCCTTTCCTCGGTACCGAGGCCGTCGCTGCCGGCGCGGTCAACCGCTATCAGCTCGCGACGCATCATGACCAGCTGTTCCGCAACGTCTATGTACCAAAGGGGTACGAGCCGACGCCGGTCGACAAGGCGGTCGGCGCGTGGCTGTGGTCGGGTCGGCGCGCGACCCTTGCCGGGATGTCCGCCGCCGCCCTGCACGGATCCAAGTGGATCGACGCGCGACTGCCCGCCGAACTCAACCATTCCAGTCGCCACAAGACCCCGGGGATCGTCCTACACAGCGACGCGCTGGCGGACGACGACGTCTGCAGGGTCGGCGACATTGCCGTCACATCGCCTGCGCGGACGGCGTACGACCTCGGACGTCGGCCCGGCCGAACGACGGCGGTGATCCGGCTGGATGCGCTGATGCAGGCGACCGGGCTCAAACCCGTCGACATCACCGCACTCGCCGACCGGCACCGCGGTGCACGCGGAATCATCGGCCTCCGTGCGATGGTCGAACTGTCCGACCCTGGCGCCGAGTCGCCGCAGGAGTCGGTGACGAGGCTGGTGCTGACAGACGCCGGATTGCGGCCGACGCACACCCAGATCGAGGTGTTCGACGGTCTCGATTTCGTCGGCCGTATCGACATGGGGTGGCCCGCCTGGAAGGTCGGCGTCGAGTACGACGGCGCACAACATTGGACGGATCCCCGCGTACGTGACAGTGACATCAATCGGCAAGCCGAACTCGAGCGGCTCGGCTGGCGCATCGTCCGGGTCAGTGCTGATCTGCTGCGCTACCACGAGGGCGTGATCGTCGAGCGCGTCCGGACGGCGCTGCTCGCAGCCGCGCGAACGTGAACTCGTGTGCGAGATCCGCGCGCTTCTTCGAGCGGTAACCCACGTTCGCGCCGACGGAAGTCAGCGGCGAATCACCGCAGTGGCGCTCGCCCGGTCATGCAGGCCGCGCAGGTCGGCATCGGTGAACAGCGGCGGCACCACGAAAGCGATGAGCAGGCCGCGGATCACGGCGCGCCCCAGACCGACGTGCACCCGGTTGTCGGCGGGCACCACCATCAGTCCCATCACGAATTGACCTGGGGTGAAACCGAACAACCGCACCGACACCACGCCCAGCACCAACCACACCGCCAAGACGACGGTGGACAGGGTTGTCATCGAGACCCAACCGAACGTCATCGCCAGGGCCGCCAGGCCGTACCCGATCAGCCAGTCGATCAGTAACGCGAAGGTGCGCCTGCCGAACCGGGCGATGGACCCTGGGCCGTGTTCCGGCATCCCGAGTCGTTGTCCCGGGTAGTCGCCGGTTTCATAATCTGGCTGCGGACCTGACAACCAGGACGCGATTTCGCGAGCCATGTGCCCAAGCATAGAGCGCGGTCGATTGCGTAACTTCGGCGCAACATATGGTTGACCGGGGTGCAACATCAACTCCCTAGCGTCACCGGCGGGTAACGAGTCAAAGGAGAGTATTCAGTGTCAGAAAAGACATCGGACGACCTTTTCAAGCTGATCAAGGACGAGAACGTCGAATACGTCGACATCCGTTTCTGCGATCTGCCTGGTGTCGTCCAGCACTTCTCGATCCCGGCTGCGGCCTTCGACGAGAGCGTGTTCGAGGATGGCTTGGCGTTCGACGGTTCGTCGGTCCGCGGTTTCCAGTCGATCCATGAGTCCGACATGATGCTGCTGCCGGATCCCAACACCGCGCGCATCGATCCGTTCCGCAAAGCAAAGACGTTGAACCTGCAGTTCTTCGTGCATGACCCGTTCACCCGCGAGGCCTACTCGCGCGATCCGCGCAACGTTGCCCGCAAGGCGGAGAACTACCTGGCCAGCACCGGCATCGCCGACACCGCGTACTTCGGTGCCGAGGCCGAGTTCTACATCTTCGACTCGGTGACCTTCGACTCGCGGATCAACGGCACCTCCTACGAGGTCGACTCCGAGTCGGGCTGGTGGAACACCGGCGAGCCCTACGAGGCTGACGGCAGCCCGAACCTGGGCTACAAGGTCCGCCCCAAGGGTGGCTACTTCCCCGTCGCGCCGTATGACCACTACGTGGATCTGCGCGACGAGATGGCCACCAATCTGCAGAACGCCGGATTCATCCTGGAGCGCGGCCACCACGAGGTCGGCACCGCCGGCCAGGCCGAGATCAACTACAAGTTCGACACGCTGCTGGCAGCGGCCGATGACGTGCTGCTGTTCAAGTACATCATCAAGAACACCGCATGGAAGAACGGCAAGACCGTCACCTTCATGCCCAAGCCGCTGTTCGGTGACAACGGTTCCGGCATGCACGCGCACCAGTCGCTGTGGAAGGACGGCAAGCCGCTGTTCCACGACGAGTCCGGCTACGCGGGCCTGTCCGACATCGCCCGCCACTACATCGGCGGCATCCTGCACCACGCCCCGTCGCTGCTGGCCTTCACCAACCCGACGACGAACTCGTACAAGCGTCTGGTGCCGGGCTACGAGGCGCCGATCAATCTGGTGTACAGCCAGCGCAACCGCTCGGCCTGCGTCCGCATCCCGATCACCGGCAACAACCCGAAGGCCAAGCGCCTCGAGTTCCGTTGCCCGGACAGCTCGGGCAACCCGTACCTGGCGTTCGCGGCAATGCTGATGGCCGGCATCGACGGCATCAAGAAGAAGATCGAGCCGCAGGCCCCGGTCGACAAGGACCTCTACGAGCTGCCGCCGGACGAGGCGGCCAACATCCCGCAGGCGCCCACCTCGCTGGCTGCGGTGATCGACAAGCTCGAGCAGGATCACGACTACCTCACCGAGGGCGGCGTGTTCACCGAGGACCTGATCGAGACCTACATCTCCTACAAGCGGGAGAACGAGATCCTGCCGGTGCAGATCCGTCCGCACCCGTACGAGTTCTCGCTGTACTACGGGTCTTCAGACCCGGGGCGCTTCTGCGTAGTGACGTCCGTTGTTCGGATGAACATTCTTGGTCTGCGCCCCAACAGCCTGACGTCGCTGTCAATTACTTGCTATAACTCCGACAGCGAGTGCGCAGCACTTCCGCAGCGGAGTCATGGGAGGCAAACATGGCGGGTCGTCATCGTTCGCGACGAGCGGCATCCGGACGAGTGTCCTACCGATGGCTCGGAGCCGGCGCACTGACGCTCGGCCTCGGTGCAGCCATGGCAAGTGGTGCCGGCGTTGCCCACGCTGACGAATCCGCGCCGGACGCGCCGGCGAGCAGCGGCGCGGACAGCGCCCCCGATCCGGGCGCACACACGAGATCGACGTCCCCCACGCATACCCGGGCTTCGTCGGCACCGAAGACCAAACCGTCGGCCACGCAACGCAATGCGGACAGGGACAACGACGCCGAGCCGAATGGGACCCCAGCGTCGACAACGACATCAGCGTCGGTGCAGAAGACGTCGCGCCACGCGGCCACCGCCACACCCGCGACGGCAGGCCCCGTCACGCAGCCGAATCCGCTGGCCGCGATCGCCCGCCGGATCAAGACGACCTACTTCAACTCCAGCCCCACCGCATCCCCACGACAGGATCCCGTCCAGTCCACCCCGGGCATACTGACGGGGAACGTCGGCGCGTCCGATCCCGACGACGATCCGCTTGCCGTCAGCCTCAAGACGGGTCCGACGAAGGTCGGCAGCAGCGTCGTCGTCCACCCCAACGGCACCTACGTCTACACGCCGTCGGCGGCACTGGCGGCCAGCGGTGGCACCGACAGCTTCACGGTGACAGTCCGCGAAACCAACGCCGCCAGCCACATCCACGGCGGCGCGCAGTTGGTGAACGCCTTCCTCCATGCGATCACGGGCGGAGCGGTGCCCCTGAACGACGGCAGCAGCATCACCGTCACGGTGCCCGTCGCCATCCCCACGCCGACCACCGTCACCACGACAATCCCTGCGCAGCAGTCTGATTCACCGCAGTGGATTGCATTCAACGCGTCGGGCACCCGCGCGTACGTGACCAATCAGGGCTCGGCCAGCGTCTCGGTGATCGACACCACCACCAACACCGTCGTCACAACCATCACGGACGGCATCGGCGATCAGCCGACCATCGCGGCGCTCGCACCCAACGGCAAGATCTATGTCAGCAATCAAGGCAGTGGCACGGTGTCGGTGATCGACCCCGCCACCGACACCGTCACCGCCGACATTCCTGTCGGCGGCCACCCGTTGGGCTTCGCCTTCGGACCGGGCGGCGTCGGCTATGTCGCCGGGGGCGGTGGGCAGTTCGTCGCCATCATCGACACCACCACCAACTCGCTCATCGACGCGATTCCCATGGGGGGCAACCCCACCCAGGTGGCGCTGCTCCCGAACGCTCCGCACCTCTACATCAGCAACCAGTTCGCCGCCAGCATCTCGGTGATCGACACCACCACCAGGGAACTCGTCACCACCATTCCCACAGGCTCGTATCCCACCATCATCAAATTCAACAGCGCCGGCACCCTTGCCTACGTCACCGCCCAATTCAGCAACGTGGTCCAGGTCATCGACACGGCCACCAATGCCGTCGTCCGACAGATTCCCGTCGGCACCACGCCGATCGATCTGCACCTGAGCGCCGACGGGACGCACGCCTACGTCACCAACTTCAGCGGGCTGTCCCCCGGCGACCTGCACCCCGGCACCGTGTCGGTGATCAACCTCGTCACGAATGCCGTCACCAATATCGAGGTGGGAATCGGACCGGTCGGCTCAGCCATCACCCCGGACGGCACCCGGCTCTATGTCGTCAACTCCAGTGGCTCCATCTCGGTCATCAACCTGAACACCGTCGCCTCCCTGTAAGCGGCTTGTCACCACGCTTCAGTACGGTCGGAAGCTATGGGGAACCTGAACACTCGCTTGGATGCGCTGTCACCTGCCGTGCTGAGCCTGGTGCGCGTCGTCTTCGGATTTCTGTTCGCACTGTTCGGCACGTCCAAGCTCTTCGACTGGCCCATCGCGATGGGCATCCCGACCGGGAGCTGGCCGGCCTGGTACGCCGGACTCATCGAATTCGTCGGCGGCCTGCTCATCATGACGGGCCTGTTCACCCGGATCGCGGCCTTCATCTCGTCCGGTGCGATGGCGGTCGCCTACTTCTGGCAGCACCAGCCGCTCGGGTTGTGGCCCATCGTCGACCCGCAGTACGGCGGTAACGGCGGCCTCCCCGCCATCGCCTTCTGCTTCGTGTTCTTTCTGTTCGTGTTCACCGGCGGCGGCCGCTACTCGCTGGACGCGTTCCGCAGTCGCACACCCGAGCCCGACAAAAGCGGACTGTAGTCCTATTATGGTGCGCATGGCCTCGAACGCTCTCGAAACCAAGCTGAACTCCTACGCGCCGATCGTGCTGTCGATCGTCCGCATCATCTTCGCGCTGGTGCTGCTCACCCACGCCACCGCGCATCTCTTCGGCTGGCCCGCTGACATGCAGGCACCCGTGGGCGCCTGGCCGTACTGGTACGGCGGAGTTCTCGAACTCATCACCGGCTTGCTGCTGCTCGTCGGGCTGTTCACGCGGCCGGCAGCCTTCCTGGCCTCCGGCGTGATGGCGTTCGCGTACTTCTCCCAGCACGCACCGACGGACTTCTGGCCGATCGTCAACAAGGGTGAGCCCGCGTTGCTGCTCTGCTTCGGATTCTTCCTGCTGATCTTCACCGGCGGTGGCTCACTCGCGGCCGACACCGCCCTGGGCAAGCGCACCAGCTGACCCTCAGCCGGCTTCCCGCGCCCAGGCCGGCATGACGAAGATGCCGTCGGCTTCGACGGTGACGCCCTCGGCATCGAGAATCTGGCCTCGCACAAAGGCTTTGACACCCTCGGTGCGGTCTACCCAGGCTTCGGCGCGCAGCGGGCCCAGGGGCGTGCCGCGCAGATACTTCAGCGTCAGCGTGCCGGTGAACCGCGGCTTCACCAAGCCCTCACTGGCCGCCTCGCCGAGGATGTGATCGAGCACCAGCGCACAGATTCCGCCGTGCACCCGGCCGGGCGGGCCCTCGTAAGGGGCGCCGAGGGTGAACTCCGTCCAGCACCGGCCGTCCTCGGTGTGGTGGATGTCCAGGGGTGGAGCGATCGCGTTCCGTAACCCGATCGCGGGGTCGGCCCACGCCACAGGGCGGCCCGTGACCGCGTGCCGCAGGGTGCGGGGGCCCTCGTGCTGCCTGGTCTCCAGCGTGGCGGTGACCGCCTCGATCGCGGCTTGGGCTTCCCGGATGGTCGCGCCGTCTACGCCGGTGCGAATGCTGGCGTCGACGAGTTTGCGCACCGCCGCGGTCAGCGGACCGTACAACTCTTGCAGCCGGTCATGCTCATCGGCACTGATCACTTCGAACGGAACGCTCATCCACAGGTTCTATCAGCCTGCCTAACAAACGCCGCGACCAGGCCGACGTCAGCTCCGCCCGAGTACCGAACTACTCGTGCCGCCCCTCTGCACCACACATACGCTGCGGGATGACGAGCAGTCAGTCCGGCTCGCTCCGCGCAAGCAAACTCGTGCCGCAGCATCGGCGCAGCCCTCGGGCTCACCAACCCGGCGTACTGGCAGCCTGCGCAGCGTCCACAGACTAGTCTCAGCGTGATCGCAGCGTGCACGGCCAGACGGAGGCGTCAGCAAATGAACGAGACGTGCAGTGCCAGGTACGTGGGCCGGGTCGGTGCCCTCGCCGTCGCGCTGGGTATCGGCAGCGCCGTGGCGACCGCGCCCGCCGTCGCATGGGCCGAACCCGACAGCAGCAGCACGGCCGCGCCGTCAGGTGAGAAGGAGGCGTCGGCCGCCACCGACATGAAGGCCGATACCGAGGCTGACGCTCAGCCGACCGCACCAGTGAGCAGCACCGCCACCGCCGTCACGCCGAGCACCGCGGCCACTCAGACGACATCCTCGGTAAAAACAACGACGCCGAAGAAGCCCCGCAAGAACGACCGCAAGCACAGCACCTCCGCGACGGCAGGCACGTCGGCCACGAAGAGCACCGCTGAGCCCTCGAAGCAGACAGCCCCAACCGCCGACACCGATACGCCCACCTCGGTATCCATCGCGCGTGCCTTGCCCACGGCGTCCGCAGTGAGCGGGACCGCCCTCACCACCCTCACCGCGGCCACCGCCACCGCCACCGTACGCACCCCCGCGCCGACGCCCGCCGTCACGCTGGCTCGCACCGGGGCGGCGATCGCCTCGGCACTCAACCAGTTCGTGGCCCGCATCCTCGGCACTGTCAACTCGGTCGCCTCTCCCCTGGCCTGGATCATGGCCGCGGCCACCCGGCGTGAGATCGGTCAGGCCGAGGACACCGAAACCGTTGCGGTAGAAGCCCAGACGTTCACCAGCCTGAGTCTGGCGACAGCCACCACGGCCGTACCCAACCAACAGCCGGTATTCGTCGCGCCGACCCTAGGCGATCCCGACCCGACCACGGGTGCGGTGTCCGGCCAGCTGACCGCGAGCGACCCCGAGGGCAAGGTAGTGACCTATGCCCTGGTGACCGGCCCGACCTTGGGTACCGTGACAGTCGGCAAAACCGGCACCTTCACCTATACACCGACTGCAGCACAACGTGTTTCGGCAGGTGTCACCACCGAACCCGATGCTACGTTCATCGTGTCGGCGTCCGACGGCAAGACCGCCAAGGTATTGAGCACCGTGGCGGTGCCGATCGACCCGACGCCGGTGCACCTGCTGAGCCCGGTGAGCACCGGTCAAGCCACCGCCATCGCCGCAACCGACGCCCGCGCCTACCTCACCAACAGCAGCGCCGGCACACTCACCGTGGTCAACACCCTCGACGGCACCGTCGTCAAAACCATGACGGTGGGCACCAATCCCATTGCGGTGGCGGTGAAACCGGACGGCAAGGTCGTCTACGTCGCGGACGGCACAAGCAACACGATCACCGTCATCGACGGTGCCACCAACACCGTCACCCGCACCGTCGCACTCACCATCGCGCCCACCAGCATGGTCATCTCCCCATCCGGCGGCACCCTGTATGTCGGCAACGCCACCGGCAAATTGGCGAAGGTCAGCACATCGACCATCAAGATCACCGGATGGGTATCCGCGGTGGGCGCCACCTCCGTGATCGTCAGCCCCGACGGCAAGCGGGTCTACGCCACGACGCCGGCCGGGGTCGTGGCCTACACGGTCTCGTCGGGCTCTACCAAAGTCATTACGATCACCGGCACTTCACCGACGGCCGTCGCTGCGAGCAAGGACGGCAAGAAGCTGTACGTCGTCACCGACGGCACCACGGTCAAGGTGCTGGATACCAGCAAGTTCGCCGGCCTGGGCGAGTTCAGCACCACGTCGGCCGTGCAGGCAGCGACCGTCAACAAAGACGGTTCGCTCCTGATGGTCACCACCCAGAGTGGCGACCTGCAGGTGTACAACACCGCGACCAGCGCTCTGCTGATGACGCTGGCGACCGGCGACACCGTGAACGCCATCGCCGCCAGCCCGGACGGCATGCAGCTGTACACCGCGGGTGGCGCCGCCATGCGTGTGGTGTCGCTGGTCCCCACCAATGTGAAACCCGTTGTGGGCCTTCCGGTCACCACCTCCAGCACCCTGACCGGCGTGGTCAGCGGCTCGACCGGGGTCACCGACGCCGACGACGACCCGCAGACGGTCACGGTGTTGACCGCGCCGACGAAGGGCAAGGTGACGTTCGCCGTCGACGGCACCTTCACCTACACCCCCACCGCCGCGGCCAGGCACCTCGCGGCCGCGGACACCGCGCTGACCACCGACCTCACCGACACGTTCACGTTCACCGTCAGTGACGGCAGGCGCGGCATCGTGTCGCAGACCATCACCGTCACAGTGGTACCGGCGAACAAGGCGCCGACCATCACAACGACCAAGGGCAACCCAAATTCGTCGACGGGCGTCATCACCGGGTCAGTCAAGGGCACCGACGGAGACAAAGACAAGGTCTACTACGACGGCACCACCTCCACCCTGACGGGCACGTTGGTCGTCGGCGGAGACGGCAAGTACACCTACACCCCCACCGTCACTGCCCGCCACGCTGCCGCTGCCGGCGGGTCGTCGACGGAGACCTTCACCGTCACCGTCGACGACGGGCACGGTTCGGTCACACCGGTTTCGGTGACGCTGAACATCAGTCCGTTCAACACCGTCCCCACCGCCGCCACGGTCAGCACCCCGGTGACCAACAGCAGCACCGCACGGGTGACGGGCCAGATCACCACCACCGACGCAGACAACGACACGTTGACTTACACGGCCACCGCCGCAGCCAAGGGCACGGTCGTGGTCAACACCGACGGCTCGTTCAGCTATACGCCGACCGCACTGGCCCGCGCCACGGGCGCGAGCACGGACGCGTTCACGGTCACCATCAGCGACGGACACGGAGGCAGCCGAACGGTCACCGTGAACGTGAATGTCGTTGCCTCCGCTGCGGGTAACACCCTGCCGGTGAACCCGACTTACTCGACCACCGTCAACGCCACGACCGGCGTGGTGACGGGTCAGGTCAGCGCCACCGATGCGAGCACGTTGAGTTACGCCTTGGCCTCGCCCGTTTCCGGCGTCGTCGTCACCACTGCCGGCGCCTACACCTACACCCCCAGCACCACCGCGCGCTACCACGCCTGGTTCACGCCCGGCGCCGACAGCCTCACGTTCACCGTCAATGTCTCGGACGGTCAGGACGGCATTCCGATCGACGTGACCGTGCCCATCACGGCGCTACATCCCGACAGCGACGGCACACTCACGCTGTCGGAGCTGCAGACCCTCGCCACCACCGGCGACGTCGACGTCACCCTTACGTCGTCAAGCAAGGTCCGCGACATCTCGGGCACCTTCACCGTCAGCACCGTGACCAACGCCGCGACGGCGGCCACGGTACTCAACAAGATGGCCGGACTGCTTGGCGCACCAAGCGGGTTCGCCGATTCGACCAGGATCACGGTGTCCTCGGTCGGGTATTCCGGCAGCGTGTTCTACCGGCTGAGCCAGACCGTCAACGGTGTCCCGGTGGTCGGTAGCGAGGTGGTGCTGTCCACCGACAGTGCCGGCCGCGTGACCGGTCTGGTGAGCAACTACGACGCCGCCATCACGAGTGTGAACACCACCCCCACCCCCAGTGTCGGGACCGCGGCCAAAGCAGAGGCGATCGCAGGAGCGGACGCGCTGAGTGACTTCGGTGGCAGTCCCACCGAGGCGACAAAGAACGCCTTCCTGGCGACGCTGATCTTCGACACCGATCTGGTCATCTATGACCAGGACGTCAGCATCAATCTGGCCACCGGGGCCCGCTGGAACCCGGCGACCCTGGCGTGGCGCGTGGTGACCTCGTCGGACCCCACCAGCCCGTACCCCTCGGTCGGCGCGACCTATTACATCTACGCCAACGGCGCCAAGGCCGGCACCATCTTCTCCGACTTCTCCAGTGCCCAGCAGGCTTTGGCGCCGATCCGCTCCTCCGGCACCGACCTGCAGGGCAAGACCCGAACTGTCGGGGCGAGCAACACCGGCACCCAACTCGTCCTGGTCGACCCGACCCGGAACATCACCACCTACCTGACCACGTACGTCAGTACCGGGTGGTCGGGCCAGCCCAGCATCCCCGGCAGCACGGTCACCTACTCCAAGAGTTGGGGCACCGCCGCCGTCTCCGCCCAGTCCAACATGACGCGGGTGTACGACTACTACACGACGATCCTGGGCCGGGATTCGTTCGACGACAACGGCGCTGCCGTGGTCCTGAGCATCGACTACAACCCCAGCGGCTCCTCGGCGGCCGGGTGGCGCAACGCCGCCTGGACCGGTCGGGAACTGGTCTTCGGTGATTCCGGCAGCACCCAGGCGGCACTGGATCTGGTCGGCCACGAGTACACCCACGCCGTCATCCAGTACGTCAACGGCCTGGCGTACCTCGGTGATTCGGGAGCCCTGAACGAGGCGTACGCCGACATCATGGGCGCCCTCATCGAGAACAAAATGGGAAGCGGCAGATGGCTTTTCGCCGAGGATGCAGCGGGCAATCCGTACCGCAGCATGGAGGACCCGTCGGACTACAGCCAGCGGGAGAGCTACCCGCAGCGCTACATCGATCCGTGCGGGTGCAATGACAACGACACCGACGACTTCGACTACGTGCACAGCAACAGCGGGATCATGTCCTTCGCCGCGTACAAGATGATGGACGCCACCAAGAACGAGATCTCCGGCGAGCAGTGGGCCCAGGTGTACTACGAGTCGCTCTACAGCCTGCCGTCGACGGCGTCCTACATCGACGCCCGGTTCGCGATTCTCACCAGTGCCCGCGCCAACGGTTTCACCGCCAAGCAGATCGCCGCGATCAGGACCGCCTTCGACGCGGTGGGCGTGAAGAGCGTTTAACCTCCGAACACCTTGTGCACCACGGCTTTCGCCCGCCGAGTCACGCGAAGGTAGTTGTCCAGGAACTCACCGCCGTCGCCGTTCTCCCAACCTGCCGCCGAGGCGACGGCGTTGAGCTGGCGGCCCGGCCCGGGCAACTGGTCGGTGGGCTTGCCGCGCACCAACACCAGCGCGTTGCGCGCCCGGGTCGCCGTCAGCCACGCCTGGCGCAGCTGGTCTACATCACCCTCGGCGATCAGCTCGGCGGCCCCGATCGCGTTGAGCGTCTGCAGAGTTGAGGTGTTGTGCAGCGCCGGAATCTTGTCGGCGAAGCGCAACTGCAGCAGCTGCACGGTCCATTCGACGTCGGCCAGCCCGCCGCGGCCCAGTTTGGTGTGCGTGTTCGGGTCGGCACCGCGCGGCAGCCGTTCGGCATCCACCCTGGCCTTGATCCGCCGGATCTCCTGCACCGTCTCCGGTGAGATGCCGCCTTGCGGATACCGGGTCTTGTCGATCATCTGCAGGAAGCGCTCACCCAGGTCGGCGTCACCGGCTACCTTGTTGGCTCGCAGCAGGGCCTGGACCTCCCACGGCTGCGCCCACTGGGCGTAGTAGGCCTCGTAGGACGAAAGTGTCCGCACCAGTGAGCCATTGCGGCCCTCGGGGCGCAGCCCGGCGTCGACCTCCAGCGGAGGATCCGAACTCGGCGTCCCCAGCAGCGTGCGCACCTGCTCTGCGACACCCACCGCCCAGCGGACCGCCGCGGACTCCTCGACATCGCCCATCGGTTCGCACACGAACATCACGTCGGCATCGGACCCGTAGCCGAGTTCGCCGCCGCCGAGCCGGCCCATCCCGATCACTGCAATCCGGGCCTTCGGCCCCTCCGCGGGTGACCGGTCCCGGATCACCGTATCCAGGGCGCACTGCAGCACCGCCACCCAGATCGAGCTGAGTGCATCGCACACCTCGGTCACCGGGAGCATGCCGAGCAGATCCGCCGAGGCGACCCTGGCCAACTCGCGGCGGCGCAGGGTGCGCGCGGCGGCGATGGCCCGCGCCGGATCAGCGTGCCGCGCCGCCGACGCGATCAGGGCGCGCGCCGCCACGTCCGGGTCGCCCTCCAGCAGCTTGGGTCCCTGTGGGCCGTCGGCGTAGAGCTGGATCACCTCGGGTGCACGCATCAGCAGATCCGGTACATAGGCCGACGTGCCGAGCACCCGCATCAGCCGTTTGGCCACCGCGCCCTCGTCACGCAGGGTGGACAGGTACCACCGCAGATCGCCCAGTTCCTCGCTGATCCGGCGGTAGGACAGCAGACCCGCATCCGGGTCGGGAGTGTCCGAGAGCCAGTCCAGCAGCGTCGGCAGCAGCACCTTCTGCACCTGACCCCGACGGCCGTTCTCACTGGTGAGCGCCGCAAGATGGGTCAGTGCGCTCTGCGGCCCGTCGTAGCCGAGCGCCGCCAGCTGGCGTTCGGCCGCCTCGGTGCTCATGCCGTCGAAGCCTTGCTTCCCAACGGTTTCCAGCAGCGGCTGGTAGAACAGCTTGGCGTGTAGGCGGGACACCCGCATGCTCTGACGCTTCAGTTCGTCACGCAGCACCCCGGCGGAATCGTGGCGGCCGTCCGGACGGATGTGCGCGGCGCGCGCCAACCAGCGCATCGCCTCCTCATCGTTGTCCTCGGGCAGCATGTGGGTGCGCTTGAGCCGCTGCAGTTGCAGCCGGTGTTCCAGCAATCGTAGAAACTCATACGAGGCAGTCATATTGGCGGCGTCGTCGCGCCCCACATAGCCGCCGGACCCCAGGGCGGCGAGCGCGTCGACGGTGGACGCCACGTGCAACGACTCGTCGGTGCGGCCGTGCACCAACTGCAGCAGCTGCACCGCGAATTCGACATCGCGCAGGCCGCCGGTGCCGAGCTTGAGCTCCCGCGAACGCACCCCGGCGGGCACCAGCTCTTCCACCCGGCGTCGCATCGCCTGCACGTCGGCGACGAAATCCTCACGCTCGCAGGCTGTCCAGACCATCGGCATCAGCGCGTCGATGTACTGCGCCCCCAGCTCGGCATCACCGACGGCGGCGCGCGCCTTCAGCAGCGCCTGGAACTCCCAGGTTTTCGCCCACCGCTCGTAGTAGGCGACGTGCGACTCCAGGGTGCGCACCAATTGCCCGCGTTTACCTTCGGGGCGCAGGGCGGCGTCCACCTCGAAGAAGGTGTCGCTGGCGAACCGCATCAGCTCCCCGGCCACCCGGGTGGTGACCGCGTCTGCCTCCTCGCCCACGAAGATGACGTCCACGTCGCTGACGTAATTCAGTTCGCGCGCACCACATTTGCCCATCGCGATGATGGCGAGCCGCGGCGGCGTCTCCTCCCCGCAGACCAGGCGGTTGGCGACGGCCAGGGCGGCGCTCAGCGCGCCGTCGGCCAGATCCGACAGGTGTGCACCGATGGTGCTGAACTCCAGCACCGGTTCGTTCTCGACGGTCGGCGCCAGATCGAGTGCCGCGAGCACCAGCAACCGATCCCGGTAGAGGCAGCGCAGTGACGCCTGCACAGATCTTGTGTCCGTGGAGCTTTCGGCCACCGCGACGAATTCCCTGCGCAACTGCGCGGCGTCGGGCAGGGCCGCCCGACCGGCCAGCAGGTGCCAGGACTGGGGCCGCGCGACAAGGTGATCGCCGAGCGCCACCGATCCGCCGATCACCGAGAACAACCGGCCGCGCAGCGCCTTGTCCTTGACCAGCGCGCGATTCAGTTCATCCCAACCGTCGCCGAGTTCATCGGCCAGGCGCACCATGGTGCGCAGCGCGGCATCGGCGTCGGGGGCACGCGACAGCGCCCACAGCAGTTCGACGTGATCGTCGGTGTTCCAGCCCAACCGGTCCAGCCCGGCTCGCGCGGGTGCCTCGACGAGCCCGAGCCGTCCGACGCCGGGCAGCTTGGGTCGCTGGGTGACGGGTTTTGGCACCCCACCAAGCTACAGCGAGAGGTAGTTCTTCAACTCGAACGGGGTGACGGTGCTGCGGTAGTTCTCCCACTCGGTGCGCTTGTTGCGCAGGAAGTAGTCGAACACGTGCTCCCCCAACGCTTCCGCGACCAGCTCCGAGGTTTCCATCTCGGCCAGCGCCACGCCGAGGCTGCCGGGCAGCTCCTTGTAACCCATGGCGCGGCGTTCCTCCGGGGTGAGACTCCACACGTTGTCCTCGGCCTGCGGCCCCAGCGTGTAGCCCTTCTCGATACCGCGCAGGCCGGCGGCCAGCAGCACCGCGAAGGCCAGGTACGGGTTGCACGCCGAATCGGGGCTACGGACCTCGATGCGCCGGCTGGACGCCTTACGCGGGGTGTACATCGGCACCCGCACCAGGGCGGACCGGTTGGACGCGCCCCAGGATGCCGCCGTCGGCGCCTCGCCGCCGTGCACCAGCCGCTTGTAGGAGTTCACCCACTGGTTGGTGACGGCGCTGATCTCGCTGGCGTGCTCCAGGATGCCGGCGATGAAGGACTTGGCGACGTCCGACAGCTGAAGCGGATCGTCAGGGCTGTGGAAGGCGTTGGTGTCGCCTTCGAACAGGCTCATGTGCGTGTGCATGGCCGAGCCCGGGTATTCGCTGAACGGCTTCGGCATGAACGACGCCCGCACCCCGTCGGCCAGCGCGACCTCCTTGACCACGTAGCGGAAGGTCATCACGTTGTCGGCCATGGACAGCGCGTCGGCGTAGCGCAGATCGATTTCCTGCTGGCCGGGCGCGCCCTCATGGTGGCTGAACTCCACCGAGATACCCATCTGCTCCAGCGCGTCGATGGCGTGCCGGCGGAAGTTGGGGGCGGCATCGTGCACGGCCTGGTCGAAGTACCCGCCGTTGTCTGCCGGGATCGGCACCGAGCCGTCATCCTCACCGGGCTTGAGCAGGAAGAATTCGATCTCGGGGTGCACGTAGCAGGAGAAGCCCAGGTCACTGGCCTTCGCGAGCTGACGGCGCAGCACGTGCCGCGAGTCCGCCCAGGACGGCGAACCGTCGGGCATCGTGATGTCGCAGAACATCCGCGCCGAGTGGTGCTGGCCACCGCTGGTGGTCCACGGCAGGACCTGGAACGTGGACGGATCGGGACGCGCCACGGTGTCGGACTCGTAGACCCGGGCGAACCCTTCGATCGACGAGCCGTCGAAGCCGATGCCCTCTTCGAACGCACCTTCCAGCTCGGCGGGCGCGATCGCCACCGACTTGAGGTATCCGAGGACGTCGGTGAACCAGAGCCGCACGAACCGGATGTCGCGTTCCTCCAGCGTGCGCAGCACAAATTCCTTCTGGCGGTCCATGACCGAAGCCTAAGCAGCGGCTGTTAAATCTGTGTTACACGGGCGAATCGGCTTCCGGCCCGCGCCGTGATTCAGTGTTGTCATGAGCACCGCGCCGAACCAGGACGGCATCACGCTACCGCTGGCTGCCGTGCAGGAGTTGCGCACGCTCGGCGACGCGCTCGCCGGCGCCGTCGCCGCGGCATCGGCCGCGGAATGGGGCGACGACACCGCCCTGCACCTGGAAGCCACCAAAGCGCAGTCCACCCTGCGCGTGCTGGCAGAACCGGGTGACACCGACCTCGCGGCCGCCCCGGCGGAAGTCGTGCACGCCGTGCGGCGGGCCAGGGCGGCGGTGGCCGACGCCGTCCTGGCGGTGGCCCGGGCACACCAGGTGGGCCCCGGCCGGGTCCCGCGGATGCGGCCGTCGATGTCGGGCGGCGTGCGACGGGTCGCGGGCGAGGTGCCCCCCCGGACCCCGCGCCGTGCTGCTGCGGATCGTGGTGACCCTGGGCGTCAGCCTCAGCCTGGTGGCGTTCTACCACCTGACCGGTCTGACTCGGTATGACGCGGGCCGGCTGACCCTCTACCTGTTCGCCGCCGTGGTCGGCAGCGTGGTGTGCACCAACGCCTTGTGCTTCGAGGCCGAACGGGTGCGACGCGCGCTCATCCAGGGCGAACCGGTGTGGCGGGTGCTGGTCACCAAGAACCTGGCGATCGCGGCGGCGGTGCTCGGCGCGGGTCTACCCGTCATCGCGGTGCTGGCCATCGCCGGTGACGGCCATTTCGTGGCGATGGTCGACCAGTTGCTCACCATGGTCTTCATCTGGCTGGGGGCCGCCAACGTGCTGTCGGTGGTGTATCCGCTACGCCGCGAACCTCTTTCGGAGCGCCTGCACGACGGCACCTGGCTGCCGTTCGCGTTCTCCTTCGCGCTGTCCTATGGCGTCGGGCTCACGGTCAACCTGATGATCTACTGGCGGCTGTGGTCTCGCCAGACGGCGTCGCGTGAGCTGGTCGGCGGCGATTGGGCGGCGTTCGCCTTGGTGCTGGGCAGCGCCCTGAGCAGCTGGCTGCTGCTGACGGTGTTCGCCGACGCGTGCAGCCGGAACCCACGGCTGCGGGAGCGGCTCTCCCGCGAAATGGTTGCCTACCAGAAGAATTGAACGCCGACCGTCAGCAGTGCAAGCCGGCGGGCGGCGGCGTCAACCCGGTCAGGAAGTTCACCACCGCAGTGTCCACGCAGGCGTCACCGTTGAAGACGACGGTGTGCTGCGTGCCGTCGAAGGTGATCAGCGAGGCGTCCAGCTCGCGGGCGAGGTCGACACCGGCCTGATATGGCGTCGCCGGGTCACGCGTGGTGGACACCACCACCGCCTTGCCCGCGGGCAGCGCGGCAGCGTCGTGCGGAACCGTGGTCGACGGTACGGGCCACAGCGCGCAGACATCGCGCGGCGCATAGCCGGTGAACGCGCCGTACGCCATGAACGGCGCCGCCGCCCGGGCGCGCTGGTCGGCCTGCGCCCACACCGCCGGATCGGTCGGATACGGCGCGTCCACGCAGCGGATCGCGGCGAACGCATCCTGCTGGTTGCCGTAGTGCCCGTTCTCGTCACGGTGCCAGTAGTCGTCGGCCAGCATCAGCAGGTCGCCGGCGTCGGTGCCGCGGGCCAGGCCGAGCAGCCCGCTGGTCAGGTACGGCCAGTACCGCTTGGTGTACAGCGCGTTCGCGGTACCGGTGATGGCGTCGGCGTAGCCCAGTCCGCGGGGATCCGAGGTGCCGCCGGGACGCTGCACCAACGGGTCGACGAGCTGGTGGTAGCGGCTGGAGAACTGCGCGGGATCGGTGCCCAGCGGGCAGTCCGCCGAACGGGCGCAGTCGGCGGCGTAGACGCCGAACGCCTCCTGGAAGCCGGCGAGTTGGCTGATGTTCTCGTCGACCGGATCCGAACCGGGGTCGACGGCCCCGTCGAGCACCATCGCGCGGACCCGTTCCGGATAACGGTCGGCGTAGGCGGCGCCCAATTCGGTGCCGTAGGAGAAGCCGAGATAGTTGATCTGCTCGTCACCGAGCGCGGCCCGCACGACATCCATGTCCCTGGCCGCCGACGCGGTCCCGATGTTGGCCAGGAACTGCGGCCCCATCCGGTCGAGGCAGGACTGGCCCAACGTCCGGTAGACGTCCTCGGCATGGGCGACCCCGGCAGGGCTGTAGTCGGTCAACGACTCCCGCCGGTATGCGTCGAATTGCTCGTCGGTGCGGCAGCTCACCTTCGGCGTCGAATAGCCGACGCCCCGTGGGTCGAAGCCGACCAGATCGAAGCCCTGCCGGATCGGCGAACCGTTCAGCGCGGCGGCCATGCCGGCGACGGTGTCCACCGCCGACGCACCCGGCCCGCCGGGGTTGACCATCAGGGTGCCGATCCGCTGACCGCTGGCGGGCACCCGGATCACGGCCAATTGTGCTTGTGCGCCTTGGGGATTGGCGACATTGTTCCAGTCCACGGGCACCGCCACGTCGGTGCACTGCGCCGTCGGCAGGTTACGTGCGATGGCGGGACTGCTTCCGAGGAAGCGCTCACAACTCCCCCACACGGCGGGCTGCCCATAGAGCGACGCGGGCGCAGCCGACGCGGGTGCGCACAGCACGCCGGCCACGATCGGGAGGGCCAGCAGCACTGCGAAAATCCTGCCCGCCAGCCACATGGCGCTCATGGTTGCACAGCCGACGGACGGGTTCGCCCGGAGCATCCCCACGGGGGGTGATCAGCAATCAGACGGTGACGGGGCCGTTACCAAAGCGAAGCCCCCCGCGCACCACCTAGCAGCGGCTGCCTTCCGGCGGCACCACCACATCCACGAGGTATTTCGCGGCGATCCCGTCCACACAGCTGTTGCCCTGGAACACCACGGTGTGCTGCGTGCCCTCGAACGTCAGCAACGTGCCTCCGAGCTGCTTGGCCAGATCCACCCCGGCCTGATACGGCGTCGCCGGGTCGTTGGTGGTGGACACCACCAGAGTCGGGGGCAGGCCCGCGACCTTCAGCTGGTGTGGCGTCGACGTCGGCGGCACCGGCCAGAACGCGCACGTGCCCATCGGTGCGTTCCCCGTGAATTCGCCGTAACTCATGAACGGGGCGACCTCGCGGGCACGCCGATCCTCGTCGACGACGGTGGCGCGGTCGGTGATGGGCGGCTCGTCGACACAGTTCACCGCGACCCGGACATCGGTCGAGTTGTTATAGCGCCCTTCCCCGTCGCGGCCCATGTACAGGTCGGCCAGCGCCAGCATGGTGTCGCCGTGACCCTTGGTCAGTTCACTCAGGCCCTGGGTGAGGTGGCGCCACAGGTTCGGCGAGTACAGCGGCAGGATGGTGCCGACGATCGCGTCGCTGTAGCTCAGACCGCGCGGATCCTTGGTCGGCGCGGGCTTGTTCACCAGCGGCTCGACCAGTGACTGGTACACGTCGACGGCCTTGGCCGGGTCGGTGCCCAGCGGGCAGTCCGCGTTGGTCGCGCAGTCGGCGGCGTAGTTGTTGAACGCCGTCTGGAAAGCCTTGGCCTGGCGAATGTCGGCTTCCACCGGATCGGCGTTGGGGTCCACGGCGCCGTCGAGGATCATGGCGCGCACCTTGTCACCGAACAGCTCGGCGTAGGTGGCCCCGATCCGGGTGCCGTAGGAGTAGCCGAGGTAGGTCAGCTTGTCGTCGCCGACGGCTTGCCGCATCGCGTCGAGATCTTTTGCCACACTGACGGTTCCGATGTTCTCCAGGAACTCGTCGCCCATCTTCTGCTGGCAGCGCGCGACGAAGTCCTTGGTCTCGGACTCGATGTGCGCGACGCCCTCCGGGGTGTAGTCCACCTGCGGGTCGGCGCGCAGCCGGTCGTTGTCGTCGTCGGAGTTGCACCACAGTGCGGGCTTGGAGGACCCGACCCCGCGCGGGTCGAAGCCGACGAGATCGAACCGCTGACGCACCGAATCGGGCATGGTGCCCACCAGCGACACCGCGGATTCGACGCCGGATTCACCCGGGCCGCCGGGGTTGATGAACAGCGTCCCGATCTTCTCGCCGGTCGCTTTGAAGCGGATCATCGCCAGCTGTGCGACCTCACCGTCGGGCTTGGCGTAATCGACCGGTACCGAGAGGTAGCCGCATTCTGCACCGGACGGTATCCGCGACTCACCCGATGACGCCTTGCACGGCGACCACTGCACCGGGCTGCCGGGCCGTGGAGCGGAGATGACGGCTCGACCGTCGACGACATTGCTGCATCCTGCGATGAGGAGCAGCACCATGGCGGCCGCGAGAACGCCGCGCGTGAGCTTCATGGCTGACCATGCTGCCATGCGTCCGCATCGAGGCTGGTGAGGCTACCTAGACACGGCTGGTGGCGTCGACCAGCTCGGCGAGTTCGATGGCGAAGTCGTCGGCCATGTCCCACAGGTCGGGCAGCAGTTCGGGGCAGGAGATGATGCCGACGTCGAGCTTGCCGTTCAGCGACATCACGGTGATGTTCAGTCCCGACCCGTGGAAGATCGGCCCCAGCGGGTACATGGCCTTGACCTCACAGCCGAGGAGATACAGCGGTATCTGCGGGCCGGGCACGTTGGACACCACGAGGTTGTGCACGGGCGCCGCTGCCGACAGGTTGCTGCGCGCGTACACCCGCATCGCGATACCGAACACGGCCGGCGCGGCGAACTGCGACCAGTCCTGGAGCAATGTCGCTCCGATCGCCGAACTGTGTTGCTTGGCAAGAGAATTGGCCGACGAGATGGCCATCAGCCGTTCCACTGGATCTTCGATGTTGGTGTGCAGCGACGAGAACATGCCCGACACCTGGTTGCGGCCGGGCCGGTCGGATTTGTCGTGCACCGAAACCGGGATCATCGCCACCAGCGAGGATTCCGGCAGTTCGTCGCGGTCCAGCAGGTAGCGGCGCAGCACCCCGGACACCAGCGCCATCACCACGTCGTTGACCTTCACCCCGAAATGGGCGCGCACCGTCTTGATGTCGCTCAGCTCGAGTTCGGCGAACGAGATGTTGCGGTGGCCGGTCACATTCGCGTTGAAGGGGGTCTTGGGTGCGGCGAAGGGCGCCGCCATGGTCAGCCCCTTGGTGGCCCGGCGCGCGGTGTCGATGACCGTCGCCACCGTGGAGGGCAGCATGTTGACCAGCTTCAGCGGCCGGGTGGCGAACTTGATGGCGCCGTTGACGGCGATCTCCAGTTCGGTCGCGTTGCCCGCCCCGTCGACCGGGTCCGGCGGCGGGGCGTCGGGTTCGGTGCTGCACAACGTGGACATCAGGTTGGCGCCGGTGACGCCGTCGACGGCGGCGTGGTGCACCTTTGTCATCAGAGCCAGCTTGCCGCCGGCGTGCGCGTCGGTGCCCGCGACGTTCTCGATGACCCACATCTCCCACAGCGGCCGCGTGCGGTCCAGCGGCAGCGATGCGATGTGCCCGCAGATCTCGGCCAGCTCGGCACGCCCACCGGGCGAGGGCAGCCCGATCCGGTGCAGGTGCCGCTGGACGTCGAAATCGTTGTCCTCCACCCAGACCGGGTGATCGGGGTTGAACCTGCTGTCTGCGAGCTTCTCGCGGAACTCCGGCATCGCCTTGATCCGCATCGCCAGCTCGTCGCGCAGCCGGTCGAAGGTGTAGCCGCCGGGCACCGTGGCGGTGTCCAACTCCAGGATCGAGCAGACGTGCAAGGGCTGGGCCGCGGTTTCGAGATAGAGGAAGCTGGCGTCCAGTCCACTGAGTCTTTGAAGCGCACGCCGTTGCATGACGCCGATGTTAGGTCCATGTCACCGCGGCGGTGTGAGGAAATCCACTTAACCTGACGTTCAACTTCGAGGTCAGGAGTGGCAGACTTGTCGCTGTCAGAAGACCCGGGGACCGAGCAACGGCCTCGAGGATCAACCCGACAACCACACACCGAGGGACAAAGATGTCTGAGCAGTCCGTTTATGGTGCCACCAATACCCCCGTAAAGGTCCGCACCCATCACCTGCAGAAGTGGAAGAACGAAGGCCACAAGTGGGCAATGCTCACCGCCTACGACTTCTCCACCGCCCGCATCTTCGACGACGCCGGCATTCCGGTCCTGCTGGTCGGCGACTCGGCCGCCAACGTCGTCTACGGCTACGACACGACGGTCCGCGTCACCGTCGATGAACTCATCCCCCTGGTCAGCGCCGTCGTCCGCGGTGCGACGCATGCCCTGGTGATCGCCGACCTGCCGTTCGGCAGTTACGAGTCCAGCCCCGCCCAGGCTCTGGCGACCGCGACCCGCTTCATGAAGGAGACCGGCGCCCACGCGGTCAAGCTCGAAGGCGGCGAACGTGTCGCCGAGCAGATCGCGACGTTGACGGCGGCCGGCATCCCGGTCGTCGCCCACATCGGTTTCACCCCGCAGAGCGTGAACAGCCTGGGCGGCTACCGCGTCCAGGGTCGCGGCGACGCCGGTGACCAGACCATCCACGACGCCATCGCGGTGGCCGAGGCCGGTGCGGTCGCGGTGGTGCTGGAGATGGTGCCCGCCGAACTGGCCACCCAGATCACCGGCAAGCTGACCATCCCCACCGTCGGGATCGGCGCGGGCGTCAACTGCGACGCGCAGGTGCTGGTGTGGCAGGACATGGCCGGGATGACGTCGGGCAAGACCGCCAAATTCGTCAAGAAGTTCGCCCAGGTCGGCGACGTATTGCGCAGCGCTGCAACGCAATACGCCGACGAGGTGGCCAGCGGAGTGTTCCCGGCCGAGGAACACTCCTACTAGCTGAAGTCGGGCGCCCGCTTGCCCAGGAACGCCGCGATGCCTTCTTTCCCGTCGGGAGAGGAGGCATTGCCGGCGATATGGCGTGCCTCGTGCTCCAACTGCGCCTCGTACCCGTTGGCGTAGGTGCTCAGCAGCAGCTTCTTGACCGAGGAGTTGGAGCCGCGGGCACCGGCGGCGATCTGACCGGCCAACTGCTCGAGCCGCTCGGGTAGCGCTGCGTCGGCGACCACCTCGGTGACCAGGCCCCAGGCCAGCGCTTCGGGAGCCTTGAGCACCCGGTTGGTGATCATCAGGTCCTGCGCGCGACGCAGGCCGACCAGGCGCGGCAGCACGTAGGACGCGCCACCGTCGGGGCTCAGCCCGGCCTTGGTGTAGGCCATCGTGAACGCCGCCGACTCACCGGCCAGCACCAGATCACCGGACACACCCAAGGAGAAGCCGGCACCGGCCGCCGTGCCGTTGACCGCGGTGATCAGCACCGCATCCATCCGGGCGAACGTCGACATCGCCCGGTGCAGATCGTTGGCTATGCCCTTGACGAAGACGCCGGGATCGGGGGCGGCGGCCATCGACTTGAGATCACCGCCGGCGCAGAAGAACCGCCCCGCACCGGTCAGGGTGACCACCTTCGTCGCCTCGGTGTCACACAACGCGGCCGCGACGGCCAGGTCGCGGGTCATCGCGTCGTTCATGCCGTTGGCCGCGTCCGGTCGGTTCAGCACGATGCTGGTGACGGGCCCCGACTGAGTGAACTTCAGCGTTTCGAATTCGGTCATGGGGCACACGGTATTACGTCACCGCGGCGGTGTGTAACGCGAGTCGGGTTTCGGCGGCGGTCCGCACCGTCGCGAAGTCACCACCCCAACCCAGCGCCCGCAGCGCGCCGTCGGCGCTGATCCACGGCTGCTCGGGCGGGCAGGCGCCGTCGTCGGAACGGCGGTTGATCGCCGACTCCACCAGCCGGAAGGGCAGATCGACGGCATCGGCCGGTCCGCCGCAGTCGGCGATCACGGCCGCCGCCAGCGCCCGGTAGCGTTCACGCAGCTCGGCGCGCCTGCGGCGGAACTGCGCGAACCTGTCCACCCGCAGTTCGGGGAGCAGGTACAGGGCGCCCAGGTTCCAGGCGCCCCGGCACAGCTGGGCGACGTCGGACACGATCAACGTATAGAGCTGCTGCACCACCGGGCCGCCCTCGGCAGCCAACTCGGCGGCCAGCTGCAGAGGTGCCTCCACCGTGCCTGCCAGCAGCGCATCCAGGATGTCGTCCTTGGTGGCGAAGTGGTGGTACAGCGACGCCTGGCGCATGCCCACGGCATCGGCGATCCGCCGGGTCGAGGTGTTGGCGTACCCGTGTTCGGTGAACAGTTCGGCGGCGGCATCGAGAATCTCATCCCGCGGGGTACGCCCCGGGCGGCGAGGTTTTTCGAGCCTCGGACGTCCCCGGCCATCGCTGCTCATGGGGCCATTGTGGCATCCGCCGTTCGAGGTGCCATATTTCCTATCATTTGATAGAAATAAGTCACGCACCCGTAACAGGTCCGTCACCAGCAGAAAATGCGGGCAATTAAAACTTTCAAGTGACAGTTAAGGAGGCCGGACATGGCAGGTACCAGTTCGACAGAGGGGGCGCGGTCGCACGCCCGGGCACAGGCCGCGGAGGCGCAGTTCCGGGTGCCGACGGCTCCCCCCGGCGTGACCGACGTGCGCTGGGCCGAGGTCGTCCCGAGTGGTTCCTACGCCACCAAGGTGCTGGGCCGGGGCACCCGGCTGCGGCTGGCCGATCCGGGCGGCGGCGCCTGCGCGCACCTGTTGCTGTTCCGGGCCGACGCCCCATGGGAGCGCCTCAACGTCGCCGACACGGTGAAGGTGCCGTGGCAGGCCTACCTGGGCGCCGGCCATCCCCTGCTGTCCGACCAGGGCCGGGTGCTGGCCACCGTCGCCGCCGACACCTCCGCGCACCACGACACCTTGTGCGGCCTCACCCCGGCCGGGCAGGCCCAGATGCTGCTCGGTGTGCACAAACACGGGTTGGACATCCGCGACGTGGCGCCCTCGGTGTCGTTCTTCAAGGGCGCGCGCGTGCACGCCGACGGCGGCCTGCACTTCACCGGCAGCGCCGGCCCCGGCGGCTCCGTCGACCTGCTGATCCACCTGCCCGTCGTCGTGGTCCTGGTCAACACGGCGCATCCACTGGACCCCGATCCCGGGATCACCGACCTCGACGTGCTGGCCTGGCGGGCCGATGACGAACTGCGCACCCCGCTCAGCACCGACCCCGAATACCTGCGCGCCCTGTTCAACACCGAAAGCGCCTGGGCCGCAGCACAGAACACCAAGGAGTTCATCTGATGACGACGTTCGAGGTCGCAGCCTGCGCACCCTGGTCGGCCATCGTGCCCGCCGGCAAGACACTTCAGATCATCGACCTGTTCGGCAACCAGGCGGTGGACACCCTGTTCTACGGTGTCACCGCGGGCCGGCCCGACCCGGCGCTGCGCTACAACGCGCAGACAACCGTTGCCGCACAACGCAATATCTTCCTGTCCACCGGCTCGGTGCTGCGCGCGTCCGACGGCACCGCGCTGATGACGCTCATCGAGGACGAGGTCGGCAACCACGACACCATCGCCGGCGCGTGCTCGAAGGAATCCAACACGCTGCGCTACGGGCACCACACCGTGCACCAGCACGCCTGCGCGGAGAACTTCCTCGCCGAGGCCACCAGGTGGGGAATGGGTAAGCGCGACATCGTCTCCAACGTCAACTTCTACATGAACGTCCCCGTGGACGACGACGGCACCCTCGGCATCGTCGACGGCTTGTCTGCTCCCGGGAAGACACTGACGCTGCGCGCCGAGATCGACACCCTGGTGCTGGTGTCCAACTGCCCGCAGATCAACAACCCGTGCAACGGCTTCAACCCGACGCCGGTCCAGATGGTGTTGTCATGATCGAGGTGCTGCGCCCCGGCATGCTCACCACCGTGCAGGACTGGCCGGGCCGAGTCGGATACTGGCACATCGGCGTTCCGCCGTCGGGTCCCATGGATGATCTGTCCTTCCGGATCGGCAACCGGGTGCTCGGCAACGACGAGGGCGCCGCCGGTCTGGAGTGCACCCGCGGCGGCCCCGCGCTGCGCTTCCCCGACGGCGGACGGGTCTGTGTGACGGGCGCACCGGTGCCGGTGACGCTGGACGGCGTGCCCGTGGCACAGTGGCAGTCGGTCACCGTGCCCGCCGGTGGGGTACTCGACGTCGGCATGCTCTCCGGCCCCGGGATGCGCTGCTACATATTGATCGCTGGCGGCCTGACGGAGCCCGAATACCTGGGCAGCACAGCCACGTTCACGTTGGGGACCTTCGGCGGCCATGACGGCAGGCCACTGCGCGAACACGATACCCTGGCGGCCGGAACCGATCCCGGTCCGCACCAGGATTGGCCCGGTCGCGATGCCCGGGCCGCCATCGAGGAACAGCCCAGCATCGGGCACCACTGGCAGCTCGCGGTCACCGAGGGGCCGCACGGCGCACCGGAGTTCTTCACCCGCGAGGACATCGACACCATCGTCGGCACCGACTACACGGTGCACTTCAACTCCGACCGCACCGGCGTGCGACTGGAAGGACCCAAACCGCACTGGGCCCGTACCGACGGCGGTGAGGCGGGTCTGCATCCGTCCAACATCCACGACAACGCCTACTGCGTCGGCGCGCTCGACTTCACCGGCGACACCCCGATTCTGCTGGGACCTGACGGACCGAGCCTCGGCGGATTCGTCTGCCCCGTCACCGTGGTCGGCGGTGACCGCTGGAAGCTCGGCCAACTGGCGCCCGGTGACACCGTGCGGTTCGTCCCGGTGCGCGCCGATCGGGCGCCGTCCCTGCGCACCATCGACATCGACCGGCGCGCGTCGCTGCCACTGGTGGTGTCCACGGGCGGCGACGGCGACGACGGTGTGCTCGGCCGATTCACCGCCGCCGACGGCACCAAGGTGACCATGCGCCGCGCCGGCGATGGTGGGGTGCTCGTCGAATACGGCGACATGGTGCTCGATCTCGCGCTGCGGGCGCGGGTGCACGTCCTCTACGAACACCTCGTGGCACGGCAGATCGCGGGCATCACCGAGCTCACGCCCGGGGTGCGCTCCCTGCAGGTGCAGTTCGACCCGGCGGCACTGGCCATGGCCGAGGTGGTGGACCTGGTCGCCCGCGCCGACGAAAGCCTGCCCGCGACGACGGAACTCGTGGTGCCCAGCCGCACCGTGCGACTCCCGCTGTCCTGGGACGACCCGTCCACCCGGGAGGCCATCGAGCGCTACATGAACGGCGTCCGCGCCGACGCGCCCTGGTGCCCGTGGAACATCGAGTTCATCCGGCGGGTGAACGGCCTGGCCGATGTCGAGCAGGTCTACGACACCGTCTTCGACGCCGACTACCTGGTGCTGGGCCTCGGTGACGTGTACCTGGGTGCACCGGTGGCCACTCCCCTGGATCCCCGGCACCGCCTGGTCACCACGAAGTACAACCCGGCCCGCACGTGGACCCCGGAGAACGCCGTCGGCATCGGCGGCGCGTATATGTGCATCTACGGCATGGAGGGCCCGGGCGGCTACCAGTTCGTCGGGCGCACCACGCAGGTGTGGAATCACCGGCATCCGTCCGACTCGGCGGTCTTCGAACCGGGCACGCCCTGGCTGCTCCGCTACTTCGACCGGATCAGCTTCTACCCCGTCAGCGCGGACGAGCTGCTGGATCTGCGGGCAGACATGGCAGCCGGCCGCGGGCAGGTGCAGATCACCGATGGGCAGTTCGATCTCGCCGGGTACCGTGATTTCCTGGCCGTGCACGCCGACTCGATCGCCGAGTTCCGCGCCCAGCAGGCGACGGCCTTCGCGGCCGAACGGCATGCCTGGGATCTCGCCGGGGAGTTTCGCCGGGCGGGCTGAGACATTTATTCACCTCGATGTGGCACCCTGTTCAGACTCACGCCCGACCGAAGGTGAAAATGCCTGCCGCCAAGTCCAAGACCTCCCGCCACACCGAGGTGGAGCGCAAGTTCGACGTGCTCGAAACCACGGTGTCACCCTCATTCGAAGGGCTGGCCGTCGTGACGCGGGTGCAGCATTCACCCACCCAGGTGCTGGAGGCCGTCTACTACGACACCCCGGACTACGACCTCGCCACGCGCAAGATCACCCTGCGCCGTCGCACCGGGGGCACGGACGCCGGCTGGCACATCAAGCTGCCCGCCGGCCAGGACACCCGCACCGAGGTGCGGGCCCCTCTGGAGGATGCCCTGCCCGACGAGATCCGTGATGTCGTCGCGGCGATCGTGCGCGATCGCCCCCTGGGGGCAGTGGCCCGCATCTCGACGCAGCGCTCGGTGTCGCTGCTGTTCGGTGCCGAAGGAACCGCGGTCGCGGAGTTCTGCGACGACAGTGTGACCGCCTCGGCGCTGCGCCCAGACAGCGAGCCGCAGACCTGGCGGGAATGGGAACTGGAACTGGTCGGCGACGGCCCCACCGAGGTACTGGAGCGGCTGTCCAATCGTCTGCTGGACGCCGGCGCGGCACCCGCCGGGCATGGCTCGAAGCTGGCCCGGGTGCTCGACGTGTCGGCGCCCGAGAAGGCGCCGGCCCCGACCGACCCGGTGCACCGCGCCGTGGCCGAGAACGTCGACGCGTTGCTCGAGTGGGACCGCGCGGTGCGCGCCGACGTGTGGGATTCGGTGCACCAGATGCGGGTCACCACCCGCAAGATCCGCAGCCTGCTGGCCGAGGAGTCGGGCACCGACAACGCGTGGGTTCTTGAGGAGCTCAAGCAACTGGCCGCGGTGCTGGGCACCGCCCGCGACGCCGAGGTGCTCGCCGAGAAGTACGAGAAGTCACTCGCCGACCTACCCGACCACCTGGTCCGCGGCCCGGTGCGGGAGCGACTGGTCGACGGGGCGAAGGCCAAGTACAAGGCCGGCTGGCGCCGGTCGGTGACCGCGATGCGCTCGGAGCGGTACTTCCGGCTGCTCGACGCACTGGAGAACGTGGTGGCCGCGCCCGCCGCCGGCGCCGAGGGCGAAGCATCCCAGGTGACCGTCGAGGGCGCCTACCGCAAGGTGGCCAAGGCCGCGAAGGCCGCCAAGATTGCCGGCACCGATGAGGCGCTGCACCGAATCCGCAAGCGCGCCAAGCAACTCCGCTACACCGCGTCCGCTCACGGAGATGCCGCGGTGGCCGAGAGTGCCAAGTCCATCCAGACACTGCTCGGCGACCACCAGGACAGCACCGTCAGCCGCGCGCATCTGCTGACCCAGGCCGACGCGGCACACGCGGCAGGTGAAGACACCTTCACCTACGGCCTGCTGTTCCAGATCGAGGCCGAGATCGCCCTCTACGCAGAAGAGGAGATCGGGGCCGCGCTGAAGTCGCTGCGCAAGGCCATCGGAAGGTAACCGGGCGCAGGGCGAGGGCGGACGAGCTGGCCTCTAAGCCGGATTCTGTCCCTCACATGGTGAGGTGGCGACCATCCATCTGGACACACCGTCGCCGGGTGCCTCAAGCGGCCTACCCGCAAGCTCGGGCGAGCAGCCCTCGAACGCTTGCGCAGCCGCGACCAGGTCGCGGCCTTCTTGGCCTTGCTTCGGGTGGGGTTTGCCTAGCCACCCCGGTCACCCGGGGTGCTGGTGCGCTCTTACCGCACCGTTTCACCCTTACCGTCTCCGGCGGTCTGTTTTCTGTGGCACTTTCCCGCGAGTTTCCTCGGATTGCCGTTAGCAATCACCCTGCTCTGTGAAGTCCGGACTTTCCTCGAATTTCTCCGCGGTCGCCCGGCCAACTCGTCCGCGCGCGCTACCTTAGCAACATGGCGCAGGTACCTCCAGCCCGCTATTTGTTGCGGGCCAAAGACCTGGCCGACGCGCGGTACTCCGATCCGCTGACGGTCGACGATCTGGCGGCGGCCGCCGGCCTGTCCCGGGCGCACTTCAGCCGGATGTTCACCCGGACGTTCGGTGAATCGCCACGTGCCTATCTGCAGACCCGGCGCCTGGAGCGGGCCGCCTCGCTGCTGCGCTACACGGACCGGTCGGTGGCCGATATCTGCGCCATGGTCGGACTGACCAGTGTCGGCTCCTTCACCACAAACTTCGCTCGCGTCTACGGCAAGCCACCGGCCGCCTACCGGGCCGCGCTGCCGCCGGCCAGCATCTACGCCCGGGTGCCGAGCTGCATCCTCAAACGCGATACCCGAAAGACAGCACAAACGGAGAAGACGGATACCGGTGCCGCCTCGTAGCGTCGGGGCATGATCAAAATTGCAAGCGCCCACCTGTGGGTACATGACCAGGAAGTCGCCCTCGCATACTGGACCGAGAAGGTCGGCTTCGAAGTGCGACAGGATGTTTCACTACCCGATCTGGAACATGCGTTCCGGTGGCTCACCGTCGGGCCGCCCGGCCAGGACGACGTGTCGATCGTGCTGATGGCAGTCCCCGGGCCGCCCGTGATGGATTCCGCGACCCAGCAACAGGTTCGCGAACTGACCGCCAAAGGCTTTGCCGGCACCGTTTTTCTCACCACCGAGGACTGCCAGGCGAGTTATGAGGAGCTCAAGGCCCGCGGAGTCGAGTTCACCGAGGAACCGCACCAGCAGCCCTACGGGATCGACTGCGGGTTCCGCGACCCGTCGGGCAACAGTGTGCGACTGACCCAGGTGGCCGACATGAGTGCGTTCGCCGGCTAGAACGGCGGCGGATTCGCTTCGGCGCGTGCGCGATTGAGGGCGCGTTCGTGCGCAATGCGGTAAGCCCGGTCACGGGCGCGACGTCGGGTGCGGGTCGGCATGGCCGTGCCGCGCGCCGCCGTCAGGGGCGGCGCCTGGGTGGGTGCGAGTTCACCGGTGGGTGACGCCAATTGGGGGAAGAACAGCGCCCCGTCGGGTTTGGTGGTGTAGATCCGGCCGGACGGTGAGATGAGGATGACTCGGCCGTCGGCCGCCTGGGTGTCGACCCAGTCCGGGCAGAAGGTCTTCACCAAATGATTTGTGCGGCAATATAGTTTGTTGTTCGTCGGGTGGGTCGGCCCGTAAGGCCATGGCGTCGTGTGGTCGATATCGCAGCGCTCGGCGGGTGCATTGCAGCCATACCAGCGGCAGGTCAGATCACGGGCGCGGACGAAGTCGGCCAGCCGCACCGAGGGGCGGTAGACCGACTCCGAGATCAACTCCTGAGGCAGCGGCAGCGGCCGGCACTTCGCCCGCGGCGCCATCTCACGCACCTGCTCGGCCGGGATCGCGCCGTATCCGGGCAGCAATCCCGGTGTCTCACTGTCTCCGTCGAGGGTGGCCTGCTCGGCCAGCACATGGATGACGATGGTGCCCGCAGGGGCCTCGGCCGCACCGGCGGGGCAGTCGGCCGACCCGCACAGGCAGGCGAGCTTGGTGGCCCCGTCGGCCATGGCCCGCATCGCATCCGACCGCCGAGCGGCGTGGGGGCGCGGGTCGTCCCGGCAGACCGTCGCCGCCAGTTCATCGAGGCGTTTGTCGACCACCGCCCCGTCCTCCGCATCGACAATCCCGTAGATCTCGGCCATCCCGTCGCCGGCGGGCCCGATGCCGATATGACGCTGGGCGCGGCGCTGCTTGGCGACCCGAATCGCGTCCGGGTCGATTTCCAGCACCAGCCAGTCCACCAACTGGGCGACCTTGTCCCGCGAGCGCGCCGACCATCCCGGCGCCCTGGCAGCCACCCGCTCATCGACGATCGCGAGCAGGTCGGGGTCGGTGATCAGAGCCGTGCGCGATGTGATGGCCGTGAAATGTCCGTAGTCCAGATTGCCGGCCAGAAACACCTCGGCCAGCCGTGGCAACCGCTCGATCAGGGTCTGCCCGTGCACCATCTCCGTCGACGCCCGGTGCCGGCCGATCCCCAGATCGGTACCCACCTCCACCGCGACCAGTTCCCAGTCGTCGACCACCCAGTCCTGGCGGCTGTTTCCCAGCTCAGCCATCCGATCGGTCGCGTAATGTCCCAGCGCGATCAACCGCCGCGCCGTCGCCGCACGCTCCGCCCGCAGCTCCTGCCGGGCGGAGTCGAGATATCGGGACGATTCGAATATGTGTTCGATTCTAAATCATCCCTACGACACGTCCCCGCGTCTCCGTACGACCCGCACCGACATCCGCGGCAACCGCCGTCCGGGCGGCCGCGTCACCGCATAATCCCAAGCCAACCCCTCGCCCAGCTGCCAACCCCGCCAACGCGCCAGCAGGCACATCGCGGCACCCACCCCGGTGCCGGCCAACGCCCCCGCGGTCGGCAGTCCGGCGTACCAGAATGCGATCACCACACCGCTGGCCACCACCGCGCAGGTCGCGTGCAAAGTGTTGCGGCCGAATATCTCGGGGATCCGTTGCACGAACAGGTCGCGCAACGCGCCCCCGCCCACGGCGGTGATGGTGCCGAGCAGCAGCGCCGCCAAACCACCCAGCCCCAACGACAGTGTCTTCTGCGTGCCCACCGTCGCCCAGCAGCCCAACGCGAGGGCATCGATCAACAGGAACGACACACTCCACAGCCGACCGCGCACCGGAAGCAGGAAGGCGACCACCGCCCCCGCGATCGCCGTGACGGCATACCGCGAATCGGTGAGCGCCACCGGCGGCCCGTGCTGGAGCAGCGTGTCGCGGATGATCCCGCCACCGAGCCCCGACACCAGCGCCAGCGCCGCGAAACCCACTGGGTCCAAACGCTTGTCGCGGGCCACCATGCCGCCCAGGATGGCGTTGGTGAAGACACCGGCCAGGTCGAGGACACGGAACAGTTCGCCGAACACGCCTGAGGGTATCTACGAACGGCGCTGCAGCACCATCACATTGTCGATCAGATGGCCGTGTTCCCCGTCCGGGCCGGTCGCGTCCCGCTCGACCGGTTCGGCACGAAGGCGGTCCCAGCCGTCGCCGAGCTCGAGCGAAGCCAGCACCTCGTCCACCGTGGGGAACGGGTAGTCCTTGTGCTTGGACCAGGGCGGGGCGGCACCGTGGTCGACGATCACCAGTCGCCCACCGGGGGCGACGGCACCGACCGCACGGCGCAGCACCGCGGTGCGGTCCAGCGGCACCATCGAGTGCAGAAACTGTGCGGACACCAGATCGAACTCGCCGGCCGGGAAGCTCTCGGCAAAGTCGTGCCGCTGAAAATCGATGCGCTCACGCACTTCACCGGCGTCCTCGACGGCCCGTTGCAGCGCGACACCGGAGATGTCGGTGGCGACCACCTGCCAGCCGTTACGGGCCAGCCAGATCGCGTCGCCGCCTTCGCCGCACCCCAGGTCCAGAGCGCGCCCCGGAGATAGCGCCCCGGCGGTATCGGCCAGGTGCTTGTTCACCCGCCCACTCCAGATCCGTTCGCGCTCACCGTAGTGCCGGTCCCAGTGCTGCGCTGCGGTCGACTCGAACACCGGCCACGGCGGACCGGGCAGCCCGACGTCGTCGGACATCAGGCTCTGCATCACCGCGGCACCCGCCATCGATCCCGCGGCCACCGCTGCCGCCACCTGAGGCATGCCGGGACACACATCGCCGGCCGCGAACACCCCGGGTACCGAGGTGCGGTACATGGGATCCACGGCCACCGCGTCGACGGCCACCGGTGACGGCGGCGCGAGTGCGAGCCCGAGTTGCGCCACCAGGTCGCCGCGCTGCCGCAACCCGACCGAGGCCAGCAGCCCGCGACGCGCCAACTGCCCGCCGTCGGCGAACACCACCGCCGCCAATTCACCGTCCTGGGAGCGTAATTCGGCAACAGGGCGCTCATCCACCGTGACACCGGCACCCGCCAGCAGGTCGAGCTGGTGGGTATCCAGGCCGGCAGGTCCGTTCGACAGTACGACGATGTCATCGCTCCAGCCCCGGAGCAACAGCGCGATGTGTGCCGCGCGGTCGCCCTGCGCCAGCACCGCGAGAGGCTGATCGCGAACCTCCCAGCCGTGGCAGAACGGGCAGTGGAAGACCGACCGTCCCCAAAGCTCGGCAATGCCGGGGATCTCCGGCATCTCGTAGTGCATACCGGCCGCCAGCAGCACCCGCCGGGTCACGACGCGGTGCCCGTCGGCCGTGGTCAGCACGAAATTGTCGCCCTCACGGCGAGCGGTCACCACCGTTGCCGACCGCACCTCGACACTGGGGTAGGCACCCAGCTCTGTCCGTCCCATCTCGTAGAGCTCCGCCGGTGGGCGGCCGTCGTGGCCCAGCAGCCCGCCGATGCCGTGCGCGGCCAGATTGCTCTGTGCGCCGGCATCCAGAACGAGGGTGCGACGGCATGCCCGCCCCAGTACCAGGGCGGCGCTCAGACCTGCGGCCCCGCCGCCGACGATGATGCAGTCCCATGTGATGTCCATGCCCTCGAGCTTGCCGACGGCCGCCGAGAATGCCAAGCTGATTTGCCATGCAGGCAAACTCGGTGGACGAGACCGTCCGCAGACGACTGCGGGAACTGCGGATCCAGCAGGGGCTGACCCTGCAGGATGTGGCCGCCCGCGCCGCCATCGACGTGTCGACGTTGAGCAGGCTGGAGTCGGGAAAGCGCCGACTGGCGCTGGATCACCTGCCTCGGCTGGCCTCGGCCTTGGCCGTCAGCACCGACGAATTGCTCCGGGAACCCGAGTCCGAGGACCCCCGGGTGCGCGGCGGTTCGCAGACCCGCCACGGTGTGACGTACTGGCCGCTGACCCGCAATGGCCCCACCGGCGGTAGGCACACCTACAAGGTGCGGGTCAGCGCACGGCGCAACAAACCGCCCGCCGAACTACCCACACACGAGGGCCAAGACTGGATGTACGTGCTGTCCGGCAAGCTCCGGCTGATCCTCGGCGAGCGGGACTTCACCATCGAACCCGGTGAGGCCGTGGAGTTCTCGACATGGACGCCGCACTGGTTCGGCACCGTCGACGGCCCGGTCGAAGCGATCATGATCTTCGACGTGCACGGCGAACGGATGCACCTGCACAGCTAGTTACAGGTAGGCCGTCTGGTTGACCAATCGCACCGAAGCCAGCCCGTCCGGATAGAACTCCGCGATGCTCAGCGACGCCAGGTCCAGGTGCAGTCGGTAGAGGATGCCGGCGCCGGCGTCCAGGGCAAGGCGCAGCAGCGTTTTGATCGGCGTCACGTGTGACACCACCAACACCGTGGACCCGCTGTGTTCGGCGACAATCCGGTCGCGAGCCCGGCGCACCCGCTGCGCGACGGCGTCGAAACTCTCGCCGTCCGGGGGTGTGATGCTGGTATCGCGCAGCCACTGCCCGTGCCGTTCCGGATCCCGTTGCACCGCTTCGCCGAACGTCAGACCTTCCCACGCCCCGAAGTCGGTCTCGATGAGGTCGTCGTCGACGCTGACGTCCAGGCCCAGGGCTTTCGCGGCGGCGGCCGCCGTCTCCCGGGCGCGTTGCAGCGGTGACGCGATGACGGCGGAGACACCGCCCTGCTCGCCGAGGTAGCGGGCCGCCGCCTCGGCCTGGGCGCGGCCGAGTTCGGTCAGCGGCGGATTGCCGCGGCCCGAATAGCGCCGGTCCACCGAAAGCTCGGTCTGGCCGTGACGCAGCAGCAGCAGCCGGGTGGGTTCACCCCGCGCACCGGTCCAGCCGGGCGCCGCCGCCTTGTCGGACACCGGCTCCTGCGCGGCGTCCATGGCCTCGTTGGCGAGCCGGTCCGCGTGCGAATTGCGTTCCCGCGGAATCCATTGATAGCTGACGGCGCCGAACTGCCGGGCCACCTGCCCGGCTTCACGGTGCAGTTCCAGTAGGTCCGGATGCTTGACCCGCCAGCGGCCCGACATCTGCTCCACCACGAGTTTGGAGTCCATCGAAACGGCCACGTCGGTGGCGCCGACCTCAGCGGCCGCCTCCAAACCCGCGATCAGTCCGCGATATTCGGCGACGTTGTTGGTGGCCGTGCCGATGGACTTGCGGCGTTCGGCCAGCACTGCGGACCGGTCCGCGCTGAAGACCACCGCCCCGTAGCCCGCCGGTCCCGGATTACCCCGCGAACCACCGTCGGCCTCGACGACGACCTTCACGGCCGCAACCGCAACAGGATGGCGCCGCACTCAGGGCAGCGCAGCACCTCGTCCTCATCGGCGGCCGAGATCCGGGCCATCTCGCCGCGGTCGATCTCGATGCGACAGGCCCCACATCGCTTGCCCTGCAACAGTCCCGCGCCCGGTCCACCGTTGGCCCGTTGCTTTTCGTAGAGCGCCACCAGGGCGGCGTCCAGACCGGACGTCAGCTCAGTGCGGCGCAGGCCACCGACGTGGCGCGCCTGGTCGATGACGACCAGCGCCTCATCCCGGGCCAGCTGCGCAGCGGACATCTCATTGTGGAGCGCATCGATGCGGGCCAGCTCCTCGGACTGCTGGGCCTGCAACGCTTCCCGGCGCTCCATGACCTCCAGCTGCGCGTCCTCCAGAGCAGACTGTCTGCGCTGCAGGGTCTCCAGCTCATGCTGCAGTTCGGCGAGCTGCTTGGGGTTCACCTCGCCGCTGTCCAGCAGCGCCTTGTCCTTGTCCTCACGCTGCCGGACGCCGTCGATCTCGCTGTCCAGCTTGGTGACCTGACCCTCCAGATCCTCCAGGGTGATCTCGAGGACGGCCAGCTGATCATTGGCGGCCCGGTGCTCGGCCTGCGCATCGTCGAAGCGCTGCTGCTCGGCGAGGTTGCGGGCCCGGTGCTCGACCCGCCCCAGCTCGGCATCGAGCTCGACCAGCGTCAGCAGCGAACGCTGTTGGGTGAGTGCAGCTTTCATCAATGATGTCCTTCTTCGATATTCCATGGGTCGGTGCGCACCGTGCTCACGCGCACCGGAAGCTCGGGGCCGAAACGGCTCGTGAGCAGGGCGGCCGCCTGGCTGCACCAGGGGTATTCACTGGCCCAGTGCGCCACGTCCACCAGGGCGGTGCCGAACTTTCGTCGATGTTCGTCGGCGGGGTGATGCCGCAGATCGGCGGTGACGTACACCTGCGCATTCGTCCGGGCGACAGTGTCCAGCAGCGAATCCCCCGCTCCCCCGCAGACCGCCACCCGTGAGACCAGCGATTCGGGGTCGCCGGCAGCCCGTACGCCCCACGAGGTCGCCGGGAGCCGGTCGCGCACCCGGGATACGAACGCCGACAACGATTCCGGTTCGGGCAGGGCGCAGATCCGGCCGATGCCCACTCCCGACGGCAGAGGCGCCAGCGCGAACACATCGAAAGCGGGTTCTTCGTACGGGTGCGACGCGCGCAGTGCCGCCAACACCGCCGGGCGTAACCCGGCGGGCGCGATCACCTCGATGCGGTCCTCGGCCACATGTTCCACGGTGCCGACGCGGCCGACGGCCGGATCGGCACCTTCCAGCGGAAGGAACTGCCCAGTCCCGCCGGCGCTCCAACTGCAGCACGAGTAGTCGCCGATCTGGCCGGCACCGGCGGCGAACAGCGAAACCCGCACCCGCTCAGCATCTTCGACGGGAACGAAGACGACCCACTTGTCCAGATCGGCGCGGGACTCCGCCGGGGCCAGCACGTCCTGCACCACCAGACCCAGCGCCTCGGCAAGGGCGTCGGACACCCCGGGCAGCGCCGCGTCGGCGTTGGTGTGCGCGGTGAACAGCGACCGCCCCGAACGGATCAGCCGGTGGATCAACGCTCCCTTGGCGGTACTCGCCGCCACCGTGTCCACCCCGCGCAGCAGCAGTGGGTGGTGCGCCAGCAGCAGACCGCCGTCGGGCACCTCGTCCACCACCGCGGCGGTGGCGTCCACTGCGACGGTCACCGAGGACACCGGCTCGGACGGGTCGCCACACACCAGCCCCACCGAGTCCCAATCATGGGCCAGTGCAGGCGGATACGCGGCGTCGAGCACCTCGATCACATCGGCCAGTCGTACGGTCAACGCAGGCCCTCCACCAGCAACGGCCATTCGGGGCGTACCGCCGCGCGCAGATACTCGCCGTCCAGGCCGACGAAGGTGTCGCAGCGGCGCACCGCAATCCCCATGCTGTCCAGTTGTTTACGGGCCAATTCGGCGTCGGCGACACGCAGCAGCACGAACGGCGCACGGCCGTCGACCACGTCGAAGCCCGCTCCCTGAAGCCCGGCCACCATCTCGGCGCGCAGCACCGCCAGCCGACGGGCGCCTGCCTCGGCCTCGGCCACCGCCTCCGGCGCGCAGCAGGCGGTCACCGCTTCCAGTTGCAGGGTGCCCAGCGGCCAGTGTGCACGCCGCGCGGTGAGCCGCTCCAGCACGTCGGGCGCCCCCAGTGCGTAGCCGATGCGCAGCCCAGCCAGCGACCATGTCTTGGTCAGGCTGCGCAGCACGACCACGTCGGGCAGTGTCAGCGCCGCCACCGATTCCGGCTCCCCCGGTACGGCGTCGGCGAAGGCCTCGTCCACCACCACGATGCGACCCGGCCGCCGCAGCGCGAGGATCTGCTCGCGCGTGTGCAGCACGGAGGTGGGGTTGGTCGGGTTGCCGACGACCACCAGGTCGGCCTCGTCGGGCACCGCGGCGTCGGCCAACGTGAAGGGTGGCGGCAGCACGACGTGGGCGATCGGAATGTTCGCGGCGCTCAGTGCGGCCTCGGGTTCGGTGAACGACGGGGCGATGAGCGCCGCGAGCACCGGCGCCAGGTTGGGCAGCAGCGCGAATCCCTCGGCGCCCCCCGCCAGCAGCGCGACCTCGTCGACCGCCCGGCCGTGCCGCTCGGCGACGGCGCGCACCGCCCGCTCGGTGTCTGCCGCGCAGGGGTAGTGGCCCAGATCACCCAGCCGTGCGCTCAGCCGGTCCACCAGCCACGACGGCGGGCCCGCGGCACGCACGTTGACCGCGAAGTCCAGCATGCCGGGCGTGACGGCCTGATCGCCGTGATAGCGCGCCGCCTGCCGAACCGTGTGAACCACAGCACGACAGTAGTGCGCCGCTCGGCGGCACAGGTACATCGGAGAGAATGTGTTCGTGACACGCCTCCCGCAGCTGGTGCTCTTCGACCTCGACGGAACCCTCACCGATTCCGCGGTGGGCATCGTCGCCAGCTTCCGGCACGCCTTGGACACCGTGGGCGTGCAGGTCCCCGAGGGCGACCTGGCGGGGCGGATCGTCGGGCCGCCAATGCACCACACACTGCGCGCGATGGGGCTCGGCGATCGTGTCGAGGACGCGATCACCGCCTACCGCGCCGACTACACCACCCGCGGCTGGTCGATGAACAGCCTGTTCGACGGGATACCGGCGCTGCTGGAGGATCTGCGCGCCGCGGGTGTGCGGCTGGCCGTCGCCACGTCGAAGGCCGAGACCACCGCGCAGCGCATCCTGGCCCACTTCGGCCTGGACGGGTATTTCGAGGTGATCGCCGGTGCCAGTTCGGATGGCACCCGGGCCGCCAAATCGGACGTCGTCGCGCACGCCCTGGCGCAGCTGGCTCCGCTGCCCGAACGGATCCTGATGATCGGTGACCGCTCCCACGACGTGGAGGGCGCCGGCGAGCACGGCATCAGCACGGTCGTCGTCGGCTGGGGCTACGGCGCCACCGATTTCGACGGCCCCGACGCGCCGTCACCGCTGCACAAGGTCGACACCATCGCCGATCTGCGGGAGGTGCTGGGTGTCTGACCTCCACGTGACCTTCGTCTGCTCGGGCAACATCTGCCGGTCGCCGATGGCAGAGAAGATGTTCGCCCGTCAGATCTCCGAGCGCGGCCTGGCCGACGTGGTGCGGGTGTCGAGCGCCGGCACCGGGGGCTGGCATTCGGGTGAGCCCGCCGACCACCGCACCAATGAGGTTCTGCGCCGGCACGGTTACCCGACCACCCATCACGCCGCGCAGATCGACGACCATCATCTGGCCGCCGACATGGTGATCGCCATGGGCCGCAACCACGCCCGGTTCCTCAAGGAGATGGGTGTGCCGCCCGAGCGGCTAAGGATGATGCGATCCTTCGATCCGCGGTCGGGCGCTTTCGCCCTCGATGTCGAGGATCCTTACTACGGCTCCCTCACCGACTTTCAAGACGTGTTCGACGTCATCGATGTCTCGCTGCCCGGGCTGCACGAGTGGGTCGACAAGCAGCTGGCATCACGATGAAGCGGTGGACGTTCCTGTTCCGGCCCCAGTGGCTGGCGCTGTTCGTCGTCGTGCTGGCGTTCGCCTGGCTGTGTTTCACGGTGCTGGCCCCCTGGCAGTTGGGCAAGAACACCAAGACATCACGGGAGAACTCGCAGATCTCCAGCTCCCTGTCGGCTGACCCCGTGCCGCTGACCAATGTTCTGCCGCACCAGGATTCGTCGGCACCGGATCAGCAGTGGCACCGCGTGAGCGCCACCGGGCACTATCTACCCGAGGCGCAGGTGGTGGCCCGGCTGCGGTCGGCCGACGGCGATCCCGCCTACGAGGTGCTGACCCCGTTCGCCGTGGATCACGGGCCGACGGTGCTGGTGGACCGTGGTTACGTCAAGCCCGAGCAGGGCACCGCGCTGCCGGCGTTCGCCGCCCCGCCGTCGGGCACGGTGACCATCGAGGCTCGGCTGCGCGACGCCGAGCCCGTCCTGACCGGCAAGGAGCCGTTCCGCGCCGACGGTGCGCAGCAGGTGTATTCGATCAACCCGGGCCAGGTCTCGCAGGTGACCGGGACCCCGCTGGCCGGCTCCTACCTGCAACTGGTGGACAAGCAACCCGGCGGACTCGGGGTCATCCCCCTGCCTCATCTGGATTCCGGGCCGTTCCTGTCCTATGGCATCCAATGGATCGCGTTCGGCATCATCGCCCCGATCGGGCTGGGTTATTTCATCGTCGCCGAGGTGAAGGCCCGCCGTCGAGAAAAGGCCGCCGCGGCGGCCGAAGAGGCGGACATCACGCCGCAGACCGCCGAGGAGAAGCTCGCCGACCGGTACGGGCGGCGACGCTGACGGCCGCCACGGTGGCCAGCGTCTGCACGGCGCGCGACAGCCGCACTCCGCGGCGCAGGTCGGCCGCTCTGGGTGACGGACCGTCGCCCAGTGTGGGGCGCATCTCGAGACGGTGGGCGTATTGGGTGGGCCCACCCAGACTGACGCCGAGTGCGCCCGCGAAGGATGCCTCGGCCACGCCCGCATTCGGGCTGGGGTGGCGTGCGGCGTCACGCCGCCACGCCCGCCACGCCCCGGCCGGTGCGCCGGACACCACGACCGCGCACAGTCCCGTCGCGCGCGCCCCGACGTAATTCACCACGTCATCGAAACGCGCTGCGGCCCAGCCGAACCGCTCGTAGCGCGGCGAGTGGTGGCCGATCATCGCGTCGAGGGTGTTGGCACCCCGATACACCAGCAGGCCGGGCACGCCCGCCACAGCGCCCCACAGGATCGGCGCCACCTGGGCGTCGGAGGTGTTCTCCGCGACCGATTCCAACGCGGCACGCGCGAGTCCGTCGGGGTCCAGCGCGGACGGATCCCGGCCACACAACGACGGCAGCAGGGCCCGGGCCCCGTCGAGGTCGTCGGCGTCGAGTCGGTCGGCCATCTGCGCGCCGGTCCGGGCCAGCGACGTGCCACCGAGCACCGCCCAGGTGCTCACCGCGGTGACCGCAAAGGTGCACAGCGGCCCGCGCCGGGCCGCGGCGCGTTCAGCGGCGACACCCAGCGCGCCGAGGGCGCCGAGCAGCGCGGCGGTGTGCAGCACCCCGGCGGACCTGCGGTCGGCGTAGCTGCGCTTCTCCAGGGCGGCCGCGGCGGTTCCGAAGGCCGCGACCGGGTGTCCGCGGCGCGGATCCGCCCAGCGCAGGTCGGCGAGATAGCCGGTCGCCAGCCCGGCAGCACGGGCAGTGTGTTCAAACACGACGGGCAGCGTCTCACAAGGTGCTCTACTCGGATACATGAGGCTGGGACCACCGCGCCATCCGCGACGCGTCATCGACCTGCTCAATCCGGCAGCAGCGCTGGCGCCCGCCGCCAACGTCATCATGCAGCTGTCGTTGCCTGGAGTGGGTTACGGGGTGCTGGAGAGTCCGGTCGACAGCGGCAATGTGTACCTGCATCCGTTCAAGCGTGCCCGCACCACGGGCACCTATCTGGCCGCGGCCACCTGCGGCTCGGACGCCGACCGCGCCCTGATCCGGGCCGAGGTGGACCGCGCGCACGCCCAGGTCCGGTCCCGGCCGTCAAGTCCGGTGCGCTACAACGCTTTCGATCCGACGCTGCAGCTCTGGGTGGCCGCCTGCCTGTACCGCTATTACATCGATCAGCACGAGTATCTGTACGGGCCACTCGATGACGAATCGGCCGACGCGATCTACCAGGACGCCCGCACCCTGGGCACCACCCTGCAAGTGCGCGAAGAGATGTGGCCGGCCGACCGTGCGGCGTTCGACGAATACTGGAAGCTCACCCTCGACGATCTGCGTATCGACGAACCCGTGCGGGAGCACCTGTATGGCGTGGCGTCGGTGGCGTTCCTCCCGAAGCCGCTGCGGCAACTGGCGGGGCCGTCGATCCTGTTCGCCACCAAGGGATTCCTTTCGTCCAGATTTCGGACGATGATGAACCTGGATTGGAGTCCGGACGACCAGCGCCGGTTCGCGCTGCTGCTGATGGGGCTTCGGTTCGCCGACCGTGTCGTGCCGCGGGAGCTCTGGCAGTTCGGCTACCAGCTCTACCTGTGGGACATGCGGACGCGGGCCCGCTTGGGCATACGTGTGATCTGAAAGGGGATGTCATGTCATTTGGGGCACTGAACCATGTGGCGGTCACGGTGAGTGACATCGGCGTGAGCGGGCCCTGGTACCGCGCGCTCATCGGGTTCGACCCCGTGCTCGACGAGAACACCGATGCCGGATTCCGGCACCTGGTGTGGGCGTTGGAAGGCGGCACGCTTTTCGGCATCCATCAGCACGACCGCGGGATCGAATCCGGTCAGTTCACCGAATTCCGTGCGGGCCTGGACCACGTCGGCTTCGGCTGCGACTCACGGGCAGACCTGGAGACCTGGGCTACTCGTCTGGATGAGCTGGGTATCGCGCACGGCGGCGTGGTGGACGCCCACTACGGGTCGGGGCTGAGCTTTCGTGACCCCGACGGCATCGCGTTGGAGTTCTTCGCGCCGCCGGGGTAAACCGCCACCCACGTCACGTTTGGCCGCTCCACCTGTCGGGCATCCGCCGGTGAGTACAGCGACGAACGGAGACCATCATGCGTGCCGAGGAAGGCGACGAGACCGTCGCGGAGCTCGCGGACGACGCCGAGCAGACCCAGCAGAATCTGGACGAAGCCGTGAGCAGACTGCAGGGCAAGAGGGTGGCGATCCTTGCGACCGACGGAGTCGAACGCCGTGAGCTGGAGGAACCGCGGGAGGCGGTACGCGGCGCGGGTGCGTCGACCGAACTGCTGTCGTTGCAGGACGGTTCGATCGACCTCCGCGATCATGATCTGACGCCCGCCGGTGACGCGCCCGTCGACAGCCTCGTCGCGGTGGCAAACGTCGACGATTTCGACGCGCTGTTGATTCCCGGCGGCACGGTGAACGCCGACAAGCTGCGCAATGACGACGCCGCGGTGGCCTTCGTCCGCGACTTCGTCGAATCCGGTAAACCGGTCGCCGTGATCTGCCACGCTCCCTGGACTCTCGTCGACGCGGGTGTGGCGAAGGGCCGCACCCTGACGTCGTATCCGAGCCTGCGTACCGATTTGCGCAATGCCGGCGCCACCGTGGTCGATCAAGAGGTCGTCGTCGACGGCAATCTGATCTCCAGCAGGTCGCCCGACGATCTGCCGGCGTTTTGCTCGGCTGTGGTCGAGGCGGTCGCCGGCGTATAGACATCGGTCAACAATGTGACGAGCACGGGCGCGGTAGGTTCATGCCCATGAGCGCACCGCCCCAGGTGGAGTCCACCGGCGATTCGGTTGCCCATGCCCTGCGCGAGGACATCTTGGCCGGTCGGCTGTCCCCGGGCGAACGCCTGGTCGAAGAGTCGATCGCCAAACAGTATGGGGTGTCCCGGATTCCCGTCCGTGAGGCGCTGAACCGACTTCAGTCCGAGGGCTTCGTCACGATCGTCCGCTATAAGGGGGCGACGGTGTCGGAGACGTTGGTCCAGGACAGCAGGGAGCTGCTGCAAATCCGGCGCGGGCTGGAAATTCTGGCCGCGCAACTGGCCGCCCAGAATCGGGGCGGCGCCGTCGCCGAGCAGTTGGCGGCCGCTGCCGAGGACCACGTCGACGTCGAATGCGCACCCGCGCGTGCGTTCCACGAATTGGTCGCCGCAGCTTCAGGCAACCGGCAGCTGGAAGAGATGCTGGCGGGCGTGAATCGCCGGGTGCAGTGGGGCCTGGGCCACAACCCGAACGTATCGATCAGCGACCATCGGGTGCTCGCGGTGGCGATCCTCAATGGGTCGGTGGTCCAGGCGGGATACCTCATGGACGAGCACCTGCGACGCGACGAACAGTACTTCACCGAAAAATTCGGCGAAGCCTGACTGCAGCTCAGATTGTTTTACAATCTAAGCTGAGTTATCGTATTCGTAACGTAAAACTCCTGGTGAGAAATCGTGACGTAACAGATTTCGTATACAAATTGTTCCAGCATGATTTCACCGATCACACCTGGAGCACGCCATGTCCCTCATCCGCCCGACAGTTGCCATCCCCCCTGATACCACCCTGATCGACGACCCTCACTCGACGGCGGACGACGCCGCGTCGCCGGGTCTGACCGCCGCACTGGACCGCATCGGCTTCGGCCGCGTGCAAGCCGCTCTGATCCTCCTGCTGATGGCCGGATTGTTCTTCGATTCGCTGGAGCAGAACTCGACCGGGGCGATGGGTCCCCTACTCAAAGAATCCTTCGGGATCGGAAATGCCGAACTGACCATGATCAACACCGCCACCGTGCTCGGTGGCCTGGCCGGGCGCATCATCGGCGGTTACATCGCCGACCGCTGGGGTCGCCGTGCCGCGTTGAGCCTGAACCTGTTGGTCTACACCCTCGGAGGCCTCATCAGCGCCGCCGCCGTCAACTACGAGATGCTGCTGGCCAGCCGGTTCATCGTCGGCATCGGACTGGGCGGCGAATTCACCGTCGGTCTGGCCATTCTCGCGGAGATCGTCGCCACCCGCCATCGCGGTTCGCTGCTGGCCACCCTGAACATCTCCTCGGGCGGCGTCGGCAATATCGCGTCCTTCGGATTCTTCTGGCTCGTTCTGGGTCCGCTGAACGGAATGCTCGGCGGCAATGACACCTCATGGCGGTGGACATACGTGATCCTCGCCGTCCCCGCCGTGCTCGTCGTCTTCTTCCGCCGCTACCTTCCGGAGTCACCACGCTTCCTGCTCTCCAAGGGCCGCGTCGACGAAGCCAACGAAAGCCTCACCCGGCTGTCGGCCGGACGGATCAGCGGACTGCGCAAGCCCGGTCCCACCCGCGAATTCGTCACTGCCGCAGACATTCCCGCGAAGGTCAAGTCCAGCTACGCCGAAGTGTTCAAGGGCCAGAACCTCAAGCGCACCGCCGCGATCGGCGCCGCGTCGTGGATGTCGTTCGGCGCCCAGGTCACACTGCTGTTCCTGATGCCGATCTTGTTGGTCTCCCGCGGCTACTCGCTGTCCGATTCGTTGGCATTCACCATGATCATGAACATCGGTTCGTTGTTCGGCGCCTGCGCTGCCTCCTATCTGGCCGGCAAGGCACCGCGACGACTGACCGTGAGTGTCGCCGCCGTCCTCGGCTGCATCTCGGCCATCTGCTTCGCGTCGTTCGCCAACTCCACCGCGCTGATTCTCGTGCTGGGCATGATCTTCCAGTTCTTCACGATGATGCTCAACACCATGCTCTCGGTCTGGTCGCCGGAACTGTTCCCCACCTCTGTGCGCGCGATGGGAACATCGGTGGTCAACGGGATCGGCAACGTGGCGGGCGCCGTCATGCCCTTTGCCGCGCTGTTCTTCTTCGACCGAGCCGGTGTCGCGGGGGTCTTCATCATGATCGCCGTCATGTACGTCCTGCTGGTCGTCGCCGCGCGCTTCGGGCCGGAAACCTTCGGTAAGCCGCTGGAAGCGGTTACCGAGACGCCCGCGGCGCTCGCCGCCGCAGCCTGATCCTCAACAAACAAGGAGCCCGAACATGTTGAACCTCAACATCTCTGCCACCGCTGATGCCGCCAACTACCTGCCCCAGTACTATGCAGACAGTCTTGGCCTGTTCGGCGAACGCGGCTTGACGGTCACCGCCACCGCCCGCGATCCCTGGACCGGAGTGCTGGACGATCTGGACAGCGGCGCCGCCGATGTCGCCCTCGGCGGGCTGTGGGTACCGGCCATGTATTGGGGTACTCCGCGCCGACTCACGGTCTTCGCCCAGGTGAATCACCAGTTCCCGAAGGCGCTGGTGACCCGGGCCCCGGACCCGGACTTCGAATGGTCCGATCTGATCGGCAAGACCGTCCTGGCGCCGGGAATCGGCGGCAGCGCACCGTATGCGTTCACTGCCGGCCTCATCCGGGAAGCCGGGGTCGACCCCGAATCGATCACGTTCTTGCGCGACCTGTCCAGCTCGATGTACGTCGAACTCTTCGAAGCCGGTGTGGGGGACGCGATCGTCCTGGACCTGGTGAATGCGGAGATCGTCGCCGAGCGCGGCTCCGGTTTCATCGCTCGGGAGTACACCCAGACCGGCGGGTTGGGGCCCAACAGCGTGTACTACTGCCGCACAGACCGTTTCGACGAGCTGTCCGATCAGCTGGTTGCCTTCGCCTCAAGTCTGCAGGAATCCATGCAACTGATGAAGTCGATCGAACTGGCCGACCTGGACCCATTGCTGACGCAGCGTTGGCCCGCGACGCCGGCAGGACCCCTGCGTCGGGCCTGCGCGCGGATGCTGGGCTCGCTGACCTGGGACACCGTGCGCATCGACCCGGCAGCGACCGAACGATGGACGCGAATCCTGCAGGACGAGAATATGGTTCGTCGTGCGCCCACCTTTGCCGAGCTGGTCGACACCACAATTGTCGACCGCGCGCTGCCGATCGCTACGGCCTCGACACCATGACGCCGCCCTCACGCACTCGGAGATCGACGGTGCGTGTCAGGGTGTCGGGTTGAGCGGCAGTCCGCAGCGCGCACGGAAATCGATCGCCGGTTGGCGCAGACCCTTGAGCTCCTGCTCCACGGTCGGGTTCGCGGCGTAGTACGTCTCGACCTGGCGTCCGATGTCGGCTTTCGGCTGGCCTTTGAGGCCGGTGAAGAAATCGTTCACGTCGGGGTGGGCGATCAGGTAATTCGAGGTGTCGAAGCTGATGCCCGACATCACCCGCGCCAATTCGGCGGCCGAGCACGGCGGCGGAACAGGCGCGTCCGGGTCGGCGCTCGCGAGGGCGGCGCCGCCGAAAAGCATTGCGCCGGAAAGGGCTCCGGCGCCGAGCGCCGCCGCGACCACGCGACGGACGGAGAGTGTGGAGTGCGACATAGGGGCTCCTTTTTCGAGGTTTGACGGGGTCACGGGGTGGCTGCTCACCATGCTGCTCAACGCTGCTCAGCGACCGCGACCGCCGCCGCGGCCACCGCCGATGATCGGTCCGCCGGGACCACCCGGTCCGCCCGGGCCCCCGATGCCCGGCCTGCCCGGGTTCCAGTCGACGTCGATATCCCAGTCGTCGTCGCCGCAGTAATAGTCGTACTCACACGGGTACGGCACGCCCGCCGTCGCCTGCCTCGGCACCCCGTCCGCCCCGCGGGCGTCACCCTGCGCGCAGATGGTGACTCCGTTGTTGTACGTACAGTCGGCCAGGGCCACAGGTGCCGCGACGACCGCCGTGAACGGGGCTGCCGCAGTCACCATGCCCAAGATCAGATAGCGCCGCACAGAACGCATGACCGCCTCACTTCCTCTTGGGAACGGCGACCAATCGGTCGGCTGGTGGCATCTTAAGCACGCGCCGACGCGGCTCATGGGAATTCGCCAGGAATGGGACACCGGTCGTCACGTATGTGAAAGGCGAATGATCCCCGTGGGAGGTCCCTACCTCACCAGGGATTCAAGGGTGGGCGCGGACGGTATCGAACCGCCGACCGCTGGTGTGTAAAACCAGAGCTCTACCACTGAGCTACGCGCCCCGTCGCAGGCACGCTACACGCCCGCAATGTCGAGTACTAAATCCGTAAAGCGCCCAGGGCGTCACGCCACACGGCCGCATCGCGCACCTCACCGGGCTGCTTGCATTCGGCGAACCGGACGATCCCCTCCCGGTCGATCGCGAAGGTGCCACGGTTGGCGAAACCCGATTCGGTGTTGAAGACCCCGTACTGCTCCGCAACGAACCCGTGCGGCCAGAAATCGGCCAGCAGACCGAACGTGAAACCGCTCTGGGCTGCCCACACCTTGTGCGTCGGCGGCGGGCCCACCGAGACCGCCAGGGTGACGGTATCGGCAGTGTCGTACACCTCGGGATGATCTTGGATCTCGCCCAACTCGCCGGCGCAGGTCGGGGTGAAGGCGAGCGGGAAGAACACCAGCAGCACATTGCGGCCACGCAGGCCGGACAGCGTCACCGGCTGACCGTGCTGGTTCTTGAGCGTGAAGTCGGGTGCCGGGGTGCCGACCGTCAGCATCGACTCACAACCGAGCTATCTGCTCTTCGCCTTGGACTTCGGCTGCACCAGCCGGCTGGCGATCCAGTCACCCAGGTTCGCCGACGACGTCTGCATCAACCCGGCGGTCGGCGCCGACTCGGCGATCTCGGCGGGCTGCACGTGGCCAGGCTTGCCCGTCTTCGGCGTGACCACCCAGATGACGCCGTCCTCAGCCAGCGGCGTGATGGCGTCCATCAGACGATCCACCAGGTCCCCGTCGTCGTCGCGCCACCACAGCAACACGACGTCGACCACCTCGTCGGCATCCTCATCGAGAAGCTCGCCACCGGCGGCGTCCTCGATATCGACCCGGATGTCGTCGTCCGTGTCTTCGTCCCACCCCAACTCCTGGACGACCTGATTCTTCTCGATGCCCAACTTTCGGGCGTAATTCGGGTCAGAGTCCGTCCCCGCGACCACCGTCTGTCCTCCTTCAAGCCTGTATTGAGTGCGCTCGGCCTATATTCGCACGCCGGGGGTCCCCAACCGAGACTTGAGGGCAAGGTTTATCGATATGCCGCGTCGCACATGTTCAATGCGGCGTCCTTTGCGTCGTTGAGCCGGCCGACCCCGTCGTTGAATGCATCGGGCCCCACATCGCCCGCGATCGCCGACGCCACCGCCCGCGCCGCGGTCACCCACTCCATCAAAGCGCCACGCAGATCGGGCGCCAGCGGGTCGGAAAGACTTCGCTCCACCGTGTCGGCGCTGTGGTTGAGCGCCTCGATGGCCGGGCGCGCGGCGCCGCTGACGTCACCGTTCTCGTTGTAGGCGCCCACGTAGTCGTTCACCGCGGAGATGGCGTCCACGCTGCTGGAGCTGAGCGCCTCACACGAGGCGTGAATCGCACCGGTGGTGACCGACTCCTGCCGCTCGGATTCCTTCGAGCTCGAACTCTCGGCCGATTCGGCCGCCGACGCCGACACCGAGGCCCGGTAGACGGGCGCATCGGCCTTGTCCACCGAGGCGCTTCCCTCGGTCACGCTGGTGCACCCGACGGCGATCATTGCCAGCACGGCCGAACAACCCACCACCAGGGCGCCGATTCGCAGTCGGACCAGCACCGAGGACCCCCGCCAACTTTTGAGCATTGTTGCCAGACGTTACCGGTTCGGACCACCGATCGCCGGATCATTTGGTTACCGAGCGGTAGGCCACCCTGCCCGGTGATCTGCGGCACGATAGAGGCACGATAGTGAGGCCACAAGCAACCCAGCACTGCCAAGCACCGCCAACCGAGGAGCTCCAGTTGACCACCGAGTTCGCGCGCCAAGACCTGGCCCAAAACTCCGGTAACGCAGGCGAACCCGACCGGGTCCGAGTGATCCGGGAAGGAGTCGCCTCCTATCTACCTGACATCGATCCTGATGAGACCACCGAATGGCTCGAATCGTTCGACGCCATGCTCGAACGGCACGGTTCCGCCCGCGCGCGCTACCTGATGTTGCGCCTGCTGGAACGGTCCCGCGAGAAGCGCGTCTCGATTCCCGCACTGACCTCCACCGACTACGTCAACACCATCCCCACCGAACTGGAGCCCTGGTTCCCCGGTGACGAGGATGTCGAACGGCGCTACCGGGCCTGGATCCGCTGGAATGCAGCCATCATGGTGCACCGGGCCCAGCGGCCGGGAGTCGGTGTGGGCGGCCACATTTCGACGTATGCGTCGTCGGCGGCGCTGTACGAGGTCGGCTTCAACCACTTCTTCCGGGGCAAGGCCCATCCCGGCGGTGGCGACCAGGTGTTCATCCAGGGCCACGCCTCCCCCGGCGTCTACGCCCGCGCCTTCCTCGAAGGCCGCCTGACAGCCAACCAGTTGGACGGCTTCCGCCAGGAGCACAGCCATCCGGGTGGCGGCCTGCCGTCCTACCCGCACCCCCGGCTGATGCCGGACTTCTGGGAGTTCCCGACGGTGTCGATGGGCCTGGGCCCGATGAACGCCATCTACCAGGCGCGCTACAACCACTACCTGCACGACCGGGGCATCAAGGACACCTCCGATCAGCACGTGTGGGCGTACCTCGGCGACGGCGAGATGGACGAGCCGGAAAGCCGCGGCCTGATCCAGGTGGCCGCCAACGAAGCGCTGGACAACCTGACCTTCGTGGTCAACTGCAACCTGCAGCGCCTCGACGGCCCGGTCCGTGGCAACGGCAAGATCATCCAGGAGCTGGAGTCGTTCTTCCGCGGCGCCGGCTGGAACGTCATCAAGGTGGTGTGGGGCCGCGAATGGGATGCCCTGCTGCACGCCGATCGCGACGGCGCCCTGGTGAACCTGATGAACACCACGCCCGACGGTGACTACCAGACCTACAAGGCCAACGACGGCGCCTATGTGCGTGATCACTTCTTCGGCCGCGACCCGCGCACCAAGGCGCTGGTGGAACCGATGACCGACAACGAGATCTGGAACCTCAAGCGCGGCGGTCATGACTACCGCAAGGTGTATGCCGCCTACCGCGCCGCGATGGAGCACAAGGGCCAGCCGACGATCATCCTGGCCAAGACCATCAAGGGCTACACGCTGGGGCATCACTTCGAGGGCCGCAACGCCACGCACCAGATGAAAAAGCTTGCGCTACAAGACCTCAAGGACTTCCGGGATGTCACCCGGGTCCCGGTCACCGATGCCGAGCTCGAAGAGAACCCCTACCTGCCGCCCTACTACCACCCGGGGCCGAATTCGCCCGAAATCCGGTACCTGCTGGACCGGCGCCGGACCCTCGGCGGGTTCCTGCCCGAACGCCGCACCAAGAGCAAGGCACTGCAGCTGCCGGGCACCGATACCTACAAGGCGCTCAAGAAGGGGTCCGGCAAGCAGCCGGTGGCCACCACCATGGCCACCGTCCGCACGTTCAAGGAACTGTTGCGGGACAAGAACATCGGGCCGCGGATCGTGCCGATCATCCCGGATGAGGCACGCACGTTCGGGATGGACTCCTGGTTCCCGAGCCTGAAGATCTACAACCGCAACGGGCAGCTCTACACCGCGGTGGACTCCGAGCTGATGCTGGCCTACAAGGAATCCGAGATCGGCCAGATTCTGCACGAGGGCATCAACGAGGCCGGCTCCACCGCGTCGTTCACCGCGGTCGCCACGTCCTATGCCACGCACAACGAGCCGATGATCCCGATCTACATCTTCTATTCGATGTTCGGGTTCCAGCGCACCGGCGACGGTTTCTGGGCGGCGGCCGACCAGATGGCCCGCGGTTTCGTGCTCGGCGCCACCGCCGGGCGCACGACGCTGACCGGTGAGGGACTGCAGCATGCCGACGGGCACTCGTTGCTGCTCGCCTCGACCAACCCGGCAGCGGTCACCTACGACCCGGCGTTCGCCTACGAGATCGCGCACATCGTCGAGAGTGGCCTGAAGCGGATGTACGGGGAGAACCCGGAGAACGTCTTCTTCTACATCACCATCTACAACGAGCCCTACCTGCACCCCGCCGAACCGGAGAACTTCGATCCCGAAGGTGTGCTGCGCGGGATGTACCGGTTCCGGGCCGCCCCGGAGAAGCGCAGCAGCACCGCGCAGATCCTGGCCTCCGGTGTGTCGATGCCCGAAGCGGTCAAGGCCGCCGACATGCTCGCCGAGTTGTGGGACGTGGCCGCCGACGTCTGGTCGGTGACCAGCTGGGGCGAGCTCAACCGCGATGGTGTCGCGGTTGAGAAGCAACGGCTCCGCCACCCGGACCAGCCCGCACCGACCGCCTACGTCACCAAGGTGCTGGCCGATTCCGCCGGACCGGTGGTGGCCTTCTCGGACTGGATGCGCGCCGTGCCCGAGCAGATCCGGCCGTGGGTGCCCGGCACCTACGTCACGCTGGGCACCGACGGATTCGGGTTCTCCGACACCCGCCCGGCGGCGCGGCGGTACTTCAACACCGACGCGGAGTCGGTGGTGGTCGCGGTGCTCGAAGCCCTGGCCACTCATTACGGCTGACGCTCCACAAATCCCACAAACCTGGGGCGTAGATTTTATTCATGCCCGACAAACGGACCATTCCGCCCGCGTCGACGCTCGACGTGCTGCAGAACGTGCCGGAGTCGGCACTACGCCGGCTCAAGCAGTATTCGGGGCGGCTGGCCACCGAGGCCGTGCACGCGCTCGAACAGCGGCTGCCGGGATTCTCGGATCTGGAAGCCTCCCAGCGCGCCAGCGTCCAGCTGGTGGTGCAGACCGCGGTCATCAACTTCGTCGAGTGGATGCGCGATCCCAGCAGCGACGTCAGCTACACCGCACAGGCCTTCGACGTCGTACCCCAGGACCTGCGCCGGCGCGTGGCACTGCGGCAATCCGTCGAGATGGTGCGCGTCACCATGGAGTTCTTCGAGGAAGTAGTGCCCCTGCTGGCCCGCACCGACGAACAGCTGACCGCCCTGACCACGGGCATCCTGCGCTACAGCCGCGACCTGGCCTTCGCGGCCGCGACCGCCTACGCCGACCAGGCCGAGGCGCGCGGCGCCTGGGACAGCCGGATGGAAGCCAACATCGTGGACGCGGTGGTCCGCGGGGACGCCGGCCCGGCGCTGCAGTCCCAGGCCGCCGCCCTGAACTGGGATGCCACCGCGCCCGCCACCGTCATCGTCGGCTACCCGCAGCCCGACCGACTCGATCTGGTCAGCGGTGACGTCCATGACGCTGCACTGAGGCATGGCCGCATGGCCCTGTCGGACGTGCACGGCACCTGGCTGGTCGCCATCGTGTCCGGTCCGCTGTCGCCGACCGACCGTTTCCTGTCCGAATTGATGAAGGTATTCGGCAACGGCCCGGTGGTGCTCGGCCCCACCGCACCGAACCTGACGACCCTGCACCGCAGTGCCTCCGAAGCCATCTCGGGGATGCGCGCCGTCACGGGCTGGGGTGGCGCGCCGCGGCCGGTGGCGGCACGCGAGCTGCTGCCCGAGCGGGCGCTGCTGGGCGATCCCATTGCACTGGCCGCGCTCGAAACCGAGGTGATGCGCCCGCTCGGAGACGCAGACCCCGCGCTGACGCAAACCCTTGACGCATACCTGGACTCTGGCGGCGCGATCGAAGCTTGCGCCCGCAAATTGACGGTTCATCCAAACACCGTCCGCTACCGCCTGAAACGCATCACCGACTTCACCGGGCGTGATCCGACGGTGCCGCGCGACGCGTATGTCCTGCGGGTCGCCACGACGGTCGGCCGGCTGCGCCGCGACACCGGGCATTTCAACGGGTCAAATGGCAGTACAGACGGGGTGTTCCTCAGCCAACCAGCGAAGTCGGGCAGCCAGATTCCGATGTGACAAATCGCAATCCGGTCTCGACAAGGTCGCATCACGTGCTGTTTTGTAGACTCTCCACAAAAGAATAAGACAAGGTTCATAATCTCTTACACGGCGCGGAGACGTCTTCACAGTGTTTTCTTAGAGCCGTGCTTGCAATGCTTGCTCCCGGACAGGGATCCCAGACCCCCGGCATGCTCACCTCCTGGCTCGAGTTGCCCGGTGCCGGTGAGCGGATCGCGGCGTGGTCGGCGATCAGCGGACTGGACCTGGCCCGCCTGGGCACCACCGCCACCGCCGAGGAGATCACCGACACCGCGGTGACCCAGCCCCTGGTGGTCGCGGCGACGCTGCTGGCCCACGAAGAGCTCACCAAGCGCGACCTGATCAACGACAGCATCGCCGTCGCCGGCCACTCCGTCGGTGAGATCGCCGCCTACGCCATCGCCGGCGTCATCTCCCCCGACGACGCGATCAAGCTGGCCGCCACCCGCGGCGCCGAGATGGCCAAGGCCTGCGCGTTGGAGCCCACCGGAATGGCCGCCGTCCTCGGCGGCGACGAAGCCGAAGTGCTCGCCCGTCTGGAATCGCTGGATCTGGTCCCCGCCAACCGCAACGCCGCCGGCCAGATCGTGGCCGCCGGTGCCATCGCCGCGCTGGAGAAGCTCGCCGAGGATCCCCCGGCCAAGGCCCGGGTCCGGGTGCTGGCCACCGCCGGCGCCTTCCACACCCATTACATGGCGCCCGCCGCCGAGGGTTACGCCGCGGCGGCCGAGCAGGTCGCCACCAATGAGCCGACCGCCACCCTGCTGTCCAACGCCGACGGCAAGCCGGTCGCCGGCGCCGCCGACGCGATGGCCAAGCTGGTCGCCCAGATGACCCGGCCGGTGCGCTGGGACCTGTGCAACGAGACCCTGCGGGGTCTCGACGTGAAGGCGATCGTCGAGTTCCCGCCCGCCGGGACCCTCGTCGGCATCGCCAAACGCGAACTGAAGGGCACACCCACGCACGCGGTGAAGGCCCCCTCAGACCTGGACGGGCTCGCCGAGCTCTAGTCCCCACCCGACACTCCGACAGCCGGAGTGAAGCAACACCAATGAAAAAGGAGCCATCGTGGCCGCCAATCAAGAAGAAATCATCGCCGGTCTCGCCGAGATCATCGAAGAGGTCACCGGCATCGAGCCTTCCGAGGTGACCCTGGAGAAGAGCTTCGTCGACGACCTGGACATCGACTCGCTGTCGATGGTCGAGATCGCCGTGCAGACCGAGGACAAGTACGGCGTGAAGATCCCGGACGAGGACCTGGCCGGTCTGCGCACCGTCGGCGACGTCGTCGGCTACATCCAGAAGCTCGAGGAAGAGAACCCCGAGGCTGCCGCCGCGCTGCGCGATAAGTTCACGAAGTGACCAGGCCTTCCACTGCTAACGGAGGCTTCCCGAACGTCGTGGTGACCGCCGTGGAGGCAACCACGGCGCTCGCTGCTGATGTCGAGAGCACGTGGAAGGGTCTCCTGGCAGGCGAAAGCGGCATCCGTGAGCTGACCGATGACTTCGTCACCAAGTGGGACCTTCCGGTGCGTATCGGTGGTCACTTGGTCGAGGACATCGAAAGCCACCTCAGCCGAGTCGAACTGCGGCGCAATTCCTACGTGCAGCGCTTGTCGCTCGTGCTGGCCCGCCGCCTGTGGCAGAACTCGGGCATGCCCGAGGTCGATCCGGATCGTTTCTCCGTCGTGATCGGTACCGGTCTCGGCGGTGGCGAGAAGATCGTCGAAACGTACGACGCGATGAACGAGGGCGGGATCCGCAAGGTCAGCCCGCTCGCCGTGCAGATGATCATGCCCAACGGTGCTGCCGCCGTCGTGGGCCTCGAACTCGGGGCCCGCGCCGGCGTCATCACTCCGGTCTCGGCGTGTTCGTCGGGGTCGGAGGCCATCGCGCATGCATGGCGCCAGATCGTCATGGGTGACGCCGACATCGCCGTGTGCGGTGGTGTCGAGGGCGGCATCGAGGCACTGCCCATCGCGGCGTTCTCGATGATGCGTGCCATGTCCACCCGCAACGACGATCCGGCCGGCGCGTCGCGTCCGTTCGACAAGGACCGTGACGGATTCGTCTTCGGCGAAGCCGGTGCGGTGCTGATCCTCGAAACCGAGGAACACGCCAAGGCTCGTGGCGCCAAGCCGCTGGCCCGGGTGCTCGGTGCGGGTATCACCTCCGACGCGTTCCACATGGTCGCTCCGGCGGCGGACGGCTTGCGGGCCGGTGCGGCGATCACGCGCGCACTGGAAACCGCGGGCCTGTCGCCCAAGGACATCGATCACGTCAACGCGCACGCCACGGCCACTCCGATCGGTGACACGGCGGAGGCCAACGCACTCCGGGTCGCCGGTATCGACCACGCCGCGGTGTACGCACCGAAGTCCGCACTGGGGCACTCGATCGGCGCCGTCGGCGCCCTGGAGTCGATCCTGACCGTGCTGGCTCTGCGCGACGGCGTCATCCCGCCGACGCTCAATTACGAGACGCCCGACGCCGAGATCGATCTCGATGTCGTTGCGGGCGAGCCTCGATACGGCGACTTCAAGTACGCCATCAACAACTCATTCGGGTTCGGTGGCCACAATGTGGCACTGGCCTTCGGGCGGTACTGAGTAGGCACGAAAGGAAAGCTCAGTAATGGCAGGAGTCGCGGGAGTCTCGACGGGGAACGGTTTGCCCAACGTGGTCGTCACTGGCGTTGCCATGTCGACCGCGTTGGCCACCGATGCTGAAGGCACCTGGAAGAAGCTGCTCAACGGGGAGAGCGGCATCCGGAAGCTCGATGATCCATTCATCGCGCAGTACGACCTTCCGGTATGGATCGGCGGGCATCTGCTCGAAGATTTCGAAGACGACCTGACACGCGTCGAGAAGAGGCGCCTGTCCTACCTGCAGAAGATGTCGACGGTCATCGGCCGCCGGGTGTGGGAGAACGCCGGCTCGCCGGACGTCGACCCACGGCGGCTGATGGTCTCCGTCGGCACCGGCATGGGCTCCACCGAGGAACTGCTCTTCGCCTACGACGGCATGCGCGAACGCGGCCTCAAGGCGGTGTCCCCGCTGGTGGTGCAGATGTACATGCCCAACGGCGCGGCGGCGGCCATCGGACTCGAACGCAAGGCCAAGGCCGGTGTGAGCACCGTGATCTCGGCCTGCGCCTCGGGTTCGGAAGCCATCGCCAACGCCTGGCGCAACATCGTGCTGGGTGAGGCCGACATCGCCATCTGCGGCGGGGTCGAGACCCAGATCGAGGCGGTGCCGATTGCCGGCTTCGCCCAGATGCGGATCGTGCTGTCGACCACCAACGATGATCCCGAGGGTGCGTGTCGTCCCTTCGACAAGGACCGCAACGGCTTCGTCTTCGGCGAGGCCGGAGCGCTCATGGTCATCGAGACCGAGGAACACGCGAAGGCCCGCGGCGCCAACATCCTGGGCCGCCTGATGGGTGCCAGTGTCACCTCCGACGGCTTCCACATCGTCGCGCCGGACCCCAACGGTGAGCAGGCGGGTTACGCCATCAGCCGGTCGATCCAACTGGCCGGGCTGCAGCCGTCCGATATCGACCACGTCAACGCGCATGCCACCGGCACCCACGTCGGTGACGTGGCAGAGGGCGTCGCCATCAACAACGCCATGGGCACGCACCGTCCCGCGGTGTACGCACCGAAGTCGGCGCTGGGTCACTCGGTCGGCGCCGTCGGCGCGGTCGAGTCGATCCTGACGGTGCTCGCCTTGCGCGACGGCGTCATTCCACCCACGCTGAATCTGAAGAACCTGGATCCAGACATCGACCTCGACGTGGTGGCCGGCGAACCGCGGTATGGCGAATACCAATACGCAATCAACAATTCGTTCGGATTTGGCGGGCACAACGTCGCTCTCGCCTTCGGCAAGTACTGACGGCACGTTCGCCGCGAGATCAAGGAGAACCCCTAAATGACAACCATGGCCCCCGAGACGGCTGCTGAATCCCTTGATCCTCGCGACCCGCTGCTGCGGTTGTCGTCGTTCTTCGACGACGGCACCGTGGAACTCCTGCACGAACGCGACAAGTCCGGTGTGCTGGGCGCCGCGGGCACCGTCAACGGTGTGCGCACGGTTGCCTTCTGCACCGACGGCACCGTGATGGGTGGCGCGATGGGCATCGAGGGCTGCGCGCACATCGTGAACGCCTACGACGTCGCCATCGAGGAGCAGTCCCCGATCGTCGGCATCTGGCATTCCGGTGGCGCACGGCTGGCCGAGGGCGTCAAGGCCCTGCACGCCGTCGGTCTGGTGTTCGAGGCGATGATCCGCGCCTCGGGCTACATCCCGCAGATCTCGGTCGTGGTCGGTTTCGCCGCCGGCGGCGCCGCGTACGGCCCGGCCCTGACCGACGTCATCGTGATGGCGCCGGACAGCAAGGTCTTCGTCACCGGCCCGGACGTGGTCCGCAGCGTCACCGGCGAGGACGTCGACATGGTGTCCCTCGGCGGCCCGGAAGCGCACCACAAGAAGTCCGGTGTGTGCCACATCGTCGCCGATGACGAACTGGACGCCTACGAGCGTGGCCGTCGTCTGGTGGGCCTGTTCTCCCAGCAGGGCCACTTCGACCGCGCCAAGGCCGAGGCCGGCGACACCGACCTCAAGGCCCTGATGCCCGAGTCGGCACGACGCGCGTACGACGTGCACCCGATCGTCGAGGCCCTGCTCGACGACGACGCACCCTTCGAGGAGTTCCAGTCCCGCTGGGCCCCGTCCATCGTGGTCGGCCTGGGCCGCCTGGCCGGGCGCACCGTCGGCGTCATCGCCAACAACCCGCTGCGCCTGGGCGGCTGCCTGAACTCCGAAAGTGCCGAGAAGTCAGCACGTTTCGTGCGGCTGTGCGATGCGTTCGGCATCCCGCTGGTGGTCGTGGTGGACGTTCCGGGCTACCTGCCCGGCGTCGATCAGGAGTGGGGTGGCGTGGTGCGTCGCGGCGCAAAGCTGCTGCACGCGTTCGGTGAGGCCTCCGTCCCGCGCGTCACGCTGGTCACCCGCAAGATCTACGGCGGCGCCTACATCGCGATGAACTCCCGCTCGCTCAACGCGACCAAGGTGTTCGCGTGGCCGGAAGCCGAGGTCGCCGTGATGGGCGCCAAGGCCGCCGTCGGCATCCTGCACAAGCGCAAGCTGGCCGCCGCCGCCCCCGAGGACCGCGACGCCCTGCACGAGGAGCTGGCCGCCGAGCACGAGCGGATCGCCGGCGGTGTGGATTCCGCCATCGAGATCGGTGTGGTCGACGCCAAGATCGATCCCGCGCACACCCGCAGCGTGATCACCCAGGCGCTGGCCGAGGCGCCGCACCGGCGCGGCCGGCACAAGAACATCCCGCTGTAAGGACTCGACATCGAATGGCCCGGGGAGCACTCCCCGGGCCATTCGGCGTTTTCGATGAGTTCTGCGGCCTGGCAGGGTCTACAGGTCATGGTGCAGCTGCTCAAAGTCCAGAATTTCAACGTCTCTCAGGATGGTTTCGGTGCCGGGGAGGGACAGAGCTTCGATCGCCCGTTCGGCCACGCCGATCCCGGCACGATGTTCGCCTGGGCCGGCGCCACGGCCAGCTGGCCGAACCGTACCGACCCGGGCGGTAGCCGCGGCCTCGATGACTATCTGACCCGGGATTTCGCCAACAACATCGGTGCCGAGATCATGGGCCGCAACAAGTTCAGCCCGTACCGCGGCCCGTGGGCCGACCACGACTGGCAGGGCTGGTGGGGTGACGAGCCGCCGTTCCACACCCCGGTGTTCGTGATGACTCACCACCCGCGTCCGTCGTTCACGTTGAGCGACACCACATTCCACTTCGTCGACGGCACGCCGGCGGCAGTTCTCGAGCAGGCCCGGGCGGCCGCGCAAAATAAGGATGTGCGGCTCGGCGGCGGGGCGACGACCGTCCGGGAGTTCCTGGACGCCGACCTGGTCGACACCCTGCACGTGGCGGTATCCCCGGTCACGCTGGGCAGCGGGTCGCGGTTGTGGGAGACACCCGAGGAGCTGTCGGACAGGTTCCACTGCGACGTGGTGCCGAGCCCCAGTGGCGTCGTCCACCATCTGTTCTGGCGGCGCTGAGTCAGAGCCCGCGCTCCGCCAGCCACGAATCGATGTGGCCGGCCACCGCCTCCCAACGCGGTTCGAGCATCATGTCGTGACCCATGCCCAGCATGATCTCGGCCAGCATCCCGTACGCCCGGGCGGTCGCACACACCTCGGAGCGCGTGACGCTACGGTCGTCGCCGCCACCCAGCACCAACAACGGTGTGCGCACCCGCCCGGGGCTCGGCAGGTTGCGGCCCAGCATGTCGAGCATCGCCCGCGACGGCGCCTCGGTGGACAGCCGCGCGACACATTCGGCGACGGTGTCGTCGGTGGTGTCGGGGTGGAAGAACATGACGCGCTGCAGTTCGGCCACGTCGACCGGTTGCCGCGGGTTGCTCATCCGCATGCGCAGCCGCAACACAGTGCTGCGCAGCAACGCGCCGCGCATTCCGCGCGGCGGCACCGACGCCATCAGCACCGCGGCGGGCGCCAGGTAGGACTCCAGATACTTCTGTACGACGAAGCCGCCCATCGAATGCCCGATCAGCACCGGCACCCGGGGCAGGCCGGCGGCCACGCTCGCGACGTCGTCGACGAAGTCGGCGATCGAGCATGTGCCCACCGGTATCGAGTTCGATCCGCCGTGCCCGCGCAGGCTCAACGCGACGGCGCGGTAACCGAGATCGGCGAAATAGCCCAGGAAATGGTCGTCCCAGCACCACGCGGCGTGGGTGGCACCGTGCACGAACAGCAGCGGCGCCGGATGTTCGGCCGAACACGTTCCCTTGTCGATGACTTCCAGGGCCATCTGCCCAGCGTGCGCCCGGAGCCGGCACGCGTAGCGAGTACCCGGGTACCTGTTTTCAGCCGCAGCTCACCGCGAAACTCCGGGAATCGATTCCACCAGCGCTTTGGTGTACTGGTCGGCAGGGTGGGCGAAAACCTCTGCGGTGGGCCCACTCTCCTTGACCTCACCGCGCTGCAGAACCGTCACCGTGTCCGCGAACTGCCGGACAACGCTCAGGTCGTGCGAGATGAACAGGTAGCTCAGCCCGAGCGTGATCTGCAGATCGACGAGTACGTCGAGCAGCTGCGCCTGAACCGTGACATCGAGGGCGGATGTGGGCTCGTCGAGCACCAGGACGTCGGGGTTCAGGCTCAGTGCCCGCGCGATGGCCACACGTTGACGTTGTCCGCCCGAGAGTTCACGGACCCGCCGAGGCAGGAACGACTCCGAGAGACCCACCAACCCGAGCACCTCGGCGACGCGCGCCCTGCGCTCCGGCCGCGAGCCCAGTCCGTAGCGCAGCAACGGTTCACCGATCAGCCGGGCCACCGAGAAGGTGGGATCGAGTGAGTTGAACGGGTTCTGATAGACCAGCTGTAGGTGCCGGTGCGCGTTCCGCAGCTCCTTGCGTCCCAGATGCGAAATATCCTGGCCCGCAACCAGAATCCGGCCCTGATCGGGTTCCAGCAGCCGAAGAATCAGTCGGGCCAAGGTCGATTTACCGGAACCCGACTCCCCCACCAGCGCATGGGTGCGGCCCGCCGGGATACCGAACGACACCCCTTTGAGTGCCTCGGTCCGCTGCTTACCGGTCCCGAAAGTCTTGTGCACATCGAGGACCTGGAGCGCGAACACCTCCGCGGTGGGCTCCGGGCGTCGACGGGCCGCCGCGGCGAACCTGTCCAGATTCAGGCTCGGCACATCACCGATCAGCTTCCGCGCGTACTCCGAGCGCGGGCGCTCCAGCACCTCTGTGGCGGGACCGTACTCCTGCACCTCCCCCGCGCTGAGCACCAGCACCTTGTCCGATCGCTCCGCCGCCAGCGACAGATCGTGGGTGATCAACAGCACCGAGAGCCCGATCTCCGATTTGAGTCGGTCGATGAGGTCGAGGATGGTCTTCTGAATCGTCACGTCCAGTGCCGAGGTCGGCTCGTCGGCCACGATCAGCTGGGGCCGCTGCGCGATCGCGATACCGATCAACACCCGCTGGAGCTGACCGCCCGACAGTTCATGGGGGTAGGCCCGCAGGGCCCGCTCCGGGTCGACGAGGCCCACCGACTCGAGCAGCGCCCGTGCCTGCGCCGGGTGTCGGTCGGAATCCGCGTACTCGACCAACCCCGAGGTGCGGTAGGCCTCGTAGATCTGCCCGTCGATGCGGCGCACCGGGTTCAGCGCCGAGGTCGGATCCTGTGGGACGAAGCCGATCCGGCGTCCCCGCAGCGGGCGGAAGGAGCGCTCACGCAAGGCCAGGATGTTCCGTCCGTCGAACTCGGCGACCCCGCCGACCGCGACATGCGGGTCGAGCAGTTTCAGGATCGCGTTCACCACCGTCGATTTCCCCGAGCCGGATTCGCCGACGATCGCGACGGTCTCGCCGGGTCGCACCTCGAAGGACACCCCGGCGACGGTGGGGGTGTCGAGGTAGCCGCCATAGGCGACGGTGAGGTCACGCACCGTGAGCAGCGGCGCGGGCGGTGTGGCCCGGTCCACTTCGGGCCGAACGATTGTCGGTGAGACGGTCATGTCAGTTCCCCCTGCCGATCGACTTGCTGAGCTGGTTGAGTGCGACCACTGACGCCACCATGACCAGGCCGGGGGTGTACACCAGCCACGGGTACCGGTAGAGGAAGTCCTTACCCTCGGCGACGAGCAGACCCCAGTCCGGGCTCGGCGGCGGATTGCCGTAGCCGAGGAACGCCAGTGCCGAGATGCTGATGATCGCCAGGCCGAACTGCAACACCGCCAGAGCCAGCACGGACCGGTACGCGTTGGGCAGCACATGGGCGAACAGGACCGTCAGCCGGTTACTGCCGATCAGGTACGAGGACTCGATGAAGGCCAGATTCTTCACCCGCAACACCTCCGAACGCGCGAGCCTGGCGAACACCGCAATGGACGAGACACCTACGGCGACAGCGGCGTTCACGGTCGCGAAACCCAGCGACACCACCACGATCACCGCCAGCAGGAACCCGGGGATCGCGAGCAGGATGTCGATGAACCGGCCGAGCACCGCATCGGTGGTGCGGCCGAAGAAGCCCGCGACCAGCCCGACCAGCCCGCCCAGCAGCAGCCCGATGGCCACCGCGAACAACGCGGTGAGCACCGCAGGCCGGGTACCGAAGACCACCCTGGCGAAGATGTCCCTGCCGAGTTGATCGGTGCCGAACAAGTGCTCGGCCGACGGCGGCGAGAACTTGTCCAGCGGTACCCCGACGTACGGGTCGTGCCCGGTGAACAGTTGCGGGACAACGGCCCACGCCAGAACAGTGAGCAAGACGAGGACCGCCAGCGCGGTGTAGAGGTGGCCGACCTTCGCGGCCGGGCGCCAAGCCGTCAGGCGCGGGAGGGCGGCGAGCGCGACCATCAGGAGACCCCCTGGCGAAGGCGTGGATCCAGGATCGGGTACACCAGGTCGACGGCGAGATTGATGAGCAGGAACAGCACGGCGGCGAGCGTGACGGCGGCCTGCAGCACCGGGACGTCCTGTTCGGTGGCCGCAAGTTCGATGATGCTGCCCACCCCGGTGCGCCCGAAGATGGCCTCGGTGATGATCGATCCGCCGAGCAGGTCCCCGACGATGATGGCGGCGATGGTCAGGGTGGGCAGGGCGGCATTCGGGAAGAGGTGCCGCACCAACAGCTGGAACTTGCTGATGCCCTTCGCGATTGCCACGGTCGCGTATTGCTGGGCACGAGCTTCGTCCAGGGCGGTGATGAACACCTGGGCGATCGGCGCCGAGGCCGGGATGGCCAGGGTGACCGCAGGATAGATCAGCGCGTTCACGCTCTGGTAGTCGTTGATCTTGAAGAACCCGAACTGGAATGAGAACACGTCGATGATGATCAGCCCGATGAAGAAGTTCGGCATGGACAGGAACAGCGAGGGAAAGGCCCGGAACAGGCCGCCCCCGAACCGGGACGGCAGGTAGAACGCCGCGAGTGCGATGCCGAAGGCGAAGATCGTCGAGAGTACGAAAGCCGTGCCCGCCAACTGCAGGGTGGACGGGACACCGTCCCAGAGCACCGCGGTCACCGGGCGATTGGCCGAGAGCGACAGCCCGAAGTCGCCGTGACCCAGCCGGCCCAGCGCCACCCCGAGCTGCTCCCACAACGAACGGTCCAGCTTGTAATACGCGAGCAGTTGGGCGATCTCGGCCTCGGTGTAATTGAATTCGGGATTGCGCAGATGACTGGAGACCGGGTCTCCGGGCAGCACCGTGACGATGACGAACACGACGATGTACACGCCGAGGACGGCGATGGCCGCCTGGGCGATCCGGGACGACACGTACTTCGCGGTGGCCGACATCAGGCGTCCAGCCAGGCGTCGTACAACCGGATTCGGCCGTACCCGTCGGCGGCGATGTCCCGCAGGTTCGGTGCGGCCGCGAAGTTCTGCGGGAACTCGTGGACGGGAATGAAGTAGGCGTTGTCGATGACGTACTCCTGGGCTTTGGCCGAAGCGGCGTAGGCGTCGTGGTCGGTCTTGGCGGCGGCGACCGATTCCAAGAGGGCATCCAGTTCCGGTCCGGGGGCTTTGAACTGGTTCTGTTGGCCCGAGTGCCACCACCGCCACAGAAAGTTCGGATACGGTGCCGCCCAATGAATTTCGTACAAGGAGACCGAAGGGTCGGCGGTGACGGTGTTGTAGTTGACGAAGTCGACGTTCTTGAGTTCGAGCCTGGCGCCGATACGTTTCCACTGCTGGGCGATCAGCTGTAGGTCGGACTTGGAGGTGGTGATGAACACCGACGGGTACTCGATGAAGCTGAGCTGTTGACCGTTCTTGGTGCGGTAGCCGTCACCGTCGCGTCCGGTCCAACCGGCTTCGTCGAGCAGCCGGTTGGCAAGGCCCTGGTCGTAGGCGAACCGGTCGCTGAGGTCGACCGCCCCCGGGGTGCCGGCGTTCAGGGGGCCGGTGGCCACCTTCCACGCCGGGTTGTACAGGGTGTCGACGATCTCCTGCCGGTCGATGGCGTGGGTGAGTGCCTTGCGGACGCGGATATCGTCGAGATGCGGTGCCGTCAGCCGTAGGTGCAGGCCCCAGACGCTGCCCGGGATGAACGAGTCGAGCACGGTGAAGCCATGTTCACCGAGGCGCTGCTCCTCGGTGGGCTGGGTGTAGTGGATCACCTGTACCTGGCCCGAATCGAGGGCACCGACCCGCAACGAATCCTCCTCCAGCTCTTGGATGGTGATGCGCTCCAGGTAAGCGGGGCCCTGGTGCGGCGCCTCGGGGCGCGGCCAGTCGTAGTCGTCGCGCCGGGCGAGCTTGATCTCCTTGTTCGGGACCCAGGACTCCACCACGAAAGGTCCGGTGGCCCAGGTGTTCTTCAGGTCGCCCTGCTCTTCCAAACTCAGTTTCAGCGTTGCGGGTGCCAAGATCCCGGTCGTCGAGGTCCCGGCGAGGATCGGGACGAAACCGGGGAACGGCTCTTTGAGCCGGACCAGAACCTCGTGTTCCCCCGTCGTCACGGCTTGCCCGTAACTCGTCGGCAGATTCGCCACCCGCAGGATGCCGCGCTTCTCGTCGCCGAGGCCCAGCAGGTTCAGATTCTGCGCGACGGCCGCCCCGTCGAGTTTCTCCCCGTTGGAGAACGTCACCCCCTGGCGCACCGCGATGGTGAACTCGGTGAAGTCGTCGTTGTGGGTGTAGCCGGTGGCCAGGTGCGGTGCCAGCTTGCCCGCCGCGTCGTAGTAGAAGAGGTATTCCACGAACTGCGACCACACCTGCAGGGTGTGCCAGGAATTGATGTGCTGCTGCGCATAGGCGGGGTTCAGATGGGCGTTGAGATAGACGATCTCGCCGCCCGGGCGCGGCGTCGAACTCCCCTGCCCTGCCACCGGTCCGGTGCGCGGGCTGCAGGCGGCCAGCACCCCGGCGCCGGCGAGGGTGGCACCGAGTGCCAGCAGCCGGCGCCGGTTCAGCTCGGCGCTCACGTGCTCAGCCAGGCGTCGTAGAAGCTGATCAAGCCCAGCCCGTCGACCTGCAGTCCCTGCACGGAGGGGTCGGCGCCCCAGGTCTGCCGGAACTCGTGCACGGGAATGTAGTAGGCGTTGTCGATGACGTACTCCTGAACCTTCCCCGACGCCGCCACCCGCGCGTCATCGGAGCGCGCCTGCGACAGATCGGTGAGCAGCCCGTCGAGTTCGGGTCCGGGCTTCTTGAACTGGTTGCCCTGCGAGCTGTGCCACCAACGCCACGCCTCGCTCTGACTTCCTGCCAGCCAATGGTTTTCATAGAGCGGGACATCGGGTGCGGCGGTAACGGTGTTGTAGTTGCTGAAATCCACGCCTTTGATGTCGAGCTTGACGCCGATCTGCTTCCACTGCTGGGCGATCAGCTGCAGGTCGGCCTTGCTGGTGGTGATGAACACCGATGGGTAGATGAGCAGCCCCAGTCGGTCGGCGCCGCGGGTCCGATATCCGTCACCGTCCCGGCCGGTCCAGCCCGCCTCGTCGAGCAGGGCGTTGGCCCGCTGCGGGTCGTAGGCGAACCGGTCCCGCAGGTCCAGCGTGCCGGGCACGACATCGTTGAAGATCGACTTGGCCTCGGTCCATTCCCCGCCCGGGTAGTTCGTCTGCAGGATCTCCTGACGGTTGATCCCGTGGGTGAGCGCCTGTCGGACCCGCACATCGTCGAGATGCGGTGCCGTCAGCCGCAATTGCAGTCCCCACACGCTGCCGAAGAAGCTGGGCGCAATAAGCTGGAAGCCCGCATCCCGGATGCGCGGCTCTTCGGTGGGCTGGACATAGTGGATGACGTTGACCTGGCCGGACTGCAGTGCACCCACCCGCAGGGACGGTTCCACCACCTGCTGGACGGTGACTCTGTCCAGATAGGCCGCACCGTGATGTTTGGCGTCGGCACGCGGCCAGGCGTAGTCCTCGCGCCGCTTGAGCACGACTTCCTTGTTGGGCACCCAGGATTCGACGACGAAGGGGCCGGTGCCGTGGACCTTGCTCAGATCCGACTGCTCTTCCAGGCTCGCGTTGATGGTCGCCGGCGCCAGGATCCCGACCGTCGTCCACGCACCGAGCTTCTGGATGAAATCGCCGAACGGCGCGCTCAACCGGATCTCGACGTCGTGTTCGCCCACGGGCACGGCCTCGGCGTATTCGTTGGGGAAGTAGGCCGATCGCGGGATGCCGCGTTTGTCGTCACCCTTGCCCAGCAGGTTCAGGTTCGCGGCCACCGCGGCCGCGTCGAGTTTCTCCCCGTTGGAGAAGGTGACACCGTCGCGCAGGGTGACGACGAAGCGGGTGCGGTCATCGTTCTGGGTGAATCCGGTGGCCAGGTGCGGGGTGAATCGGCCGGCCGCGTCGTAGTAGAAGAGCCGGTCCACCACCTGATTCCAGACTTGGGCGACATGCCACGAGCCGGTGCGCTGCTGCTGATAGGCGTCGATCAGCTTCTCGTTGAGGTAGGTGATCGACCCGCCCGCCCTGGGCGCACCTCCCGCGGCGACACCCGGTTGACCGGCGGGGTTACGGGGTGCGCACGCGGCGAGCAGTCCGGTACCCGCCAGGGCTGCACTTGCAGCCAGGAACCGGCGCCGGGCGAATGAGGTTGCCATGAGGTGTGGAGGTGTCCTTCGGTGAACGTGCTGAGGGCTGCACAGATGTGGTGCGCCGCCGACATCGCGGCGCGGCCTCAGAACGAAGGACATGCATGGCAGATCAGTGTGGCCGGACCGGTTCCGGCGACCAATGATTTTGCGCTACGGGATTGTCTGCCCGCCGGCTTAAGTGTCCCGGGCGGCGATGAACTCCGCGGCCACCGCGGCGGCCCGTTCCCGGTCGCCGGCCACCAGCCCGATCCGGGTCCGGCGGTCCAGGATGTCACCGGCGCTCAGCGCGCCCTCGTGGTTGACGGCGAACTCGAACTCCGCGCGCAGCACGTCGACGCCGTCGGCCACCGGCTCCGCGGGCCGTGCGCACGTCGCACCCGCGAGCACCTCCATCGCCTCGGCACCGAAGCGCGCGACCAGTGAATGCGGCAATCCCCCAACGACGTCCCGGGKGGCGCCGACGAGCGGCAGATTCCTGGTGCGGCAGGGCGCGGCGGTGATGCCGCGCAGGGCGATGGCCCGGTCCAGGACGTCCTCGGCCATATAGCGGTACTCGGTGAGCTTTCCGCCGATCACGCTGAGCACCCCCGACGACGATTCGGTGACCGCGTGTTCCCGGGACACGTCGGCGGTCCTGCCCTCCCCGGTGTCGATCAGCGGCCGCAGTCCGGCGTAGGCGCCCAGCACATCGCCCACGCCCAGGGTGGTCTGCAGGGCGGTGTTCACGGTGTCGAGCAGGAAGGACACCTCTTGCGGCGTCGCCTGCGGCACATCGGGAATGGGGCCGGGCGCCTCCTCGTCGGTGAGGCCGAGGTACACCCGGCCGAGCTGCTCGGGCATCGCGAAGACGAACCGGTTCAGCTCGCCGGGAATCGGGATGGTCAGCGCCGCAGTCGGATTCCCGAACGCCGCGGCGTCGAACACCAGATGGGTGCCGCGGCTGGGTCTCAGCTTGATCGACGGGTCGACCTCCCCGGCCCAGACGCCGGCCGCGTTGATGACGGCGCGAGCGGCGAGCCCGAACGATTCACCGGTGAGTTCGTCGGTCAGGGTGACGGAGGTCCCGGTGGCCGCCGACGCCGCCACCCGGGTGAGGATCACGGCACCGAGCCCGGCGGCGGTCCGGGCCACGGCGGTGACCAGCCGGGCATCGTCGATCAATTGCCCGTCGTAGGCCAGGAATCCGCCGTCGAGACCGCCGCGGCGCACCGTCGGAGCGAGCTGGACGGCGCGGGCGGCGTCCACCCGGCGTGACCGCGGCAGGATCGAGGCGGAGGTGCCCGCCAGTTTGCGCAGCCCGTCGCCCGCGACGAATCCGGTGCGTACCAGCGCCCGGGAGGCCCGGCCCATCGACGGCAGCAGCGGCACCAACTGGGGCATCGCCTTCACCAGGTGAGGGGCGTTGCGCGACATCAGGATTCCGCGTTCGACGGCGCTGCGCCGGGCGATCCCGACGTTGCCGGTGGCCAGATAGCGCAGCCCGCCGTGCACCAGCTTCGAACTCCACCTGCTGGTGCCGAAGGCCAGATCGTGTTTCTCCACCAGCACCACCGACAGCCCGCGGCTGGCGGCATCCAGCGCGATACCAGCCCCGGTGATGCCGCCGCCGATGACGACGATGTCGACGTGCGCGGCGTCGGCGAGGGCGGCGAGTTCCGCGCGGCGGCGGGCGGCGTTCAGCGAGGTGTTCATGACGTGAGGTATCCGTTCAGGGCGTGTTCGAGTTCGGCGGCCAGCGCCTCGGCGCCGAGGATGGGGGCGACCATCTGCGCGGACTGCACGGCCGACTGGGTGATCAGCAGGCACATGGCGGCCAGTTGCCGGGGGTCACCAGTCCGCACGCTGCCGTGTTCCTGAGCCAGTTTGAGCTGGCCGGCCAGTGCGTCGATCAGGATCTGCTGGCTCGTGCCCAGCCGCTCGGCGATGTACACCATGGCCAGCTCGGGTGCGTGATGCAGCACCGACATCACGATGTCGTCGTGGCGGAGCCGTTCAGCCACCGCCACCATCCGGGTCACCAGCGCGGTGCGCCCCTCACCCCGCTCGCCGACGTCGACCAGCACGCGGGTGACCCGCGCGGTCAACAGTGCGGCCAGGATCGCCTGGGTGTCGGGCCACCGGCGGTAGATGGTCGGCCGGCTGACACCGGCGCGGCGGGCGATCTCCGCCAGGGTCACCCGGTCGATGCCGTACGCCAGCACGCAACTGGCGGCGGCGTCGAGGATCCGCTCGCCCAGCGACTCACCGTCGTCATCGTTACTGATTGACATCATATGTAATACTGTAACTCATGATGAAGTGGAATGCCTGGGGTGATCCCGCGGCCGCCAAGCCGTTGTCCGACGGAATACGGGCCCTGCTCAAGCAGGCGCTGGGCATCGAGGACGCCGGCACGCCGGATATCACCGCCGAGCAGGTGACGCTGCATCCGTCCCGCGTGACCGCCGGCGAGCGCGCGGCCCTCGAAGCCATCGTCGGCGCCGGGCACTGCCTCGTCGACGACCACGACCGGTTGCTGCGCGCCGGCGGTAAGTCCACTCCGGACCTGTTGCGGCGCAAGGATACCGGCGTTCAGGACGCGCCCGACGCGGTGCTGCTGCCCGGCACCGAGGAGCAGATCGCAGCGATCCTCGCGTTCTGCGTCGAGCAGCGCATCGCCGTCGTCCCGTTCGGCGGGGGTACCAGTGTGGTGGGCGGCCTCGATCCGGAGCGCGGCGAGTTCCACGCCGTGGTGTCACTGGATCTCCGGCGTCTCGACCAACTGCTCAGCATCGACGCGGTGTCCGGCGAGGCGGTCCTGCAGGCCGGGGTCACCGGACCCGACGCCGAGCGCCTGCTCGCCGAACACGGCTTCTCCCTCGGCCACTTCCCCCAGAGCTTCCAGTTCGCCACCATCGGCGGATTCGCCGCCACCCGGTCCTCGGGCCAGGACTCGGCAGGCTACGGCCGCTTCGACGACATGGTCCGCGGGCTACGCACCGTGACCCCTGCCGGTGTGCTCGACCTCGGACGCGCCCCGGCCTCGGCGGCCGGTCCCGATCTGCGCCAGCTCATCGTCGGCTCCGAGGGTGTCTTCGGTGTCATCACCGCCGTCCAGGTCCGGGTGCATCCGGTCCCGGAAACCACCCGCCACGAGGCCTGGTCGTTCCCGGATTTCGTCACCGGCGCAGCGGCACTGCGTGCGGTCATCCAGACCGGGACGGGCCCCACCGTCATCCGGTTGTCCGACGAGGTGGAGACCGGGGTGAACCTGGCCACCACCGAGAGCATCGGCGAGCAGAGCGTCACCGGCGGATGCTTGGCCATCACCGCGTTCGAGGGCACGGCGGCCCACGCCGAGAGTCGGCACGCCGAGACCCGGGCGGTACTGGCCGACCACGGCGGGACTTCGCTGGGCGAGGCACCGGCCCTGGCCTGGGAGCACGGCCGGTTCAACGCGCCCTACCTGCGGGATTCCCTGCTGGTGGCCGGCGCACTGTGCGAGACGCTGGAGACGGCGACCTCCTGGTCGAACATCCCGGCCCTGAAGGCCGCCGTCACCGAGGCGCTGACCACGACGCTGGCCGAAACCGGCACACAGGCGCTGGTGATGTGCCACATTTCGCACGTGTACCCCACCGGCGCCTCGCTGTACTTCACCGTCGTGGCCGCCCAGCGCGGCAACCCCATCGAGCAGTGGAGCAAGGCCAAGGCCGCCGCCTCGGCGGCGATGGTGCGCACCGGCGCCACCATCACCCACCACCACGCCGTCGGCGCCGACCACCGGCCCTGGATGCGGGACGAGATCGGCGATCTGGGTGTCGAGGTGCTGCGCGCGGTGAAGGCGGTGCTCGACCCCGCGGGAATCCTCAACCCCGGCAAGCTGATTCCGTGAACCGGATCACCGTCCTGACCAATCCGGCGTCGGGGCACGGCAACGCGCCACATGCGGCCGAGCGCGCCATCGCACGGTTCCAGCAGCGCGGCATCAATGTGTGCGAGATCGTCGGCACCGACGCCGCGCACGCCCGCCGCCTCGTCGACGACGAACTCGCCCGCGGCACCGACGCTCTGGTGGTCGTCGGAGGCGACGGGATCATCTCGGTCGCCCTGCAGGCACTCGCTCGCGGCGACGTGCCGCTCGGGATCATCCCGGCCGGCACCGGCAACGACCACGCGCGCGAATTCCAGATTCCCACAGGCGATCCCGAGGCCGCCGCCGACGTGGTGGCCGACGGCCACATCCAGACCATCGATCTGGGCCGGATCATCGACGCGACCGGCGGCGTGAAATGGTTCGGCACCGTGATGGCGGCCGGCTTCGATTCCCTGGTCAGCGACCGCACGAACCGGATGACCTGGCCGCACGGCCGGATGCGCTACAACGTCGCAATGGTCGCCGAGCTGTCCAGGCTGCGCCTGCTGCCGTTCCGCCTCACGTTCGACGACGGGCCCGAGATCGTCACCGATCTCACGCTGGCAGCCTTCGGCAACACCCGAAGTTACGGCGGCGGCATGTTGATCTGTCCCGGAGCCGATCCGACCGACGGCCTGCTCGACATCACCATGGCGCACTCCGCATCGCGCACCAAACTGATCCGGCTGTTCCCCACGGTGTTCAAGGGCACGCACGTAAACCTCCCCGAAGTCACCACCAGGCGGGCGGCGAGCATCACGGTCGACTCCCCCGGCATCAACGCGTACGCCGACGGCGATTTCGCCTGCCCGCTGCCGGTCACGGTCTCGGCGATGCCGGGCGCACTGAAGCTGCTGCGCAGGTAGTTTGCGGCCGGTTGCCAGCCACGCGTGTAACCATCTCCTGCTAGCGAGCACAGGAGGGGATGTCTTGGATTCAGCGATGCAAAGGCTGCGCGCCGACTACGACGAGGCGCCGTACGGTTCCCTCGTGCATCCGGCGGCCGCACCGGACCATCTGGCTGCGGTGGCACACCTTTTCGGCATCGACCCACCCCCGGTCGTGACCGCGCGTGTCCTCGAGATCGGCTGTGCCGCCGGGGCGAATCTGTTGCCGTTCGCGGCGACGCACCCTGGCGCCGCGGTCGTCGGGATCGACCTGTCGGGTGTTCAGATCGCCGCGGGTCGCCGTGCGGCCAGGCGCATGGGCCTCACGAATGTGACGCTCATGCACGGGGATATCGCCGAGATCGACGTGAATGCATTGGGACAGTTCGACTTCGTCATCTGTCATGGGGTCTACAGCTGGGTACCCGAGCACGTCCGCGAGGCGATCCTGTCGGCCATCCGTGCGTCGCTGACACCCGACGGGGTGGCATGCGTGAGCTACAACGTCTACCCGGGCCGGCAATCCAGGGAAGTGTTACACGACGTCCCTTGCTATTTGGTGGACTTCGTGGAGCGCCTCGATGTGCACGACCTGACCTACCTCGCCGATGCCCAGACCGAGACGATGTACGCCGCCAACCACAGCGAGGAGACGGCGCAGCGCCTTCTCGACGAGTGCGCGAGCCAGCTGGAACTGGAGCAGTGCCTGGACTTCGTGAGCAACCGCGCGTTTCGCCAGTCACTGGTGGTGCACGCCGACCGTGCGGCGCACATCCGCTACGACGTCGGTCCGGCTCGATTCCCCCGGCTGCATTTCGCCACCCACCTACCGGTCACCGACGGGTTCACCCGGTTCGACCACACGAACCAGCATTACGGCGAGGCCGGTGCCCGGCAGATCTACACCAATGACCACGGCGTGAAGGCAGCGTTGGACGTGCTCACCGCCCACTGGCCCCAGACGGTGGCGTGGCACGAACTCATCGCGGCGGCAGGCGGACGTCTCGCGGGTGCGGGACTCGACGCTCCCGCGAACCTGCAGACCCGCATCGATCTGTTGCTGCAGATGCTGATCGTGCGCGGCCTGGTCGGCTACCGGCTGGATCCCGTTGGGCCCGGCGATGATCCGATCGCCCCGAGCATGTTCACCAGATAGCCGATGGCGTCGGTGGCCGGCCGCGCGGGAATGGACGGATCGATGGCGCGCTGGATGCCCAGGCCGATACCGGCGCTGAGCAACAGATCACCCAGGTCACCCAAACTCGCTGACACCGAGCTGGATTCGTCGATCCCCACGTCGGCGGACAGTGAGCGCAGCACACCGGCCACCGACTGCGCGGCCTCGTTGCGCAGCGCGGTGATCATCTCGGTGAGTTCGGGGTCGTTGCGGGACAGCACGACGAATTCGAGTTCGAGCATGGTCCAGCCGACATCGCCGACGGTGCGGTCGAACCAGGCGTTGACGGCGGCGATCCGGCTGTCCAGATCGGCATCGGCCGTCGCAAGCTCGGCGATCTCGCCGAATTTCTCGCGGTGGATGAGCTCCAGGACAGCGCGGCACACGTTCTGCTTGCTGCCGAAGTTGGAGTAGACCGCCCCTTTGGAATAGCCGGCGTCCTCGGCGATGTCGTCGAGGCTGGTGGCGGCGTAGCCGTGGGCGAGGAATCGCTGCCGGGCGGCCTCGAGCAGTTCGGCGCGGGTCTGTTCCTGGCGTTGCGCCCTGGTCAGCCGCGGCATCCCCAGATCATAAACCGAGGGTATTGATTTGACTCCCAGTATTCAGATACCGTCAGTATCTGGACTACGGGAGGTTGCAGATGCGGGGAACGAGAAGCGCCACAGCGGACGGCGCGGTCGTCGTTGTCACCGGCGGCGCGCGCGGTATCGGCGCCAAGACGGCCGAGCTGTTCATCGCGCGCGGCGCGACAGTGTGGGTCGGCGACGTGGATGCCGAGGTCGCGGCCGGCACCGCCGGCGAATTACGCTGCTGCAGTGCGTACCACTGGGCCGTGGTTTGCCCACCGTCGATCCAGAAGCTGTGGCACAGGCCGTGTTCCGCACCGTGCGCACCCGCGCGGCCCGTACCTCGGTACCTGGTTGGGTCGCACCGATGTGGGCCCTGGTCGACGCGCTCGTCCCGGAGTTCCTGGAACGTGCGGTACGTGCCCGCATCGACGACCGCCGGGCGCTCACCGGAATCGACGCCACGGCGCGGGCGGTCTACCTGGAGCGGCTGCAACGCCACGCCAAGGACCACTCGGGAACGACATCATGACGCGTAGGGTCCGCATCGTCATCATCGGCGCCGGGATGGCCGGTATCGCTGCGGCGCACACCTTCCGCGAGGCCGGATTCACCGATTTCACGATCGTCGAGAAGGGCTCGGATGTCGGCGGGGTCTGGCACTGGAATCGCTACCCGGGCCTCACCTGCGATGTGCCTTCGCAGATCTATCAATTCGGCTTCGCACCCAACCCGCAGTGGAGCCATCTGTGGGCATCGGGCACCGACATCCAGCGCTATCACCGCGATGTCGTCGACCGGTTCGGGCTGGCGCCGCACTTACGGCTCAACACAGAGATCACCGCGGCGCGCTACGAGGACGGCGCCTGGACGCTGAACACCTGCGGTGGTGACACCTTGGTGGCCGACTTCGTCGTCTGCGCGACCGGGGTGTTGCACCACCCGTTCATCCCCGACATTCCCGGCATGGACGGATTCACCGGGCCGGTGGTGCACACGGCGCGCTGGGATCCCGACGTGCAAACCGACGGCAAGCGTGTCGCGGTCATCGGGACGGGTTCCACAGGCGTACAGGTGGTTTCGGCCCTGCAACCGAGTGCCCGCACGGTGCTGCACTTCGCCCGTTCGCCCCAGTGGATCCTGTGGGCGCCGATGTGGCTGCGTCAGCCCAAGGCCCTGACCGCGGCGCTGCGGCGTTGGCCTGCATTGCACGCCTTCACCTTCGACCGCTTGCAGTGGATGTCGAACATCCTCGCCGACGTCGTGACCACCCCGTCCTGGCGGCGCAGCCTGGTGCAGGCCTACGCCCGGCTGAGCCTGCGCGCCCAGATCCGCGACCCGCACCTGCGCGCCGAGCTCACCCCCGACTATCAGCCGCTGTGCAAACGTCAGGTGGTGTCGGGCAGCTACTACCGCGCGATCACCCGGCCCAACGCGCGGCTGGTCAGCACACCCATCACCGAGATGACCGCGACCGGCATCCGGACCGCCGACGGTGTACACCACGACGTCGATGTGGTGGTGCTGGCCACCGGCTTTCACGCACACCACTACATGCGCCCGATGTCGATCGTCGGTCGCGACGGCGTCACCCTCGACGACGCATGGGTCAAAGGCCCACGCGCTTACCGGATGACGGCGATCCCCGGCTTTCCGAATCTGTTCACCGTGCTCGGGCCCAACTCACCGACGGGTTCGATCCCGCTGCAGTACTCCGCGGAGGCCACGGCGCGCTATATCGTGGCCTGGCTCAAGCGGTTCCGCGACGGCGAGATCAGCGAGGTCGAGGTGACCGAAGAGGCCACCGACCAGTTCAACGCCACCGTCGCCGATGCGATGGGGCCGACGGTGTGGAACACCGGATGCAATTCGTGGTACTTCACCGAGGGCGGCACCGTCGACCTGTGGCCGTTCGATCGGGCCACACTCACCCGGATGCTGGCCGAACCGGACCCAGAGCACTACCGGGTACGTTAGGCGGCATGCCCGAGAACATCCACCTGCTCGCTCTCGGCGCCCTGGCGACGCTGTCGCTCGTGGTGAGCGGCTGCGCCTCCGACCCGGGCACCGAGGCGTCAGCACCGGCGACCCGTGCCGCAGCGGTGCAGCTGGCCACCGCGTCCCCGGCCCCCGCAGCGGCGAAATCCGAGCCGATCGAATTGTGGCGCAACGGTATCCGCCTGGTGGGGACGCTCGACGTTCCGCCACTGGCGCCGGGCGAACACGTGCCGCTGGTGATCGTCATGCACGGATTCAGTGGCAACCAGAACGAGGCCTTGATCCGCGCGACGGCCCACGCGTTGCAGGACGCGCGCATCGCCACACTCCGATTCGACTTCGACGGCCATGGCGCCAGCGGCGGCCGGCAAGAGGACATGACGGTCCCCGGCGAGATCGACGACGCGCGGGTGATGTACGACTACGCGCGCGGCCTACCGTTCGTGTCGACCATCGGGTTGGCCGGACATTCCCAGGGCGGCGTGGTCGCGTCGATGCTCGCCGGCGAGTTGGGCGACAAGATCTCGGCCGTCGCACTGTTCGCCCCGGCCAGCATCATCCCCGCCGCCACCCGGTCCGGAGACTTCCTGGGCACGCGATTCGACCCGGCCAATCCACCCGAGGTGGTCGCCTCGGTCAACAACTTCCACGTCGGCCGCAACTACATCCTCACCGGGCAGACCTTGCCGCTGGAACAGGTCGCGGCCCAGTACGCGGGTCCGGTCACCGTGATCCAGGGCGCCGACGACCAGGCAGTGCCCGCCGCCGCGTCAGAGCACTTCGTCACCGTCTTCCCGCACGGCGAGATTCATGTTCTACCCGGCCAGGACCACGTCTTCACCGCCGACCCCGGACAACCCGCGGCGCTGGCGGCGGACTTCCTGGCCCCGCGGCTGCGTTAGCCGCGCCTAGTGGCCAGTTCTCGCACGGCGATGCACGATTCGCGTGTGATAACCGGCCACTCGACGGAATACTGCTAGCCGACTCCGCGGTTCAGCCAAGTCATCTCGCCGGTGTCGCCACCGCCGCGGTACGGCTCCAGCGATTCGTCCCAGGCGGTACCCAGCACGGTGTCCAGTTCGGCGGCCAGGGCATCGGCGCCGGAGGCCATCATGGTGCGCAGCCGCTGCTCCCCGACCATGACGTCGCCGTTGGCGCTCATCGGGCCGTTCCACAACCCGAGCTGCGGGGTGTGACACCAGCGGTGGCCATCCACGCCCTCACTGGGATCTTCGGTGACCTCAAAACGAAGCACCGACCACGAACGAAGGGCATTGGCCAGCTGTGCACCGGTGCCCACCGGCCCGACCCAATTCGTGACAGCACGAAGCTGCCCCGGCAGGGCCGGTTGGGGCGTCCATTTCAGGTTCGCCCGCGCCGACAGGGTCGACGAAAGGGCCCACTCCACGTGTGGGCATACCGCCGCGGGCGAGGCGTGAACGTAAACCACGCCAGTCGTCGCATCGGCGAACTGGTTCGACGCACGCATCATCTGCTCCTTCGGCTTCCACTAGGGACGTCTTCCCCAACGACCTCGTAGTTACCAAAGCGATGCAGTTGTTTCGTGCGTGTCTATTGTGCCTCGTGGGGCGGTTGTTGCGCTAGTGTGCGCGGAATTCTCTCAGGACCTCATCAGAGATCGCCGGCCACAGCGGATAGGTCCAGTCGCCGAAATCGCGGTCGGTGAGCACCACCAAGGCCAGGTCAGCGGCGGGATCGATCCAGATGAACGTGCCCGATTGGCCGAAATGCCCGAAGGTATCCGCCGAGTTCAGCGACCCGGTCCAGTGCGGTGACTTACCGTCCCGGATCTCGAACCCCAAGCCCCAGTCGTTGGGCCGCTGCGATCCGAATCCCGGGAGCACCCCGCCCAGGCCGGGGAACTGCACCGACACCGCCTCGCCGTGCAACTGCTTGGACACGAGCGCCGGGCGCAGCAGGTCACCGGCGAACGCCGCGAGATCGGTGACCGTGGACTGCCCGCCGTACCCGGCGGCGTCGGCCCCGCCGGTGAGTTCGGAATCCGCCATGCCCAGCGGCGCGAACACCGCCTCGCGCAGGTAGTCGCCGAAGTCGATGTCCGCGGCATCCTGCAGCGCGGCGGCCAGCAGGGCGAAGCCGTAGTTGGAGTAGATGCGCCGGGCGCCCGGCTCGGCCAGGATGTCGGCGGTCTGCATCGACACACCGGAGGCGTGCGCCAGCAGGTGGCGCACCGTCGACCCGGGCGGGCCGGCCGGGGTGTCGAGTTCGAAGACCCCCTCTTCGACGGCGACCTGCGCGGCGCGCGCGACGAGTGGCTTGGTCACCGAGGCCAGCCGGAAGACGCGGCGGACGTCGCCGTGGGTGGCCAGTGGCCCGGCCGGTCCCACCACCGCAGCGGCGGCCGCGGGCACCGGCCAGTCGGACAACACATCGAGGGCGCTCACGGCCACGAATGCTACGTGCGTGCCCGGCCCACCCATCGACGGCGAGGAGCAAGCGAGTATCGCGCTACGCGTATCCGCCGGCCCCGCACCGACAACGATCAAGGCAGACCCTTCACCCGCCTCCGCCAAATCTTTGTCTACCCAAGGGAGCCGCATGTTCTCGACACCGTTGCTGTTGGTCCGCGAGCCACGCAAGGCGATATCGCGACTCGGCTTGAAGCCGCCGAACCTGCCCGAATCAGTGACTCGGCGACTGCCGAAGATCGTCGAACTGATCGGTGCCGTCGGCCCTCTGCGAGAGACCGCCAGCCGATTGGTGATCAACTACTACGGGTATGCCAGTCCACCTCGTCCGCGCGCGCTCTCGCTCGCGAGCGACTACACGAGCTGGCTGAGCCTCACCGATCGCACCTACAGCGGACGCCACCTCCCGCCGTCGACCACGCCGCCGGAAGCACTGCCCGCATCTGCCGACGTGACCGGGCTCTACCGCCGCGAGGCGGAAATCAAATCCACCGACACCAGCGCGATGTTCATGTTCTTCGCGCAGTGGTTCACGGACAGCTTCTTGCGGACCAGCCGCGCCGACACGATGGGCCGGAAGAACACCTCCAACCACGAGATCGACCTGTGCCAGATCTACGGGCTCAGCGCGGAAAAGACGGCCATGCTGCGCGAGCACCACGGCGGGCGACTCAAGAGTCAGCTCATCGACGGTGAGGAGTTCCCGCCATTCCTCTTCAATCCGCGTGAACCAGGCAGCCCACTCGAATTCAAGCCGGAGTTCCGAGGACTTCACGATGAAGAGTTCTTCATTTACACGATCCTCGGCGACGTTCCCGACGACCGGAAGGATTCGGTGTTCGCGGTCGGTCTCGAGCACGGCAACTCCACCATCGGCCACACAGTGCTGGACACCGTATTCCTGCGCGAACACAACCGGATCGCACATCTGCTCAACGGCCGGCACCCGGACTGGGATGACGACCGACTGTTCGAGACAACACGCAACGTCATGATCGTCCTATTGCTGAAACTCGTCGTCGAGGAATACATCAAACACATCGGCCCGTTCGACTTTCCCCTCCAGGTGGTCCCGTACATCGCCGATGGTGAGCGTTGGAACCGGCAGAACTGGTGCTCGATCGAATTCAATCTGCTCTACCGCTGGCACATGCTGGTGCCCGACAGCATCGGCGAGGGGCCGGACCAATTGAGCCCGAAAGACTTTCGCAATAACAATCCATTGGTGCTAAGCCGCGGGATCGAGTACCTGGTGACGCACTTCTCCGCGGAACGCGCGGGAAAGATCGGTCTTCTCAACACACCGTATTTCCTGGTGGATCGGTCCGATCCGGACCATCCGTCAGTCGAGGAACGGACGATCACGTTGATGCGGCAGGCACGGCTGAGCTCGTACAACGACTACCGCGAAGCCTTCAGCCTCAAGCGGCTGAACAGCTTCCGCGACTTGACAGCCGACGCGGACGTTCGGGAACGCCTGGAGAAGCTCTACGGGCATATCGACAACCTCGAGTGGTACGTCGGCATATTCGCTGAGGACTACCCCGATTACGCGATGATGGGCGAACTGTTGACGACGATGGTGGCCAACGATGCCTTCACGCAAGCACTCACCAATCCGCTCCTGGCCCGCAATGTGTTCAACGAACAAACCTTCTCGAAGGCGGGAATGTCGATCATCAAGGACACACAGTCCCTACAGCAGTTGATCGCGCGGAATTGCACGGCACCCGACACCGTGCGTGCGAGCTTTTCCTGCGGGCTCGCGGACTGACCTTCTCAACGCACCTGCACCAGCAGATCGTCCAGCAGCCCGGCGACGGCGGCGTCGACTTCCACGACCAGCCGGCGCAGATCCACAGCCCGGCTCGCGGGCGGTTCGGCGGTCAGGCCCGCTCGCAGCACGTCGCAGATGGCGCAGTATGCGGCGGCCTCGGTGGCCTCGCTCCACTTCCGCATCGACTCCGCCCACGCGTGCAGCCGCGCCGCGTCGGCATGAGCCCGGGCCAACAGCAGAGCCCGCCGGTACACGTCGCCGGCCCACTCCATCGGCAGACGTTCGTCCAGCACCGGAAGCAGCGCGGCGTCCAGACGGGCGTAACCGTCGGCGTAGCGATCCTGGGTCAGCGCGACGATGCCCTCGGCGGCATCCGCCAACGCCGCCAGCGCCGGATCGGCGACGCGGCCGGCGAGGGCCCGCAGGTCGGACAGCGACGCATCATCGGAAGCAAGCACCACCCTCAGATAGCCGACGTAGCCGTGCGCCGCGCCCTCCGGGGTGCCCGCGAGAAGCACCTCGGCGCGGGCGGCCCAGTCGCGGGCCACCGCTGCGTGGCCGCGCGCCAGCCAGGCCAGACCGAGCTCGGCGGCCTTGACCGCGGCCTGCACCGGATCGGTGCGCACCAACAGGGCATGCACCCGCTCGTTGATCCGGACGGCTTCGCGGCCATGGCCTTGCCGCCACGCCGCGGCGGCGTAGGCGGCCAGGTCGTCGGCGGCCAGGGTCTGCACGCCCTCCACCCGCCCGAACATCTCGTAGGTGCTGCGCCAGTCGCTACGCCGGAACGCCGCGCGCGCGATGACGAGAAGCTCGATTTCGGGACCGGCCGACGTGGACGTTGACGCCATGGCCCACGGTAACGCGCCGGGACGCGCCGCGCCGTCGCCTTCGCGCTCCCCGCCCGCAACCGGACATTTGTTTGGACACCATTCCATTTTTTGGTCGAGGCATTAAGTTGTACGCATGCCTCAGACAGTGCGCGGTGTGATTTCCCGGTCCAAGAAGCAGCCCGTCGAGTTGGTCGACATCGTCATTCCCGACCCGGGTCCCGGTGAGGTCGTTGTCGACATCATCGCGTGCGGCGTGTGTCATACCGATCTGACCTACCGCGAAGGCGGCATCAACGACGAATACCCGTTCCTGCTGGGCCATGAGGCCGCCGGCACCGTGGAATCCGTCGGCGAGGGCGTCACCCATGTCGAGCCCGGCGACTTCGTGGTGTTGAACTGGCGCGCGGTGTGCGGCGAGTGCCGAGCCTGCAAGCGCGGCCGCCCGCACCTGTGCTTCGACACGTTCAACGCCACCCAGAAGATGACGCTGACCGATGGCACCGAACTGACCCCCGCACTGGGCATCGGCGCGTTCGCCGACAAGACCCTGGTGCACCAGGGCCAGTGCACCAAGGTCGACTCCGAAGCCGATCCCGCGGTGGCGGGCCTGTTGGGCTGCGGTGTGATGGCCGGTCTGGGTGCCGCGGTCAACACCGGTGCCATCGGGCGTGATGACACCGTGGCCGTCATCGGCTGCGGCGGTGTCGGTGACGCCGCCATCGCCGGCGCCGCACTCGTCGGGGCCAAGACGATCATCGCCGTGGACACCGACAACCGGAAACTGGAGTGGGCCAGAGGGTTCGGCGCCACCCACACCGTCAACGCCAAAGAACTCGACCCGGTCGAGACGATCCAGGACCTCACCGACGGGTTCGGCGCCGACGTGGTGATCGACGCCGTCGGGCGTCCCGAGACCTGGAAGCAGGCCTTCTACGCCCGCGATCTGGCCGGCACCGTAGTGCTCGTCGGTGTCCCGACCCCGGACATGAAGCTGGAGATGCCGCTGGTCGACTTCTTCTCCCGCGGGGGCTCGCTGAAGTCCTCCTGGTACGGCGACTGCCTGCCCGAGCGCGACTTCCCCACCCTCATCTCGCTGTACCGCCAGGGCCGGCTGCCCCTGGAGAAGTTCGTCTCCGAACGCATCGGCCTGGACGCGATCGAAGACGCGTTCCACAAGATGCACGCCGGTGAGGTCCTGCGCTCGGTCGTGATTCTGTGAGCGTTCAACGCGTCGTCACCAGCGGAACGTTCAGCCTCGACGGTGGCACCTGGGACGTCGACAACAACATCTGGCTCATCGGCGACGACAACGATGTGATCGTCTTCGATGCTGCCCACACCGCCGCCCCCATCGTCGAGGCCGTCGCCGGGCGCAACGTGGTCGCCGTCATCTGCACCCATGGCCACAACGACCACATCACCGTCGCCCCCGAACTCGCCGCCACCCTCGACGCGCCGGTGTTCCTGCACCCGGCCGACGAGATGCTGTGGCGGGAAATCCACCCGGACAAGGACTTTCACAAGGTCGAAGACGGGCTGGTGCTCACGGCCGGCGGTATCGAACTGCACGCCCTGCACACCCCGGGGCACTCACCCGGCTCGGTGTGCTGGTCGGCACCGGGGCTGAACGCCGTGGTCTCCGGGGACACCCTGTTCCAGGGCGGCCCCGGCGCCACCGGGCGCTCTTACTCCAGCTTCCCCACCATCTTGGAGTCCATCTCCAAGCGGCTGGGCACGTTGCCGGATGAGACCGTCGTGTACACCGGTCACGGCGACACCACCACCATCGGTGGCGAGCTCGTCAATTACGACGAATGGGTGGCTCGGGGGCACTGACATCGAGCCATGGTGCGGGCGGCGCCACACCTCATCGCCCACCGGCACCGCAGCTCCGGTCCGATCCCCTGATGCTGATGGTCGGCACCCCCGCAGGCCACTAGTGTCTGCGTGATGGCACGTCGGCTCCTGCACGCCCTGGCCCTGTGGGCTGTGGTTGCCGTGGTGGCGGCGGCGTGCGCGACGCCTCCGCCACCACCGGTACCCGTCACCGCAGTGCAGGCGCCCCCGATTCCGACGCTCGGGGTGTCGGGCAGCACGCTGACCCTGGACGGCAAGCCGTGGTGGCCCATCGGCATCAACGCCTATCAGCTGGGCACCAACTGGTCCATCAACGCCGGGTGCGGGGCCCAGGTCGATCTCGATGAGTACTTCAGCCGGCTGCAGCCGCATTCGCTCACCCGGTTCGACGCGTATTCGAGTTTCGCGGTGAACAAGCGCACCGGCGAGCTCGACTTCACTGCGCTCGATGCGGTGGTGCGGGCCGCCGAACGGCACGGCCAGCTGCTCATCGCGGTGCTCTCCAGTAACGAGGGCAGCTGCGAGGGCGGCTCGTTCAAGGACTACTCCTGGTACGCCGGTGGCTGGCGGTCCGCCACCCCGCACGGTTCGCCGATGACGTTCGAGGCGTGGCTGGACGCGGCCGTCAAGCGCTGGGGCGGCTCGCCGGCCCTGGCGGGCTGGACAGCCGTCGGTGAGCCCGAGCCCTCGGATTGCACGGACAGCCAATGCGATTGGACCCGCCGGTACTGCCACCCGGACTCGGCGGCCGTGCTGCGCGCGTTCTATGACGTCACCGGCGCCCGCATCCACGCGCTGGATCCGGGCTCGACCATCTTCAGCGGGCACGCCGGCGGCGGGCAGTGCGGTTCGGCCGGCGACGCGTTCGAATACGTCAGCGCCTCCCCCGGCGTGGACGTGCTGGAATATCACTTCTACGAATCCAAGGACTACCTGCCCGGCAACCGGTACGACGGCCTGGCCCGACGGGCGCTGCAGGCCCGCGAACTGAACAAACCGCTGCTGATCACCGAGATCGGCATGGAAGCCGGGTCGTGCGGTTCCACGGATCAGCGTGAACGTGTGCTGCGCTCGGCGTTCACCGAGATGCGCAAGCAGGGCGCTGCGGGTGCCATGTTCTGGTCTTTCGTCCCCGATCCGCGTCCCAGGGAATGCACACTCGACATCGGCCCCACCGATCCATTGATGAGGCTGGTCGGTACCGCGCCGGCCTGACCACGTTGCGATCACGCTGAGCAAGTCCCTACCGGCACGCTCACCACGCACCGATAGTCATGCCATGACGACATCGAGAACCGCGGCGATCATCGGCGCCGGCCAGACCGGGGTGACCGCAGCACTGGGATTGCTGGACAAGGGCTTTGACGTCACCGTGTACAGCGAACTGGACCAGCAGCGGCTGCGTGACGGTGTCCCGGCCACCGGTACCGCGCTCATCCTGGGTGAGGCGCAGCGCGCCGAGGAGAGTCTGGGGCTGAACACCTACCTGGCCACCGCTCCGCTGTCGACGGGCGAAAGCGTGCGGGTGGTCGACGGCGGAACGGAGGCCATTGCCTTCGACGGCTGGTTCGACGGGTTCCGCGGCATCGCCGTCGACACCCGGCTCAAGGCCGACGACCGGCTGACCCTGTTCCAGCAGCGTGGCGGCCGGTTCGTGGTCGAGGCGGTGGATCCGCAGCGGCTGGACACCATCGCCGCCGGGGTCGATCTGACCCTGGTGGCCACCGGCCGCGGCGGACTGTCCGCGCTGTTCCCCGTCGACCCGGCCCGCACGGTGTACGCCAAGCCGCAGCGCAGCCTGCTTGCCTTCACGGTGGCCGGGCTTCCTTACGGCCCCGATGTTTTCGCACACCGCAGCACGGCGGGCGGACAACACAATGCGCTGACCGTGGTCGCCGACCAGGGTGAGGTGTTCTGGGGACCGTACCTGCACAAGGACGCCGGGCCGACGTGGGCGTTCCTGGGGTGGGCCCGGCCCGGCAGTGACTGGGAGCGCCGGTTCGTCTCCGTCACGGGCGCCGATTCCGCCCTGTCGGTCGCGACCGAGCTGCACCGCGATCACATCGACTGGGATCTGCCCGAGGTGTCGCAGTTGCAGGTCATCGAGGAAGACCCGCATTCGTGGTTGACCGGCGCTGTCACCCAGGTGGTCCGCGCCGGCGTGGGCCACACCGCGAGTGGTCATCCCGTTGCGGCGCTGGGCGACACCGCCGTCGCGTTCGACCCCATCGCGGGCCAGGGCGCGCAGGGCGGCCTCATCCAGGCGGCCGCATTGGTGCACAAGGCCGGCGCCCACCACGGCCCGTTCGACACCGCCTGGCTGACAGCCACATTCGAAGAGTTCTACGACCGTCGGGCCCGCGCCGCCCAGGTGGTGACCCGGCTGTTCCTGGCCGACCCGGAGTTGGCGGCCTACGGCGCCCTGTTCTTCGCGGCGGCCAGCGCGAGCGCGCCGTTCGCGTCGAAACTGCTGGGCCTGCTGGACAACCCGCGGCCCTTCGAGTCCGTCACGTCGGAGGAATCAGCCAAGGCGCTGATCACCGATTTCGCGGGTGAACCCGCCGACGAAGTATTGGGCCGGTTCACGCCGGCCGGCACCTTTCAGAGGTCACGGCTGGCCTTGAGCGCCGCCTAGCTTCCCAGCAACCGGCGCTTCTCGGACTCGAACTCGTCCTGCGTCAGGGCACCGGAGTCACGCAGCGCGGCAAGCGTTTTCAGCTGCTGAATCCGGATGCCGTCGTCGGTCGGGGTGAACGACGGACCCGAGTCGATGGTGAACGTCGGCGCCACACCGACCGGGTTCGGCCGACGCCGCACCTTGGCGGCCCACACCCGGGCGATGATCAGGTCCACCACGGCCGCCCCGAACAGGGCGGCCGCCCACCAGGGCAGGTTGGGTACCGGGCTGCCGTGACCGAACGCCAACCGCGGGCTGAGAAACGCGCTGACGTTGCCGTCGGTGGAGATCCGGTAGTCGCCTTCCTCTGCGATCCGGGCCACCCACACCCGCACCCGCGCATCGTTGTTGACGGTGGTGGTGCTGCCGATGTTCTCGGTCACCACGGGTTCGGCGACACCGGCCGGCGGGTCGGTGCTGAGCTTCAGATTGGGGATCGGCAGGCCGCCGTTGGTGGTGCCGATGATCTGGGTGTGAAAGCTGATGGTGACCTCGCCGGCCGGCAGGTGCAGGGTGCTGCTGCCCGGGATCGGCACTTCGCCGTAGGCGTTGTACTTGTCCAGGACGAACGCGTTGAGCACCAGTGCCACCACGAAGGCGATACCCGACAGGATCATGGTCACCACGGCGACGGCGGTGAGAATTTTGGGCACGGTCGAGGCGCTCATAGGCGAAGTGTGTCACGTCCCCCTCCGGACGGTGCGTACGGCGGCAAAGGACTACCGTCGTCGCTGTGTCCAGTTCGAGCCGAGAATCCAGTGTGGTGGTGCGACCGATCCCACCGGGCAGTTCGTTCTATACCGCAGGCTCCCGGCTGCAGGCCGCCGGGCTGAAACGGGCCATCGCCCTGTTCGAGCAGGCCGCCCAGCTGGTACCCATCCCGTCCTCGCCCCGGCCCATCGTGCTGGCCGATTACGGTGCGGCCAACGGGCACAACTCGCTGTTGCCGATCTCGGCGGCCATCTCCGTCCTGCGCGCGCGGACCCGCTCCGAACACTCCATCCTGGTGACACACACCGACGTCCCTGACAACGACTTCAGTGCGCTGTTCCGCATCCTCGCCGAGGACCCCGACAGCTACCTGAAGAAGGATCGCGCGGCCTACGCGTCGGCGGTAGGGCGGTCGTTCTACACGCAGATCATCCCGTCCAACAGCGTCAACCTGGGCTGGTCGGCGTGGGCGGTGCTGTGGCTGGGTCGCGTGCCCGCCGCGGTGCCCGACCACATCCATGCGTCGTTCAGCGCCGACCCGGATGTGCGCGCGGCACACGAGAAGCAAGCCGCGTTCGACTGGCATGAATTCGTCGCGTTCCGCGGCCGCGAACTGTGCCCGGGTGGGCGCACGGTGGTGATCACCATGGCCGTCTCCGACGACGGTGAGTTCGGCTACCGGCCGGTCTTACAGGCGTTGATGGCCGAACTGACCGAACTGGTGGACCGCGAGGTGATCACCGAGGACGAGGTGAGCCGGATGAGCATCCCGATCGCCGGACGCCGCGCCGGCGATTTCCACGCACCGTTCGCCCCGTCCGGCCGGCTGGAGCAACTCGCCATCGAGCACCTCGAGGTCTTCGACGCCGAGGACCGGTTCTGGAATCAGTATCAGATCGACGGTGACGCAAGGCGTTTCGGGGCGGAGTGGGCGGCGTTCGTGCGGGCCGCGGTGTTCCCGACACTGATCGGGGTGCTGCCACCGGAGCGCAGGCCGGCGTTCTACGAGGCACTCGAGGCCGGTGTAGCGGCCCGACTGGCTGCCGCGCCCGAGGAGACCCGCATTCCGCTCGCGGTGGTCGTGCTGCACAAACGGCCGAAATCGCCCTAGCCCCAGGCGGGAATGGCCGCGTCGATCAGATGTGGACCGGGTTCGGCCACGGCGGCCCGGAACTGTGCGGCGAGTTCCTCAGCGGTGCCTGCGCGGGTCGCCGGAACCCCGAATCCTTGTGCGATGGCGACGAAGTCGATGTTCGGATCGCCCAGATCAAGCAGTGATCGCGACTGCGGCCCGGTGGCCGACGAACCCACCCGGGCCAGCTCCAGTTGCAGGATGGCATACGCATGGTTGTTCAGGATCACCACGGTGACATCGAGGCGCTCGCGGGCCATGGTCCACAGCGCCGAAATGGTGTACAGCGCACTGCCGTCGGCCTGCAGGGCGATGACCGGCCGGTCCGGGGCGGCAACCGCGGCGCCCACCGCGACCGGCAGACCCTGCCCGATGGCACCGCCGGTCAGGGTCAGCACGTCATGTCGCGGCGAGCCGGCGGTCGCGGCAGGCAGCAGCACTCCGCTGGTGTTGGCCTCGTCGACGATGATCGCGTGCTCGGGCAACAGCGCCCCGACGACCTCGGCCCAGTTGGCCACGGTGAGCGGGCCGCTGGGCAGCGCCGGGGGCGTCCGGGTGGCAGGTGCTGATGGCGGAGCGCCCAGCGCATCGGCGAGCCGGTCCAGGTCGGCCGGCTCCAGCGTGTGGATCTGCGTGCCACGCGGCACCAGCCCACTCGCCTTTCCGGGGTAGGCGAAGAAGGCCACCGGTGAACGCGCGCCCACCAGGATCAGGTGCGTGACATCGGCCAGCTGCTGCTCGGCCTGCTCGGCCAGGTAGGCGAGCCGGTCGATGGGCGGGATGCCGGTCCCGCGGACCAGCCTGGCCGGGAACGTCTCGACCAGCGCCCTGGCTCCCATGGCGGACGAAATGCGTTCCGCGGCAATCAATCCCGACTCGGTGGTGGCCGCTCCCCCGAGAAACAGGACCGTGTTCGGGCCGTAGGTGCGCAGGACCTCCGCCACCGGTTCGATATCGGAATGGACGTCGTCGCCGGCGGGGGCCTCGGGTGGCGCGACGACCGGGATGTCGGCGGTGCTCCACGAGTAGTCCGCGGGCAGGATCACGGTGGCCACCCGCCCGGGTGGGCCCGCGGCCGCGGTGACGGCCTCGTCCACCGTGACGGCCAAGGCATCCGCGGTGGCGGGCCGGAACACCAGCCCCTCCGGCCATCGGGCCAGCGCCTCGATATCGGATTCCAGCGGAGCGTCGAACTCGGTGTGGTGGGTGGCGTGATCGCCGACGATGTTGAGCACCGGACTGTGCGCTCGCCGCGCGTTGTGCAGGTTGGCCAGGCCGTTGGCCAGTCCGGGTCCCAGGTGCAGCAGGGTGGCCGCGGCCGTGCCCGCGATCCGCGCGTAGCCGTCGGCGGCGCCGGTGGCCACCCCTTCGAAGAGGCAGAGCACGGCCCGCATCGACGGCGTGTGGTCCAGTGCGGCCACGAAATGCATCTCCGAGGTGCCCGGATTGGCGAAACAGACATCGACTCCGCCGGCCAGCAATCGGCCGATCACCACATCGGCACCGGTGCTCATCGGCTCCACCCTAGTGCGGAAACGCTTGCCCCGGTTGTGGAATGAACGGTGGCAGGCCCGGGATCGTGGGTATCGGCGGGATGGTCGGGATCGTCGGGATGAACGGCGGGGGCGGCGGTGGGCTCGGTGCTTCGGTGGTGGGCTCCGGCGACGGTGCCGGTGCCGGTGCCGGTGCCGGAGTCGGAGTCGCGGGCGGAGCTTCCGTGGTGGGTTCGGGTGCCGGCGCCTGTGTGACTGGCGCCTGCCGGGTGACGGTGCGCGTCTGCTGTGGAGCTTCGGGTGCCGGTGCGGGCGCCTCGGCGGGTATCGGCTCCGGTGGGGCCTGCGACGGGGTGGCGGGGTTCGCGGTGGCGGTCGCCGTCGTGCTCTGCGGGGCGGGTGTCTGCGTCTGGTCGGAACGCATCACCACCACGGTCGCGGTTGCACACACCGCGAGCACGACGGCCGCGCCGGCGCCCAGCAGTAGCGCGGGCCGGCGGTACCACGGGACCGGTTCGGGTTCGGGTTCGTCCCGGTCCGTGAAATGTATCTCCGGCCGTGACTCGATCGGGTGGTCGACGACGAACGGCTCCGGGCCGGGCACCTCATCGGTGTCCTGAGACCAGGCAAGGGCACGGAATGTGCTCGACATGGCCGGGTCGCCCACCGGAGCGGGCGGCGCCAGCGGGGTGACGGTGGTGACCCCCTCGTCCGCGGTCGAGTGGCCGGCCCGGATCCCGGCGCCGATCGCGGCCGCCAGCCAGGGTTGCGGCGTCGTGACCACCGGAACCCGGAACCGCTCGGACAGGGCGGTCGTGACGGCGGGGATGCGCGCTCCCCCGCCGACCGAGGCCACGGCCGCAAGTTCGGCCGGGCGAATTCCACTGCGCTGCAACGTTTCCTGCAGGACGACGAGAAAGTCGGTCAGCGGCGCCCGCAGCGCGTCGTCGAGTTCGTCGCGGGTGATCCGCAGCTCGGTGCGATGGCCGGGTATATCCACCGGGACGACGGCCGCCGTGGCGCCCGACAGTTGCTCCTTGGCTGTGCGACTGTCCGCCCGGAGCCGGGTGAGCGAGCCGATCGCCGCGGTGCCCGCGGCGTCGGCCGCACCCGGTATGCCGGCCAGTACCTGGGTGAGCAATGCCTGGTCGATCAACGCGCCGGACAACTCGGCATAGCGGAGCGTCGGGGCGATCGGCTGGTATCCGTTCGCGGCGTCGGCCACCGTGATGCTGGTGCCCGTGCCCCCGAAATCGCACAGCACGACCACCCCGCGCGCGGGTAATCCGGGGGTGTCGGCCAGCGCGACCAACGCCGTCACCGCATCGGAAAACAGTGGCGCCGAACCCAATTCAGGGTCGGCGGCCAGCGCGGCACGCAGCGCGTCGATCTGCCGGGGATGCCAGTGCGCCGGATGGCTGATGCCGGTGTGCGCGGCGTGCGGGACCGCGGCGCGCAGCCCGCGCAGCGCTTCGGTGAGCAACGTCTCCGCACGGTGGGTGGATCCGTCGGCCCCGATCAGCCCGACCGGGTCCCCGACCCGATCCACGAAATCGGTGAACACCGCGCCGCGTCCCCGCGTCAGTACAGCCGGGCGCGTCACCGCCGCCCGGCCCACTGTCACCGCCGCCAGATTGGTGGCACCAATCGACAGCCCTACCGACTCCGTCATCACACCCGCCTTCAGGAAACCCTATCGGGTTGTCCATCTGAATTTGCCAGAGCGGCGTTACTCGGCGCTGGTCAGCGGATGGTGCCGACCCCCGGGATCAGCGGAAGGTCCAGTGCTGTGACCCAACCGGGCGCCAACGCGTTCACCGCGGGCACGGCGTTCAGTGCCCGCAGACCCGTTGCCAGGCACCCCGCGGCGGCCGCGTCGCGACCGGAGCCGTCGGTGAACCGGAAGGCGGTCTCCTGCGAGATGCTCGGCGTGCCGTCGATGTCCACGCGGTAGACGTCGTTGTCGTTGCCGGTCGGCCAGTCCGGCGCCGCGTCCAGACCGATCCGGTTGACGTGTTCGAGCTGGATGCGGGTCTCGCCGCGGAAGTGCCCGTTGATGGTGAACCGGACGGCGGCCACGTTCCCGGCCTGGATGACACCCTTGGCGGACTTGCGGTCCTCGGGTGTCACCCACTTCTCCCAGGTGGTGGTGATCTCGTCGAGCGTGATGCCGGCCGCGTGCGCGATCATCGGCACCGTGGCACCCCACGACATCACCAGGATGTCGCGGTGTTCCAGCAGTGGCTTGTACTCGGGCGGCTTGCCGATGCCCATCTCGAACTCGTAGTCACCGGTGTAGTTCGTGTAGTCGAGCAGTTCGGAGGCCCGCACGCTGCGCACCTCCGAGCACAGACCCATCAGTGTCAGCGGGAACAGGTCGTTGGCAAAGCCGGGGTCGATGCCGGTGGTGAAGCACGACGCTCCCCCGGCCGCGCACGCCTGGTCGATCGGGGTGATCCAGGACGGCGGGTTGAGCCGCATGTGCGGCCACACCCACGGTGTCATCGCCGTCGAGCAGACGTCGATCCCGGCCCTCAGGAAGCGGGTGATCAGGTCGATGTTGGCGTCGGCCTGCGCCGCGGTCGGCCCGTAGTGCACCAGCGCATCCGGTTCCAGCGCGATGAGGGCGTCGACGTCGTCGGTGGCGGTCAGCCCGATCGGCGCCTCGAGCCCGCAGATCTCACCGACGTCGCGACCCACCTTCTCCGGGTTGCTGACGCCGACCCCGACGAGTTCGAACAGCGGGTGCTTGACGATCTCGCCGATCACCATGGTCCCGACGAAACCGGTCCCCCACACCACTATTCGCTTCATCGGGCGTTCTCCTCCTAGTTCGGCCCGTCGCGCATGCGGCGGATCTCGTCGCGCAGTTCTTCGATGTGCGCGGCGGTCGCCGCCTGGTTGGCGGTGTCCTCCTCGGCCACCTTCTCCACGATCCAGGACGCGAGCGTCGCGGTGACGACGCCGAGCAGACTGATCCCGGCGATCATCAGCGCCACCGCGATCAGGCGGCCGCCGAAGGTCACCGGGGCCAGATCGCCGTAGCCGACGGTCGTCACCGTACTGATGGCCCACCACAATGCGTCGCCGAATGAGGTGATCTGGGCATGCGGGGCGTACCGCTCGACATCCAGCACGGCCAGGGATGCGGCGTAGACGATCATCACCACGCCGCCCGCGGTGTATGCCGCGACGCGGCCCCGGATGCTGTGCCCGACCGCGCGCTGCAGGACCTCCAGCACCACCGCGAGGCTGATCAGCCGCAGTGGGCGGAACATCGGCAACACGACGATCGCCAGGTCGAGCAGATTGCGCAGGAACCATTTTCCGCGGGGATCGGCGAGATAGAACCGCGCCAGGTAGTCCGCGACGAACGCCAGATACAACCCGATCATGACGTACCGAACAGCCTCGTCGGCCGCGCCGTGCGGCTCGGCCAGCACCTGAATGGAGTAGCAACCCAGAAACATCAGGGCCACAACGGCCATCAGCCATTCGGTGCGTTGTTCGAATCGCTCCAGCCGAGTGTGATCAGTCATCGAACGGTGAGCGTAGCGCCGCTGGTCAGAAGCAGCGGCGCAAGCCACCCGGCTCACAGATCAGCGGGTACTGGGTGATCGGGATCGGCAGCGGGCGCAGATAGGAGAGGGTGAACGGCTTCTTGTCCAGCGTCGCGGGCAGACCGCAGACCTGGTTGTGCGAGATGATGTGGGTGCCGGTCAACGTGTTGCTGTCGAACTGGTAGGTCTCCATCAGCGGCTTGAGGCTGCCGTCCGGACACGTCAGGCCGTCGACGGAACCGATGTTGTAGGCCCACACCCCGTTCGTCAGGACCGCGTCGCCGCCCTTGGCAATCTCTTTCGGGATGGAGCTGACGTGCAGCCGGCAGGCGACCGGGTCACGGATCTCGGCGCGCAAATCACCCACCACCGGGACGCAGGACGGGTAGATCGACCATTCGCCGTCGGGCAGCCCGTCCTGGTGGAGGGCGTAGACACCCTCCATCACCTGCTGGTCGGCGTGCGCCGGGCCGGCAAAGCCGACCAGCGCCGCGAGCAGCAGAACGGCACCGAACAATCCGGAAATGTACGTCCTCACCGACGCAGTATCGCAGGGCCCTTCTGACACGTCCCGGGTTTGTCCCGTGAGAGAGTGCCGGGCATGGGCAATCTTGACGGCAAAGTGGCGTTGGTGACCGGGGCGTCCTCGGGCCTGGGGGCGGCGACGGCGAAGGTGTTCGCCGAGCGCGGCGCGACGGTGTTCGGCATCGCGCGCGACACCGAGCGGCTCGCGGAGGTGTTCGCCGACATACCCGGCGGCCGGTTCGCCTCGGTGGACATCGGCACAGCCGACGCCTGCAGGCAGGCCGTCGCCGACTGCGTGGACGCGTTCGGCCGCCTGGACGTGCTGGCGAATGTGGCCGGCTTCCATCAGATGCGCCGGACCATCACGCTGACCGACGACGAGTGGGACCAGGATCTGGCGGTGAACCTCAACGGGCCGTTCTACCTCTGCCGGGCCGCGCTGCCGCATCTGCTCGAGACCGGCGGCAACATCGTCAACGTCGCCTCGGTGGCCGGCGTGGAAGGCGAGGTCTACTCGGCCGCCTACTGCGCGGCCAAGCACGGGCTCGTCGGGCTGACCCGGGCCCTGGCGGTGGAGTTCACCAAGGAGAAGGTGCGCATCAACGCGGTGTGTCCGGGCGGGATGCTGACCCCGCAGGTGACCGAGTTCGCCGCCCCCGACGACGCCGACTGGGATCTGATCATGCGGATCGCGGCGCCACGCGGTTTCATGGATCCGATCGATGTCGCGAAGACCATCGCCTTCCTGGCGAGTGACGACGCGGCAGCCATCCACGGAGCGGTGTACCGCGTGGACAACGGAAAGGGTGCTGACTGATGAAACCGACATCTCTTGGGCCGGACGGTAACTCCGTCGTCGAAGACTCCCTCGGCACCGTGGGCAGCGCCGCGGTGGACGGATCCATCGGCACCGTGGGTAGTGCTGCCGTCGCCGGATCGATCGCCACCCTCGGCAGCGCCGCCGTCGCCGGATCCATCGCCACCGTCAACAGCGCGGGCGTCGCCGGATCGATCGCCACCGGCGCAAGTGCCGGTGTGGCAGCCAGTTTCGCCGTGTTCGGCAGCGCGTTCACCATCCTGTGCGCCGCCATCATCGGCTGCGCCGCCTGCCTCGGCTGCGTCGCGTGCCGCAAGTGCCGGGCCTGCGTGGGGTGCGTGGCGTGTACCGACTGCGTCGGCTGCATCGGCTGCGTGAACTGCTCGGGGCTGCGCGGAGCGGTCGGTCTGCGCGACGTGCACGCCTGACCGAGGGCTACATTCCGCGCCGGCGCCCGATGAGGCCCACCAGGCCGACGGCACCCAGGCTCAGCACCGAGCACGCCACCGCCGCCGCAATCAGGTAGACCTGGTTGCGGTCCAACCCGGACGGGGTGTCGGCAGCGGTATCTGAGACGAGTTGCATCCGGTAGTCGCCGGGCAACGGCGCTTCCCGCGGGTCGTCGAGTCCGGGGAATTGCTGGGTCCGGTGCACCTCGAACTGGCGTTCACCGGTACCCGACTGCTTCCACACTCCCCAGGCCGGCGTGACACCGTCGAGCAGCACCTTGCGTTCGCCGTAGCGACTGTCATCGCCGACGTCGACGATGCGCTGCACCCGGAACGGCTCGTAGACGGCCTGTGAGTAGCGCACCTGGACCGGCACGTTGTCATAGCGCAGCACCGGCGGCGGGGGCGGCGGGCGCAGCAGCCCGGCCGTGGGGATGAACCCGCCGCCGAAGAAGCTGCCGACCGCGACGTTGACGGCGGTGTTGAGTGCGTTCACGACGACCGCGGTGAAGCTGTATGCGGCGAGGTCGGCGGCGTACATGACCACCCGCTGCAACGGATTGATCTGCACGATGCGCGGCCGGTTCTGGTACATGTACACGACGCGCACCGGGTCGCGGTACGGGTTGAAGATCATCGGCCGGTAGTACTCGTCGTACTGCACCCAGTCCGGCCGCCACTGGCGCACCTTGCGGTCCCAGTCCAGGCGGTCGCCCCGGTCGTTGCGGTGGTCGAAGTCGGGCCGGTTCCAGTCCCGATCGTCGATGCGGTTGTCAGTTCGGTTGTTGTTGCGGTCGTTGACTTTCAGCGATACCGCGAGCGCGGCGACATCGTGCTCGGCCGCGGGTTCGGGCTGCCTCTCCTCGACGGGCGCGGCGTTGCGCGCCACCTCGATATCCGCCTCGGGTGCGTCCAGGGTCTGCGGCTTCAGGGTCTCGATGGGCCGGGCCGCCTTGGCGACGGTCGAGGACGTCTCGGTCGCGGAGGGTTTGGCGGTCAGTGTCGGGGTGGCCTCGGGCGCCACCGCCTGGACGGTCTGCGCAGGCGGCGTGGTTTCCGGTTCCGGGGTCTGCGCGGCGGGTGTGACGCTGCCTTCGGCGGGCGTCTCGGTGACCTGATCGACCGGTGCGGGACGCTCACCGGTGCGGGCCACCCGCGGCGCCGGGGTCTCGGCGGCCTTGGGTGTCTCGGTCGGCTTGGGCGCTTCGGTCGGCTTGGGTGTCTCGGTCGGCTTGGGCGCTTCGGTCGGCTTGGGTGTCTCGGTCGGCTTGGGCGCTTCGGTTACCTTCGGCGTCGGCGCGGGTTCCCGGGTGGTGGGTTCGGCGACCTTGGTCGTGGTGGTGCGCGCGGGCGGCGGGGCCGCCGTCGTCGCGGGGGTGGGCGCGGCGGTCGCCGTCGGAACCACGACCGGTGCTTCCACCACGGGGGCGGGTGCCTGCGAGGTGGTCGGTTGTGGTGCCGCCGTGGGCGCTTCGGCGTCGGTGGCAGGTTCCTGCGTCTTGGCGGTCCTGGGCTCGGAGACCGGGACCGTGGTCGTGGGAGCGGAGTCGTCAGCCACCACCGCCGGCGACGGCTTCTCGGACACCGTCGTCGGCGAAGGCCCATCGTGTCTCGGGGCCGCCACCGCGGGAGCCAGTCCCGCGGTCAACGCGGTCAGCGAGATGACCACCGTCGAAGCGACTCCGGCGACGACGTATCGCCCGGCAGAAAATTCGCGCGTTGCACCCACCGTGCATCCACTCCTCTGAAGGTCCAGGGAGCGTGGCATCTCAGCCACAGCTGCCATGTTGCAGCCATCTCCCCCGACACTGGCCCGGGGCCAGCAGCTGTCTCGCATGTTTCATCGCCGCGCACCGAGATCCGTTACAAGGGCTACATCACAGTTTCGGCTCGGAACGGCGGGAACAAATCCGCGATCCGGCCTGTCCGCGCGTGCAGGATCTAAACTTCATGGCGTGCGGACGGGCAGTCTCCTTGCGCCACTGACTCTTTGCGTCGCGGCCTTGGTGACGGGCTGCGGCGGACCCACCGCGGCCCCGACGACCTCCTCGGCGGCAACCACCACAACCACCACCACGGTGGCGACGGCGGCCCCGGCCTCGGTGTCGCCCATCCAGCCGTGGTTCAACCTCCAGGTCGGCGATTGCATAGATCAGGTGCCGGCCGTGGACGAAGGCGCCGTCGACGTGACGCTGGTGGACTGCGCGGCGCCGCACCGCGCGGAGGTTTACCAACGCGCACCCATACCGGTGGACGCGGCGGTCACCGATATCGCGAACCAGCGCTGCACCGAGGCGCTCGCCGCTTACACCGGACGGTCGGGCGGCTACACCGTCAGCTATCTGATCGATTCGAATCAGGACCGCACCGCCCACAACCCACTGCCGAGCACCGTCATCTGCTTGCTGCAGGACGGCGCCGGCGCCGCCCTGACCGGATCTGCCCGCAGTCACTAGGCACCACCCTTTAAGGTCGAACCGTGAACCGGCTGGACCGCTTCTTCGACATCAGCTCCCGTGGCTCGACCGTCGCCGCCGAATTGCGCGGCGGCGTCGTCACCTTCATCGCGATGGCGTACATCATCGTGCTGAACCCGATCATCCTGTCCGGCAGCGCCGACGTCGCCGGCGACAAGCTGGCGTTCACCCAGATTTCCGCGGTGACCTCGCTCGCCGCGGGCGTGATGACCATCCTGTTCGGGGTCATCGCGCGGCTGCCGTTCGCCTTCGCGGCCGGCCTCGGTATCAACTCGTTCCTGGCGTCCTCGGTGGTCGGTTCGCTCACCTGGCCCGAGGCGATGGGGCTGGTCGTGATCAACGGCCTCATCATCGTGCTGCTGGCGGTGACCGGACTGCGCAGGCTGATCTTCGACGCGGTGCCGATGCAACTGAAGTTGGCGATCACCGCGGGCATCGGATTGTTCATCCTGTTCATCGGTCTGGTGGACGCCGGGTTCGTCGCCTCCACCGGCGGTCCGTCACCGCCGGTCGGCCTGGGCGGGCAGGGCGCAGGATCCATCACCAGCATCCCGACGGTGGTGTTCGTGTTCACGCTGCTGGTCACCGGTGTCCTGGTGGCCCGCAAGGTGCGCGGCGGGATTCTCATAGGCCTGGTCATCGGCACGGTGGTCGCGGTCGTCATCGAGGCCATCTGGCATCTCGGATCGGCCGTCGAAAAACCCGGCGGCTGGGGGCTGTCGGTTCCCACGTTGCAGGGCTCACCGTTCTCGATCCCAGATCTGTCGCTGGTCGGAGACTTCAGCCTGAACAGCTTCGGCCGCGTCGGTGTCCTGGCCGCCATCATGCTGGTGTTCACCCTGGTGTTCACCAACTTCTTCGACGCGATGGGCACCTTCACCGGGCTGTCGCGTCAGGCCGGTGTCGCCGACGCGCACGGCAACTTCCCCCGCCTGCAGTCCGCACTGGTCGTCGAGGGCGCCGGTGCGGTGGTCGGCGGCTCGGTGTCGGCGTCGTCGAACACGGTGTTCATCGAGTCCGGCGCGGGCATCGGCGAGGGCGCACGGACCGGTCTGGCCAGCCTGGTGACGGGCGGATTGTTCCTGGCCGCAATGTTTTTGACGCCGATTGCGGCCATCGTGCCGACCGAGGTGGCGGCCGCCGCCCTGGTGATCGTCGGCGCCATGATGGCCTCGCACCTGCGCGAGATCGATCTCGCGGACTTCTCGGTGGCGCTGCCGGTGGTGCTCACGGTCGCGGTCATGCCGTTGAGTTATTCGATCGCCAACGGGATCGGCGTCGGATTCATCTCATGGGCGGTGGTGCGCACGGCCGCAGGCAAGGGCCGTGAGGTCAGCCCGCTGCTGTGGGTCGTTGCGGCCGGGTTCCTGCTGTACTTTGCGCGGGGCTGGATCGACACGCTGATCGGGGTCTGACGACCGGGTCTTGAGGTACAGCCCCACCGTCGCCGCTCCCACCTCCACGATGGCCGCGCCGATGCCCCACGTCATCAGGGTGGATGGCGGCGCCGACGGGCCGCCGTTGTGGTGATGCCCCGCCGACATCGGCAGGTGCACGGCAATCATCGCCAGATTCATCAGCGCGACGGTCAGCCACGCCCTGATCGAGTCGTGCCACCACAGGTGCCACGCGCAGGACAGGCAGCCGACGATCATCAGCACACCGACGAAGGCGGCCGAAGAGCCCAGTGCGAGTGCGTGCAGCACGGCCGAACTGACCGCTATCGTCGCGCACACGCGCCGAGGCAAGGTGGTCCACACACATGTATGGACCCCGGCGGCGGCCGAAAGTCATCCCGCCGTCAGGATTTGCCGATCTTCTTCTTCACCACCAGTAGCGGCAGCAGCAGAGTGGCGATCGCCGTCACCAGCCACACCACCACGGTCGCGGCGATCCAGGAGCCGGCACCGCGAATGGCCAGACCGTGGGTCAGCACCGAGGCCAGCAACAGTGCGACAAACGTTGACAGCAGGCCGATTCCGCCCAGGAAGGCCGACGCGTAGCGGGACGCCATCTTCGCGATGAACGGTGCCAGGACTGCCTGCGCCAGCGCGAAGACCGCGACCGCGACGATGAACCCCGACACCGAGACCCGCACGCCCGGCACCAGCCAGGCCGCGACCAGCAAACCGATGGCCGCAGACCCCAGGAATACCAGCGTATTCAGCACCAATCGCACCATGTCGACGATGGTAAAGGTGCTCCGGCCCATTGCGGCGAAGATTCATCCCGGCACCCGGAATTGACGCCTATGCTGCCCGACATGGCCGACTTCGCACCGTCGCTCGCACCGGAACTGACCGACGTTCCCTCCGCCGAAGGTCCGCTTCCCGGTCCGGCCGAGCTGGCCGGACGGCCCTACGCGCTGCCCGTCGACATTCTCGGCGAACGGCACGGCCCGCTGTTCTATGCCGACTACAGCACCTTCCGCAAGCTGTACGCCTGCTCGATGGAACTGGTCGAAGAACTCTGCGACGAGGAACGCTTCGCCAAGAACCTGACGCCGTCGCTGGCCCGGGTCCGTCCGCTGGCCGGGGACGGTCTGTTCACCGCCTTCCACGGAGAGCCGAATTGGCAGAAGGCACATGATGTTCTGCTACCCGGATTCAGCTACGCCGGTCTGCGCAACTATCACGACGCGATGCTCGACATCAACGGCCGGATGATCGCACGCTGGGACGCCCAGGCCGGGCGGCAACCGGTGAACATCTCCGATGATCTGCAGAAGCTCGCGATGGACACCGTGGCGCTGGCAGGTTTCGGCGCACAGTTCCAGTCCTTCGACCACGACGGCCTGGCGGCGATCCCGCAGAGTTTCACCGCTGCCCTCGGAGAGCTCGGAAAGGGCGAGACCACACCGCGATTCGAGACCGAGCTGGCCACCCTGCAGACCTACTTCGACGAGCTGATCGAGGGGCACCGCGCGGCGGGCACCGACGCCGCCGACGATCTGCTCTTCGTGATGCTCGGCCGGGGCGGCGAACCCGTGCTGGACCAGCAGAACATCCGCAACCAGATCATGACCTTTCTCATCGCCGGGCAGCTGACCACCTCGGAACTGATGCCGAACACGCTGTACAACCTGGTGCACCACCCGGCGGTGCTGGCACGGGTCCAGGCCGAGGTGGACGCGGTCTTCGGCACCGAGGACGGGTACCTGCCGACCTACGACGACATCGGCAAGTTCGGCTACCTGCGGCAGGTCATCAACGAGACGCTGCGACTGTCGCCGCCGGTGCTCAGCTTCGACCGGATGGCGCTGTCAGACACCGTCATCGGCGGCGCCTACCCGATCCGTGCGGGCGAGTCGGTCGCGGTGCTCACCGGGGCCTTGCACCGGCAACCGGAATGGGGTGACAACGTCGAGTTGTTCGACCCGGACCGGTTCGAACCCGATCGCGCGGCCGCGCGGCCCGCGGCGTTGTTCAAGCCTTTCGGCACCGGTGCCCGGTCCTGCATCGGGCGGCAGTTCGCCCTGCACGAGGCGACCATGGCCATAGCCCGCATCATGCACCGCTACCGTCTCATCGACTCCACCCACTACGTGTTGCGGTGGGACGGCCCGCTGAGCCGACGGCCCGCCGGCTTCCACCTCGACCTGGTGCGGCGCACACCCGCCGACCGCACCCTTGTGGCCGCACCCGCCAGCGCCGTCCAGACGCCCGTCGGTCCGCTGTCCACCTTGAAGGCGGGCACCACGTTGGCGGTGTTACACGGATCGAATCTCGGGACCTGCCGCGCGCTGGCCACCCAACTGGCCGAAGAGGCCGGCGATATCGGTTGTGCCGCAACGGTCGGCCCGCTCGATGATGCCGCCGCGGGGCTGCCCGGCACCGACGCGGTGTTGATCGTGGCCTCGTCCTACAACGGCCAGCCGACCGACGACGCCCGCGAATTCCTCGCCTGGCTCACCGGACCCGACGCCGCGCTGGAGGGCGCCCCGTACTTCGCGGTACTCGGCGTCGGCGACCACAACTGGGCCGACACGTATCAGGCGGTGCCGAAGCGGATCGATGAACGGCTGATCGAATTGGGCGGTACGCCTCTGGTTCCGTTCGCGGCGGCCGACACCTCCGGTGACCTGACCGGGACGCTGGAAGAGTTCTCGACGGCGCTGTGGACGGCGCTGTCCCGGCAGTTCGGCGATCCGGACGCGGTGGTGCTCACCGACACGGAGGAACCGCTCTACGATCTGCACCCCATCGTCGGCCCCGTGACCGCCGCCCTCGACGCCCGGTTCGCGGTGTCCCCCATGACGGTGCTGGAGAACACCGAGCTCGTCAGCGACGAGAATGCCCAGGGCCAAGCCAAACACTTTGTCCGCGTTGCCTTGCCTGCCGACGTCGAGTATCACACCGGGGACCATCTCACCGTGCTGGCCGACAATCCCGCGGAGCTGGTCGACACGGTGTTGGAGCAACTCGGCATCGACCCGGATTTGCGGCTGTCGATCAACCCGCGCCGGACCTCGCGGCGGCTCATCGCGCTCGACCGCGAGGTCAGTGTGCGCGAACTGCTCACCCACTTCGTCGAACTGCGCAAACCGGCGACCCGCAGTCAGCTACGTAAGCTCGCGGCGGCCAATCCGTGCGTCCCGGAACGGCAGCGTCTGGAAGAACTCGCCGACGCGGCCGAACCCTGCACGCTGAGCCCCATCGAGTGCGTACTGGAATTCCGGGCCTGCGCACTCACCGGTGCCGACCTCCTGGAACTCCTGGAGCCGATGACGCCGCGGCATTACTCCATCGCCTCGTCGTCCCGGATGTCGCCGAAAGTCGTTGCGCTGGTGGTCAGTGTGCTCGACGCCCCGGCGAGGTCGGGGCGTGGACTGTTCAAGGGTGTGGCGTCGAACCATCTGGCCGCGCTGGGTTCGGGTGCACAGATCCGCGCCCGCGTCGATCAGGCCCGCCAGGCATTCCGGGCGGGTGCGGATCCGGCCAAGAACGTGATCCTGGTCAGTGCGGGCACCGGCGTCGCACCGTTTCGCGGGTTCCTGGGCGACCGGCTCGCGGCGCGACAGGCCGGCGACCCCTATGCACCGGCGTTGTGCTTCTTCGGGATTCGCGACCCGCAGGTGGACTACATCTTCCGTGAGCAGTTCGACATCGCCGAGGATCTGGGGATCGTGCGGATGCGGCCCGCCTTCTCCCGCGCCTCGCAGGACGGTGTGCGCTACGTCCAGGATCGGATCTCGGCCGACGCGGACGAGGTGTGGGAACTGCTCGGCGATCCGGCGAAGGACACTCACGTCTACATCTGCGGCGACGGCGCCCGGATGGCGCCCGCGGTGCGGCAGGCGTTTCTCGACATCTATTGCGCCCGTACCGGTGCCGGCGAGAGCCAGGCTCGCGACTGGCTCATCGGACTGGTCGAGTCCGACCACTACGTCGAGGACGTCTGGGCCGGCTGAGCGTCACAGCCGCGACATCTCGCGCCGCATGCAGGCGTCGTTCATGTACGCCGGCCGCGCGGCCGGGTAATGCCGACGGGCACGGCGCGGTTCCGCTCTGCTGGACTTCGATCGCACGGCGAGACGCTGAATGCACCTGTCCCACAGCAACTTCAGACCGGCAGTGCCTGGTGCACCGTGGGCGGTGATCGACAGAGCTGACATGGTGGTCCCCAAACGTCGTGGTGGACGTGTGAAGTGGTGCCCACCTTGATGTTCCGAACGTATGGGCAGCCCATGTCCGGGCCACGAGTAGAGCGCTACCTAGTTGACCTCCGCGTCATGTGAGGTCCATCACAGACCACCCGGCGCGGGGTGGGTGAGGAAATGCGCCAACACCGGGGTGAGCCACTCGACCAATTCGACGTCGGCCATGCCGACCAGCGGTGGAGTGCCCAGAATGTAGCGCGAGACCGCGACACCGAGTAGTTGCGCACCGACCAGCGCCGCCCGCTCGGCAGGCCGGTCGGGTACGACCGCGGCCAGGGCGGGGGCCACCTGCGCGGCGAATACGCCCAGCAGCGCATCGGCGGCCACCCGATTGGTCGCGGCGGCACGCAACAGCGGCAGGAACGAGCCGTCCGGTCCCCACACGTCGACGAACAGCGGAATCAGCACACCCGCGATGTCCTCGGGGGCGATGTCGGACAGGTCCGGAAAGGCGATGTCCAGGTGCGACGCCGCGGCGAACAGGCCGGCCTTGCTGCCGAAGTAGTGCATGACCAGGGCGGGGTCCACTCCGGCCGCCGCGGCGACGGACCGGATCGTGGTGCGCTCGAAGCCCTGTTCACCGAACTGCGCCTGCGCGCCAGCCAGGATCGCGGCCCGGGTGGCTTCGCCGTCGCGCGGTTTCGTCGTCATCCGGACAGCGTATTCAACAACTGTTGACACGGGCAATGGGCACGCCTAGCGTTCAGTTCAACAGTTGTTGAACTCAATCCGCCGGAAAGGACAAGCCATGACCGTCACTGCCATCCAGATCGGCCTCGATCCCGACGTCATCGATGTGACTTCACCCGACTTCGCCCAGTTCCCCGGGCTGTCGCGGGACAGGCTGCGCGCGGCCAACGACGAGAACGTCGCGGGACTGCGCGACGCGGGCTATCACGTGGACAACTGCCTCATCCCGTTCGGCGACGCGGGCGCGGCCAAGGCCCGGCAGTGGTTGGAGGCCGGCACCTACGACGCGGTGCTCATCGGCGCAGGGGTACGTCTGGTGGCCGGCAACACCCTGCTGTTCGAGTCGATCGTCAACGCCGCCCACGACAGCCAGCCCGGCTGCCGCTTCGTCTTCAACAAGGACGCGGTCGCCACCCCGGACGACATCCGCCGCTGGTACCCGAACCCCGAGGCGGTGACCCGATGAGCACCGTCCAGACCGACGTCCTGGTGGTCGGCGCGGGTCCCACCGGACTCACCGCCGCCGGCGATCTGGCTCGCGCCGGCCGGTCGGTGACCGTGCTGGAACGCCGGCCCACGGTCAACCCCTCCAGCCGCGCCTTCGTCACCATGCCCCGCACGCTGGAGGTGCTCGACGCCCGCGGCGTGGCCGACGAGTTGCTGGCCGAGGCGCACCGGACACCGGGGGTGACGGTCTTCGGCGGCGCGCGCATCAACCTCACCCACCTCGACTCGGCCTACCCGTTCGCCATGATCACGCCGCAGACGAATGTCGATGCGGCCCTTGCCCGTTACGCCGCAGACCACGGGGCCGACATCAGGCGGGGGTTCGAGATCGCGGCGCTGACACAGGATCACGACGGCGTCACCGTGACGGCGCGCTCGCGCGAAAACGGCAACCTCACCACCTGGCGGGCGCGGTACGTCATCGGTGCCGACGGAGCGCACAGCACCGTGCGCACCCTGGTGGGCGCCGACTTCCCGGGCAAGACCCTGCTGTCCTCGATCGTGCTGGCAGATGTGAAACTCGCGCACGGCCCCGCGGGCGACGGTCTCACCCTGCACAGCACCCGGGAAGTGTTCGCGTTCCTGGCGCCCTACGGACGCAGCGACGCGGAAGGTGAGTGGTTTCGCACCATGCTGTGGGACCGCGGGCATCAGGTACCGGACAGCACACCGGTGGACACCTCCGAGATCGTCGACGTGCTCGGGCGCGCCACCCAAGCCGATCCCGGAATACTGGAGGTGGGTTGGCATTCCCGATTCCATTGTGACGAAAGGCAAGTCGAGCAGTATCGGCACGGACGGGTGTTCCTGGCCGGCGACGCCGCGCACGTGCACTCCCCCATGGGCGGGCAGGGGATGAACACCGGCGTCCAGGACGCGGCGAATCTCGCCTGGAAACTCGATGCCGTCCTGGGCGGTGCCGCCGACGAAGTGCTGGACACCTACCAGACCGAACGCCACCCGATCGGTGCGCGGGTGCTACAGCAATCCGGTCTGATGGCGCGCGGGGTCACACTGCATCCGCGGGTGGCGCGCGGGTTTCGCAATCTCCTTGCGCCCCGGCTGCTTCGGTTACCGGCGATCCGGGATGCGGTGGCGGGCAGCTTCTCCGGCGTCGGGTTGCGCTACGGGCGCGGCCCGGTGGGCGCGCGGGCGGTGCAGATCCCGCTGACCGAAGGCCGGCTCACCGAAGTGCAACGCACTCCGGGATTCGTGCTGGTGCGTGAGCACGGCGCGACGCCCGTCGAGGCGGCCGGGCTGCGGCAGGCCGAACGCGCCGACGCCGGACCGGCCGTGCTGGTGCGCCCCGACGGGTACGTGGCCTGGACCGGCGCGTCCGCGGATGTGGTCGCCTGGCGGGCGTGCCTGGACCGGTGGTGCGCGCCGCGCTCGGTGGTCACACCTGGTTGACGCCACCGTCGGCGGTCACCGTCGACCCGGTGCTGAACGAGGACAGGTCGCTGGCCAGGAACACCGCCGCGTTGGCGATCTCCTCCGGGTCGGCGAACCGCCCGAGCGGGATGGTCGACACCCGGCCGGCGCGGAATTCGGCGACCGTCTCGCCGGGGCTGGTCTGCGCGGCCAGATTGTCGCTGCCGGGGGTGGCCGTGGACCCGGGGACGAGAACGTTCACCCGGATGCCCCGGTCTTTCAGTTCGTTGGCCCAGGTCCGGGCGAACGACCGGACGGCGGCCTTACTGGCGGCGTAGACGCTCAGGCCGGGCCGGCCGCGGTCGGCCGTCGAGGATCCGAGCAGAATGATCGACGCGCCGTCGTTCAGCAGTGGCAGCGCCTTCTGCACGGTGTGCACGACGCCTTTCACGTTTGTCGTCAGCAACCGGTCCAGTTCGTCCTCGGTGATCGCACCCAACGGCTGCACCGAGGTCACCCCGGCGTTGGCCACCAGCACATCGAGGCCGCGCCCGGCCGCACCGGCCGCCGCGTACAGCCGGTCCAGGTCCGCCGGCGTGCCCACGTCACCCTGTACCGCCTGCGCGGCAGCGCCGAGGGCCGCCACGGCCCGGTCCAGATGGTCCTGCCGGCGACCGGTGAGGAAGACCCGCGCGCCCTCGTCGACGAACCGGCGCGCCGTGGCCAGACCGATCCCCGACGCCCCGCCGGTGACGACGGCCGTTCTGCCGTCAAGCAAACCCATCGACGTCAACTCCTCGGTCGTAGCGCACCATCAGCCGACCGTATCTGGTACGAAAGAGTCGACCTCTACGCCATCAGGAGAGTGCCAGCACGTGTCCGCCCCTACTTCGGTGACGGACGCGTCCCCGCCCCAACACCAGCGCAGCGGTATCCCGAAGTGGATCCGTACCCTCGCCATCCCCATCATCATCGGCTGGATCGCGATCGTCGCTCTGCTCAGCATCATGGTGCCGCCGCTGGAGGTCGTCGGGCAGATGCGCTCGGTGTCGATGAGTCCGCAGAACGCGCCGTCGGTCATCGCGATGAAGAAGGTCGGCCAGGTTTTCGACGAGTTCAAATCCGACAGCTCGGTGATGATCGTGCTGGAAGGTGACCAGAAACTCGGCGCCGATGCCCACCGCTATTACAACGACATGGTCGCGCGCCTGGAGGCCGACACCCAGCACGTCGAGCACGTGCAGGACTTCTGGGGCGACCCCCTCACCGAGGCCGGCGCCCAGAGCCCTGACGGCAAAGCCGCCTACGTGCAGGTGTATCTCGCGGGCAACATGGGCGAGTCGCTGGCCAACGAATCGGTGGAGGCCGCCCAGAAGCTGGTCACCGCGGTCCCGCCACCGGCCGGGGTGAAGGTCTTCGTCACCGGGCCGTCCGCGCTGGCCGCCGATCAGCAGATCGCCGGTGACCGCAGCGTCCAGATGATCGAGCTGGTCACCTTCGTCGTCATCATCACCATGCTGCTGCTGGTGTACCGCTCCATCACGACGGTGCTCATCGTCCTGGTGATGGTGGTGCTCGAATTGTCGGCGGCGCGCGGTGTGGTCGCGTTCCTCGGCTATCACGACCTGATCGGGCTCTCCACGTTCGCCACCCAGCTGTTGGTGACGTTGGCGATCGCCGCCTCCACCGACTACGCCATCTTCCTGATCGGCCGATATCAGGAAGCCCGAAGTCTCGGCGAAGACCGGGAATCGGCCTACTACACCATGTTTCACGGCACCGCCCACGTGGTGCTGGCGTCCGGTCTGACCATCGCCGGGGCCATGCTGTGCCTGCACTTCACCAAGCTGCCGTACTTCCAGTCGCTGGGCATCCCGATGGCGGTCGGCATGATGGTGGCTGTCTTCGCCGCGCTGACCCTGGGCCCGGCGGTGGTCACCGTCGCCAGCCGCTTCCGCAATCTGCTGGAACCCAAGCGCACCATGCGCATCCGCGGCTGGCGCAAGATCGGCGCCCTGGTGGTGCGCTGGCCCGGCCCGGTGCTGCTGGCCACCGTCGCGCTCTCCCTGGTCGGTCTGCTCACGCTGCCCGGATATCGGACCAACTACAACGACCGCAACTACCTGCCCCCGGATCTGCCGGCCAACGAGGGTTACGCCGCCGCGGAACGGCACTTCTCGGTGGCACGGATGAATCCTGAGTTGCTGCTCATCGAGTCCGACCACGACCTGCGCAACTCGGCGGACTTCCTGGTGATCGACAAGATCGCCAAGGCCATCTTCCGGGTGCCCGGGATCGGCAGCGTGCAGGCCATCACCCGGCCGGACGGCAAGCCGCTGAAGTTCAGCACCATCCCCGCGCAGATGAGCATGGGCAGCGCCTCGCAGAAGATGAACGAGAAGTACATGGAAGACATGTTCGCCAACATGCTCACGCAGGCCGGCGACATGGAATCCACCATCGCCACGATGAACCGGATGATCGCGCTGATGACGGAGATGAGCGCGACGACCCACAGCATGGTGAGCAAGAGCACCGACATGGCCGTGGACATCGCCCAGTTGCGGGACAGCATCGCCGATTTCGACGACTTCCTGCGGCCCATCCGTAACTACCTGTACTGGGAACCGCACTGTTACGACATCCCGGTGTGCTTCTCGATGCGCTCGGTGTTCGACGCCCTGGACGGCATCGACGCCACCACCGACCAGTTCCAGGAACTGCTGCCCGACCTTCAGCGCCTCGATCAGCTGATGCCGCAGATGCTGTCGACGCTGCCCTCGCAGATCTCGACCATGGAGTCGTCGCGGGACATGATGCTGCGGATGTACCAGACGCAGAAGGGCATGCAGGACCAGACCAACGAGATGCAGGCGAACCAGTCCGCCATGGGCGACGCCTTCAACGACTCCAAGAACGACGACACGTTCTATCTGCCGCCGGACACCTTCAACAACGCCGACTTCAAGCGCGGGATGAAGAGCTTCATCTCCCCCGACGGAAAGTCGGTGCGGTTCATCATTTCCCACGATGGTGATCCCCTGACCGCCGACGGCATCAAGCTGGTCGACGACATCAAAGCGGCCGCCAAGGAGGCCGTGAAGGGCACCCCGCTGGAGGGCTCCAAGATCTACCTCGGCGGTATCGCGGCCGCCTTCAAGGACATGCAGGAAGGCAACAACTACGACCTGCTGATCGCCGGGATCGCCGCGCTGACGCTGATTTTCGTCATCATGCTGATCATCACGCGCAGCCTGATCGCCGCGGCGGTCATCGTCGGCACCGTGGTGGTGTCACTCGGCACGTCGTTCGGACTCTCAGTGCTGTTGTGGCAGCACATCCTCGGCATCGAACTGCACTTCATGGTGATGGCGATGACGGTGATCGTCCTGCTGGCCGTCGGCGCGGACTACAACCTGCTGCTGGTGGCCCGCATGAAAGAAGAACTGCACGGCGGCATCAACACCGGGATCATCCGCGCGATGGGCGGCAGCGGTTCGGTGGTGACGGCCGCAGGCCTCGTGTTCGCCTTCACCATGATGTCCATGGTGGCCAGCGAGATGACCGTGGTGGCACAGATCGGTTCGACGATCGGCCTGGGCCTGCTGTTCGACACCCTGGTCATCCGGTCGTTCATGACCCCGTCCATCGCGGCGCTGATGGGCAAGTGGTTCTGGTGGCCACAGGTGGTGCGGCATCGGCCCGCCCGCAGCGTCCCGGCGTGGAAGAACCGGGAAAGCAGCCAGGAACCGGAGAAGATCGAGTCCTGACGTGCTGGCGCTACCAAGCGTGCGGGACGAGGTTCGGCCCGATGATGTGGCCTTGGCTCGGATTTGGATGATGCTCGTCGTGGATGAAATGGCCCGCGTACCAGACCACGACATCCTCACCGTCGACCGATTCCCCGCTCACGTACCGGGCGAGCTGAGTCTGAGTCTGCGCAGGCGTTCCACCAACTACCGACACACCGTCGTCGATTTCGTCTGCGTGGTAGCGCAAGACCCACATATCCGAGACGCCGTAACTGTCAGCAGTGCCGTCCCCTGAGCTCGGCACGATGCGGTATCCGCTCCCGGTCGCCTTATCGATCACCCGGTATCCCCGCTGCGTGGCGACGTTTCGTTTGAACTGGGTCTCGCGGACTATCGGACGCCACTCCAGACGGATCGGTCCCCCGCCAGGCGGGACGACCATTCGCCGAACCTGGAAGACATCTTGGGCACTGCCGTTGATGTCGAAATCGAAGCGCCAATACACATGATGCTGATGACGCATACACGTTCGGGGATTGCGGGTGCCCGCAAACCCGAATCGGGCTCCGATGGTGCCGTCGTCGCGCAGCCGCCAATCTGAGACGTAGCGATACCAGCCCGCAGCCATCTCGCTCACAATGCGTAGCTCGCCATTGTCATAGTGCAGTGCGACGCCTTGAAAATTACCTGCGTCCGTACCCGCCTCCAGAATTGTCCTTGGCGGTTGCGTGCAGAGCCGCCAACCGGGTCCCACCGGGTCCTGGCCTACCGCCTGGAATACCGTCTCCTGTCGCTGCCAATCGCGGTACGTCACGCCATCGTCGTACAGCACGTTCAGGATCGGCACATGGGCCCGGTATAGAACCAACTTGCCCCGGAAACGAACGTCTCGCAGTTCGACGCCGGAACCCTTCCCGTACGTGGCCGGTTCCGAATTCCGCGGGCGAACCAGAACGAAGTTCCACAACTCCGTCCCGCCGTCCAGCACCCGCACCCGCACCCGTGCGTGGCCATTGGGGTCCTGCCCGACATCCACTCCCGCAGGAAGCATGCGTTCGCAATCGGCGTCGGTGGGCGAATGTACGCCGATCGGGTACCAGTCGACGAGTCGCCTGGCGATGTCGACCGAAACGATGTGATGTCGGGGACCACCGGCCGGACGCAGGATGCCCAGATTGATGCGCCGGGTATACGTGCCGTCATCCTGTTCCAGGTCGGCCAGTGGAGGCATCGGTTGGTACACCACGACGTCGTCACCGCTCGCGTGAGCGAATCTTTCGTCGGCACGAAGAATCTCAAGTGCCTGGCCCAACTCCTCCGGCGACGGGAGTGGCGTTGCCGCAGTCGAGGTCATCGCGATGTCATCGAGTCGGTCGACGTGGCCACAGATATCCCATGCCTCATTGGCCGATGAGTCGAACGCAAGACCGCGGAACTCGCCCGTCTCGGCGCCGAGGCGATCCTCCACATTGGCGGCAATGATTCGCGGATCCACTCGGCCTCGGCCGGCCCTCCATGCGGGGTGCCGGACGATCGCACGTGTGATCGCATCAATCGGTAACTCGCGCAGCGTGATTGCTTCAATGATGATCTGAGGGGTCATCTCCGAACTCCTTCCCATCGTCAGCGCGGAATTCCCTGCTGACGCCTGCATCGGCCTCACTCGAGCGTATGAACCAAGGGTCGCCCCCGATGAAGTAGTCAGCTACTCGAATACAGGAGACGTCCCCAACCTCGAATGTGACGCTCGGCCGTTCAACCAAAGTTGGGCTAGCTGAGCTCCTTACTGCCGGACGCGTCGCTATCCAGACCAGCCCGCTCTGTGCACACCTGACCGAGGCGTGGGAGTCGATCGCGAGCTCACTGCCCGACAATCGCTGAGTGTCAGCCCCGTTCGGCGATCCGTTTGATCGCGGCGAGCGTCGCGGGAATCCCGGCGCTGGCCGCCGCGACCTGTTCGGAGATCAAGCCCTCGGCATGCTCGCCGAAGTTCTGCCGGAAGCCCGCCATGCCCGCGGGACGGAACTCCCACGACTCGGTGAGCCGGGTACCGCCCTCCTCGAGTTCCAGGGTGTAGCCCCAGTAAACCCAGCCGCTGTTCACTTCCCACGCGAACGCTCGCCCGGGGTCGGCGGTCACCACCTGGCTCCTGGTTTCCCAGGCCCGGCCCGGTATCTCGTTGCGCCCGGTGAACCACGCACCGACCTGGGGGCCTGCACCCTCATCCCACCAGCACCCGCGGCAGACGGGGCTCCACTCCCCGGTGCGGGTCACGTCGGACACCAGTGCGTAGAGCTCGTCGGGCGCGACAGCGATATGGATCGAGTCAGAGAAGGTCATATCGGTCACGACGGTGCGCACCCATCGGGTGCGTCGCCGCGGACGGGCGCGTCAGCAGCCACGGTGTAAGTGACGATCACCTCGGCATCATGCGCGGTGTCGTTGTCGACGCGGTGCGCCACCCCTGCCGGGATGAACACGGCTTGCCCCGCGGTGTATTCGGTGATCTCGCAACCAGGCGCCAACTGCACCGCCACGGTGCCCGCCTTGATGGCCGAGAACTCGGTGCCGGGGTGGGTGTGCCAGCCACTGCTCGCTCCGGGCTTGAGCAGCAGGCTCTGCACCAGCAGAGCGGATTCGGCTCCGTTGGTGACGATCGACACCGGCGTGTACGTGGTGCCCTTGGCCAGATCGGTGCGGACAACGTCGCCTTCGGCCGGGGTCGCATGGGCGGTGGTCGCCCCGAGCAGCGGCACGCAACCAGCAGCGACAACCGCCATGAGAGTGCGCATGTTCATCTGTTCACTGTGAGTCATTCGACCCCGATCCGCCAGTGATCGACAGGTTTTCGGCGAAAGTCGAGTAGTGCGCTACGTGTGCGCGTGCCGTCGGCGTGAATACGCTCGTGGGACATGGACGCAACGCAGGTGATGCTCCTGCTTGCCGGTCTTCTGGTGCTCTCGACGGCCATGTCCGCGGTGCTTGTCCGGTTCACCCGTCGTCAACCGGATCTACACCAGGTAGATGACGAACACCGCACCGAACAACACGACCAGCCAGCCGTCCGTTGCAAGCCTCAACCACCGCGGGGCGGTCCGCACCTCCATGAAGTGCCGGATGATCAAGCGGGACTTGATCAGTGCAAGCACCAGGACCACCGCGGTGATCGGCACGCTGGCCTCGGGCGTACCGGAGTGCGCGGGGGCCAGCCACCACGACCCGATGGTGATGGCCACCAGGACCACCCACGTCCATGTGATCGTCCGTGCGGTTTCGGTCATCATCACCTCATCACGTAGAACAGGGCGAAGATGATGACCCACAGCAGATCGACCATGTGCCAGTAAATGGCCCCCGACTCGACCATCGAGGCCCGGCGCCGGCTCGGATTCCGCAGTTCGCGCACCAGGACACCCAGTACGATGAGCCCGATCAGCACGTGCACCAGGTGCACACCGGTGATCACGTAGTAGAACGAGTAGAACATCTCCGAATTGGTCTGTCCGGCAGTGAGTTTTCGGAACCACTCGTAGCCCTTCAACACCATGAAGAGCATCCCGCCGGCACCGCCGGCGTAGATCAGCCGGATCGCCAAATCGTGCCTGCCGGCCCGGGTGGCGAGCACCGCGCGGGCCACCAACCACGAACTGGTCAGCAGGATCACGGTGTTGAGCACGCCGATAGTGATATCGAGGTGCTGCTGGGCCGCCAGGAATTCGGCGTGGTTCATGGTCCGGTAGATCAGGAAGACGACGAAGTAGCCGGCGAAGATGACCATGTCGCCGAGCACCATCACCCACATGTCCCCGTCACCGGGAAGACGGCGCCGCAGCACGGGAGCCGACTCGGTCTGGGTCACGCCTGCTCCTCCCGGTCCGCGGCGCGGCGCAGCAACACGATGAGCGCCACCAGCCACACCGAGAAGACCACCACCGCCAACCAGAAGGCGATCGACCCGTTCCAGGCGAAAGGACCGGATCGGAAGACGAACATCTGGGTGGCGATCACCTCGGTGATGATCTGCCAGATGCACACGTAGGCAAACCATTTCGGGAAGATGCCGTTGTGGTCGTACAGAATGGCGATCGCCAGCACCAGATACGCCACCGAGAAGCAACCCAAAGACCCGTTGTAGGAGAGCATTCCGAGGTCGTACAGCAGGCTGATCAGCTCGGGGTCACGGTCGGGACGGAACGCGGCGGTCAGGAAGCACACCGTCACCAGCAGGAAACCGGGAAGCGCGCCGACGCTCATGCCGCCGAGATACCCGTACGCGAAGACCGACCCCACCGACATCCGCTTCATCTGATAGACCACCAGACCGTTGGTCATCGCGGCACCGCCGAGCAGGATCAGCAGTACGGTGAACCCGATCTGGATGGTCAGGTGGTGCTGGGCGAAGAAGGCGACCTTGTCGGCGGCGGTGACATCGGGCCGCGGCGGCGGCGTGACCCGGGTCAGCACGCAGATGATGACCCCGAACACCGCGTACCAGACCGGGAAAAACCAGGTCATCAGCCGGACATCGCGCTTGCCGCCACCGGTGCGCACCGGTGCGGTCAGGACACTCACGGCGCGATCACACCGTCGAGCACGGCCTGCTTGCGAAGTGCGGTGCGCAGCACGACGAACATGACGAGGATGAACGCGACGAACGCGCCGTTGCGTAACCAGAACGACAACAACCCATCCCAGGCGAGCGGTCCGGTCTGGAAGACCGCCGCGCCCGCGGCGGGCACCATCGCGATTCCGGTGGCCAGCGCGTAGTGACCGACCCAGCGCGGGAACACCGGATCGGTGCGGTCGTCGAAGTAGACCGCGAGTGCCAGCAGCACGAATTGACTGACCACCATGCCGACGGGGGCGACGAGGACGATCCACGCCAGATCGTTGAGCAGCATGATCAACTCCGGATTGCGTTCCGGCCGAAAGGCTGCCACCAGGAAGAAGATGTTGGACAGCGCAAAGATGGTGGCACCGCTGACGACTGCGGTCAGATAGCAGTACGCGAAGACGTGGCTCTGCCCTGTCATCCGTTTCATCTGCGCCACGATCACCATGAAGAACGGCAGCACCATGATGCCGCACAGGTTGAAAGTGGCCTGGCTGAACCGGATCAGCGCGGTGTGATCGGCGTAGAAGGAGGCGACCTCACCGGCGGTCATCGTCGGCGACATCGGCGGCCAGAATCCGGGGAACGCCAGCGCCGCGATCAGCAGCACCGCACCCACTGCCGGCCCCGTCCACAGGCTTACCCATTGCGCCTTGATGTTCCCGGCTTTCGGCAGGTCTTGCGCCTGCTCGAGGATCTGCATCCCACCTCCACTGACTTGACTCAGGTATTGGGGCGAGGCCGTCCGGCCATCTGGGCCCCGAGTCATGTTCCTATGCACGCTATCCGGCGATCGGCGGATTGGGAAGAACTTTCTGAGTAGAGTCAGTTTCATGCTGAAGCAGAAGGGGCTGCAAACCCGCGAGCGGCTGCTCGGTGCCGCACTCGCCGAGTTCAAACGGGCCGGGTTGGCCGGAGCGGATACGACGGCGATCGTGGCCGCCGCCGGTGTCGCACACGGCACCTTCTTCTTCCACTTCCCCACCAAGGAACACGTGCTGATCGAACTGGAGAAGCGCGAGCAGGGCCGGATGGCCGCCGAACTGACCCGTTTCTTCGGCACGCCGCACAGCGTGCGCGGCACCCTCGCCGAGTCGGTCCGGGTGCTGGAGAAGCTGGAGCGCCGCCTCGGCCGCAGGCTCTTCAAAGACTTTCTCGCCCTGCATTTCTCCACCACCCGGCCGCCGTCGGAAGAGTGGAGCAACTACCCCGTCATCGTCGCCGTCGTCGAAGAACTCGCACGGGCACGCGCCCGCGCGGAGATACCCGCCGACGTCGACGTCATGCACAACGGCGTGTCGTTCCTGGTGGGCCTCTACGCATTGTGGATCACCATTCCCGAGGCGGCCGAGATCCGAAGACCGGTGATCGACGAGTATCTGACCACCTATATGTACGGGCTGCGCGTGTTGCCCGAATTCCGCGATTGACGTTGTCGTCAAAGTCGCGCGCCAAGTCCCGGTTGGCCGCACAATGAGCACTGCCGACACCACACGCAGGCAGGGCTGCGCGGATATAAGGAGAACGTCATGAACGGACGTACCACCTCAGTGTTGTTCGCGGTGGGATTCGCCACGGCTGCGGCACTGATGCCGCTGGTCAGTGCGCCCATCGCCGGTGCCGATGTGTGCGCCGGGGCCGACGGCAGGCACTTCGCCGCCGGCGGCTGCACCAATATCGCCGGCGATGCCATGGCCGGTGCGGCCATCGCGGCGGCGCACGTCCCCTACGTGGCCGGCGAGGTGCCCTGCTACACCGTCGAAGGCGTCCCGTACTTCACGCCCCCCGGGTATCCCTGCTGAGCCGAGGCAGGGACACGAACACCCCATCGAGCACCCGCTTCCGGCCAACGGCCTCGGCTGTCTTGCGCGACGCGATGTTCAGCCGGTCGATGGTGCCGATCAGCAGCCGACGCCGGTCGCGGCCGGGCTCGGCCGCCCACGCCGCCAGGCCCGCGGCGGCGTAGCCATGGCCGCGATGTTCGACGGCGATCACCTCTTCGTTGATGACGTCGCCGTCGAGCCAGTCGATCGCGCCCGGCACCACCGCGAGTAGTCCGACGACCCCCTCGCACGTGCGGATGGCGCGCAACTGGTCATGCCGATGCCACTCATCGAGTTCCGCGGCGGTCGCGGCGGTGATGTTGCGCGCCAGATCGGGAGCCAGCCGGCGATACACGTCGGTCACGATCGCGTCTGCGGTCTCCACCCTGTCGAAGGGTGTCAGCCAGACGTCCGGTCCGGCGCCGCGCATATCGCAATATGTTGCCGCATACACGCTTTCGTCGAGAAGAACGCCGGCGCCAGTCAAACGCCCCGGCAACACCCGAACCCGCAGGAATCGCGGTGCGAACACCGCCCACTCCTGGCTGACGCATGCGCGCATCCGATTCAGGTCGGTGAAGCTGTGCGCAATGATCTCGATGAACGGGCGACCGATGTCGCGTCCGTAGAAGCGGATTCCGCCCAACAACGTTCCGGCGGAACTGGTGACGCGGCGGTGCAGGTAGTCGGACGGTAGAACTCCGGGCAGATCGACGTGATCGGAGAACTCCCGCGCGAACGCGAGATCTTCGGTGCGCACCAGCTGATGGGCAAACCACTCGCCGAGCAGCGCCCGACCGCGCCGCCCGTAGAGGGAGTCGGCGAGATCGAGCTCGTCGCGTGATGCGCGCCGGCCTCACGACCGGATTCAGAACCGGGCGATGAACTTCAATGCCGCGTCGGCCACGTCGCGCCAACCATTGTCGATGGTCAATGAGTGTCCGCGTCCGGCGATTTCGACGAATTCGGTCTCATTGGGGTTCTTCTTGTACTGCTTGTAGGACGCCTTGGCGACGGCCGGCGGCACTGTGTGGTCCTTCTCGCCGGATATCACCAGCAGCGGGCCACGTTGGGGATTCTTGGTGTTCACCGTCGCCGACGATGCCGGATTGAAGTTGGCGACCGCCGCCTGGAACAGCGGGCGCCCCGGGCCGGCCACGGAGTACCGGTCATAAAGCCGATCCGATTCCTCCTGCGATACCGCGTTGCCGAAGGCATACCGGAACTGCTTGGGCGTCAACGCCACCGATCGTTTGTAGTTCAGCGGATTGCCGAGCACCGGGAACGACGACCGCAGCGTCGCCAGGGGCAGCGGCAGTACTCCGCGGAACGGGGCCGGGTCGATGGCGACCGCGACCTGGGCCAGGCCGAGGCCGGCCAGTTGCTGGGTGATCAGGCCGCCGAAGGAGTGTCCGATGATGATCGGCTTGCGGTCCAGCGCGCGGACGACGTCGACGTAGTGATCGGTGATCTCGCCGATGCCCTTGCCTGCGAACACCGAGGGGTCGCGACGTGCGTCGGCGGTGCTGGCGGGGTCATCAGGCCACCCGGGGGCCAAGGTGACGAAGCCCTGCTCTTCGAACAACTCCCGCCAGTTGTCCCAGCTGTCGGGCAGCAGCCACAGGCCGTGCACGAAGACAACGGGTTGCGATCCTGAACGGTTGGCGCGGTCGATCTCGTTCTGCTCGCGTTCGCTGATGGTGGTCATCGACTTCTCCTCTAGTAGAAAGAACGGTCGTTCTTTCTCTGTAACCACGACGGACTCCCATCTGTTCCCGCAAGCAGAAAGAACGTTCTGGCACGGCGTACCGTGGGGTCATGGACACCGTCGCATCGGTCTCGGAGCCCCGCGAGCGGCTCCTGCGTACCGCGACCGAGCTGTTCTACCGGGAGGGCATCCACTCGGTCGGCGTCGACCGCATCCTCGCCGAGGCGGGCGTCACCCGTGCCACCATGTATCGGCACTTCAAAGGCAAAGAGGACCTTGTCGAGGCGTATCTGGCAGCGGAGGACCAGACCATTCGCGGTTACTTCGCCGCCGCCGCCGACGCAGGTTCGGACTCCGACATGCTGGAGCTCGTCATCGACGGGATCGCCGAAGACATCACGCGCTACCACACGCGCGGATGCCCCTTCATCAACGCCGCCGCCGAGTATCCCGACCCCGACAGCCGTATCCGCCAGCTGATCACCGAGCACCGGAACTGGTTCCGCGCCGCACTCGAGCACGCGGCCGCCGAGCGCGACCATCCGGCCGAGATCGCCGCGTCCCTCGCGCTGCTGCGCGACGCCGCGCTGGTCGGCGGGTATCTCGACGGCGTCGAGCACGCGAAGCCGGCCTTCGTGCGCGCGGCCCGGCAGGCGGCAGGGCTGGAATCGGTGTCGAAAAGCGACAGCAAATGACCCGTAACCACACCAAATGCGGGCGGGCGATGTACAAGTGATGCAGGACGCGCATACCAGCTAATTTCGACGGGGTTCGCCATTCGACGAAATGTCGCTCGAGATGGTCTGTTCAGTCGCGAAAGGCAATGAGGTGGATTCCCGACCCGCTTTCCGAGGGCCACGGCCGTGAAGGAACTCGTCGCGGATCTCGTCGGTTCGATCGATCCGCTGGCGCTGGCACTGCGAGTCGCCGAGCAGGCATGTCTGCTCCTCCCCGACGTCGACGGCGCGGTCGTGGTGGTGTTGCGGGACGACGGGCCGGAGGTGGTCTCTGCGCACGGCGGGTTGACACCGCTCCTCGGCACGACGCCGCCGGCGCATCTGACCCTGGCGGGCGGCGACGAGGTGGCGGATCAACACGATGCGGGTTCCGTGCTGAGCACGCCACTGCTACGCAATGCCGTCGTATTCGGGTGGGTGTCGATCGTGTCGGCCGAGCGTGGCGCCCTCGACGGCGATCACGCGAAGATCATGACCGCCGCAGGCCGATTCATCTCCACCATCCTCACCGCAGACAGCGCCCTTGCGACTCAGTTGGACGAGTTGCTGGGCAACACCCCGGACGTCGTCGAACCCGCAGCACGCTTCCTCGCGGCACTGGTGGCCCCGCGAGCGGCGGCACGCCGGCAATTGCGCGCCGAGATCGAGGACATCTCGGAGGCCGAACAGTTGCGCGCAGTCTTCCAGCCGGTCCGAAATCTGCGCGACATGCAGATCATCGGTTACGAGGGACTGTGCCGATTTGCCGACGGCCACAAGACATCTCCGGATCAGTGGTTCGCCAAGGCCCATCTGGTCGGGCGCGGCACCGACCTCGAGATACAGGCGCTCCGAGTGGTCCTGGCCGCTGCCCGCGATATCCCACGACAGTTCGAGATCTCGGTCAATCTCAGCCCAACCACCGCTATACAGCCTGCGGCGCAACAACTCCTGAGATCCGCGGGCCGCAGGATCACCCTCGAGCTGACCGAGTACGAGCAGGTGACCGATCCGATGTATCCCGAACTGGAGGCGCTGCGCCGCGAAGGGATCCGCCTGGCCGTCGACGACACCGGCGCGGGTTTCTCGAACCTGAACCGAATCCTGCGCCTGCGACCCGAGGTCATCAAATTCGACCGGGAGTTGACCGTCGATATACACCACGACCCAGCACGTCAAGCTCTGGCGACCGCGCTGGTGTATTTCGCCCGTGAGATCGGCGCGTTGACAGTCGCCGAAGGAATCGAGAACGAGGAGCAGCACCGCGTGTTGCGCGACCTCGGCATCCACTACGGCCAAGGCTTCTTCCTCGGGCCCCCGCAGCCCGTCACATCTGGCGTCTGACCGCTACGCCTGTCACACCGGAGTGTAGATACCGACGATTCGGGTATAACGTCTTTGTCCACTGCCACAACGTGAGTGAGTGTTCACATGAGTTACCCGTTCTCTCCCGATGACCTGCGACCGACGGCACCACGTCGCGTGCCTCCGGGTAATCGCATGAACATGCACGAGCTCAACGCCTGGCCGGGCAGGTTGTGGCTGGCGCTCGCGGTGACTGCCGTAACGGTCGTGGCCCTGGGGCTGGTCATCCTTTCCTGACGCGGCCATCGGCCATACTGGCTGAGTGAACCCCGTCATCGGCTGGATCGTCATCGTCCTGGCCGTGGCCGGCCTGATCACCCTGACCGTCCTGCTGATCGTGACGCGCGGCAAGCTCAATGGCGCACGCCAGGAAATCGAGCGCCTGCGGCGGGACAGCCCGCGCCGACGGCGACCGCGCGGGCTGGCACCGGTCGCCATCAAAACCGTCTGGCAAGCCGCTGACTCGCTGATCAACAAAGGCGTGCGGGCCACCGTGCGCAACTCGATCGAGGACCTGGCGGGCTGGGCCCGCGTGGAGCGTCCCGATCTGGCCAGGCTGACAGCCGACGGGCAAGCGGTGATCGTCTTCTCCGATATCGAGGGCTCCACCGAGCTCAACGACGCCCTCGGCGATCGCGAATGGGTGAAAGTGCTTGAGCGGCACAACAAACTCTTCTACAAGCACGTCGAGAAGCACAGCGGGCATGTCGTGAAGACGCAGGGCGACGGGTTCATGATCGCCTTCGCCGACCCCCGGCAGGCCGTCCGCTGCAGCCTCGGCGTGCAACAGGCCCTCACCGAAGACCCGGAACGTTGGGACGACATCCGGGTGCGCATCGGCGTGCACATGGGCACATCGGTCCGGCGGGGTGACGACCTCTTCGGGCGCAACGTCGCCATGGCCGCCCGGGTGGCCGGCCTGGCCGAGGGTGGTGAGGTGCTGATCAGCGAACCGGTACGCCAAGCGGTCGGTAAGTTGCCGGGCGCCGAGTTCGGGCTACCCCGCGATGTCGAATTGAAAGGCTTACAGGGCAAGCACACGGTGTATGCGGTGGCCGGGGCCGATACTCCGGCGCTGGAGGCTGTCGGGGATCAGACCGAGCAAGAGTAACCCTCGAAGCCCGTCCGCAGGGCTCGGCGTCGACTACTATTCGAACACATGTTCGACAGATGGCGGGACCCGCCCGGGGTCAAAATTCTCGTCGTCCGGGATCAACCGGTCGAGGTGCTGACGCACCTGCTCTGGCCGGAGGCCGACCGCCCCATGTACCTGTCCCCCGCGCCGGTCCGTGCTCACGGGTTGGCGGTTCCATCCATCGCTCACGGAACCCTGGTCGCCTGGGTGCGGCGCACGTCCGGGACGTGGCTGGCGGTGGTGAACGTGGAGGGTCGCTCCCACGACGGGCAGTCCGCCGTGACGATGACGCTGTGGTGCCCGCGGCACGCCGTCCGGCCCGCCGCGCGAGACCTATCCTGACTCAATGGACGTGACCGCCGCGCACCTGCGGAGCTTTCTCGCGGTCGCGCACGAACTGCACTTCGGGCGTGCGGCCGACGCACTGCACGTCAGCCCGTCCGCGCTCAGTGAGCACGTCGCCACGCTGGAACAGCGGATGGGCCGGACGCTGTTCAACCGAACCTCCCGCAGCGTCGCCCTCACCGACGACGGTCGGCGTCTGCTCCCTCTGGCCGAGCGGGCCGTGCGGTCGATGGACGACGTGGTGCGCTGGGCGTCGAAGACCACCGAACGGACGACCATCCGGATCGGGCTGGAGGTGTTCAGCCCACAGTTCCGCACCATCTACGCCGCGGCGCAGCAGACGATGCCCGAAATCGATTGGCATGTCGTCTAGTTGGGCTTCGGTGATCCCTTTCGGGCACTGTTCGACGGGGACGTCGACTGCGCGTTGATCCCGATGCTGGCGTCGCCACCACGCCGGGTGCACGCGACCGCCCTGTGGTCAGATTCCTGCGTGCTGATCGCCGCCGACAGCCATCCACTGGCCGACCGCGACTCCGTGTCCGTGGCCGATCTGACCGACCAGACCTTCGTGACCGTCGGCGATGCGTCCACCTCCGACTATTGGCTGGGCGAAGCCCTGCGCGACGCGCCCCGGACCCTGCCGATCGCTCGCAGCTTCGACGAAATCCTCGAACTGTGCGCGGCGGGGATCGGCGTCAACGTGGCGGGCGCCGCAGGCTCGCACATCTATCGACGCCCCGGCGTGCGGTTCGTCCCGATCTCCGACCTCGACGAACGACCCACCTATCTGTGCGTGGCCAAAGGCAGGTCAAGCGTGGCGCTGCGCCGCTTCGCCAAACTCGCAGTGTCCGCATCATCCGGATTCACCGAACAATAGTTCGCGACTTCCTGCTGGTGTGCGGCCCGCGCAAGGCCGAGGATCGATCTATGCGACACCACACGATCACCTACGCGCAGCGCGCCGGCGAACCGCTTCTGTGCGATCTTCATCTGCCCGACGCGGTCACCGGTCCCATGCCCGTGGTGCTCTGGTTGCACGGGGGCGGATCGTTCACCGGTGACCGCACGCTGGCACCACACCGAGAACTTCTTCTGCCTGTCGGGACGGGTCTGGTTGTACGCCAACGGCTCCGAGGTGCTGCTCACGCCGGGAGATTTCGTACACGCACCGGCGGGCACCATCCACACGTTCGCCATCGAACGGCATGACACCAAACTGCTGGGCATCCTCACCTCCGATATCTTCGAGCCCTTCTTCGACGTCACCGGTGAACCCACCGACGACGTCATCTACACCGAAGGTCTGATCCAGCCCGAGCGGTTCCGCGAACGGTTGATCGCCAGCGCCCCGACCTCGACCTCGACGTCGTCATCGCCGGTCCGCCGCCCGCACGCGGCCGCGCGCTGGACCTGTGAGCGCCCGCGACCACCGAGAAAAGCGGTAATTGCGCCCTGCCAGCTTTGCTGGCGGCGTGCCCGTTAATCTGTAGTCTCGGCACGTTGCCGCATTTGGTTGGAGGTATTGCCCCATGCGTTCCCTGAGCGTGGCACTGGTCGCCACGGTTGCCGCCCTGTTCGGCTCCACCGGTGTGGCGGTGGCGGCCCCGAAGGATTACTGCGCTGACCTCAAAGGCGGCAACACCGGCAGCTCGTGCGAGATCCAGCTGTCCGACCCCTCATACAGCGTCGACATCAGCATCCCGCTGGACTACCCCGACCTGAAATCGGTCTCCGACTACATCACCCAGACGCGCGACGCATTCGTCGCCTCAGCCAAGTCCGGCACCGCCCCCTCCGAGTTGAGCATCAAGCCATCGAACTACAGCTCGTCGGTTCCCCCGCGCGGTACCCAGGCTGTCGTGTTCACGGTGTCTCAGAACGTCGGTGGGTCGCAGGCACAGACCACGTACAAGGCGTTCAACTGGGACCAGAGTTACCGCAAGGCGATCACCTACACGGCGACGCCGGACGATAAGGAACATGCGCCCTTGTGGCGGGTCGACGATCCGCTGAAGACCGTCGCACCGATCGTCCAATCTGAACTCCCCCCCCCCCCCCACCCCCCCCCCCCCCCCCCCCCCCCCCCCGCCCCCCCCGGCGCCGGCGCCGTTGCCGTTCGCGCAGGCCGCTCTCTACAACCCCGCCAATTACCAGAATTTCGCGATCGTCAACGACGGGGTCATCTTCTTCTTCGACCAGGGCGTAATGCTGCCCGCCTCCGCCGGCGCGCTGCACGTGCTGGTGCCCCGGTCGGCGATCGACCCGATGATCGCGTAGCGCAACGGGTTCGCAGTCAGGACGATCGGTGATGCGCTCTGGCCAGACGTTCTGCAATCGGCGGGCACAAGTGAAGTGGGGCGGGCGGGGCTCGAACCCGCGACCAAGGGATTTGGTTTTGGCGATTCTCGGCTCTTACTTCGAATACCGGTTAAGTCTCAGCGGAACAACGGGTTTGACTACTTCTGAGATCCCTGCTGTTTTCATCGATTCCGGTCGAATCTCGATCATTGTCGGTGAATATTCGATGACGAAATGTACCCGGACATCCCCGCGACCTAGCCTCCAGAACTGGCGTGTGAGCATGGCAGTTCCGCAGCCCAACTACCCCGTGTAGCTTGTAAACCGCCGACCAGTGTCCAGCTGAACTAAGCAACGCGTGGGCCACCTCGACGGCCCGCGGCTAGTCGTGGGCCCAGCAGCCGGGCGGCGCCTCGACCTCCCAGTGCTCCCGTGCGGTCAACGTAGTCGGCGACACCTCGGCCAGCCGATCGGCGAGACATCTCTGTGCGAGACCGACGATGTCGACCATGTCACGGCCCGCAGTCCCATGCCGACACCGGAGGAACGAATCCGGTGGGGAACGCCTGTCACAATCCCCCATCCCCTGCCCGTAAGGGGCGGCCGGATCGGGGCATGCAGGTACAGGACATTAGCGGAGGGGGTAACGCGCGAAGGACTGTCCACCCAATTCATTATCGTCATCAACGCGCAGCCCGGAAACACCGCGACATTGATTCGTGCACAATCAAATACCGGGTATTGACGAATTCGCACATTCCTTATCGGCCCCGCCTCGTATCATCCGCGATATGGGCAGGAAGCGGGGATTCTGGGCAGAACTACAGCACCAGCAGCGGCTGGCAGAACAGCGCCAACGCGCCGCGTACGTGGCAGCGTACGCGGCACACACCGCCGCGACCCTAGAGGCCGAACGCGCGCAACGCGAGTACGAACGCGCGGTGACCGCAGCCGCGCACGCGGCGGAGCGGCGACGTTGGGAGGCCGAAGCCGAGGCCCGCAGAGCGCATGAACGAGCACTACTCGCTGCTGCCGAAGCGAACACCCAGCGCGCCATCAGCGCGTTCAAGCAGATCGACACCATCCTCGCAGCCACCCTCGACGTCGATGACTACGTCGACATTGCCGCGTTGAAACAAGCGGCCGACCATCCGCCGTTCGATCCCGCCGGCCTTGATAGACCCACGTCCAAGCCGAAACTGCACAATCCCCCGCCAGAACCACAGTTCACCCAACCTCCAGCGCCGACTGGATTATCCAAACTGTTCGGCAAACAGAAGCATGCCGAGGCCACCGAACAGGCCCACGCCGCGTGGGCTCAGCAGCATCAGGCATGGAAAGACAACGTTGAGCGAATACTGCCGTCCAAGAACGCATCGCTTCTCGAAGCGCACGCTGCCGCGGAACGGCAGCGCGCCGAACGTCTCGCCGCTGCGCAAGCGGCTTACGACCAAGCCTGTGCCGATCGGGAACGCGCCGTCGCTGAAGCCAACACCAAGCTGGACGCGTTCGCCCGCGCCCTCGAAGCCGGCGAACTCGACGCCATCCACGAGTACGTGGGCATTGTGCTCGGCAACTCCGTGTATCCCGAGGCCTTCCCCGTCGACCACGAGTTCCAATTCGACCCAGAGCTCGGCGAACTCACCGTAACGGTGATCATCCCGCCACCCTCGGAACTGCCGGCGGTCAGGCTGTACAAATACATCCAGAAAACCGGCGAAACCCGTGAAACGCCCTGCACGCAGAAAGAGCAGCGCGAGCGCTACAACAGTGCCGTCGCTGCGGTAGCGGTCCGAACATTTCACGAGGTCTTCGAAAGCGACCGCGATGGCCGTATCCAAACCATCTCTCTCACAGTTCAAACCGAGACGATCCATCCGGCAACCGGCCTGCCGGAGGCATTCCCTTTCGTCGCGGCAGCCGCCGACCGCCACGACTTCGGCCAGTACGACCTGCACAATGTCGACCCCACCCAGACGCTCGCCTACATGCATGCTCTCGTGTCCAAGAATCCCTTCGCTCTCAAACCCATTAGCTCCGCTCGCGGCGTCCGATCGTGAGCGCACCGCAGCCGGCGGCCTCGACTGTCGACGATCTACGCCGCGAGAATCAACGGCTGCAACAGCAGTACGAAGATGCCCTAGACGAAGTCGACCGGTGGCGGCGCGACGCCGAGGCCCTGCACGACGTCGGGATCTATACCTACCGCCATCCCCTCGACGATGCAGTCGCCTACCAGGATGCCCTGTCAGCCATCCGCGACGACATCAAAGCCTTCATCTCCCAAGGCCGAGCCATCGAAGCATCGACCCGCTTCACCTTCGACAACTCTCTAGCCAAGGGTCGTAAAATGACTGGCGATCTGGCCAAGCTGATGCTGCGCGCCTACAACGCCGAGGCCGAGAACTGCGTGCGCTATGTAAAGGCGGGCAACCTTCCCGCCGCCGAGAAGCGCCTGTCCGGTGCGGCGACATCGATCGCCCGATACGCCTCCATGATGGAGATGCATATCAACCCCGATTACCACGCCCTGCGGGTACGCGAACTCGAACTCACCGCGGACTACCAGATGAAAGTCCAAGAAGAACGCGAGGCCGCCAGAGAGGAACGCGCACGGCTGCGGGAGGAACAGCAAGCCGAACGCGAACTCCAGGCCGAACGCGCCAGACTGGAGAAGGAACGCTCGCACTACGCGTCCGTGCTCGATGCCCTTGGTGGCTCTGGTCGGGATGACGAGCGCGAAGAGCTCGCCGCCAGACTTGCCGACATCGACCAAAGCATCGCGCGGAACGACTACCGAATCGCCAACATCCGCGCTGGATACGTCTACGTCATCAGCAATATCGGATCCTTCGGACGGGGCATCGTCAAGATCGGGATGACCCGGCGCCTCGAACCTCTCGATCGGGTCCGCGAACTCGGCGACGCCTCAGTCCCTTTCGCCTTCGACGTCCACGCTCTGTTCTTCTCCGACGACGCCGTCGGCGTCGAAGCCCACCTCCATCGACACTTCGCCCCTACCCGCGTCAACCGAGTCAACCTACGCCGAGAGTTCTTCTACGCCACACCCCAGCAGGTCCGGACCGCACTCACCGAAATCGCTGGAAACCTTTTGGAATTCACTGAGAACCCCGACGCCGAGCAGTTCCACGCCAGCGAGGTCATTCGCTCTCAGGAACACGAACATGATCACCTGGGGCAAACCACAGCGTCTGACGTCGAGAATGCATATGCCGACTGATGACCGGCCCGCAAGTACCACCAACATCCAAGGCGCCGATAACTCCCGACTACCTCAACGTCCCTGAGATGTGAACGCTACAGTCACGCATCTATTGAATCAGAGTGACCTGCAGCGGCATTTCGATGACGAGCGGCTCGTTGATTCCGCAGTTGCCGCTCGTGCCGACGGTTCGGTTCCATCCCGAAAAAGTCTTCACTGCATCGAAACTCGGAGACCCCGAGAGATCTGGAGAGAAGTACAGGAGCTGATCTCCCGGCGCGGGAGTGCCACCGCTGCAAGGTTCCCACTGGTCGAGGTGACGTCGGATGTGCCAGAGCCCGGCGGACTCACAGACAATCGGCGCCTTCCAACCCTGACTGCTCGCGATCGTTCCGGCGCAGTCGCCTGCGGGAGTGCATGCTGTCTCGATTGCCCAGGTATCTGTCACGGTCTTCTCATCGTGATAGATGTCGTTGGTCTTGGCCCATACCCCGTCGGAGGTGGCGGAGAAATTTCCGTTGAGCAGCGGGTCGCAGAAACCGGCGGTGGCGACGGGCGCACCACCGATCGCGGCGACCGCTGCTGCGCTGGCGAGGAAGATGGTTGCGGTTGCTGCGCGGACCGCTTGGTGTCGTGTGAATGTCACTGTGGTTCCGCCAAGATCAGGTCTTTCCAGGTGTGTGGCGCTCCCCCGACTCGCAGGTCGCTCTGTTGGTGGGTGCGTCCATCGGAGGTCACGTATCGTCCGGTGTTCGGGTCGTATTTGGCGAATACCATCGCGTGCCGGCCGGATCCCGTATTGCTGGTGTAGCCGCTGGGCGCGGCGGGCACCCCCTCAGGTTCGCTGTTCTCCGGTGGTGAGGGTGGCGCACCGGCGGGCGGCGGATTTCCTGCCGGCGGTGCTGAAGGGAGTCCGTCGGGCGGCGGCATGGGGGTGCCCTCGGTCGGAGCGTAGAGGTTCTCGGGCGCGGTGACTCTTCCGTCGAGGGGAATGCCCTGAGCTACCAAGTTCGGGTCGAAGGGGTAGGGCCCCAGCATGTGTTCACGCATGGCCAGCGGTTGGAAAGGCTGAGTGCTCTTGCAGATTTCCGCCGTGGGTGCCCGCTTGCCGGGTTGGTTGAGGCAGGGGTAGTTGCGCGCACCGCGTACGGCGAGTGGTGAATCCTGGGGCAGTTTGCAGTAGAGGCCATCAGGGGTGTCGACCAGGCTGGTGTCCTCCGGTGAGCGCCACATGTTGGGTGGGAGGAATCCGACGGTGCAGGACGGTGGGTCTCCTTCGGTGAGTGCGAAGTCTCCTTGTCCGAGTCCTGTGGGGTTGTGGTCGGGGGCTTCGGAGAGGATGTTGGCGATGAAGGGTGGAAAGAGCACGAGCAGTTGTTCTAGCCCGGGGTTGTAGGTGACCAGTATTTGTCCGATTGAGGTCATGTTCGCCAGCAGGACGGGCAGCGTGGGCTTTATCTGGTCGAGGAGTTTCGTCGCCTCCGTTGCGGCGCTGGGTCCCTCGTTGAGGATGGTGCGGAATTGCTGGTCGTCGGTGACGGCTTGGTCCGTGAGGCCGGCGAGGTGACGTGCCCAGGATCGAAGGTCATCTGCTGAAGCGGCCTGTCCGTCTAGGAGTGGTGCGCTGTCGTCGACGAGGGTTTTTATCTGATCTCTGACGGGACCCAGGTCGCTGGTGAGTTTGGCCGAGGAGTCGACAAGTGATTGCAGGTCGTAGCCAGCTCCGTTGAAGGCTTTGAACGATTCATCGAGCAGACTTCCGAGTTGATCCTTGGGAATGCTGTTCAGCAGTGCGCTTGTTTGGTCGAGCAGTGGGCCCACTTGTTGGGGAAGTGCGTTGGCGGCCAGCGTGATCGATGCCCCGTCGCGAAGGTACGGTGGGTCATCGTCGTGCGGTTGCAGATCGACGTACTGTTCTCCGACTGCGGAGATGCTGCGTACTTCGGCCTTGACGTTAGCGGGTATGCGGGGTGAATCATCGAGTGACAGTGTGGCTTTGGCGCCGTCGTCGGTGAGGTCGATTGCGGTGACCTTGCCGATCTGCACGCCACGATAGGTGACGTTGGAGAATCGGTAGAGTCCGCCGGTTGCGGGCAAGTTCGCGGTGACGGTGATGCGGCCGATGCCGAGAAGCGTAGGTGCCTGCAGGTATACCACCACCATGACCGTGAGCCCGACGACGGAGGCAATCGCGAAGATCACCAGTTGGGCGCGAACGAACCGGGTCAGCATTTACCGGTCTCCCTGCTCGGCGGGAAGTGGGGCCGGCGTGGCTCCCGTTGATGGTGGTGGCGGTGGCGCGGGGGGTTGAGGAGCTGACGGTGCACGCGTGTTGGATACGCCGGGCAGAATCGTCGCCGGTCCGATCGGTGGCGGGGGCGAAGGAACTTCGCTGCCGCTGGGCGGGATGCCGGTGATGGCTCCGAGTGGGTTTTTTGTGTAGTACCAGTCGTATCCGGGGTCTCCGGGTGCCGGGACGAGTTCCGCGCCGTCCAGTCCCCAGCGGGTGCCGAGGAACATGCCGCGTTTGAGGCGGGGAACGGTGAGGTCGGCGACGGCGAACAGGTTCATGTAGTCGCCTTTGAGCCCTCGGTCGATGATGTTTTGGCCGTAGGGAAAGACGGTGGCGAATATGAGGCCATCAATGAGACCGGGTCCGACGTCGGCCAACGCACCGACGGTGGGTTCGAGATTCTTCAGATTCCTGACGAGATCTGCCTGGGTATCGTCGACGACGGCGGTGGCGGTCTGGGCGAAGACTCTCAGTTTGTTCAGAGCGGTCATGATCTGCGGCTTCTGCGCGAGCAGGACATCAAGTGCGGCTGGGAGTCTGCGTAAGGTTTCGTCGATGACCGCGCGTCGGCCCGCCAGGGTGCTGGCTAGTCGGTCCAGCGCCCGCATGGAGGCGATCATGTCGCCGCGTTGGTGGTCGAGCACGCCGACAAAGGTGTTCAGCCGGCTGATGAGGTCGCGGGCAGCGTCATGATTTTCTGATAGGGCGGCGGTGAAATTGTGCACGATGTCGCTGATCTGGCCCAGTCCTCCGGCGCTCACGACGGCCGCCAATGACGACAGCGTCGCTTCGGTTGAGGGGTAGGTCGATGACTGGTTGATGGGGACGGTTGCCCCTGGTGGGATGTGACCGGTGGGAGGTTGGCCCGGTGGTGGATCAAGCGCCAGATGCATCGATCCCAGCAGGCTGGTTTGGCCTACGCGGGCTATGGCGTTGGCGGGCAGGACCGTGCCAGGCTCGACCCGGATCTCGACATCGGCGTGCTGGCCACGCAGGGTCATCGCGCCCACGCTGCCGACGACGACGTCGTTGACCATGACCGGCGAATTCGATTCCAGCGTTGCCACATTGGCCAGTTCGATGTGATAGTGGATGGCATCGCGGCTGTGTCCCAGGGTGCCGGGTAAGGGCAGCGAGTTGATGCCGCCGAAGGCGCATCCGGTCAGAGTTGAGGCCACGATCGCGGTGACGGCGGTGCGCCTGACCAGGTTGGCTGTGGTCTTCATGCCGGCGGTGTCCCGTCCTGGTCGGTGGGCGGGCCCGGGGGTACAGGCAACGGGGCCGTGGACTGCTCAGGGAGCAACATGCCGTCCACGGTGGTGGGGCCGACTGCACCGGGGATCTGTTGCCCGCCGGCCGGTGCTGAGTCCCCGCCCAGCCCGGTATAGGCCGAGATGGAGGGTGGCTGTTCGGTCACTGCTGGTGATGATCCGGCGGCGCCGGGAGCGAGCGCGGGGTCGGTGTAGATCACGTTGCGGGTGGTAGGCACCAGCACAGGGTTGATGGGGAATGGGAGGTTGTTGAAGTTCAGGGTATTGAGGGCCGGTCCTAGATAGTCGGCGCACAGTTTGGCGGTCTCGGCCGAGGTCGTGTTTTTCACCGCCCCTATGGCCGCGCACACGAACTGCATGGGGTTGGAGAAGTTGTTGAACGACACTGAGCCCAAGATGGTGCCGGTGTCGGCGTTGTAGTCCGCGTATCCGTTGGCGATTGCGTTGGGTGTCACGTGCAGAAGTTGCTCGAGGTCGTCGCGGTGGGCAACGAGATTCGACGTGACATCGGCCAGCCGTTGCACCTGTTCGCTGGTCTTGTCGCGCGTGTCGGTGAGAAACCCGCGGACGTCACCGATCGCAGAGGACAGATTCTTCAGGGCCGCGTCCAGGTCGGATCTGTTGTCGTCGAGAACGCTGGTCAGAGTGGCGAATCGCCCTTGGAATTGCACGATTTGAGGGTTGGTGTCACGCAGGGTGCTCACCAGTGTCTGGAGACTTTTAATGGTGCCGGCGATGTTTCCGCTTCCGTCGGCGAGGATTCTGCCGACTCCGGCGAGTTGGGTCAGCGTCTGGCGCAATTTGTCACCGTTGCCGTTGAGGGCGTTGGAGGTGCTGTCGATGAAACGGGCGATGGCCGGTTCTGACACTTGGCTGTTGGGTCCCAGTTCGGTGGCCATGCGCATCAGTTGGGTTTTTACTTCATCCCACTCCACGGGAACCGCCGTACGGTCTATCGGGATGACAGCGTGATCAGTCATCTGGGGGCCACCGGTGTGCGATTCGTAGGCGGGAGTGAGTTCGACGTAGCGGGCCGCGAGCAGGTTGGCGGCGACGATGACGGCCTTCGCGTCCGCGGGTAGCGGTACCCGGTGGTCCACGCTGAGTGTCACCTTGACGTATTCACCGGCGGGATCGATGGCGGTGATGCTGCCGACTTTGACTCCGGCAACGCGTACCTCATCGTTGGGATACACAGCGGTGGCCGAAACGAAGTATGCCGTGATCGTCTTCGGTGCGAAGAATCGATCACTCAGGACTACGGCGGTTGCGGCGAGAGCGAAGATACAGAGCACGATCGTCGCTGACGTTCTGAGGCGCCGGCGAGTCATCGTGGTCCTCCTGGGCCGGGGTTCTGGGGAATGCCGTTGCGCGGTATCGGGAATTCTGCTCGGGGACCGGCGTTGTCGAGTGGCTGCCCGTTGTTGTCGCCCCGCCGGAATCCGAAGGCGTAGTCCAGGAAGGGCTGAAGCAGTTTGGGCATACTGAGATTGACGATCATGGCTTGGTAGTAGGGACCGCTGGCCACGAGTTCGCCGGTCGTGAGTTCGTATTTGGCCAGTCCGGGTAGCGCTTTGGCGATGTTGTCGCGGTTCTTTTGCAGCACTGCGGTGACCGCATTGAGTTTGTCGAGGGTAGGCGCCAGTTTCGCCTGGTTCTCGTGCACCATCGCTGACAGTTGTTGGGCTACAGCGGCTGTGTTCGCCAGCAGGTCGGCGATCGCATGACGCACCTGGACAAGCACGTCGAGCAGATCATTGGCGTTGAGTATGAGGGTGTTCACTTGTTGACTGTGTGTTGCGAGGATGTCGCTGGTGACAGCGACGTTTTTGAACAGCTCCCCCAGAGTCTGGTTGCGCGTGTTCAGAGCCCGCGACAGACGGGTGAGACCGTCGAAGGTGCTTCCCAGCTCTGGTGCAACGGAATCGATGGCAGTCGAGAGTGCTTCCAAGGACTGGTTGAGGGTGCCGGTGTCGGTGCCGGCGATGTCGGTGGTGAGGTCTCCCACGGCCTCGGTCAGTGAGTACGGGGACGAGGTTCGCGTGACCGGGATGATGTCAGCGGAGCGCAGTCGTCCCGCTCCTTGCGAGTCCAGGGTGAGAATCCGTTGTCCCAGAAGGGATCCGGTGCGGATGTGGGCAGTGGTTTGACTTCCCAGCAGGACTGCTCCGGGCACCGTGAAGGTCACCGCGGCACGTCCATCGCGCAGGTCGACCGCCGATACCGACCCTATCCTGATGCCCGAGACCGTGACATCGTTGCCTGGCGCCAGCCCGCCGGCTTGGGTGAAGAGCGCCTGGTAGCGGATCTCGGTGGCCCATGACGTCAGCTGTTGGGGCTGCAGGCCGATGGCGATGACGAGGACGACGAGCGCAACTCCGATGAATCCTCGCCGGATCAGTTGTGGTCCAAGATATTTGAGCATCAGTTATCCGAGCACCTTCCGGTCTCCTGCTTGAACCACGGGAACACCGCGGTGCGGCCTTGAAGGTCGCTGACCCGGACTGTCACCCCGCACAGGTAGTAGTTGAAAAAGCTGCCGTAGGCACCCAGGCGCGCAAGTTTTCGGTAGTTCTCCGGCGCTTTCTGCAGACCGACGTCGAGGTGGTCTTTGAGAGCTTCGAGATTGGGTGCCAGTCGGCTCAGTTGGTTGACCGTGCCTGCCAGAGCTGGACGGGCCTGGGTCAAGAGATCGGCCAGTGATGCAGTGCCCTTGTCCAGTGCGGTGACCGCGGCGCCGATCGAGTCACGGTCATCGGCGAGCCGGCCGACGAACTGCTGCAATTTATCGACCGTGGTGGCGAACCGGTCGCCGTTGTCGGCTAATGCTGCCACCGCAGCGTTCAGATTGTCGATGAGTTGAGTCACTAGTTCGTCGTTGCCTGCCAGATCCGCACTGAACGAGGAAGTTTCGGAGAACAGGGACTGCAGCGTGCCGCCTTGCCCTTGCAGCATGTGCAGCAGTGCCTGGGTCAAGGCGTTGACGTCACGCGGGTTGAGACCCTGGGTGACCGGACGTAGACCACCGAGCAGAAGGTCGAGATCCAGTGCAGGCGATGTTTGTTCGATCGGGATCTGGCTGCCCGCGGGCAGCGGTACGGACCCGCCTGGGGGGTCGGCGAGTTGAAGGTAGCGGTCGCCGACCAGGTTCAGATAACGCACCGATGCCCGCGTCGCGGTGCTGAATCGTGTACCGCGGTCGGCGTCGAAGCTGACGCGGACAGACTTGTCAGCGAGCAGGGAGACTGCGGCGATCGTGCCCACCCGGATTCCCGCCACACGGACGGAGTCACCTGCCTTCAGCTGAGAGGCGTCGGCGAAAATCGCGGTGTAGCTGCTGGTAGGGCCCATCCGGTATTGCCCGAAGATGAGGAACAGGAACCCGGTCAGAGTGACCATCACCAGGCCAAATACCCCGAACTTGATCAGGTTGCCGCGTGGTGTATCCCTCACCCCGGTTGACCGATCTGTGCGGAGTTGCGCGGCGGGCCGGCGATGGGCCCAAACAGGAATTGTTTGAGCCCGTCGGAGTTGAGCAGGATGCCCTCATTGCCGTAGCGAGTGGGATTGACGCCGGTGTCGGCGACGACGAACGGCGGCCGGGCTTGATACGGCACGTTGGGCAGGCCCGCCACACATTGCGGGCCGCCGGTCGCGGCAACTTTGGGCAGATCGGTGGGATAGCGATAACGCTCTTTACCTAGGACGAATCCGGCGTTGACGGTGGCACCGGGCACTTGAGGTTGCTTGACGTAGGCGCCGCGAACCAGGCCGCCCATCAAGCAGTACAGGGCCTCGTTGTACTTGTTGGTCAAATCGGTGGTGGGCACGAGAAGGTGCACGACGTCAGCCAGTGGCTGACGGTTGACAGACAGCACGTCTTGGCCGGCGTCCGCCAGCCCAATCACGCTGACCAGGAACGCGTCGAGATTGTGCTGTTCCTCTACCAGCGTCTGACTGATCTTGCCCGCATTGGCTGTCACGGTCAGCAGGTCTGGCGCGGCATCGGAGTAGCCGTTGAGAACTGTTGGTGCGATGGCCAATTCATGGCTCAGCGCCGGTAGCGCGGGCTCCAAGGTGGCCAGGTAGGAGTCAAGGTCGGTGAGCATGCGGCCGAGTTGATGGCCCCGCCCGCTGACTGCGTGCGCGATGGCGCTCAGGGTGGCGTTGAGTTTGACGGGGTCAATCTTGGCCAGAACAGCGGTGAGTTGCTCAAAGATGGTGTTGATCTCGACGGTCACCTGCTGTCCGTCGAGCACTTGACCGGCATACATTCGCCGTTCTGACGGATTGTCAGGCGCGCTCAACTGCACGAACTTCGCGCCGAACACGGTGGTCGACGCGATGTCGGCACGGACGTTGGCCGGGATGTAGTGCAGCTTGGCGGGGTCCATCGACAGGTGCAGCACGGCCGATCCGTTGGGCAACACCTCCAACGATGTGACCGTCCCGACCTGCACTCCGCGTAACTTGACCTTTGCGTCCGGGTTCATCACCAACCCGGCGCGCGCCGAGAGGACCGTCACCGGTACCGACGGTCGCAGATCACCGCGGAACAACACCACGACCAGAGCAACGATCAGCCCGAGCGCAGCGATGGTAGCCGCGCCGGCTGCAGGCGAGCGCCATCGTGACTTCGATCCGATGCGCTGTGTCACTGCGGCACCGCGCCCTCGGTGTCCCATTGCGTCCGCCGTTGCCTTTCGGTGTCCCCCACCGTCACCCTTCCGGTTGCGCCGTCACCGTAACTCAATACCTATAGATGTATACACCACGCTTAGGGGCGTGGGGAAGGTTGCTATGACTTGGCTAAAAGTCCTTCCCGCAAGTCAATTACATTATTTCATCGTCCAAGAATCTCGGGTTGACGCACGATCGACACCCGGTTCGATACAGGAATCTGGACATATAGCTATATAGCTATAAGGAGTTAGGGCTGGTACCTATGACTTCGGCGGGCAGGTCGGACGCCTGCCGCGAAGCGAACCGGCAAGGTTTCGCCGGAGGCGCCGGCTACGGCTACGGCTACGGTCACCGTTCGGCGGAGGGGCGAACGTGGCCTTCGATGGTGGCGTGCAGGACGATCTCGCTGGCGTCGGGAACGACTTTGCGTGCCACCAAGAATTCACTGCCCATCCAGCCGTGCCGGATGTACTTGCCGAAGCGCAGTCGGGTGCCCGGTGCCCCACTGGCGGCAGGCAGCATTTTGATCCGTTCGAGTGCCTCCTTGACCGCGGGCCCGGTCAGCGGCCGCGCAGTGGCCAGCGCCGTCATCATCAGCCGTCCCACGTCGTAGGCGTAGAGGGGGAAGAAATACTCGGGCCTGTGCCCATATCTGCGCTCGAACCGGTCGAGGAATTCTTGGCCGGTGCGGTTGCGTTCGTCGTACTGGTCGAGCCCGATCCAGCCGGCGAACTGCTCCCGCCACCACGTGCTGGTGGCCGCGAACTCGAAGGCGGTGGTGGTGTAGCGCAGCGGCATCCAGCCGATGGCCTCTAATGCTTCGTTCATCCCGATGACGCCCAGGCCGAACCCGACATGCATGATCGCATCGGGCTTGCCGGCCGCGAGTTGCGACATAGCCGCGAACTGTTCGGCTTCAATCTGCGCGATGGGCACTTCGGCGGTGATCGTGAGCCCGGCGGCGCGACAGGCCGCCCGGGTGGTGCGTAGATACTCGCGCCCGATCAGACTGTCTTCGTAGGCGAGGCCTATCGTGCGGCACCCGTCCAGTGCCGCGACGGTGGCCATGATGATCGGTTCTTCCTCCATCGATCCTGCCGGAAGTCCAAAGACCCACTCCCCCAGCATGGTTTCCGAGGCCGCCATGGTGATGATCGGTACCTGCGCCAACTGCTCAACAAAGGGGCGCAGCGCGACACCGTTCTCCGAGACCCACGGGCCGAAGATGACCAGGGCATCTTCGTCTACCAGCTCCCAGAACGCGTCGCACACCGGGCGGAAGGATCCGTTGGGTAGCCCCTGAACGGCACGGATCACGAATTCCACAGGGCGTTCCAGGATTCCACGCTGCCGGTAGTCATCTGCCACGAGCTGCAGTGTCGGGATCACAGTCTGATCGAAGCCGCCCTCGCCATCGAGATAGTCGATGAGGATGCCAATCCGCGCGGGTGTCAGATGCGCACTCACGGGTGTTCTCCTGTCAGGAAACTCGTCGTCGCTCGACCACGCCTTCACCGACATTCACCACGATGATGTCAACGGTCTCCACCACCGCACCTCCTGGAAACCTGTCATCACGCTGGCGTGCATGTTAAGCAAAGACCCGGCAATCTGCGCCGCATCAAACTATCCCACTGCGGACTCCGCGTCCAGCAAAAGCTCTAAAGCTTTCAGCAGAGCTTAACGATGATGGTTGAGATCGACGATGGCACCGGCGTGGTCTCCGAGCATCGATCGGCGTACCCGGGCCATATGGGCGGCGCAATGCGCCTGCGCGCCGTCGCCGTCGCCTGCAGCGATCAACTCCACGAGCCGCTCGAAGGAACGAATCGTCCGCCGCCGGGACGCGATCGGCTCGGACTGACTGCGCGTCAACACGTCGGCCACCGCACGGACAATGACCTCGTTGATCATTTCGCAGATCAGAATCAATGTCTGGTTGCCGGCCAGCTGCACGATGTCACTGTGGAAGCGCACCATGGCGGTGATACACAGGACCGGATCCCCGACGTGGCGCTTCATCTCCACAACGACCGCGTGCAATTGCTCAGCGGCGCGTTTGTGACCACGCGACATGGCCACCATCCGCGTGGCCGCCGGCTCGATGACCGCACTGGCTTCGAACACGTCGGTGAGTGACACGCTGCGCGACTGCAGCACAAGCGCAGCAGCTCGCGCTGTGGTGCGCTGATCAGGACGGTGCACGATGACCCCACCCAAGGTTCCGCGCGCGACCGACACCAGCCCCTCGGCCTCCAGGATGCGTAACGCTTCGCGCAGCGAGGGACGGGAGACCTCGAACCGTTCCAACAGTTCACTCTCGGTGCCGAGCAGGTCGCCCTCATCAAGATCACCGGCGATGATCAGACCACGCAGTTCGTCGGCTATCCGCTTGGGTTTTCCCGGGGCGCCGGTCGGCGCCACGCCTCGCACCGATTTGGTCTTGGCCACTTCGCTCCCTACCGCCCCGCACGAGCACCGTATCCAGGCAAGTATCCGACATCGTCCGCGTAGGTGGCGACGATCGTTGCATTCAACCCGGTGATTGTCGCCGACGCGGTCGGGTCGCCGCACATCGGCATGCCCGGGCCAACCGTTGAACGCGACGGGCAAATGCCTGGCGGACGCGTTCGATCCCAGCCCCTTTACAAGGGATACCTCTAGAGGTTTAACTAGTCGCAGTCCGCAACACCAATCCCGCAGCGGTCAGCTGCTCGATGATCCGAGGTGGCCAGAAGTGCTGAGGTCGCACACGAAGTGGGCCACGATGAGTTCCGGGGCGGATCGTTTCCGCACGGCGTCAGGTTCGACCACTCGCGGGGTTTGGGATCGTCGGCGCGTCACCGATGTCGAGCATGCAGGACACGAAAGACGGAAGCGAACAACATCATCTGAACGGCCACGTCTCGGTAGTGGTCAGAGTAGTTCAATACCGTTGCAAGTAGGTGTGTTTCGTGCCTGATAGCGTTCGCTTCACGGTCTCGTCTGGCCCGGCAACCACTGCCCACTACCGTCGGGACTGGACTCCCATGCCAGACATCGGGCTTGCCGGGATGTGGATTGGTGCTGTGGTGCAGGACAGCGCCGGCCAGACGTACTTCGGACTACGGGGTACCGATGACTTCCTGGTGGGGATGACGCACGTGGTTGCGCCAATCACGGGATTCAAGCGGCTACCCCGGTCACTCAATCCTGACCCTCCACACCTGTTTTCGGAGTACTCGACCATCGACTGGTTCGAGCCCCTGATCTACAGCGACAGCTCTTCGGCGGCGAGATTGGGCTACGACAGTGGCCGCATTGAACGGGACAACGAGGGATTGCACTGGTTTGATGCGGCCGGCCGCTGGGAGTTGCACGGCCAACAGATCAGCGATGTATTCACCGTCCACGTGCCGGCACAGGACGATATCGCCCATCAAACGTACTACCGCCATGAGCTCATGGCGGCAAGCGGAACGGTCAACGGCGTCGCAGTCTCAGGATATCTACACCAAGACTTCGCCTACGGCCCACCCGGCATGGTGTACCCGCAATTGCCCATCGGCAGACAGTTGCAGGGAATGTGGGTGTCCTGGGTGCACCAATTCGGCGACGGACAATGGGGCGGCGGGTGTTTCTGGCAAGGCCGAGACGGCCTTGCGTTCGGTCCCGGCTACCACGTCAGCAATGGCGTCACGACCGCCCACGACGATGTCATAGCTACAGCGCAGTTCAACGAAACAGGTCAGATTGTCGCCCTGCGGGCGATGATCGGCACGGACACTTACGAATTCACCTTCGACACCGCAGGCAGCTACATCCACGTCTTCGGCCGGGTCAGCGCACACCCGTCGGGGCGGGTGCCGACCCGTAGCTGGTGCTGGGTGGAGCACGCCGGTTCGATGCTCACCGCAGAGACACTGGACATGTTGATGACCAAGTTCGATCTGGCGCGCGCACGGTGAACGGCCGTCCGATGTGCTCCCGCACGTTACTGCCTGACCGAGTCAATCGAGAAGACAGCTCGGGGGCGCCGAACCAACCCAGCCCGGCGCCGCGCCTAGAGCTCCGCGCGTCGTGGCTACGCCCGGGGTTGCGGCGATCGATCCTCACGGACAGGCAACACGATCGCGGCACCACGGCGTTCAATACGCCCACACGGAGCAGGTCGGCGAGCGGTGGTGTTCATTCGGGCTTGGCGTGGCTACGCAGCGGATTCGGGATTGGGGACTGCGGTACGCCACTGAGTTTACGCAATGTCGTGATGCAAGCCTGCAGCTCTTCAAGCGCCACACCGGCCACCTTCGCGCGGAAGAATCCATGCAGTGCGCGTAACGACTTCTGTTGTACGGCAGCACCTCGCCGCGTCGCCACGATGCGGGTCACCCTGCCGTCGGTTTCGGACGGAGTGCGCCGCAAAAGTCCCGCAGTGATCAGCTTGTCGATATCGGAGGTGATGGTGCTGGGCAACACGTTGAGGTATTCGTGTAGCAGTCCGGGCCGGTCAAGTCCGGCATGGACCAAAAAGATGATCCCCAGTGCACGTTCGGAAATCCCATACTCGCTGGCCACCGGCACCGTAAGCGTGGACAGCAGGCGCTGCACATCCATCACAGCACCGAGGAAGTCCACGACATCCGCATCGTCGGCTGCACCGATGGTGTCCACGACGCCACACCCTACTAGAACAGCAGAGCCGTCGACCGGTTCGCGATCTTTCACGTGTGAACGACAGCTTTCCTTCCGATCACAAGTGAGGGTCACCTCCCCCGGCACTGCAGTGCGGCCGGGCAACAGGCACGGAGCACCATGAAACCCACCCTCGAAAAACAGGAATCTACCGCCGCTGGCCGCACCGAACACGCACCCACGACACGAGCGTGGGTGGCTATCCTGTGTTGGATCGCCGTTGCCGCTCTAGCGGTGTTCATCCTGGTGACCGCTCAGAAGCACGGGCCGGTTTCACCGGAGAACGCCGCTCCCGGCGGCTCCGGCGCGCTCCCCCCCGTGCAACCACTGTGGCCCAGTATCGACTTCGTCTTCTGGGGACAGATTCTGGGCGCTGTTCTGCTGGCACTGATCATTGCGGCGTCGCTTGTCGTCTGGCGTCGTCAACCCGGCCATCCCGTGATCCTCATGGTCCTCGCCTCCAGCACACTGTTCTGGTGGGACCCAATCAACAACTGGATGATCGGACTGGTCTACAACCCCAGGATGTGGCACTTTCCACGGGATTGGCCGTGGCTCAACATTTCTCCGATCATCGAACCCCTGACGTCGATCATCTACGCACCCTACGTTCTTCTACCCTATTTTCTGGCGATGCCCATCCTGCGAGTGATGCAACGACGGAGCGGACCGAAAGCCCTCGTGTGGCGGCACCCGCTGGTCTGCATCGGTGCCCTGACATTCGTCATCGGAGTGATGTGGGATGCCGTCCAAGAGATCCTGCTCACCCGCACCCAGTTCCTCACCTACAGCCACGTCATCGACTTCGGTTCCCTGGATACCGGTAAGAACAGCCAGTTCCCACTGCTGATGGCCAGCGTCCTCATTACGGTCATCATGATCCCGGCCTCGATACTGCTCTACCGCGACGACACGGGAAAATCGCAGGCAGAGAAACTGTCTCAACGCCTGACCCTACATGCACGACATCCCAAGTTGGCCGCTTTCGTGGTGATGACGATCATCCTGAACATCGCGATGATGAGTTTCAGCTCAGCCTTCTGGCTGGTGCGCACTACCGATGCAGCCTCCACCGTCGCATGCCCGTGGCCCTATCCCCAGGCCAAGACCTGGGACCCGCGCGGCCACTACCAATCCCAAGGCGCGCCTGGGCCTTTCACCGCCGGTGCGGCCAGCACCTGGCAAATCGGGCAACCTCACGGACGTCCGACAAACGTCATCGTGGAGTCTGACCGCTGCGCAACCCCGTAGAGTCGCCCAGCACACCATTCCCGGCCGCAGTACCGCAGGTTTACGGCATGCTGGCCTGCGTACTGGCCGGTCGGCCCGTCCAAGTCATCGCCGGCCGGCGCGGCGGACACACGTGGTCTGACGGGTATTCCATCAATGTCGATCCCAGCCTGGATCGGCGCAATGCTGTGGAGGCGGTCGTGGTTCAGGCCGCGCTGATCGGCGCCGGAAGCCTGTCAGCGGAACTCATGCGCCCACTGATACGACGGGCGCGGTGGCGGCGCCGCTTCCTGAGCATCGAAGGTCCGCGAGCCGTCGCGCACCTGCGTGATCTGCTTCCGCAGTCACTGACCTACATGGTTCGTGACGACATTGCGATGCTGAGCAACTCGCCGGCCTCTTCCCTCTGTTTGGCGCGTACTCATCTGGCTGTGCCCGAATCCGGTTTCCCGTTGGGGGTTCTGCGACCTCGGACGATCCTGGCTGTCCAACGCCATCGACACACCGCCGAATCATCGTCCGGATTGACCCACCGTCCCGACGCCAACGCCGAGCAAGCAGAGACGCCCCGCGCGCGCGATAGCCCTGCGGACACACAGCGCGCGCGCGACGGGGCCGAATCCCCGCTGTTCTCGTCAGGGACCCCGACGGCTTTGGCGGCGCGGCTGCTGCGCGCCTTACTGGGCGGGACAGCGGCCCCCAGCGCGGACGGGCCAATTGGCGGGCCTGCGACGTCGCGCGCAGGCGCGGTCGGGCGTGGCGGGCCCAACACCAGAATTTACCGATCAACCGCCAACGAATTGGCAAATTCCCCTTCAGGCAAAGGATTTCGTTATCCCGAGTGGCACGCGCACATCGGGGCATATCGCGCGGAATGGTGCACGGTACGCGTCGCGGAACCCGACGCTGGACGATCGACACCGGATTCGAATCCTGTTGCCGTCCCGGATCTGCGCCGCCCCCTGGCCCGCCTGGGCACGCGCGCCCAGATCCGGCGCCGTCAGTCTCAGGGAGACGATATCGACATCGACGCTGTGATCGATCACCAGATCACCGCCGGCAGCTCAGAAGACGCCGACGGGGTGGCGTGCTATCTCGCCGCCGTCCGTGATCAGCGCGACCTCTCGGCACTGATCCTGCTTGATGCGTCCGGCTCGGCCGCCGAACCCGGCGTCGGGGGCGTTCGGATCCACGATCACCAACGCAGCGCAGTCGCCGGATTGACCGGCGCCATGCAGCGGCTGGGCGATCGTGTCGCTGTCTACGCCTTCACCTCCCATGGTCGCCATCACGTACAGATGACCGCTCTCAAGACCTTCGCCGAAAGGACCGATCGCACACTGCGGACCCGCCTGCAGCAGCTAGAACCTCGCGGGTACTCCCGGCTGGGCGCGGCTATCCGCCACGGCACCCACCTACTCGACAACGAGGGTGGCACCACCCGACGACTACTGATCGTGATCACCGACGGCCTCGCCTTCGATCACGGTTACGACCAAGAGCGTGGCACTCACGACGCTCGACGCGCCCTGGCCGAAGCACGCAACCGGGGCGTGGGTTGTCTCTGCCTGTCTGTCGGTGCCACCAGTCCTCCTGGCGACCTGGGACGGGTCTTCGGCACCGCCGCACACGCCACGATCGCACGCCCCGAGAACCTCGCTCTCGTTATCAACCAACTCTGCCGAGCAGCGCTGCGCGCCGCCGAAGTCCGCCGACACCACTAGTCACCCGAGAGGACCGCTATCCCGATGCCGACCACGCATACTGACTCTTGCACTTCTGAGGTGCCGACGGTGCGCCCGTTCTATCAGTCCGTCGGCAACGAAGTGCGGGTCTTTCACGCCGCCTATCACCAACAGCTATCCGTACTGCTCAAAGGCCCGACGGGATGCGGGAAGACGAGATTCGTCGAAGCCATGGCCCATGACCTGGGTCGGCCGCTGGTCACCGTGGCGTGCCACGATGACCTCACCACAGCCGATCTGGTCGGTCGATTCCTGTTGCGCGACGGGCACACCGAATGGGTGGACGGCCCCCTGACCCGCGCGGTTCGACTCGGCGCGATCTGCTATCTGGATGAGATCGTCGAGGCTCGCCAGGACACCACCGTGGTACTGCATCCCCTTGCCGACCACCGGCGAACGCTGCCGATCGAACGCCTCGGCGAGGCACTCACCGCGGCCGCGGAGTTTTGCCTCGTCCTGTCCTACAACCCGGGCTATCAGAGCGTGCTCAAAGACCTCAAGGACTCCACACGCCAACGCATGGTAGCTATCGAATTCGACTATCCTCATCCGGATATCGAGATCGGCATCGTGCAACGCGAAACCGGCGCCGCCTCACAGACCGCCCAGGACCTTGTTCGTCTCGCGCAAGCCATTCGCCGCCTCGATACACCCGGCCTACGCGAAGTCGCCTCTACACGTGTACTGGTCGCCGCCGCCCGCCTCGCGCACGCGGGGCTACCGCTGCGGGAAGCGGCCGATGCCGCCATTGTCACCCCACTGACCGACGATCACACCGTCGCCGTGGGATTGCGACAGCTACTCGAGGTTTATCTGTCTGACCAGCAGCTCTGACTGGGCACTCAGCCGGCGGTGATCAACTCGGCGGCACGCTCTCCGATCATCATCGCTGCAGCGTTGGTGTTGCCGCCCACGATACTGGGCATGATCGAGGCGTCAGCTACGCGCAGACCGTCAATGCCCCGGACTCGCAGAGACGGATCGACCACTGCGCGGTCGTCGGTACCCATCCGGCAGGTCCCGACAGGGTGGTACACCCCAGACGCGTTGCGGCGCACAAACTCCGCGAGGTTATCACCACGGTTGCCAGTGCCTGGCAGCACCTCTCGACCGATCGCCGTGGCGACTTCAGGGTGGGCCACGGTCTGTCGGACCAACTCCATCCCAGCCACCAATGTCGCCACGTCACGCGGCTCGGCTAGATAGTTCGGATCGATGAGTGGCGCGGTGAACGGATCTGTCGACGCCAAACGCACCGTTCCTCGACTTTCGGGATAAATCATGGTGGGCATCAACGTCAAAGACGACGCGGATTCAGCAGCCAGGTGTAGCCCCGGCTCGTCCTGGTTCTCTGGATAGCTCATCGGAAGAATGAACATCTGCAGGTCGGGCACTGCAGTGCCGGAGCGCACTCCACTGCCGACGAAACCGACGGCCTCAAACAACGTGTGATCCAGATGTGTCGACCGCGGACGTACGCATTCACGCACCGCAGCTCCGGCGAAGCTCACCGGCGAAGCGCTGCGCCCACCCGTTGCTTGGTAAGACATCGGCACGAATAGATGATCGTGCAGATTGTCACCGACGGGAAGATCAGCGAGGACGGGAATCCCTTGCTCCCGTAAGTGTTTCGCGTGCCCGATACCGGAAAGCATCAGCAGACGCGGTGACCCGAGCGCACCGGCGCTGACGATCACCTCACGGCCGGCCAGCGCAGCACCGATCCTGCGACGATTGCGGCCTGCGGCCAACTCGACGCCCACAGCACGGCTGCCCTCCATGATCACCCGCGTCGCGGTGACACCGGTGATGATGCGCAAGCTCGGCGGCGCATCCCACAGGTAACCACGATCGGTACCTACCCTGCGGCCCGCCGCAACACTCTGCTGCAGCGGAGCCACCCCGACCTGCATTGCGCCGTTGTAGTCTGCATTCATCCCTACCCCGGTAGTGGCTGCCAGCGCTCCCATGTAGCGCTTGGTGACCGGCGCCAGGCCCGTCGCCCGTTGCACGGCGATCGGCCCGTCGCCGCCGCGCAGATCGCTGAATCCGTCCTCGAAGCTCTCCAGCCGACGAAATGAGGGCAGCACCTCCGAGAACCCCCAGCCCTTGGCCCCATCCGCAGCCCAGTCGTCAAAATTCTGCCGATTGCCCCGCACGAACGCCATCCCATTGATCACGCTGCCACCGCCGAGGACCCGGCCATGCGACTGAGGAAGCCTGCGGCCCTTCATATTAGGCTGCGGAACACTGTAGGCAGGCCATGTGACCAATCGCTGCAGAACCGAGGCGGCATGTATAGCTCCGCACATCCCCGGAACCGTGACCAGCGGCCCACCCCACTGCCGCCCGGACTCAATCAACGTCACTGACGCACCGGTATCGGCCAAACGCCGAGCCACAATCGCGCCCGCACTGCCCGAGCCCACTACCACGTAATCCGATGGAGCCGGCATCACCGACTTCCTCGCCACCTGTGCGTGCCTCATGTCCATCCCCTCCGGTACGACCGCGCAATCAATTTCATATTCTGAACTATTATCGAGACGCTAACACAGACCAGACCGTCACGTTCGCAGCATGAGGCGACATACATCTACAGCTTTTGCCAGACAGAACGATCCGAACGACTGACCGATGACCGAATCGCCGTCAGCCAGTGGGAATCCACTCACGACTGTTGCCGACGGTTGAAAATCCGTCCAGTCGCGACGGGGTGGTTTCTAGGGGCGGTCGCAACACTTCTCTAGATTCTGGAGGTTGTGTTGGCATCGTCGCGTCGGGTGAAGAAGGGGCCGGGGCGTCGTCCGCTGTCGGCCAAGCGTCAGCGGTTCATGGAGTTGCGCGCCAGGGGGTGGAGCGTGCGGGCTGCGGCCCGTGAAGTCGGTGTGTCCCGGTCTGCGGCGACGAACTGGACCCGCGGCTACAAGGTCTTCCGCAACGGTGTCGAAGTCAAGTTCGTCCCGCCGTTGGATCGGCTCGAGGTACGCGAGATCAGCCCGCGATTCTTGTCCCAGGACGAGCGCATCGAGATCGCCGATCTCCATCGTTGCGGGCTGAGCATGCGTGCGATCGCCGGCCGACTCGGCCGAGCGCCGTCGACCATCTCCCGGGAACTGCGGCGCAACGCGCCGGCCGGTCGCGGGTACAGGCCCTTCGATGCTCATCGGCACGCGGCTGCGCGTCGAGGCCGTCACCATCGACGCCGTGTCGATGTCAACGTTCAGCTGGGCCGCGTGGTCGCCGAGCTGCTCGGTCGGCGGTGGAGCCCACAGCAGATTAGTCGGCACCTGCGTCTGCGCTTCCCCGAGGACCGGTCGATGTGGTTATGCCATGAGAGCATCTATGCCGCTGTCTACCAAGCGAATTCGCGATTCCTACGACCATCACGGTTGGCGCCGCACCGCCGCTCACCGCTGCGCACTGGTCGAGATCACCGTCGCGCGCACCAGCGACAGCAGCGCCGACGAGGCCGCTTTCAACAGCCGATGCTCTCCATCCACGACCGCCCGTTCCTGCCAGTCGATCGATCAGAGCCAGGGCACTGGGAGGGTGACCTCATCGGTGACAACCACCACTCGGCGATCGGCGCGTTGGTTGAGCGTCAGACCCGAATGCTGCGACTGGTCCATCTGCCCCGCGCTGACTCCGACTCGCTGCATGCCGCCCTGGTGGCTCGCATGCAAGATCTGCCGCCGGCGCTGATGCGGTCGATCACCTGGGACCAGGGCACCGAGATGGCGCGTCACCTCGCCACCGCCGACAAGCTCCGCGCGCCCATCTACTTCTGCGACTCCCGATCACCGTGGCAACGCGGCACCAATGAGAACACCAACGGGCTGCTTCGGGACTATTTCCCGAAGGGAGTCACCCTGGCCACCCATTCGCCGCAGCACCTCAAGGCAGTCGAGGAGGAGCTCAACAACCGGCCTCGAATAGTGCTGCAAGACCGTTGTCCGGCTGACCTATTCGCGACGCTGCTAACCTCCGAAAGTCGGTTGGTGTTGCGACGTTGACTAGAACCCACCCCGTCGTCAACTCACGACACCCATCTGCCACAGCTCCATCGGTGCCCCGCGTTCCCAGCGCTTCCACTTGCGCGAGCGGCGATCCCACGATGCGGATCAATCATCTGCGCCCGCACCAACACCCGATACACCGCCAACTCCGACGGCACTGGCCGCACACCCCGTTTATCGAGTTCAAACACTACCCGGCGCGGCCCCCAGTACGGGCGAGAGCAACGCGGCTCCAACAGATGCGACCTGCGCGATCGACAACCCATCGCTGATCACCGCCAACACGGCCTGATGCCTCTGCTCGGCCACGCTGAACGCCCTCATCTGGGGAATGTCAAGGATCAACCGAAGCAGGTGTAAAGCATCAGCCGACCCGCCAGGCAGGCACTGTCAGGCATCAACCGACGTAGAAATGTCACGCATCAACCGAGGTGATACAGCTCTGAGTGGGGCGGGCGGGGCTCGAACCCGCGACCAAGGGATTATGAGTCCCCGGCTCTAACCAACTGAGCTACCGCCCCTGCCGCGCATCGCGCGACAGGCATCTTCCCATGCGCCGCTTCGCGGCGTCAGGAGCGGGGTGTGCAGTTGACGTCGAGGAACGCCACGTTGAGCGTGCCCGGGTCCTGCGCTCCGTCCCCGCGCAGGCCGCTGACGTTGGTCACGGTGCACTCCGAGAGCGGCACGTCGACGCTCTGATTGATCCGCACGGTGAAGCCCTGGCCTTCCAGCGTGCGCACCGCGTCATCGGCGGCCGAGCCACCGATCGGGACGGCGTTGGCCGACGCGGCCAGCCCGATGCTGCCGGCGGCGATGGCCCCGAACAGGGCGGCGGTGATGGCGATCTTCTTCATGATGTTCTCCCTTTGGCTGGTCGATCCCGGTGGATCTGTTGTGCACAGCCTGCCGGGCAAAGGCCGCCCGAACTTGGAGGAAGTGTGGAGATCAGGTGGAGATTGTCAGCCGAAGACCGGCATCCCGTCGACTCCGAGCCGGTACCGCTCGACCCCGTCGCTCACCCGCGGCGCATCCCCGCCGAGTGCCACCGCGATCTTGTTGGTGGCGTTGCGCATGGCATCGAGCGTGATCTCGATGGCCTGCTCCAGCGAGTAGTGGGCCAGCACCGCGTCATCGAGTGTTGACGGCGTCCAGATGAGGGCATCGACGTGCCGCACCGCCGCCTTGTGCGCGTCGGACAACTCCGCGGACCGTTCGTAATCGGCGATCTCGGCGTACAGCGGTTCGGACCCGCCCGCCTCCAGGGCGGCGGTCTCGCGCAGCGACCTGCACAACCGGCAGTTGTGCTGCGTCGCCCCGCGCAGCCGGATGATCTCGGTGGTCAACGGGTCCAGCCCACGCAGCGCGCCGACCGTGGAGGTGAAACGGTTGAGCAACGCGTCCGCAGGGTGGGTCTGGTGATCCCAGCCGCCGGGGTCGGCCCCCGGAACGCCCAACGCGGCCAACGCGGCCGCCACCCGGGGCCCGAAGTCCGCGATGAACATCAGCGCGACGACGCCCAGCACCTCGGCCCCGAACGCCGCCATCAACGCGGACCGTTGGTCTGCGGTGATGGCGGCGACGTCGGCGCTGAACTGCTCGGCGAACTCGACGAGCAGCGTTTCGTCATCGGACTCCGACTCCCCCGCCACCTCGTACGGCAGCGGGGTCAGTCCCATCGGCTTCGCGCAGGTATCGCGCAGCACGGCGTTGACGCGCAACATCGGCTGCGGAGACAGCGCGATCAGGGGTGTCAGTAGATCCTGCACACCCCCGAGTATCGCGCCTGCCCCACCGAGGGCATGGGGAACCGCCGAATCCGCGGCGACCGGTCCGTCACGCCGCGGGCGCGAGGACCACCGTCGCGTTGTGGCCGCCCATACCCAGCGAGGTCTTCACCGTCAGCCCGTCACGCATCGCGGTGAGGCCGTCCAGCAGCCGTGGGTGTCCCGTCGCGACAATCGGCGGCGCCGGGATCATCCCATGCTCGTAACTCATTGCAGCCGCGGCAATTTCGACCGCGGCGGCTGCTCCCTGGCAGTGACCGGCGAGTGGCTTGATCGAATAGATCTGGGGCGCGGCGGCAAAAAGGTCGTCCAGGATCGCCGCTTCCACCGCATCGCATTGTTGGGTACCCGGCCCGTGCGCGTTGATGTACGCGATGTCCGCGGCGTCGACCTCCGAGGCCGCCAACGCGTCGCGCACGCACTGGTCGACCTGAGGATGCGCCGGATCGACCGATGTCAGGTGGTAGGCATCGTGGCTCATCGCTCCCCCCAGCATCCGCACGTACGCGTCGTCGCCGCGTGCCGAGAGCACGAAGGCGATGGCGGCCTCGCCGGCCGGAAACCCCCTGCTGCCTTCCTGGAACGGGCGGCACGCATCGAGCGGATCGGTGTCCACCACCCCGACCCCCAGCCGGACGAAGTGCTCGACATTCTCCGGCGTCAACGACAGGTCGGTGGACACGAAGACGACGTCGTCGACGAATCCGGTGTCCAGCCACATCTTTGCGGTGATCAACGCCGCGCTCCCGGAGGCGCACATCGCCGAGACGTTCATGGCCGGCCCGTGAAAACCGTACTCCTTCATCAGCATCGAGACGGGAGTCGACGGCATCAGGGTCAGGTAGTCACGGACTCGCCGGTTGGCGCGGTCTTCGAGGTAGAACTGGCGCCAACCCTCCACCTCTGAGATCACCACGGCATGCAGCAGCCCGACGCGCGGTCCCGGTGTCCACCCGCGTGCGGTGGCGTCGGTGATCGCCTCACGGGCGGCTGCACGCATCGCGCGGGCGAACCTGCTCAGCCCGTCCCGGGGATCGCCGTGATCGGCAACGCGGGCCAGCCAGGCGTGCTGTTCGCCATCGGCGCCGAAGCCGCTGTGCAAGATGGCGGCAGGTTTGCCGCTGGCGAGTCCGTTCCACAGCGCATCCTTGCCCCAGCCATACCCGGTGACCGCTCCGATGCCGGTGATCGCCATTTGCTGTTTCTGCAGCATTGTGTAATTCCCTTCGATGTGGTGATGCCCGGGGGAGGCATCGTTCCTCGATTAACGCCCTCGGCTCAGCATTTGGCCAGTTGCGCGGGCATACTGGAGCCGCCGGGCCACCCCGCGCGGAGGCGGGTCACGTGGCAATTTGGGGGTTGGGGAACGGTTTGGACAGCACCGAGGGGTCGCCTGACTGGGACGACTCCTCGCGCCCGGCGGATCCCGCGGAGCTGCGCTTTAGACGGATGGTCGACCACAGTCCCGACCCCATGTGCGTGCACGCCGACGGACTGGTCGTCTACGTCAACCCCGCCGGGGTTCGTGGCATCGGCGCCGAGAACGCCGAGCAATTGGTCGGCCGGATGATCACCGACTTCCTCCATCCCGACTCGATACTCCCGATGCTGGAGCGCGTGGCCACCCTGCGCGACGAGGGCGACAGCACGGAGCCCTCCGAAGCGGTGATGCTGCGCCTGGATGGCAGACCCATCGACGTCGAGGCCGTGGCGGTGTTGACGACGTGGAACGGCAAACCCGCCAACCAGGTGATCTTCCGGGACCTGACGGCACAGAAGGACGCGGAAGCGGCGGTTCGCTACCAAGCGGCCCTGGTGAGTCACGTCTCCGACGCGATCATCGCGACCACCACCGACGGCATCGTGACCAGCTGGAACCCGGCGGCCGAAGCGATCTATCGCCGGTCGTCGGCGCGCGCCGTCGGACTGCCCCTGACCGAAGCCGTCGACGCCGAGATCGATCTGGCCGCAGTCGTGGCGCAGGGCGGCACCACCCACGCCACACACCGGGCGGTCGACGGCTCCCGGGTCTACGTGCGGATGTCGGTGGCCACGATGGAGAACGGCTACGTGTTGCTGTGCACCGACCACACCGCGCGCCGCCGCGCGGAGAAACACTTCGAGTCGATCGTGACGTCGCTGCCCGACGGAGTGGTCATCCTCGACCATCACGGCGCGCTCAAATTCGTCAACCCGGCTGCACTTCGCATCCTGCGGGTCGACCTCAACGACCTCGAACAGGACTACCAAACCTGGGCGACGGCGTTCCCGTTCTTCGACGGCAACGGGGACGCGCTCAGCGCCGACCAGCAGCCCGCCGCGAAGACGTTGCTGACCCACGCCCCGTTGGAGAACCAGGTCGTCGGGCTCGACCTCGTCGACGGTGCCCGCGTGTGGTTGTCGGTCAGTTCGTGCCTGCTCGACCCGGCCGATCCGCAACACTCCGCTGTCCTGGTCACTTTCACCGACATCACCGCCGAACGCGACGCGTACGCCGACCTCACCTACCAGGCCAACCACGACCCGCTCACCGGGCTGCCGAACCGAGCCCAGATCGAACCGCGCGTCGCAGCGGCGATGGACTCGAGCCAACAACCGCTGACGGCGGTGCTGTTCATCGACCTGGACAATCTGAAACTGGTCAACGACGAACTCGGCCATCATGCCGGTGACGCGATCATCAAGACCGCCGCCCAGCGACTGCGCAGCGCACTGGGACCCGACGAATTCATCGCACGTTACAGCGGCGACGAGTTCATCGTGCTGGTCTGTGGGGCAACGGAATACGCGACCCTGCAACACATCATGGCGCGTATGCACGAGCACCTCGCCGAACCGGTGGCCATCGCCGGCACGCACCGGCCGATCACTGCCAGCATCGGCGTCACCATCGTCACCGACAATGATCCGCGGTCACCGGCCGATATCATCCGCGACGCCGACGCGGCGATGTACAAAGCAAAGTCCCAGAGCCGGGGCTTCTACGCCTAGATGTGGCGTAACCTCTTCTCTGCCAACATTTTTGGATCTAAGAAACGTCGTCTCGACGATGTAGCTCACCGATCTTGGTCAGCACTTCCTCGATCGCCTCCGGGGACAAGCCGACCAGCCGCCCGGCGACCTGCCGGATCCTGTCGTCACGGGCAGTGATGAGCCATGACAACTCGCCGTCCATCTGCTCGAAGTAGCGCTCATCGGTGAAATAGGCCGTCTCAACCCCGAAGAACTCGGCAAAGGCCGCCATCGTGGACACCGAGGGGTTGGTGCGAGCGCCCGTCCGCAACTGCGAAAGGTACGCCGACGACATCCGGATGCCGCGGGCGCTGAGGGCCGCGACCACCTCGGAAGCCGAGTAGGGCCCCCGACCGGGCGGATAGATTGCGTCGAACAAGCGGTTGAGTCTGTTGGCGAACGTTCTGCTCAGAAGGCCACCCTCGCTCAATTCACGAGCAGAGTGCGTGCGCACAGGCGTCCCTCCGCTTTGATTTACGGACGCGTCATTTTTGCACACCTGGGCGGTCGCCCGGTTCATATCGCGCCGACTGCCCGAAACCCGCGGACCGCGGCCGGCACCCACCCGGCCCACAGCAAATTCACTACGAGGACGCGCCGTCGCCACCGCCCGGCGTTTGCCCCGGTGGTCGATTATTAACTGACTGATGTGTCAGTCTACAAACAGACTACGGCGCACGCACCGAGGGGCAGATCACACATAAGCGATAGTTACTGGGGATTTGAGATACAGAAGCGGCGGAGCCGGCCCCGAAGTCAGACTCACTCGGCGTCGGCGCGGACAACTCCGCGCAGTCTTTGCCAGAGTTGATCGCGGATGGTCAACTGCGCCCTCTTACGCCGCCCGATGGGCCCGCGACCGTTACTGCGCCTGGCTGACCGACGACATGTGAAAGTCCGGGATCCTCAGCGACGGCATGGTGGCCCGGGTGGCCCAGTCGCCCCACTCCCGCGGCAGGGTCGGCTCGGCGACGCCGGCCTCGGTGGCGCGGCGCAACAGGTCCAGTGGGCTCTCGTTGAACCGGAAGTTGTTGACCGCGCCGGTCACCTCACCGTTTTCGATGAGGTACACACCGTCGCGGGTCAGGCCGGTCAGCAGCAGCACCGCCGGATCGACGGTGCGGATGTACCACAGCGTCGTCAGCAGCAACCCGCGCTCGGTGGTTGCGATCATGTCGGCCAGTGACGCCGTCCCGCCGGTCATCAGCAGGTTGTCCGCCGGAACCGCCACCGGCACATCGAATTCCGCGGCGGCCGAACGGGGATAGGCCAGTTCGTTGATCACCCCGTCACGCAGCCAGTCCACCCGCCTGATGTCCAGGCCGTTGTCGAAGATCGACACCCGCTCCGAGGAGCTCGGCACCGCGACGAACGGTTGACATTCCTGGCCGGAAGCCCGCGGGTCGGAGTACAAGGTCAGCGGCAACTCGGTGAGCTTCTCCCCCACCCGCGTCCCGCCGGGCCCCGACAGGGCGGTGCGGCCCTCCTGCGCCCCGCGACCGTCCATGCTCCAGCCGAGATAGATCAGCATGTCGGCCACCGTGGAGGGCGGCATCACCGTCTCATACCGGCCGGCGGGCAGCTCCACCGAACGCGACGCCCAACCCAGTCGGGTCGAAAGTTCTTCCAGCAGTCCATCGGTGGGCACATCCGCGTAGTCGGGAGTGCCGACCCCCGCCCACGCGCTGGCACCGTTGCGCTTGGCATTGATCTCCACCGAGCCCGTCGGCTGGGTGTAACGCCGGCGCAGGCCGCCCGAGGTGGCGACGAACGTCGTCTCCAACTCGTGCCGCGCGTACCCGTACAGGGTGTCGGCACCACGGAACCCGCGCACCAGACTCGTTGCCACATCGGCGAACACGTCAGCCCCGGTGACCGGCACCGGGGCATCCCAGTCCGCTGGCCCACCGTCGGCGGCCAATGCGGGCGCGGCATCGCTGGCCGAGGGCGCCGAGGCGGCGGCATCCTGGGAGGCCGCGACCAGTCCGGCGATCGCGGACGGGTCGACCTCCGATGACGTCACGGACCCGACCTGGGCGTCGCCACCGCGTCGCACCACCGAGATGACCGTCGTGGTGCGGCCGCGGGTTTCGCCGTTGGTGGTCATGGAATTGCCGGCCCATCGCAGGGACGCATCCGACCGGTCGGTGACGATGACGGTGGTTTCGTCGGCCTTGCCGCGCTGGGCCGCCTCGGCCAGCACCGCGTCGACGACGTGTTGCGTGCTGATCATGACCGCCCCGATTCCGCTTGTGTGTTCAGCACATTCACCCCGCGGAACAACGCCGACGGACACCCATGGCTGACGGCGGCCACCTGGCCGGGCTGCGCCTTGCCACAGTTGAAGGCTCCGCCCAGACGCCAGGTCGACGCGCCGCCCACGGCTTCCATCGAACCCCAGAAGTCGGTGGTGGTGGCCTGGTAGGCCACGTCGCGCAGCTGGCCGTCCAGCCGGCCGTCGGTGATCTTGAAGAACCGTTGCCCGGTGAACTGGAAGTTGTAGCGCTGCATGTCGATCGACCACGATTTGTCGCCGACGATGTAGATGCCGTTCTGAACCCGGGCGATCAGATCCGCGGTGCTCAGGTCATCGGCGCCCGGCTGCAGCGACACATTGGCCATCCGCTGGATGGGCACATGGTGTGGCGAATCGGCGTAGGAGCACCCGTTGGACCGCGCCTCCCCGAGCCGCGGCGCGAACACCCGGTCCAGCTGGTAGCCGACGAACAGGCCGTCGCGCACCAGATCCCAGCTCTGCGACCGCACCCCCTCGTCGTCGAAACCGATGCTGGCCAAGCCGTGTTCGACGGTACGGTCGGCGGTCACGTTCATCACCGGCGAGCCGTACGTCATGGCGCCCAGCTTGTCAGGAGTGGCGAACGACGTGCCGGCGTAGGCGGCCTCGTAGCCGATGGCCCGGTCATATTCGGTGGCGTGCCCGATGGACTCATGGATGGTCAGCCACAAGTTGGAGGGGTCGATCACCAGATCCGTCAGGCCCGCGGTGACGCTGGGCGCCTTCACCTTCTCGGCGAGAAGTGCCGGCAGCTCGGCCAGTTCGGCGCTCCAATCCCAGACGTGGTCGTCGCTGACAGCTTCCCAGCCTCGCCCCATCGGCGGCGCCAACGTGCGCATCGTCTCGAAGGTGCCTGCCGCGGGGTCCACGGTGACGGCCTCCAACTGCGTCTGCACCCGCACCCGCTGCTGGGTCGTCGAGGTACCGAAAGTGTCGGCGTAGAAGCTCTGCTCCTTGACGGCCATCAGGTGCGCCGATGCATGATCCACCCCGTCGGCGGCCAGCAGGCGTTGCGAGTAGTCGGCCAGTCGCGCGATCTTGTCGGCCGCCGAGACCGAGAACGGGTCGACCTCGTAGTCGGACACCCAATGCAGATCCGTGTACACCGGTTCGGCGGCCAGCTCGATGCGCTCGGCGTTCAGCGGCGCCAGGGTGGTGGCGACCCGAACCGCTCGGCGCGCCGTGTCGGCCGCGATGGCCGCGTCCAGTTCCGCGTGCGAGGCGAAACCCCACGTGCCGTCCACGATCACCCGCACGGCCAGCCCGATCTCACGGGTGACCACCGACGACTCGAGCTCACCGTCGCGCAGCCCGATCTCTTCGGTGGTGATGCGGTGTATGCGCAGGTCGGCGTAGTCGGCACCGGCAGCACGGGCGGCCGACAGGGCGGCATCGGCCAGCGTGTGCCGGGGCAACGCGAGGAAGTCGGGGTCGACGCTTCGGGCTATCACGGTTTCCTACCGTAACGTCCGCTCAGGCGCGGCGCCCTGACCCCAGTAACCAGCGCGCCGCCGCATCCAGCGCATAGCCGAGCAGCCCGATGACAACGATAACCGCCACCACCTGGTCATAGGCCAGCTGGTCCCGTGCGTTGAGGATCTGATAACCCAGCCCCGAGCGCACGCCGAGCATTTCGGCGGGCACCAGCACGATCCATGCGACGCCGAGCGCGAGCCGGATGCCGGTCTGCACCTGGGTACGGATGGCCGGCAGGATCACCGCGGTGAGCAATTCCCATCGAGTGGCGTGAAATGACCGCGCCACGTTGAGCAGACCGGCGTCCACGGCGCGGACGCCGACTGCGGTGTTCAGCAACACAGGCCAGACCGCGGCGACGGCGATGAGGAAGATGACCGGCTGATTGCCTATACCGAACAGCGCCAATGCAATCGGGGTCCAGGACAGCGGCGAGATCATCCGCAGGAAGGCGATGATCGGGCCGCCGGCACGGTCGGCGACACGGGACAGGCCGATCACAAGCCCAAGCGGTATCCCGATCACCGCGGCGACGGCCAGACCGATGACCAGGCGCCACAGGCTGACACCGAGATCGCTGAGCAGCACTCCGCGCTCGACCAGCCCGGCCAGCGCAGGCAGTACCCGTTGCGGTGCAGTCTGACGGAGCAACGACTCGGGGCCACTGAGGACAGTCGTCGCGAACCACCACAGCACCACAGTGACGGCAATGGCTACCGCCGGCGGAACCAGGCGCGCCCCCCAGCCCGAGACACGTTGCGCCGGAATTGAAGTCGTAAGCGTCATCGAGGTTGCACCTGTTCGGTTCGGGTGAGATCGGCGGCGATACCGAATGCTGCTGGCCCGCCGTGGGAGATCAGGGACTGCCGGATGAATCGGTCCTCGACCAGATCAGTGTGGACCGAAGCCGGGTCCAGACGGTCCAGAAACCTGCGGTCACCGTCGACAATCGTGTCGTGCATGGCTTCCGCGAGGCGGTGGGTGAAACTCGGGTAGGGGTACGGCTGAAAGCCCAGGCGTTGTGGTTGCCAATCCGGATGTGCCAACGGGTAGGGCGGTTTCGGGTAGGTCAATGCCAGCGTGATCGCGGGTGTGGGTTGCGGCAGATACTTTCCATTGGTCAGCGCAGCCGCTGCGGCGGCGCGGTCGGCGTCGATACGAAGTTGGGCGCCCACCACCGCGTCGGCGACGGCCTGCACGGCACCTGGTCGGCTCGTGATGACATCCTCCCGCGTGACCAGGGCGCAGCAAGCGTGGTCGCGCCAAACATCGCCGAGGAAGGTGTGGATATGGCCGATTTTCTTGATCTGCGCCACCGCGTTGAACGGATCGGCCACCACGTATCCACCCAACGTGCCATTGGCCAACGCGGGCACCATATCCGACGGGCTCATCACGATCAGTTCGACCGTGCGATCAGCACGGGAGGCGCTGCGCCGCACAACCGGTCGCAGTCCGTGTGCCCGGAGAAGTTGCTGAAGCACGATGTTGTGGATCGACCACCAGAATGGGATCGCGACTTGAGTGCCGGCCAGATCGCTCAGCTCACGAACGTGCGGGGCAACCGTCAGCGCCGAACCGTTGGTGTGATTCCAGCCGAGCACACGAACCCCGGCGCCCAGCGTGTAGCGCAATTGGACAGCCATCGGCATCAGGAGGTGCACGACGTCGACCTGGCGAGTGATGAAGGCCTCCGCCAGTGCCGCCCAACTTCGGAACAGTACGGGCCGTGCCGTGCTCACCACTCCCGCTGGGTACAACCCGGCGCTGTGCGCGATCAGCAGCGGTGCGGCATCGGTGATGGGTAGATAGCCCACTTTCAGCCCTCCCTCGGTGCCGGGCGGGCCGCTCACCGCACTACGGGCGAGGCCGCCGATCCCGAAAATTCCACCAGCAGCGGTCAATCCGGCAGCGCCCGCCAGCAACGAGCGCCGCGACAGCGCTGTCACGGTACTTCCACCGCGGTATCGGAGTACTGTTCGAGAACCTCACCGCGCGTGGGGCTTCCGTCGCTGCCGACAGTCCAGTCGGCGCGGATCCGCCCGTCGTCGAGCAGCACGATGCGTTGCGCGAGGGAGAGCGCCTCATCGACGTCGTGGGTGACCAGCACGACGGTGATGTCCAACGCTCGGCCAAGATCTCGCAGCCAACCCACCAGATCGGTACGGGTAGCCGGATCCAGTGCACTGAAGGGTTCATCGAGCAGCAGCAACTGCGGCCGGGTGGCCACCGCGCGCAGGATCGCGACCCGCTGCGCCTGCCCGCCTGACAGCTCGTCGGGGTAGCGCGCTGCGAGGTGATCGAGCCCGAACCTGGTGAGGAGCTCCGCCGCGTGGCCGACGTCGAACCCCTCACGTTGCGCACTGAACCGGCGGGCGAAAGCCACATTCCCCGCGACGGTCAACCACGGCATCAACAGCGGTTGTTGGAACACCACCCCGGTGCGGGGCCGGGACCCGTCCCCAGACCAGGTCAGGGTGCCGGAATTCAAGGTGTCCAGGCCCGCACAGATACGCAGCAAGGTGGACTTGCCGCTTCCGCTGCGACCCAGTACGGCGACGAATTCACCGGTGCGGATCTGCAGATCGATCTGGTTCAGTGCGTGGGCACTGCCGAACGACTTGGTACCGTTCGCTATTCGTAGCGCGTGAGTTCCCACCGCAGTTGTCCTTCCGAGGGTGATTGCACAGGCAGGAAGGCAGCCTCGCGGAACCGCCGGTTGGCGGCGCTGCCCAGGGTGTAAGCGGCTCCGCCGGTGAGCGAAAGCTCGAGGCGGGTGACGTCGACGGCGAGGCTCGCGGCGTCCAGCCGCAGCCGGATCAGTTCGGCGGCGGTCGCAGTGTCCGGGAGGGCGGCCCAACCATGTAGTCGCGTCCGGATATCGGCCGCGCGGGCCTCCGACTCGGCGAGTTCGGCACCGAATCGGGCCAGCTGACCGGTGTGCTGCGATGTTGCCGCGGACAGTGCCGCACCGGTGACTCCGGCGCAGAAAGCCGTCTGTAGCAACAGAAATCCGGGCCGGATGGAACTGACAAACGTACCGAGGTCGGTGGAGAGCACGTGCTGTCGATCGACACGTACTCGGTGCAGGCTCAGCGACGTGGAGGCAGTCGCACCGAGCGCCGTGAGTGTCGGCGCAGGGTCGACCACGACTCCGTCTGCGTCGGCATCCACGGCGACGATGGACGTGCGCTCCCCCGTCCGGACCGGCAACACGATCACGGCTCCAGGAAACACGTTGGAGGCCCAGCGAATTGGGCCGGTTACCAGCAAGTCGGTGCCGTCGGCTTCGGCGGTGATCGGCACCTTTCCGAGGCCGGCGACCTGTTTGAGTCCGGAGGCCATCGCGGTGACACCGATGCGATCGGCTCGCACCAGTGCCGCCAACTCACTGTCGAACCCCGGCTGCGGGGCGGCTCGCAGGTACCGGATGGTCATGTGGTGCGCCCACGTCGAAAACCCGACGGCGAGGCTGTGCGCCGCAATCTCTTCGATGACCCGGACCGTGTCGGCCAGATCGAGGTCGAGCAGACCGGCGCGTCCCAGTGCGGCCAGATCGACCCGGACGTCAGTGCGCTGTTCGTCGAGATCGGCAGCGCGGGCGGCAACGGCTTGTGTCGCCCGGTCCAGGGCGGATTCCGTGAGCGCGGCAGTCATCAGAGCCGGCCGTCCAAGCCGTGTAGGCGGTCGACCGGGGTGCTGACCGCGTCGCGGGCCCGGCGCACGGCGGCTTCGTCGGGAGCGTCATAGAAGCACAGGCACTTGTCCATGTCCTCGCGCACATAGGTGCGCAGGAAGTGGACCTCCGGCACGTCGGCGTACTTCGGTGCGTTGGCCTTCTTGCGGGCCAGATAGGAATCCATGTCCAACTCGGCGGGAAGGTCCCACTCGACCAGGTAGCCCGCGCTCGGCCGTACCGCCTTGAGCTCGGCCAGTTCCGCGCCGACCAATCGCACCTCGTGCGGACCGTCGACACCTGCCGCACCGAGTTCGGCCGGCCCCAGCGCCGCCGCCTCGGCGGTGAATTCCGCGATCGTGAACACCCGGCGACTCTGCGCGGTGACCTGAGCTTCGATCAACTCGCCACCGCCACGCGCGATCTCGGCGTCGAGTGCCTTGATCAATTGCTCTACTGCGATCGCGTCGGTTGCTTCGGTGGTGATTTCGTACAGGTACAGAGTCACGGCACGGTCCTCGGATCGCTGGAAGGGAACACCGCCGACGCTGTCATAGACAGACAGGTCTGTCTATGACACTTTCCGGGTTACGCTGAGCCCATGAGCACGCCCCCGGCCGCCTTCACCGAGCGCGGCACCTCGACCGCCGGCTCCGTCCGGCCGGCGCAACGGCTGCTCGCGACCGCCGCTGCGCTGTTCGCCGACCAGGGCATACGTGCGGTCGGCATCGACCAGATCCTCCGTGAGGCCGGCGTTGCGAAGGCCAGCCTCTACAGCACCTATGGCTCCAAAGACGCGTTGGTCATCGCCTATCTCGCCGATTTGGATCACGCTGATCGCAACCGCTGGAGCCAGGCCACTGCCACGGTCGCCGACCCGGTTCACCGGATCCTCAGCTTCTTCGACCTCGCCGCAGGCGCGGCCACCCGGCGCGACTTCCGCGGATGCCTCTACGCGAACGCCGCGACCGAATACCCTGGCGTCGAACTCGAACCGGTGCGGGCACACCGCGAATGGCTACGCGCGACCCTCGCCGCCCTGCTGAAGCAGTCCGGGGCCGACCGATCGGAATCCCTGGCGCGCCGAATCCAGCTTCTCTACGACGGCGCACTCCTGGGATCGAAGCTGGAGCGTTCGATCGATCCGATCGCGGCGGCACGTGAGCTGGTCCAAGAACTGATCCTGGCAGCGGTGGGTTGACCGTCTGGTTCGGTTGAGTGCGGCTTTAATGAGGAGCATGTCCGGCCGCCGATCGACCGTGTTGGGTTACGCGCTGGTGGCGCCCAGCCTCTTCGGCGTCGTCACCTTCCTGCTGCTGCCCATGCTGGTGGTGGCCTGGCTGAGCCTGTACCGCTGGGATCTGCTGGGCCCCATTCGGTTTGTCGGGCTGGACAATTGGCAGTCGGTGCTGACCGATCCGACGTTCGCGATGTCGTTGTTGGTGACGGTGGCGTTCATCGCGATGGTGGTGCCCGCGCAGACACTGCTGGGCCTGGCCGCGGGCGCGATGCTCGCCCAGGGCTTACCGGGCACCGGATTTCTGCGCACGCTCTACGTGCTGCCGTGGATCTGCTCCCCGCTGGCGATCGGCGTGCTGTGGCGCTGGATCCTGTCCCCCACCGACGGCGCCCTGAGCACCGTCACCGGCCGGCACATCGAATGGTTGACCGATCCCGGGCTGGCCCTGCCCGTGGTCTCGGCGGTGACGGTGTGGACAAACGTCGGCTATGTCTCGCTGTTCTTCCTGGCCGGCATCCTCGCCATCCCGCGGAGTGTGCACGACGCGGCGCGCACCGACGGCGCCACCAGTTGGCAACGCTTTCGCTACATCACCGTGCCGATGCTGCGGCCCACCATGTATTTCGTCTCGGTGACCGGGGTGGTGAGCGCCGCGCAGGTGTTCGACACCGTGTACGCCCTCACCGACGGTGGTCCACAGGGTCGCACCGACCTTGTCGCGCACCGGATCTACGCCGAGGCCTTCGGCGCCGCCAGCGTCGGTCGGGCCGCGGTGATGGCCGCCATTCTCTTCGTGCTGCTAGTGGGCGTCACGCTGGTGCAGCACGTGTACTTCCGGCAGCGGGTCAGCTATGACGTCACGTAACGCCCTCATCTACGCGGGCCTGCTGACGGCTGCGCTGATCACGCTGGTGCCGTTCCTGCTCGGTCTGATGACCTCATTCACTTCCCCGCAGCAGTTCAATACCGGTTCCCCACTGTCCATTCCGGCCCCGCCGACCCTGTCCAACTATGCCGCCCTGGGTGATGCCGGCTTCGGCCGCGCGCTGGTGGTCACCGCGTTGGTGACCGCGACCGTCCTGCTGGGACAGCTGACGTTGTCGGTGCTGGCGGCATATGCGTTCGCCCGGTTGAACTTCCCCGGCCGGGACGCCGTGTTCTGGGTGTATCTGGCCACGCTCATGGTGCCCGCCACGGTGACGGTGGTGCCGCTGTATCTGATGATGGCCGAGGCCGGACTGCGCAACACCTTCTGGGCGCTGGTGCTGCCGTTCCTGTTCGGTTCCCCGTATGCGATCTTCCTGTTGCGCGAGCACTTCCGGGGTATCCCCGCCGACCTGATGGACGCCGCGCGCCTGGACGGTGCGAACACCCTGGACGTGCTGGTGCATGTGGTGCTCCCGGCGAGCCGGCCCATCCTCGCGACGCTGGCGATGATCACCGTGGTGTCGCAGTGGAACAACTTCATGTGGCCGTTGGTCATCACCAGCGGCCCGCGCTGGCAGGTGCTGACCGTGGCCACCGCGGGTCTGCAGTCCCGCTTCGACGCGCAGTGGACGGTGGTGATGGCCGCGACGACGGTCGCGATCGTGCCGCTGTTGATACTTTTCGTCCTGCTCGGCAGGCACCTGATCCGCTCCATCGTGGTGACGGGGCTCAAATGAGGCCGGCCCGATGAGACCCAAGTTCTCCACCCTGCTGGCCACCGGCATCGCCGTCGCCGGCGTGCTGCTGCTCATCGCGGGCATGCTGCTGGGCCGCACAACTGATTCCGGCAGAACTGTCGTCACGTTGCGACTGTGGGACGAGCAGGTGGCCGCCGCCTACCGGCAGTCGTTCGCCGAGTTCAGTCGCACCCATCCCGATATCGAGGTGCACGTCAACGTCGTCGCGTACGCGAACTACTTCAACTCGCTGCGCACCGACATCGCCGGCGGCGGCGCCGACGACATCTTCTGGATGTCGAACGCCTACCTGTCGGGCTACGCCGACAACGGCAGACTGCTGTCGATGGAGCCGTCGGCCGACTGGGACCCGTCGACCGTCGCGCAGTTCACCCGCAACGGAACACTCTGGGCCGTACCGCAACTCACCGACGCCGGGATCGCCGTCTACTTCAACGCCGATCTGCTGCACGCCGCGGGGGTAGATCTTGCCGAGTTGGTCGACGCGCGTTGGTCCCCCGGCGATGACGACACACTGCGGCCGCTGCTCGCCCGGCTCACCATCGATCAGAACGGCAACCGCCCCGGCACACCGGCTTTCGACCCTCAGCGGATCCGGCAGTGGGGCTACAACGCCGCCAACGATCTGCAGGGCATCTACCTCAACTACATCGGATCAGCCGGGGGCACCTTCACCGACGGCGACCGGTTCACCTTCGCCAACGACCAGGCCGCGCAGGCCTTCGAGTACCTGGTGCGCCTGATCAACACCGATCATGTCGCGCCGTCGGCCGCGGACACCAACGGCAACGGTGACTTCTCGCGCAATCAGTTCCTCGCCGGGCGGATGGCGTTGTTCCAGTCCGGCACCTACAACCTGGCGGCCATCGCCACGCAGGCGACGTTCCGGTGGGGCGTGGCGCTGCTGCCGATCGGCCAGGCCGGGCGGGTCAGCGTCACGAATGGGATTGCGGCGGCCGCGAACTCCGCCACCACCCACCCCGAGGCGGTACGCCAGGTGCTGGCCTGGATGGGCAGCCGTGACGGCAACGAATACCTGGGTGCCGACGGCTCGGCCATCCCGGCCGTGCTCAGCGCCCAGCCGGTGTACTTCGAGCACTGGCAGCGTCAGGGTGTGGACGTCACCCCGTTCTTCTCGGTGCTGCGCGGCCCGCAGATCCCGGCCCCCGGCGGCGCCGGTTTCGCGGCCGGATACCAGGCGTTGCAGCCGTATTTCGACGAGATGTTCCTGGGACGCCTGGCCGTGCCGGACGCGTTGGCACAGGCGCAGCAGGCCGCCAACACGGCCGCCGCGCGCTGACTACAGGCTGGTGGCCAGGAAGGTGAAAGCCTCCAGATACCAGGCGAGTCCGCACACCAACGCGATGGTCCCCAACGCCACATAGTCGGCGCCGTGCGGGCGCGACGGATGCGCCGAGATCTGGCCCACCCCACCGCGCGCGACGATCGCGTCGCCCATCTCGTCGGCCCGGCGCAATGACACGGTCACCGCGGCGGCCATCAGGTCCACCACTTCGGCGGCCCACTGCTTGCGCCGGTCGCGGCGCCCCTCCCGCTGGGCGCGGGGCCGCAGCCGGCGGGCGGCGTAGAGCACGCTGAATTCGTCGATCAGCATGGGGAACGCCCGCAGCGCCAGCGCGATGGCGACCGCCCAGTCGTCGATCGGCAGGCGCAGCCACCGCAGCGGCCGGCCCAAGGCCGAGATGGCCGGGGCGACTTCGGCGACGTTGGTGGTCCACGACACCAGCGCACCGAGGCCCAACAACACGATCGACACCGCGGTGATCCGCAGGAAGTTCAGCGCACCGCCGAGGCCGATCTCGGCGCCCGCGATGTGCAGATACGGCGAGCCCGCGGCGAACGACGCCGTCACCCCGCCCAGCAGCAGGATCAGCCACAGCCAGCTGGGGATCGACGGCAGCGCGCCACGCGGAATCTTGGCCAGGGCGGCGGTCACCAGCACCACCACGGCGACGAAGCCGATCGGCAGCCACCCCGGATAGAAGGTCAACAGGACGCCCAGTGCGGCGACGGCGATGAGTTTGGTTCCGGCCCAGAGGCGATGGATGACCGAGTCCCCGGGTACCGGCCGCAGCAGCACAACCGGCCTGCGTGGCGCGCTCATGCCACACCTCCCGACGCACTCGAGATGGCCGGTACCAGTTGGCCGTCGCGTAGATGCAGCGTTCTGGGGCAGAGCTCTTCGAGACCGTCGAAGTCGTGCGAGATCACCACGACGGTGAGGCCGTCGCGGCGCAACTGCTCCAGCAGGCGCAGCAGGCCGCGGGCACTGGCGGCATCCAATCCGGCCAGCGGCTCGTCGAGGATGATCGCGCGGGGCGACCGGGCCAGCAGCCCGGCCAACACGACACGACGCATCTGGCCGCCGGAGAGCTGATCGATGGGCCGGGACGCCAGTGCGGGTTCCAGCCCGACGGTGGCCAGCGCCGCCAGCACCCTGGCGTGATCGCGGGGGGAGAACCCGGCGGCGGCCGCGATCTCACGATCGACCCGGCCGCGGATCAGCTGCAGCCGGGCCGCCTGGAAGGACAGGGCCACCGCGCCGACCTGATCGGACACCGGGCGCCCGTCGAGCAGGCAGCTGCCGACGGTGGGCAGCGTCAACCCGGCCATGATCCACGCCAGGGTCGACTTGCCGGAGCCGTTGAGGCCGTGGATCAGAACACCGTCACCCTCATTCACGACGAGGTCGATGTCGTGCAGTGCGTCGTTCTCCCACGGGGTTCCGGCGGCGTAGCGATGCCCCACCCCGTGAAGTTCGAGCACCGGCTTGTCGCTGCCGGCCGGCGCCGCACCACCGGTGGGCACCGTCGCCGCTTGCACCATCTCCGATCCGCCGGCCAGGTTGATGGCACGGTCGGCGGCTTCGGCTTCCTCGTTGTAGTGGGTGATGTGCACCAGCGACATCCGGTGGTGGCCGGTCAGCCCGGCCAGCACCGACATCAGTCCGTCGCGGCCGACCTGGTCCACCATGCTGGTGATCTCGTCGGCGATCATCAGGGCGGGTTCGCGGGCCAGGGCGGCGGCCACCGCGAGGCGCTGCAGTTCGCCGCCGGACAGGCCACCGGTGTCGCGTTCGGCCAGGCCGTCCAGACCCACTTCGGCGAGCAGCCGCGGCACGTCGACCTCGGTGCCGACCGGCAGGCCCCACACCACGTCGTCGGCGACGCGGGTGCCCAGGACCTGACTCTCGGGGTGCTGCATGATCACCGCGGTGCCGCCCGGCGCACCGAGGCCGACCCCACCCGGCCGCTCGACCGTGCCGCTGCTGGGCTCTCGGCCCGCCAGCAGAAGCATGAGGGTGGTCTTGCCGGATCCGTTGGCGCCGGTGATGGCGACATGCTCACCCAGGTGCACGGTCAGCGACACCGGGCCCAGGGCGTCGCGGTCGGTGCCCGGATAGCGGAACACCACATCGCGCAGTTGCAGCGGCACCGGGGCGACGGCACCGCTCTCGGCCGGGACATCGAGCTTGTGCACATCGGGGACGCCACCGAGGCGGGCGAGCACCCGCGACATGGCCCACCAACCGATGAGGCTGACGGTGACGATGGTGAGCACCCCGTAGGAGCCGATCAGCAGTGGCCAGTAGCGCAGCGCCGTCGCGAAGAGTTCGGTGACCCGCGCCGCGATGTCTTCCATCCCGGGGATACGGCTGAGGATTTTGGCGGTGCCCTCGACGTTCGCGGTCATGGCGTCGAACACCAGCTGACGCAGCCGTGACGCGACGGCCAGGGCACCCACGATGAATGCGCCGAACACCGCGCCGGCCAGGACCGACACCAGCAGCGCGGTGGGCAGGCCGCGCCCGCGGCGTTTCACCGCACCCGTCAGACCGCCGATGTACGCGCAGTTCAGCACGGTCATCATGCCGCCCATCCCGGCGATGAGGAAGGCAATGGTGGCCCCGGCGATGGCCGCGGCGATGAGCACCTTCATCCGGTACCGGTAGGCGAGCAGACCCATCGGCACCGTGCCCAGAACGGACAGGCCGGCGGCGAACGGCACGACCACGGCGATGATCGCGATGGCCGCGGCCAACGCCGCCATCACGGCGGCCTGGGCGAGCTCGTTCGGTTGCAACGATCCGGCCCGCCGACGGGTGTGGGTAGCGGGCATTTCTCGATTCTGCCAGGCGCAACGAATGCGCTGCGTCGTCGCACTGTGACAGTCCGCACGACCCGTCGATGCCATCTACATAGTGATTCTATGTAACCATGGAGGGATGACGACGACGACCGCGCTGGGCGCCGACCTGCTGTCGGTCGTGGCGCGCTTGAACCGGCTGGCCAATCAGCGGGTCCGCATCCCGCTGCCCTTCGCCCAGGCCCGACTGCTGTCGACGATCGAGGATCAGGGCACCGCCCGCATCTCCGACCTGGCCGCCCTGGATCACTGCTCGCAGCCCACGATGACCACTCAGGTGCGCCGGCTCGAAGACGCCGGCATGGTGTCCCGCGTGGCCGATCCCGGCGACGCGCGGGCCGTGCTGATCAGCATCACCGACGAGGGCAGGACGGCCCTGGCGGGGGTCCGCGCCGACCGGGCCGCGGCCATCGATCCCTATCTGGAGCGTCTCGACGACACCCAGCGCGAGACGCTCAGCGGAGCTGTCGCGGTGCTACGCGATCTGCTGGAGGTCGCGCAATCCCGCGCAGGGTCCGAGGGCTGACGCTCACCACGCGAACGCCAGCACCTGCGTCACCTGATCTGACGAGAAGTTGTCGTCGGTCACCATGATCACCGACTGGCGACCATCGGAAAGCTTGGGCCCCAAGGTGATTCCCTCGACGTTGTCGACGGAGGGAACCATCGCAGAAAGGTCCGCCACCAACGCCTTGCGCATGGGCACAGCGCCCGCCGAGGACCGCCGGCCCAAGATGTCGTCAGCACCGACGATGCTCGCCCGGTAGATGCGTACCGACGTCCTGGTGCCGTGCCCGCGCTCGATGACCAGGAAGTCCTCGGCGTTCAGCGCCACCAGGTCGGACAGTCCGTTACCACCGCCCTCACCCGAACTCACCGCATCCAGCGGGTAGGCGTACTGCGCGCCGGGCTGGCGCGTCACCGGGTCGAGCCGGGTGATCCGGGTCAGCGCGCCCGCCTCGGCGGTGGGCGGTGGTCCGTCCTCGAAGCCGGGTGCCTCCATACCGGCCCACAGCGCGGTCCCGTCGGGCGCCAGCGCCAGTCCCTCCAGCGCCTGGTTCTTGCGCGGCCCGGCGTCGCCGGCGGACATGTGCAATTCCAGCGGCAAGGTGAACTGACCCCGGAACGTGCCGTCGAGGGCGGCCGTGCGCACCCACGGATCGAGCAGCACCGGCGCAGCGCCCGGTTTGACGATCCGCTCCCCCTCGCTGGACCAGTACAACTGCTGACGCAGACTGTCGAAGGCGATGCCCTCCGGATCCGGGGGCGCGGAGGTACCCGACAGCGGCGCGAACTTCTTGCCGTCGGTGTTCAGCAGCGAGGTCGCCCCGCGCAGGTCGACGCGCGCCAGATTGCCGTCGGACAGGCTGATGCTCATCGTGTAGAACCGGGCCGGGTTCTTCTCGGAACGGTCGTCGCTGATCACGTAGTACTGATCCCGGCCGGCGTCGTACGTGATGCCGGACAGCCCACCCACCGTCGTGTCGGCGAACAGCAGTCCGTGCGCCAATTCGACCTTGCCGAGGAACTCCAGCTGGGACGTCGGTGCCGGCGCGGCGGAGCATCCCGCCAGCACCGAAACCACGGTCAACAGCACGGCCGATACCTTCACGCCACACAGGTAACCACAGCTAACTGATAGCGACGCCGATCGCCGAACCCACGACATACGTGGCGCCGATGGCGATGGCCCCAAACGTCAACTGCCGCAACGACCCGAACCACACCGGCTGCTTGGTGACGAAGGCGGCCATCCCGCCCGCGATCAGCAGTCCCACACCGCCACAGGCCAGCCCCAACGCCAGCGATTCGAATCCCAGCAGGTACGGGATGAGCGGGACGATCGCGCCGATCGCGAACATGACGAACGACGACACCGCCGCCACCCGAGGTGACGGCTTCTCCGATGGGTCGACACCGAGCTCCTGCACCAGGTGGAAATTGATGGCCTTGGACTCGTCGCCGTGCAGTTCGTCGGTGGCGCGCGTGGCCGTCTCGGAGGTCAGACCCATGTTCTCGAACATCGCGACCAGTTCGGCCTTCTCCGCGCCAGGGTCCGCCCGGAAGGAGCGTCGCTCGACCTTGACCTCGGAATCGATCTGCTCGTTGGCCGTCGTCACCGAGGTGTACTCGCCCAGCGCCATCGAGAATGCTCCGGCCAGCAGCCCGGCCACACCGGAGAGCACCACGGCCTGCGCGCTGGCGCCGGCGGCGACACCGGCGATCAGCGCGGTGTTACTCACCAGGCCGTCCATGGCACCGAATGTTGCTGCGCGTAGCCAGCCGCCACTGACGTCGGAGTGGGTGTGATCGTTGTTGTGCGGCAGTTCGACCTCGGCCATGGCTGATATTGAACGCTGCGGATGTGACCCGCGAGAAGTCAGGTTTACCTGCGTTGCCAGAGTCACGTTTGCGGACGGCTTCCACGGGCTAAGTTCGGGCTATGACCTCCACTGCGGAACACCTGCGCAACACCCTCGACGGACGCTGGCGCGACGTGAAGAACGCCGTGCGCACCGAGTTGTCCGGTGAGATCTTCAAACCGCATTACACGCCGAACACCGTCATCGCCCGCACCAAGGTCGGCGAGCAGCTGAAGATCATGGCCGCCGCGGGCGCCGCCGAGGACGGTTTCCGCAAGGAGCACGGCGGCACCGGCGACGTCGGTGCCGCGGTGACGCGCATCGAGATGCTGGCGATGAGCGACCTGTCGCTGATGGTCAAGGCGGGCGTGCAGTGGGGCCTGTTCGGCGGGGCTATCGAGAACCTCGGCACCGAACGCCACCACAAGGCCTACGTCCGCGACATCATCAGTCTTGATCTGCTCGGCTGTTTCGCGATGACCGAGACCGGCCACGGCAGCGACGTCCAGTCCCTGGAGACCACCGCCACCTACGACCCGGCGACCCAAGAGTTCGTCATCGACTCCCCCACGCCGAATTCGCGCAAGGACTACATCGGCGGTGCCGCCCAAACCGCGCGGGTGGCAGCCGTTTTCGCGCAGTTGATCACCGACGGCGAGGGGCACGGCGTGCACTGCCTGGTGGTGCCGATCCGCGACGCCGACGGCAACGACCTGCCCGGTGTCACCACCTCGGACTGCCACTACAAGGGCGGCCTGCCCGGTGTCGACAACGGGCGCATCCAGTTCGACCAGGTCCGCGTCCCGCGCGAGAACCTGCTCAACAAGTACGCCGACGTCGCCGAGGACGGCACCTACTCGTCGCCCATCGAGAATGCGGGCCGCCGGTTCTTCACCATGCTGGGCACCCTGATCCGCGGGCGCGTCACCGTCGGTGGCAGCGCGGCCGCCGCAGGCCGGGTGGCGCTGGACATCGCGACCCGATATGCGTTGCAGCGCAGGCAGTTCAGCGCTCCCGACGGCGACGACGAAGTGCTGATCATGGACTACCTGGTGCACCAGCGCCGGTTGTTCCCGTTGATCGCACGGTCCTACGCCCTGCAGTTCGCGCAGAACGAACTGGTGGCCAAACTGCACGAGATCCAGTCCTCGGACTTCCCCGACGCCGAGGAGCAGCGCGAGGTGGAGGCCCGCGCGGCGGGCCTGAAGGCCGCCAACACCTGGCACGCCAGCCGCGCCATCCAGGAGGCACGCGAGGCGTGCGGCGGCGCCGGCTATCTGGCCGAGAACCGGTTGATCGGCCTGCGCGGGGACATCGACGTGTTCACCACCTTCGAAGGCGACAACCACGTGCTGACCCAGCTGGTGGCCAAGGAACTGCTGACCGCCTACGCCGACGACATCAAGGGCATGAGTCCGGTGGAGTGGGTGCGATTCGCCGCCAACTTCGCCGGCGAACGGGTGCTCAAACGCACCGCGGCCGAGACCATCATGCAGACCATCCTGGACACCCGCCAGGACAACGAGGAGGAAGGCAGCCTCTTCAACCGCGGCACCCAGGTCAAGATGTTCGAGGACCGCGAGGAGTACATCCTGTCGACGGTGGCCCGCCGGCTGCAGGGCAAGTCCAAGGAGATGAGCGCCTTCGAGGCGTTCAACTCGGTGCAGGACCACGTGCTGCACGCCGCCACCGCGCACATCGACCGAATTGTGCTGGAGGCGTTCGTCGCCGGCGTCGACGCCTGCGAGGACGAGGAGGCCCGCGAGGTCCTGAACCTGGTGTGCGACCTGTACGCGCTGAGCATCATCGAAGACGACAAGGCGTGGTACGTCGAGCACCGCTTCTTGTCCACCGAGCGCGCCAAGGCCGTCAGCCGGGCCATCAACGACCGGTGCCGCAAGCTGCGCCCGCACGCCGAACTGCTGGTGGACGGCTTCGGGATCCCCGAGCAGCTGCGCTACGCCGAGATGCTGCACCCCGAGCACATCCCGGACGCCGACGAGCACCAGGAACAGGACGCCATCAGCTCCGGCACCATCGAGCCGCGGTAGGTCAGCCGCGCCGGGGTTTGCTCGGCCACCAGATCCGGTCGCCTATCAGCGACATCGCGGCCGGCACCAGGATGGTGCGCACCAGGGTGATGTCGATGAGCAGTCCGATGCCGACGGTGAAACCGATCTGCAGCAGATTGATCACCCGGCCGCTCATCAACGCGAACATGGTGAGCGCGAACACGATTCCGGCGGTGGTGATGACACTGCCGGTGTTGCCGAAGCCGCGGATGATGCCGCGAACCATGCCGTCGGCGGATTCCTCGCGGATGCGCGCGGCGAACAGCATGCTGTAGTCCGCACCCACCGCGATCAGTGCCATGAACGACACCGGGAACACCGACCAGTCCAGGTCGATGCCGATGATGTGCTGCCACACCAGCACGCTGATACCCGCGGCGGCGCCGAAGGACAACACCACGGCGGCCACCATGAACACCGGAGCGGCGATGCTGCGCAACAAGACCATCAACACCAGCAGCACACCGATGATGGCGACGAGGCCGAACACGGCGAAGTCCCGCCACACCTGGTCGCGCATGTCCGCCGACAGGGAGGCCAACCCGGTGGTGGCGAAATGTGCGCTCTGCAGCGAGGTTCCGTGCGCGGCCTGGGTCGCGGCGGGGCCCAGTTCGCGGGTCGCGTTCAGCGCGTCCTCGCTGTAGGGGTTGATCTTCCACACCACCAGCATCCGGGCGGTCTTCCCGTCCGGCGCGAAGAGCAACTTCTGCCCTTCCTGGAAAGCCTTGTCGGAGAAGCCCTGTGCCGGTAGGTAGAACCCCGCACCGGCGCCGGCGGAGGTGTGCGCGGACAGCGTGGCCAGGTAGTCCGAGGCCTGGGTGAGCCCGTCGGTGAGTTGGCCGGTGAGGCCCACCACCTGGTCCACCCCGCCCTTGACCTGATTCAGCCCCGCCGCGAGCCGGCTCATGCCGTCGTCGAGGCGGTCGGCGCCGCGCACCAGTTCGGCGAGTTGGGCGTTGGCTTGGGCCGGCGAACCGCCGGGCAAGCTGGTCGCCAGGGCCTGCAGCCGGGCCAACGCGTTCTTGATGCCCGGTTGGGCGGCCCGCACCTTGTCGATGGTCACCTGCGGCACCGCGGCCAGCACCTCGACCTGACGCAGGGTGCGAGTGACCACCCCGTCGGACACGGCGTCCAGGTCGGCGAGGCTGGACCTGGCCCGCATGCACACCGGGTTGATCACACATTCGGGGCCGGGCTGCGGGGTCAGCGCCGACCCGAGGGCCGAGCTGACCACCCGGCCGCCGTCGGCGATCTGGGCGTTGTCCGACATCGCCTGCAGCGCCACGTCGAGCAGTCCGACCGACGCGTTCAGGTCGGCCAGTGCGGTGGGCACGTCGACCCGGCCGTCGGTGACGGTGCGCAACGCCGAGCTGGCTTCCTGGTAGCCGCCGAGCACCTGGTGCGCCAGCGCGGTGACCGACTTGATGCCCGAGACAAGTTGGGGCAGTTGCGCATCGGCGGTTACGGCACCGTCACGCAGCGTCGCGGTGCCCGAGGCCAGCCGCTGCAGATCGGGGGTGGCCGTGCCGATCCGGTCCCGCGCGTCGCCCAGCCGGCCGGCGACGATCCCGGCCTGGTAGCCGACGGTTGTCTGTTCCAGCTGGCTGCCCGACGGCCGCGTCATCGAACGGACATAGGCCACCTGCGGCATCCCAGCGAGCCGGGCCGCGACGCCGTCCAGCGCGGCCAGGTCGTTGGTGTTGCGCATGTCGTGGTCGGCCGAGACGATCACATATTCGGGGGCGACTTCGTTGAATCCCCAATGCTGGTATGCCTTCTCATAACCCGAGGAGCTCTCGGTACGGTCGAGCTGCATCGCGTTCTCGTCGAAGTTGACCCGGAAGGTCAGCAGCACCGACGCCGCGGCCAACAACAACACCAGCGATGCGGCCGACAGCGCACCCGAGCGTCGGATCATCGTCGTACCGATGCGGCGCCACCGCCGTTCGTTGAGCGGACGCGGTTCGGCAAAACCTCGCCGTCCCAGTATCGAGAGCAGCGCATAGGGCAACGTCATCGAGATGGCCAGGGCGATCACGATCGCGATGGCGATCGGCGGACCCGCGGCCCGGAACATGCCGAGCTCGGTGAAGGCCATCGCGGTCGCGGCGGCGGCGATGGTCAGCATGGAGGCGATCAGGATGCCGGAGACCTTCTCCCCGGCTCGGGCCAGCGCATCGGGCACCGGCAGCCCCTTGCGCCTGCCCTCGTGATAGCCCGCGAGGATGAAGATGGCGTAATCGGTTGCCGCGCCGAGCAACATGGCCGTCATCAGCGCGATGGTGAAATTGGAGACCGTCAGCACGCCGTGGCCGCCCAGCAGCGACACCACCGGGCGGGCGACGCCGAGGCCCACCCCGATGGTGAGCAGCGGGATGAGTGCGGTGACCGGTGAGCGGTACACGGCCAGCAGCACCAGCGTGATCAGCAGCACCGAGACGCCGGTGATGATCAGCAGTGAGAAGTCCATGGCGCTGAACAGGTCAGCCAGCGCCGGCGATGGGCCGGTGTAGTACATCTCCAGGCCCGCCGGCTTGTCCAGGGTGTCGATGGCCTGGCGGATGTTCACGGTGTTCTGGTGCGCCTTGGTCGATCCGACATCGCCGGTGCCCGCAACCACCAGGTTGATGGCTTTACCGTCCGGGCTCAGGGCGATGCTGCGCAGCGTGTCGTTGTTATAGGTGTCCAACACGTAGGCGACGTCGTCGGTGTCTTCCCGCAGCGCGGTCACCAGCTGCTGGTAGGCCCGCTCGTCGGCGGCACCGATACCGTTCTCGTTGACCAGCAGCACGCTGCCGATGGCCGACGAGGAGGGCACACCGAACTCCTTGGACATGTGCCGAAGTGTTTGTGCCGCTTCGATATTGCCCGGGATGAACGGTGCCGAATGCTCGGCGACGGTGCGTTCCAGCTGCGGGATGGCGAGGTTCAGGGCACCGACGAGCACCACCCAGAAGCCGATGACGAACCATGCGTACCGCGCACAGAACCGGCTGAACCGGCCGAATATCCTGCTCTCCCCATGAGCCACTCCGTTCCCCCTACGCTCCCCAGTAGACCAAATGGTCTACGCGTGCCGTGAGACGTTAGTAGACTGATCGGTACACCGCAATCACCCCCAGGTAGGAAAAACCGCGCATGCAAGCCAAAGAGCGGCTCATCACCAGTGCCGTCGACCTCATCCGGCGCAACGGCGTCGCAGGTACCGGCCTCGCACTGCTGCTCGAACTGAGCGGGACGGCCCGGCGGTCGCTCTACCTGAATTTCCCCGGCGGCAAGGCCGAACTCATCGCCCACGCCACCGCGGTGGCCGGCAAGGTCACCGGCGCAGCCATCGACCAACTGGCCCGCGACGGCGATCCCGTCAGCGTCATCCAGCGGTTCATCGCCGGCTGGACCCAGGCGCTGAAGGCCACCGACTTCACCGCCGGGTGCCCCATCGTGGCCGCCGCCCTCGGGCGTTCGGAGGCCTCAGTGGCCGCCGAGACCGCGGGCGAGGTGTTCATCGACTGGGAGCGGCGCCTGACCGGTCACCTGGAGGCGGCCGAGCTGACACCCGAGGACGCCGCGCAGCTGGCCACCATGACCGTCGCCGCGGTGGAGGGTGCCATCGTCATGTGCCAGGCCACCCGCTCGGAAGAACCGCTGCGCCGGGTCGAGGCCGGGCTGATCGAGCTGTATCGGCTGAAGGCCCCCACTCCCGCTACGGGGTCGGCGTCGGGATCGGATCCAGCGCCTTGAGCTTACCGTCGTCACCGATCTGGAAGCGCACCTGCGCGATACCTGTTGGGCAGCACGGCTTGTCCGCGCCCTGCAGCCACTGATATTGCACCGTCGCTATTCTGTCCCCCAGCGGCACGACGGTGGTGTACGGGCGCGGCCGCGGCGTCGGCGGACCCAGCGGCGAGTTGCGATCGAAGAACAGGACTTGGGTCGCGGCGTCGGGGGCGGTGTCCCCGGTGCCGACGATCACCCAGTGCAGCCGGCAGTCACCGGTGTGCCCGTTCGACGTTTCGTGCCAGCGGTCGCCCAGTTTCTGGACGGCAGCAGACACCGTGGCCGCGGTCGGGGTGTCCTCGGCTTTGCAATCCACCGATCGGGTGGATCCCGAATTCGGTGGGCTCCAGCCGCACGACGCGGCGACGATAGTGACCATGGCGAGGAGCGGGATCATCCGCGAGGGCCGCATGGTGCGAGCTTACGGACGGATGGGGCAGCGAACACTGCAGGTAGCATCGGCCACATGGGTTTTGGACATTTGCGCCGGTTGACCGTCGTCGGCGCGTTGGCGGCTTCGGCGCTGGCAATCGGCGCCACCCCCGCTGCCTCCGCCGACCCGTGCCCCGATGCCGAGGTGGTGTTCGCCCGCGGCAGCGACGAGCCGCCCGGCGTCGGCACCGTCGGCCAGGCGTTCATCGATTCCCTGCGCGGGATGCTCCCGGGAAAGTCTGTCGGCGTCTATGCGGTGAACTACCCGGCCTCCGGTGATTTCAACAACAAGGCGGTTTTCCCGGGAACGATGTTCGACGGTGTCCACGACACCACCTCGCATCTTCAGTCGATGGCCGCGAACTGCCCGAACACCAAACTCCTGCTCGGCGGCTATTCGCAAGGCGCGGCGGTGGCCGCGTATGCCACCACCGCCGACATCCCCGCCGCAGTGCACGACCACGTCGCCGGGATCGTGCTCTTCGGTAAGCCGACACCGGCGTTGCTGTCCGGGTTCGGCGCGCCGGCCGCGAACATCTCACCGCTGTACGACGGCAAATCGCTGGATCTGTGCGCACCCGGCGACAGCATCTGCGACGGTTCGCCGGGTTCGCTCTTCTCGTCGCTGGCCCACGCCCTCTATCCCCTCAACGGCTTGGTCACCACCGCGGCGTCGAAGGCTGCCGGCAGGCTCGTCTAGACAGGCCGGAAAGCACGAAGGCCAGCGCGTGTGCGCTGGCCTTACTTGCTCCCCCGGATGGACTCGAACCATCAACCGTCCGATTAACAGTCGGAAGCTCTGCCAATTGAGCTACAGGGGATTGAACCGAAAACAGACTCTAGCGCATGTGGGGCACGCGGTTCGAATCGGCACGTCAGAACGAGTTTCGCCGGGCGCGATCGCGAACACACAGCCGCGTGAGGCAGGATGGTGAGCGTCTTGCTTGATCGGGGAGGGAGTGCGTGTGTTCCGGTTCGTGTTCGTGCTGGGGGTCGGCTACGTGCTCGGCGCAAAAGCCGGTCGGCACCGGTTCGAACAGATCGCCGGCACGTACAAGGCCGTCACCGAGAACCCGGCCACCAAGGCCGTACTGGACGCGGGGCGCCGCAAGCTGGCCGATCGGGTGTCCCCCGATCCGGCATTGGTGAAGTTGACGGCGATCGACGCCGAGACGACGGTGCTGGAGCCCTTGGCAGACGAGTCCGCCACCAAGCACTAGCGCATCGGGACGTTCCAGGACTGGCCGGGGAGCAGCGGTCCGGAGTTGATGCCGTTGCTGCCGACGGACACGCCGGGGCTGCCGAAGTTGGCGCCGCCGCCATTGGAGTAGGACAGGCACTTGCCGTCCTCTTTGTTGCCGAACCAGGCCAGGCACGGGGCTGCTTGCACCGCATCCTGCGCGCCGTCGACCGAGAACGCCACCAGCGGACCTGCGGCGGCGGCCACCGCGAAAGCGCCCACCAGAACCGCACTCCTAGCTGAGATGATCATGGCCTCACCATAGCGTGCGACCTCCGTTCACGCAGTCATGTCATCACCGCTGGCCTGCTCCAACAGGCTGCGGCGATAGGTCTCCATGGCCACCAGGTCACCGAACAATGCGTGGTATTCGTCGCTGTGATCCACCGGCGACATCCGCTGCAGCTTGGACTTGACCTCGGCGATCTGACGGCCCACCGACACCTCCTGCAAGCGCGCCAGCACCCCGGAGACGTAGCGGACCAGTTTTTCGTCGTCCTCGATGCGGATGGCCTCGACGCCGAGTTCGTTGACCAGGTTCTTGCCCTCGGGCGAATCCTGCAGATCGCGGACCGTGTCGATCCACTGCGCACCGGACAGCCCGGCCGACATCCCGCCCGCGGCGGCGATGGACGCCCGCACCGCCGCGTACCCGATGTGGGTGAAACTCTCCGCCGTCAAGGAGTCGAAGACCGGGCCCGCCAGCCCCGGGTACTGCAGCGCCGCCTTGAGCGCCTCGCGCTGGGGGCGCAGCGTCGGATCGCGCGGATCGGGGCGGGTGACCGTGACCGCCGGACGGGACCGCGCCGGTTCGGACGGCGTCCGCGACCGGCCGGCGTCGCGTCCCTTCGCGGGACCCTTGCGGCCGGCTTCCTCACGAACCCGCGCGAGGACCTGGGCGACGTTGTCCCAGCCGACCCAACCGGCGAGTTGTCGGGCGTACTCGTCGCGCAGCGTCGGATCCTTGATCCCGGCCACCATCGGCACGCAGCGGCGCAATGCCGCCACCCGGCCCTCGGCGCTGTCCAGGTTGTGGTCGGTCAGCGCGGTGCGGATGGCGAATTCGAACAGCGGGGACCGGCGCGCGACCAAGTCGCGCAGCGCGCCGTCACCGGAGCGCAGCCGCAGATCGCACGGGTCCATCCCGTCGGCGGCCACCGCCACGAAGGACTGGCCTGCCAGGTTCTGTTCCCCCTCGAACGCCTTCACCGCGGCGGCCCGCCCGGCGGCATCGCCGTCGAAGACGTAGATGAGCTCACCGCGAAAGAAGTTGTCGTCCATCATGAGTCGGCGCAGCATGGACAGGTGGTCGTCGCCGAAGGCGGTGCCGCAGGCTGCGACCGCGGTGGTCACCCCGGCCATGTGCATCGCCATCACGTCCGTGTAGCCCTCGACCACGACCGCCTGATGGCCCTTGGCGATATCGCGCTTGGCCAGATCCAGCCCGAACAGCACGTTCGACTTCTTGTACAGCGTCGTCTCGGAGGTGTTGACGTACTTGGCCTCGATGTGGTCGTCGTCGAACAGTCGGCGCGCACCGAAACCGATGGTCTCGCCCGACGACACCCTGATGGGCCACAGCAGCCGTCGGTGGAACCGGTCCATCGGTCCCCGCTTGCCCTCCCGGGACAGCCCGGCGGCCTCCAACTCCTTGAATTCGAATCCCTTGCGCAGCAAGTGCTTTGTCAGGGTCTCCCAGCCCGACGGCGCGTAGCCGCAGCCGAAGCGCTTGGCCGCTTCGGCGTCGAAGTTGCGCTCGATCAGATACTGCCGCGCCGGGGCGGCCTCGTCGGACTGCAACGCCTCGGCGTAGAACTCCTGCGCGGCGGCGTTGGCGGCGATCAGCCTGCTGCGGCTGCCGCGGTCACGCTGAACGTTGGCGGTGGTGCCACCGGTGTAGGTGACGGTGTAGCCGACCTTGTCGGCCAGCAGTTCGACGGCCTCGACGAAGGTGACGTGCTCGATCTTCTGCAGGAAGGCATAGACGTCACCGCCCTCACCACACCCGAAGCAGTGGAAGTGGCCGTGATTGGGCCGCACGTGGAACGACGGCGACTTCTCGTCGTGGAACGGGCACAAGCCCTTGAGTGAATCGACCCCGGCGCGGCGAAGCTGCACATAATCGCCGACGACTTCCTCGATGCGAACGCGGTCACGGATGGCCGCGATATCGCGATCGGGGATGCGCCCACCTGGTGGCATCCGGTCAGTCTAGAGGTCGGGGCGAACGGGCCTCGTGCACTCGTTCCAACCGGCTTTCCGTATAGGACGCGATCTGGTCGATCACGACGCGCAGCCGCGCCCCGTCGTCGCCGGCGGCCTCGAATTCGGGTGCGAACTGCGCGTCCAGGCTGCTGGGCGCCTGCGCCCACAGCACCAGCGCGACCTCCTCGATCAGGGTGCGCTGATCGAGCTGGATCTGCAGGTGCTGGTGATCGGACATGATGAACTGCAACGCCAGCATCTTGAGCACCGCCACCTCGGCGCGCACCAGGGCGGGCACCGCCAGTTCGGTGTCATAGCGGCGCAGCGGGCCGGTACCGGCCACCGCCTGGGTTTGCGTGATCGCCGCGTTGGCGAACCGGCCGACGAGTTCACTGGTCATGTGTTTCAAGGCGACGGAACCGGTCAAAGTACCGTCGAACTTGCCCACCCCGCTCACCACGGGCATCTCCGACAGCCGGTGCGCGGCGGCCAGCAGGTCATCGTGGCTGACCGTCGGGAAGGCGCCGGCACCCAGGCGGGCCAGCCCGTCGGCCGCGTCGTCGTCGGCGAGCACTCGGAGGTCGATGCGGCCCGAGATGACGCCGTCCTCGACATCGTGCACGGAGTAGGCGACGTCGTCGGCCCAGTCCATCACCTGGGCTTCCAGGCAGGTCTGCTCGGCGGGCGCCCCGGCTCGCATCCAGGTCGCGGCGTCGGCGTCGTCGTCGTAGAAACCGAACTTCGTGCGGTCGCCCTCGCGGTACCAGGGGTACTTCATCACCGCGTCCAGCGCCGCCCGGGTCAGGTTCAGACCTGCGGAACGGCCGTCGGGGCCAAGAATTTTGGGCTCCAGCCGGGTCAGGATGCGGAAGTTCTGCGCGTTGCCCTCGAACCCACCGAATGCTTTCGCGATCTCGTTGAGCGCACGTTCGCCGTTGTGGCCGTAGGGCGGATGGCCGATGTCGTGGGCAAGGCCGGCCAGGTCCACCAGGTCGGGGTCGCAGCCCAGCCCGACGGCCATGCCACGGCCGATCTGGGCGACCTCCAACGAGTGGGTCAACCGGGTCCGCGGGGTGTCACCCTGACGAGGCCCGACCACCTGGGTCTTGTCGGCCAGCCGGCGCAGCGCCGCGCAGTGCAGCACCCGGGCCCGGTCCCTGGCGAAGTCGGTGCGGTGCTCGGCACCGGTTCCGGGCAGCGCGGCAGCCTTGGGCGCCTCGTCCACCAGGCGTTGCCTGTCGAGGTCGTCATAGGTATCCGTCACGTTGGCCACTGGCGGACAGTCTGCCAGCTAGATTTGCGAGCATGCGCCTCGCCCGCCTGCTCAGCGTGCTCCTCACCGTGTTGTCTGTCGGCCTTCTGGTCGCGCCTGCCGCGTCCGCCCAACCGCCGTCGCGGTTGTCCACCCAGATCGTGGACAACGCCAACGCGCTCAGCGGACCGGACAAGAACAACATCACCCAAGCCATCGACACGCTCTACAACGACCGGCATGTCCGGCTGTGGGTGGTGTACGTGGACACCTTCTCCGGCCAGGACGCCGAACCGTGGGCGCGGGCCACGCTGCAGGCCAGTGACCTGGGCACGTACGACGCACTGCTGGCCGTCGCCACCACCGACCGGGCGTACGCCTTCCTGGCCGGCGGCGTCGCGGCCAGCAACGCGGAGGCGAACACGCTGCGCCGCAACCAGATCGAGCCAGCCCTGCGACAGGGCAATTGGGCACAGGCCGCGATCGGCGCCGCCGAGGGGCTCAACACGAACACCGCGTCCTCCCCTTCGTCGTCCTCGGACGTCGAGATGAACTGGGTGGGCCTGCTGGCGATCATGGCGGTGATCGGGCTCGCGGTGCTGATCCTGGTGTTGTGGATGCGGCGCCGCCGGCGCAAGCGTCGCGAGGCGGATCTGGCGGCCGCACAGCGCGCCGACCCGACCGACCCCGGGGCGCTGGCCGCGATGCCGCTGGAGACGCTGGACGACCTGTCCCGCTCGATCGTGGTGGAAGTCGACAACGCCGTGCGCACCAGCGACAACGAATTGTCGCTGGCGATCGAGGAATTCGGCGAGAAGGACACCGCACCATTCGTGACGGCCGTCGAGGCCGCGAAAACCACGCTGGGGCAAGCCTTCAACGTGCGCCAGATACTGGACGACACGGTGCCCGAGACGGCCGCGCAGCGTCGCGACCTGCTGACCCGGGTGGTGGTGGCCGCCGCGAAGGCCGACCGCGAACTGGAAACGCAGCGCGGCGCTTTCGCCCAGTTGCGCGATCTGGTGATCAACGCGCCCACGCGCCTGGACACCCTGACCCAGCAGATGGTGGATCTCACCGCACGGCTCGCACCCTCGGAGCAGACGCTGGCCGGCTTGCATCAGCAGTTCGCCGACGCCGCCTTGGCGTCGGTGGCCGGAAACGTCGAAACCGCCAAGCAGCGGGTGGCTTTCGCCGACCACAACATCACCAACGCGCGCAATCTGGTCGCCCGGCCGGTGGGCAGCCAGGCAGGACTGGTGGACGCGGTGCGCGCCGCGGAGTCCGCGCTGGGTCAAGCCCGCACCCTGCTGGACGCCGTGGACAGCGCCGCCACCGACATCAATCGTGCCATCGCGGCCCTGCCCGCGGCGATCACCGACATCCAGAACGGCATCAGCGCTGCGGGTGCCCAACTGGCGCAGGGCAACCTGACGCAGGCAACCGCATTGAGCGCTGCGCGCGACGCCGCGGTGAAGGCGGTCGCGACCGCGCAGGGCAGCGGGAACACCGACCCGCTCGGCGCGTTCACGGATCTGAGTGCCGCCGACGCCGAACTGGACCGGCTGCTGGCCGCCGTGACCGAGGAGCGGGAGACCACCGAACGATTGCGCCGCGCCTATGACCAGGCCTCGTTCAGCGCGCAGTCCCGGGTTCGCGGCGTCTCAGATTTCATCGACACGCGCCGCGGCAGCATCGGTCCCGAGGCCCGTACCAAGCTCGCCGAGGCCGTGCGTCAACTTCAGGCCGCCCAGGACCGGCAGGTCACCAATATCTCTGAAGCCATCCAGTACGCCAACGCGGCGGCGAACCTGGCCGCCCAGGCTCAATCGCTGGCGAATGACGACGTCTCCGCCGCGCAGCGCCACTACAGCGGATACGGCGGCGGCAGCTCGAATTCCGGTGCCGTGCTGGGCGGCATCATCATCGGCAACATCCTGTCCGGCGCCCTGCGCGGCGGGCTCGGCGGCAGCGTCGGTGGCGGCGGAGGCTGGAGTTCGACCTCGTTCGGTGGCTCGGGTAGCTCGGGCGGGTCGTTCGGCGGAGGCGGCGGCCGCTTCTAACCCTTCGGTGCCACCAGCGAGACCTGGCGGGTGGGCACCTTACTGCCGTCGCGGCGGCGGAAACCGATGGCAACCGCGTCGCCGGTACCGGATTCGACGAAGCGGTAGCTGCTGCTGTGGTCGCGGGGCAGATGGCGGTGCCCCCACTCACCGATGGCGGCCAGGACCGGAACCAGGTCATGTCCGGCGTCGGTGAGTACGTACCGGCTGCGGGTGCGGTCACCGGGTTCCTGATAGTCGACCACCTCGAGGATTCCGGCGTCGACCAGCTCGGTGAGCCGGGTGCTGAGCACGTCCGATGCGACACCGAGCCGCTGCCTGAACTCGGAGAATCGCGACCGGCCCAGCAGCGCCTCGCGGATGATCAGCACCGCCCACCGCTGCCCCAGGACGGACATGGTGCGTGCGATGGGGCAGGGATTGTCAGTCCACGAATCGGTGCGCATCGTCATATTCTACCTACATTGGAAATACCAACCCAGCACTGTTACGTTGACCCTGACGCAAGCGGGACACAAGCGAAGGAGAAGACCATGACAGGAACTCACGTTGCCGGCGCGACGGCATTGGTGACCGGCGGCCAACAAGGCCTTGGCAAGGCAATCGTCGCCGCGCTGCTGGAGGCCGGGGCCGCCAAGGTGTATTCGACGAGCAGGCGCGGCGGCACGTCCGAAGATCCCCGCGTGGTGGTGGTTGCGGCCGACGTCACCGACGCCGAGTCGGTCGCACAGCTGGCCGACGCCGCCTCCGACGCCACCATCGTGGTCAACAACGCGGGCGTTCTGGGCGGCAAGTCGCTGCTGCAGGACGACCTCGACGATATCCGCGCCGTCCTGGAGACCAATCTCTATGGGCCGCTGCGGGTCACCCGAGCGTTCGCGCCACTGCTCGCCGGCCGCCAGGGCACCGTCGTCAACATCGCGTCCGTGCTCAGCTGGTTGCCCGGTTACGGTTCCTATGGCGTGTCCAAAGCGGCGCTGTGGTCGGCGACGAACTCGCTACGCCAGGAGCTGGCTGAGCAGGGCACCAATGTCGTCGGCGCCTACCTGGGCTACACCGACACCGACATGACCGCGGACCTCGACGTACCGAAGAACGATCCAGCCGATGTCGCACGCCAGATCGTCGACGGGATCATTGCCGGCGCACCGGAAGTGCTTGCCGACGACTTGACCCGCCAGGTGCACGCTCCCCTCTTCCCGGCCGCCTAGGAGCCTCCGAACATGGCTACCTACAAGGCTTTTCAAGTCACCGGCCAGCGCGAGTTCGCGCTCGTCGAACGCGAGGTCGTGGCACCCCGCCCCGGCGAGGTCCGGGTGCGGGTGCTCAGCTGCGGGGTCTGTCACAGCGACATGCTCGCGGTGGAAGGGCAGCGGCCCGACCCGCAACAGCCGGTGGTGCCCGGCCACGAGATCGTCGGCCTGGTTGACGCCGTCGGCCCCGGGGTGCACGCGTGGGCGCCCGGCGACCGGGTCGGTATCGGATTCCTCGGCGGCCAGTGCAATGAATGCGACTTCTGCCGTCGAGGCGACTTCGTCAACTGCCTCGATCAGCCGACACCGGGCACCAGCACCGATGGCGGATACGCCGAAATCGTGTACGCCCGCGCCACCGGGCTGGTGCGCATCCCCGACGGGTTCGACGCGCACCTCGCCGCTCCCCTGCTCTGCGCCGGTATCACCACCTTCAACGCCCTGCGCGGCGCGAACGCCGCACCCGGTGCGCTGGTGGCAATCCAGGGCATCGGCGGCCTCGGCCACCTCGGGGTGCAGTACGCCAAGGCGCTCGGCTACCGCGTCGCGGCGATCGCGCGCGGACCCGAAAAGGCCGGCCTCGCCAAGCAATTGGGCGCGGACCACTACATCGACAGTGCCGCGGAGGATCCCGGTGCCGCCCTGACGGCCTTGGGCGGAGCCGCCGTCGTCGTCGCCACGGCGGCCAGCGGTGCATCGATGGGACCACTGGTCAGCGGGTTGCGACCGCACGGGCAGCTGGTCGTGGTGGGCGCGGCCTTCGACCCGATCGAGGTGAACACCCTGGACCTGATCTTCGGTGGTCGCAGTGTGGTCGGCAGCCTCACCGGGTCGTCCATCGAGAACGAGGACAACCTGGCGTTCAGCGCCGCCCACGGGATCGCCCCGTTGATCGAGGTCATGCCGTTCGAGCAGGCGCCCCAAGCCTATGAGCGGATGATGTCCGGCGAGGCGCGCTTCCGCATGGTGCTGGACATCGAAGGAGCGGACCGATGACCACGACAGTCGAGCACCTCAACCGCCGGTTGCTGATCAGCCTGCCCGATGCTTACGAGCAGGCCCGCGCGCGTTACGAAACACTGGTCCCGGCAGCCGATCTGGCCGCCTACGGGGACGTCGCCAACTGGGCCGACATGGTCGACAAGGTCAAAGCCCAAGCACCGCACGGCTTCCTGCGCTACGCCACGATCGACGTGGCCCCTACGATGGTGATCTCGAACTCGGGTCGCCCCGCCACCGAGTATCTGATGGGCAACCACACCATCGCCGAACGCATGTACCGGCACGACACGGCGGTGATGCTGCACGCACCGCTGCGCACGTTGATCTACGCCGGAGTGGACGGCACCGTGCTGGCCGTCGACCAGCCGAGCCTGCTGTTCGGCAGCTACGGCAGTCCCGAGATCGCCGCCGTTGGTGTGGAACTCGACGGTCTGCTGGCGACGCTGATCGAACTGCTCGACGGGGAGGTGCCCGCGGCGCTGCGCTGATCAGACATCGCCGAGTGCCTGGTAATCGCTGCCGATCTGACGGATCCGTTCCGCGATGCCGTTCATATCGCTGTTGGACCGCGCCACGATGTCGGCGACCTCGGCGACGCCTTTCGACACCACCGGCAACAGGAAGCGTTCACCCGCGGCATTGGGCGGCACGCTCGCGGCGGCGCTCATCACCCACTGTTTGACGGATTCCAGATCCCGGCGACCCGCCGTCACCACCGCGGCAGACCGATCCATCTCTGCGCCCAGGCGCCGGTCCAGTTCGGCGAGACGGCCGATGTTCCCGGCCAGCTGCTGGTTGCGGTCGCTGTACCCCTGCGCCGCCGTACCGGTCCAGGCGGCGTCCGGCTTGGCGGTCGCGACGGTGCCGTGCAGGTCATCGAGCTGACCGCCCCTGTCGAAGCGGGACCCGTCCACCGGGACACCGGCACCGAGTGTCGCGCGGGCGTCGTCCCACGTCGAAAGAAAAGCCCCCAGAACGCTGATCACCGCCCCCTTCGATCCTGTGACTCAAATCCTAGGTGAGCCCACAGTCCCGTCGGAGCAGTAATTCCGAGCCGAAGACTAGGCGCCCTTCAGCCGGACCGCGAGGTAGTTCGACACCTCGGAGATGGCCACCCGTTCCTGGGCCATCGTGTCGCGCTCACGGATGGTGACCGCCTGGTCCTCCAGCGAGTCGAAGTCCAGGGTGATGCAGAACGGCGTGCCGATCTCGTCCTGACGCCGGTAGCGCCGGCCGATGGCACCCGCGTCGTCGAACTCGATGTTCCACAGCTGACGCAGCTCGGCCGCCAGGTCGCGGGCCTTCGGCGACAGATCGGCGTTGCGCGACAACGGAAGTACCGCCGCCTTGACCGGAGCCAGCCGCGGATCCAGCTTCAGCACGGTGCGCTTGTCCACGCCGCCCTTGGCATTGGGCGCCTCGTCCTCGTGATAGGCGTCGACCAGGAAGGCCATCAGCGAACGGGTCAGGCCGGCCGCCGGTTCGATGACATACGGCGTGTAGCGCGTCTCGGTGCCCTGGTCGTAGTACGTCAGGTCGACACCGGAAGCCTTTGCGTGGCTGGACAAGTCGTGGTCGGTGCGGTTCGCGATGCCTTCGAGCTCACCCCACGGGTTGCCGGCGAAGCCGAACTTGTACTCGATATCGGTGGTGCCGGCGCTGTAATGCGACAGCTTCTCCAGCGGGTGTTCGTAGAGCCGCAGGTTCTCCGGGTTGATGCCCAGGTCGGTGTACCACTTCAGCCGGGTCTCGATCCAGTACTTGTGCCACTCCGGCGCGGTGGACGGCTCGACGAAGAACTCCATCTCCATCTGCTCGAACTCGCGGGTCCGGAAGATGAAGTTGCCCGGGGTGATCTCGTTGCGGAAGCTCTTGCCGATCTGGCCGATGCCGAACGGCGGCTTACGTCGCGCGGTGGTGACTACGTTGGCGAAGTTGACGAAGATGCCCTGCGCGGTCTCGGGCCGCAGGTAGTGCAGGCCCTCCTCGGATTCGATGGGGCCGAGGTAGGTCTTGAGCATCATGTTGAAGTCACGCGGCTCGGTCCACTGGCCCTTGGTGCCGCAGTCTGGGCAGACGATCTCGGTCATCGGCACGTCGTCCGGCTCGCCACCCTTCTTCAGGGCGTAGGCCTCCTGAAGATGGTCCTGCCTGTGTCGCTTGTGGCAGTTCAGGCACTCCACCAGCGGGTCGTTGAACACCGCGACGTGGCCGGAGGCCACCCACACCTGGCGCGGCAGGATGATCGCGCTGTCCAGGCCGACGACGTCATCGCGGCCGGTGACGACGGACCGCCACCACTGCTTCTTGATGTTCTCCTTGAGCTCGACACCCAATGGCCCGTAGTCCCACGCGGACTTCGTGCCGCCGTAGATCTCGCCGGATTGGAAGACCAGGCCACGGCGTTTCGCCAGGTTCGCGACGGTGTCGATGATGGATGCCACGGGTTGACAGCGTAGCGATCAGATTGGGCGCGCCGCGCCGCGGGAGGCCCCGGAAAGCGTTGACATGCGCAGTCACGCATGTAATCTGACTTCATAATGAAAACCGTTTCCACTACTGATCACGAGCACGAGCGCGACGGCGACCCCTTCCCCGAGCTGCCGCCCCGGGAGATCCTGGACACCGCGGGCGATCTGCTGCGCGCGCTGGCCGCGCCGGTGCGCATCGCCCTGGTACTTCAGCTGCGCGAGTCGGCGCGCTGCGTGCACGAACTCGTCGATGCGCTGGACGTGCCCCAGCCACTGGTCAGCCAGCACCTGCGCATCCTCAAGTCCGCCGGGGTGGTCGCCGGTGAGCGCAGCGGCCGCGAGGTGATGTACCGCCTGGTCGACCAACACCTCGCCGAGATCGTGCTGGCCGCGGTCACCCACGCCGGGGAGGACTGCGCATGAGCACTCCGGTACGCGCCACCAGACAGCGGGCGGCCATCTCGGCGCTGCTGGAGAACATCGCGGATTTCCGCTCCGCGCAGGAGTTGCACGACGAACTGCGGCAGCGTGGCGAGAACATCGGCCTGACCACCGTGTACCGGACCTTGCAGTCCATGGCCACGACCGGCCTGGTCGACACGCTGCGCACCGACACCGGCGAATCGGTGTACCGGCGCTGCTCCGAACATCACCACCACCATCTGGTGTGCCGGGCGTGTGGGTCGACGGTCGAGGTCGAGGGCGGAGCGGCGGAAGTGTGGGCCGAGGAGATCGCGGCCGAACACGGTTTCACCGATGTCAGCCACACCATCGAGATCTTCGGGGTGTGCGGTTCCTGCGCGGTCAGCTGACGCGCGCGAACTCCAGCACCGCACCGAGGGTCAGTGGGGCGAGTTCGATCTCGCCGGGCGCGTGCGGGTCCACCCAGATCATCTCGACGATCTCGGCACCCGGCTGCGGCGGCCCGTCCACGCTGACGACGAACAGGTCGGCCGCGACGCGGTGACCGGGTTCGTTGGCCGCCGCCGCGTCATGGTGTCCCAGTGACCGGATGGACCCGTCGACGACGCCGGCGTTGAGTTCCTCACGGACCTCCCGGCACAAGGCCTCGACCGGCGTCTCCCCCGGTTCGAACTTGCCGCCGGGCTGCATGAACGCCGTCGTGCCGCGTTTGCGGACGACCAGGACATGGTTGCGCTCATCGAGGATCACCGCCGCGACGATCCGGATGACGGGAGTCACGTGATGAGTGCCCGGCGTACGTCGGCACCCGTGGACAGCACCATCAGGATCAGCGTGCCGAGCGCCTCGTCCGTCAGACCCGCCGCCGGAAAGTTGTAGCGCAGCAGCACATCCGCCGCACCTTTGTTCTTCTCGGCGGCCTTCTCGGTCAGCGACACCGTGCCCAGCAGGGTGTGGTGCGCATGCTCGCCGACCGTGGCCCGCAGCGCCGCGTCCAACGGCAGATCCCAGGCCAGCATCTGGGTCAGCGCCACCATGTCGAGCCCCTCGGCGATGCTCACCACCCGCAGCGAGGAGAAGGTGCCGTCGTGCTGCACGGTGACCGAACCGTCGTCCTCGTGGGTGGTGGGCAGGATCGCCTCGGCGACCGCCGCCAATCGCTCCGATAGTTCGGCCATCAGGCCCTGCCGAAACGTCGGTTGCGGCTGACGTACTCCTCGCACGCCGCCCACAGGTCGCGCCGGTCGTAGTCCGGCCACAGCTTGTCCTGGAAGACGTACTCGGCGTACGCCGCCTGCCAGATCATGAAGTTGCTGGCCCGCTGCTCCCCCGAGGTCCGGATGAAGAGGTCCACATCGGGAATGTCGGGCCGGTGCAGGTGCTTGGCCAGGGTGGCCTCGGAGATGCGGGACGGGTTCAGCTTGCCCTCGACGGCCTGTTCGGCGATGGCCTTGGCCGCCTCGACGATCTCGGTGCGCCCGCCGTAGTTCACGCAGTAGTTGACGGTGATGACGTCGTTGCCGACCGTCATCTGCTCGGCGATGTCGAATTCCTTGATGACACTGCTCCACATCCGTGGCCTCGAACCCACCCAGCGCATGTTCACGCCCATGGCGTCCAGGTTCTCCCGGCGACGGCGCACCACCTCGCGGTTGAATCCCATCAGGAAGCGCACCTCTTCGGTGCTGCGCTTCCAGTTCTCCGTCGAGAACGCATAGACGGACAGATGCTTGATGCCGAGTTCGATGGCACCGCAGGTGATGTCGATGAGCACCGCCTCACCCATCTTGTGACCCTCGGTGCGGCCCAGCCCGCGCTGGGTGGCCCACCGGCCGTTGCCGTCCATCACCACCGCGACGTGGTTGGGCACCTGGTCGGCGGGGATCTGCGGGGCGGCGGCCTTCGACGGATGCTGAGGCGGGCGGGAGAATGCGCCGTTGGTGCGGGGCGGCAGCGCCGGGAACACCACGGGCCAGCTCGACGTGTCCGGGAAGACCGGATAGTCGTCAGGCGCCGGGGGCAGCTGCGGGTAGGTGGTCTTGCCCCGTTTGGTTGCCATGCGCCATATCCTGCCCGAACGGATCCCCGCGGCGTTCGAGGCCCGCGGTATCTATCCGATAGACACGCTCCACCAGTGGCAACGTCCGCAGCTGACGCTCCAGGTGCCACTGCAGATGAGCGGCCACCAGCCCGCTGGCCTGGCTGCGATGCGACGAGGTGGACGCCTCGGCGAACTCCCAGTCCCCGTCGTGCAAGGCGATCAGCAGGTCCAGCACCGCCTGCGCCGGCGTCGCCGAACCCGACGGCCGGCAGTGCACGCACACGCTGCCGCCCGCCCCGATGTGGAACGCCCGGTGCGGCCCGGGAGCCGCGCAGCGTGCGCATTCGGACAGTGCCGGAGCCCAGCCCGCAATGCCCATGGCCCGCAGCAGATAGGAGTCCAGCACCAGCTCGCGCGGCCGCCTGCCCGCCGCGACCGCCCGCAGCGCCGCCACCGTCAGGCTGTGCAACTCCGGCACCGGGGCGTGTTCCTCACCGGCGAGCCGCTCGGCTGTCTCCAGTACCGCGCACGCACACGTGTAGCGGCCGTAATCGCTGACGATGTCGACGGCGAACGCGTCGATGGACTGGACCTGGGTGACGATGTCGAGGTTGCGGCCGGGGTGCAGCTGAACGTCGATGTGTGCGAACGGTTCCAGCCGGGCCCCGAACTTACTGCGGGTACGGCGCACACCCTTGGCGACGGCACGGACGACACCGTGCTCGCGGGTGAGCAGCGTGACGATACGGTCGGCCTCGCCGAGCTTGTGCTGGCGCAGCACGACCGCTCGATCCCGGTACAACCGCATCGGGCCAGTCTCTCATCGCGTGCCGACACCGGCAGCGACGCAACGCCGGATATTCTCGTTTTCGCCATGTCACCCACCCCGAAACTCCCGACTCTCACCCAGCAGCTCTACCGCCTCGCCAGCGGAGCCACGACATCGGAAGAACTGGTACGCCAGTCCCTGGATGCGATCGAGGCCAGCCAGCCCACGCTGAACGCGTTCCGGGTGGTGCTGGCCGAGAGCGCGGTCGCCGAGGCCGCCGCCGCCGATCGTAAACGCGCTGCGGGACAGCAACTTCCACTCCTCGGCGTGCCCATCGCGGTCAAGGACGACGTGGACGTCGCCGGTGTTCCGACCCGGTTCGGCACCCGCGGCGAGGTGCCTGAAGCCAGCGCGGACGCCGAGGTAGTGCGCCGGTTGCGGGCGGCGGGTGCGGTGATCGTCGGCAAGACCAACACCTGCGAGCTCGGCCAGTGGCCGTTCACCAGCGGACCCGGTTTCGGGCACACCCGCAATCCGTGGTCCCGCGAGCACAGCCCCGGCGGTTCCTCCGGCGGCAGCGCGGCCGCCGTGGCCGCGGGGCTGGTGACGGCGGCCATCGGCTCCGACGGCGCGGGCAGCGTGCGCATTCCGGCGGCATGGACGCACCTGGTCGGCATCAAACCGCAGCGCGGCCGCATCTCCACCTGGCCGCTGCCCGAAGCGTTCAACGGCATCACCGTCAACGGCGTGCTGGCCCGCACCGTCACCGACGCGGCCATCGTGCTGGACGCCGCCTCCGGCAACGCCGACGGTGACCTGCACAAACCCGAACCGATCCGGGCGTCGGAGTACATCGGTCAAGCCCCGGGCTCGCTGCGCATCGCGCTGTCGACGAAGTTCCCGTTCACCTTCTTCCGCGCCCAGCTGCATCCGGAGATCGACGCCGCCCTGCGCGACGTGGCCGCTCACCTGGAACAGCTCGGGCACACCGTCGACGAGGCCGACCCGAACTATGGGCTGAAGATGTCGTGGAATTTCCTGTCCCGGTCCACGTCCGGGCTGCTGGACTGGGGGCACCGCCTCGGACCCGGCATCCGGTGGGACAAGCGCACCGTGAGCAATATGCGCACCGGCCGATTGCTCTCCGAACATGTGCTGCGCAAGGCCCGCGCGGCCGAGGTCGAGGCGCAGCGACGGGTGGGCTGGATCTTCAACATCGCCGACGTGGTGCTCGCGCCCACCACCGCGCTTCCGCCGCCGCGGGTCCACGAGTACGACGAGCGCAGCAGCCTGGCCACCGACCGGGCGATGATTGCGGCCTGCCCGGTGACGTGGCCGTGGAACGTGCTGGGCTGGCCGTCGATCAACGTGCCGGCCGGGTTCACCTCCGACGGTCTGCCGATCGGGGTGCAGCTGATGGGGCCGGAGGGCAGCGAGCCGCTGCTCATTTCGCTGGCCGCCGAACTGGAAGCCATCAGTGGCTGGATGACCAAGCAGCCCGAACCGTGGTGGGCGACTCCCGCGCTGCAGTAATCTCTGTGTCCATGTTCGCTAGAGGTGTGCGCACCCTGCCCGTGCTCGTTGTCGCCGCCGGCTCGGTGCTGACGGCCCCGGCCGCCCACGCCGACAATGTCCGGCTGAACAACAGCGTGATCGCCAACGTGTACACCGTCCAGCACCAGGCCGGCTGCACCAACGATGTGCGGAAGAATCCGCAGCTGCAACTGGCCGCCGAATGGCACGCCAATGACGTGCTCAACAACCGGGCGCTGGACGGCGATCTCGGCTCGGACGGCTCCACCCCGCAGTCGCGCGCCGCCGCCGCCGGCTACAAAGGCACCGTCACGCAGACCGTGGCCATCAATCCGGCGCTGGCCATCAACGGCGTCGAGATCATGAACCAGTGGTACTACCGCCCCGACTACATGGCGATCATGAGCAACTGCGCCAATAGCCAGATGGGCGTGTGGTCGCTCAACAGCCTGGACCGCAGCGTCGTCGTCGCGGTGTACGGCATTCCGGCCTAGCCGCTAGAAGCCCAGCCGCCCAAGCTGTTTCGGGTCACGCTGCCAGTTCTTGGCGATCTTGACCCGCAGGTCCAGGTACACCTTGGTGCCGAGCAGCTTCTCGATCTGGATGCGCGAGGTGGTGCCGACCTCACGCAAGCGGGCGCCGCCCTTACCGATGACGATGCCCTTCTGGCTGTCGCGCTCGACGTACAGAATGGCGCGCACATCGATCAGATCGTCACGGCCCTCACGCTCTTCGATGTCCTCGATGACGACGGCCAGGGAGTGCGGCAGCTCGTCGCGCACCCCTTCCAGTGCCGCCTCGCGGATCAGCTCGGCCATGAGAACTTCCTCGGGCTCATCGGTGAGCTCGCCGTCGGGGTAGTAGGCAGGCCCGGGCGGCAGTTGTGCCACAAAGACATTGATCAACACGTCGAGCTGTTCGCCGGCGGTGGCCGAGACGGGCACGATGTCGGCATCCGGCCCGACCAGCTCACTGACCGCCAACAACTGCGCGGCGACCCGCTCCTTGGCGACCTTGTCGATCTTGGTGACGATCGCGACCAGTTTGGTTCTGGGCGCCACCGCCCGGATCTGCTCGTGGATCCACCGGTCACCGGGACCGATGTTCTCGTCGGCGGGGATGCACAGGCCGATCACGTCGACTTCGGAGTAGGTGTCCTTGACCAACTCGTTGAGTCGCTGCCCGAGCAGGGTCCGGGGCCGATGCAGCCCGGGGGTGTCGACCAGGATGATCTGGAAGTTCTCCCGGTGCACGATGCCGCGGATGGTGTGCCGGGTGGTCTGCGGCCGGTTCGAGGTGATGGCAACCTTCTGGCCTACCAGCGCATTGGTCAACGTCGACTTGCCGGTGTTGGGGCGGCCGACGAAACAGACGAAGCCGGAACGGAACTCGTCACTCACGGGGTTCACACCGCATTTCCGGCCCGGTCGGTGACGATGACGGCCGCGTCCGGCGACAGTTCACGCACCGCGGCGACGCCGGTGTCCTCGGCTGAACCACCCAGCAGGACCGCGGCCTCCAGGCCGGCGGCGCCACTGGACACCGCGGCGGCCACCGCTGCCTGCAGCGCCGTCAGCGTCAGCGCGGCCAGGCCGACCGGGGCGCCGGCGTAGGTGCGGCCGTCCAGGTCGCGGACCGCGGCACCCTCGGTCGCTTCGGCCCTGCCCATCGCGCCGCGGGCCAGCACCACCAGCTTGTTGTCCTCATCGGTGAGGCTCATTGAGCTTCCTCTTCCTCTGTGTTCGCCGGGCTGATCAGCACGGTGCCGATCCGCACCCGACCACGGTGGTCCGGCCCGCCCTCGGCCCGCAATCGCAGCCCGTCCCACGTCACTTCCGCGCCGGGCAGTGGCACGCGGCCCAGTTCGTGGGCCAGCAGCCCGCCGACGGTGTCGACCTCAAGGTCCTCGCCGATCTGCAGTTCCTCGTAGAGCTCGCCGAGGTCCTCGATGGGCAACCGGGTGGAGACCCGGAACTGCTTGTCGCCCAGATCTTCCCAGGGCGCCACCTCGTCGGCGTCGTACTCGTCGTTGATCTCGCCGACGATCTCCTCGAGCACGTCCTCGATGGTGACCAGCCCGGCGATCGCACCGTATTCGTCGACCAGCAGCGCCATGTGGTTGCGGTCGCGCTGCATTTCGCGCAGCAGCATGTCCAACGGTTTGGAATCGGGCACGAACACCGCCGGGCGCATCAGGTCACCCACCCGGGTGTCCAGTTGGCCGGCCTCCGTATACGAATGCTGCACCAGGTCTTTCAGGTACACCACGCCCAGCACGTCGTCGACGTTCTCGCCGATCACCGGGAGCCGGGAATGCCCGCTGCGCACCGCGAGGGAGCTGGCCTGCGTGGTGGTCTTGTCGCCCTCGATCCACACCATCTCGGTGCGGGGCACCATGACCTCACGCGCGGGGGTGTCGCCCAGTTCGAAGACGGACTGGATCATCCTGCGCTCGTCGTCGGCCACGACGCCGCGCTGCTGCGCCAGGTCGACGACCTCGCGGAGCTCGATCTCCGAGGCGAACGGACCGTTGCGGAAACCCCGCCCTGGTGTCAGCGCGTTGCCGATCAGAACCAGCAGCCGGCTGATCGGGGTGAGCAGCACCGAGATCGCCTGCAGCGGAACCGCTGCGGCGAGTGCGATGCTGTAGGCGTTCTGCCGCCCGACGGTCCGTGGCCCGACACCGATGACCACGAAGCTGACCACCACCATGACGGCGGCGGCGGCCACCAGACCCCAGCCGACGCCGAGGTAGCCGTCCAGATAGGACACCAGCAGAACGGTCGCGCTCACCTCGCAGGTGATACGCAGCAGCACCACGAGATTGATGAACCGGGGCCGGTCCCCGATGACCTGGGCCAGACGCGTTGCGCCGGGGCGCTCGTCGCGCACCATCTCGTCGACGCGGGCGATGGACACCGTGCCGATCGCGGCGTCGACGGCGGCGAACAGTCCACCCAGACCGACCAGGACGATCGCGCCGATCAGCGCTGCCAGGCCCGTCACGATTGGTCGTCCGTCACGATTGATCGTCCGTCACGATTGATCGTCCGTCACGATTGATCGTCCGTCACGATTGATCGAAGTATCGCGACTTGTCGAGCAGCCGGCGATCCTTCTCCGTCTGGACATCCTGACGGTAGGTCTGCACCTGATCGGCCACCCACTCTTCGAGCAGACGCCGCTGCAGGGCGAACATCTCTTTCTCCTCATCAGGCTCGGCGTGGTCGTAGCCGAGCAGGTGCAACACGCCGTGCACCGTCAGCAGCGCCAGCTCCTGCCCCAGCGAATGCCCGGCCTGCTCGGCCTGTTTGGCGGCGAACTCCGGACACAGAACGATGTCGCCCAGCATGGACGGGCCGGGTTCGGCCGCGTCGGGCCGCCCGCCCGGCTCCAGCTCGTCCATCGGGAAGCTCATCACGTCGGTCGGCCCGGGCAGGTCCATCCAGCGCATGTGCAGATCGGCCATGGCCGCGGTGTCGAGCAGCACCATGGACAGTTCGGCGGCCGGGTTCACGTCCATGTGGCCGATGACGAAGCGGGCGACGCTGATCAGTTCTTCCTCAGAGACGTCGAACCCCGACTCGTTGGAGACCTCGATACTCATCTACGCGACCGCCCGTTCGACGAGCGGCGTTGGGCGCGGTTGAGCATGCCCGGATCATCATGGCGCGCATAGGCGTCGACGATCTCGGAGACCAGCCGGTGCCGGACGACGTCGGCGCTGGTGAGCTCGGCGAAGTGGATGTCGTCGATGTCGTCGAGGATGGTCATGGCCGCGCGGAGGCCGGAGGCCTGCCCGCCGGCCAGGTCGACCTGCGTGATGTCGCCGGTGACAACCATTTTCGAGTTGAAGCCGAGCCGGGTGAGGAACATCTTCATCTGCTCGGCCGTGGTGTTCTGCGCTTCGTCGAGGATGATGTAGGCGTCGTTCAAGCTGCGGCCGCGCATGAACGCGAGCGGTGCGACCTCGATGACGCCCGACGCCAGCAGGTTGGTGATCACCTCGGGGTCCATCATGTCGTGCAGCGCATCGAGCAGCGGCCGCAGATACGGGTCGATCTTCTCGCTGAGCGTGCCGGGCAGGAAGCCAAGGCGCTCACCGGCTTCCACCGCGGGACGGGTCAGGATGATCCGGTTGACCTGCTTGGCGTGCAGCGCCGCCACCGCTTTGGCCATCGCCAGGTACGTCTTGCCGGTGCCTGCCGGTCCGATGCCGAACACGATGGTGTGGTCGTCGATCGCGTCGACGTAATGCTTCTGGTTCAGCGTCTTGGGCCGGATGGTCTTTCCGCGCCGCACCAGGATGTCCAGCGTCAGCACCTCGGCGGGCGAGGCATCCGATTCGCCGGTCATCATCGAGACGCTGCGCCGAACCGCGTCCGGGTTCAGTGACTGCCCCCCGGCAAGCACGGCCACCAGTTCGCCGACGACCCGTTCGGCCAGCGCCACATCGGCGGGTTGTCCGGACAGGGTGACGGCGTTGCCGCGGACATGGATGTCGGCGGTGAGCAGTGTTTCGAGGGCGCGCAGGTTCTCATCTGCGGAGCCGAGCAGGCCCACGACAGCGTCGGGCGGAACTGTGATGCTGCTGCGCACCTGCGGGGAGGGCGAGTCAGCGGTCGTCTCGCGGGGCGTCACGTGGTGTTTCGTACCTGCTTCCTGTGCTCTGGAGTCGGTGCTGCCAGTTTAGCGCTGGTCACCGACCTGACCCAACGGTTGAGGGCCACCCCGATACCGGGATGGCCCTCAACGACAGTTGTCTGGTGTCAGTGGCTCTGATGCACCGTGGTGTCCACCTGCGGAGCGGTGGCGCTCTGCCCGTTGGAATGAACCCACTCATTGTGTGCGACATCAGCCTGGGCGGGAGCGGCCAAGCCCATTACGGCGGCGGCCATTCCGGCGGCGATGACACTGGCGAAACCGAACTTCTTCATCTTGGTACTTCTTCCTCTTCATTCACCGGCATCCCCGGCCGGTACAAGTGGAAGAACGGGAAAGATGGGATGTTTCATTCCGGTTAATTCAAAGGATTGACCAAAAGTGACTCGTCTCACGGACCGCACGAACCGGGGTGTGTTTCACACGTTTTCACGCGGCCCGGCGGCTACCGTTTCCTGGTCGAGCGCGTCATCCAACGGTTCGACGTCCTCGCCGGCCAGCACACTGCGCATCCGCTCCTTGTCGAGCTGGCCCTCCCAGTTGGCGACGACGAACGTCGCCACGCAGTTGCCCAGCAGGTTCACCGACACGCGCATCGAGTCCATGATGCGGTCAGCCCCCAGCAGCAGCGCCACCGCCGCCACCGGGATCGCGCCGTGACCGATGGCCGCCACCGTGGCCGACAGCGCCAGGAACGACGACCCCGGCACTCCCGCCATGCCCTTCGAGGTGAGCATCAGCACCAGCACCGCGGTGATCTGCTCCCCCAGGCTCAGATCCACACCGAGCGCCTGCGCCAGGAACAGCACACAGATCGACAGGTACAGGGTGGCGCCGTCCAGGTTGAACGAATATCCGGTCGGCACAACCAAACCGGTGGTGGTGCGCGAACAGCCGGCGTTGGCCAGCTTGGTCATGATGCGCGGGAGCACCACCTCCGTGGACGCCGTCCCCAGGGCCAGGAAGAGCTCGTCCTTGATGTAGACGACGAACTTCCACAGGTTCACGCCGGCGAAGATCTTCGCGATCGCGGCCAGGATGAGGATGAACAGCAGCGCGGCCAGATAGCAGGCGGCGATCAACTTTCCGTAGCTGGCCAGCGAGCCGATGCCGTACTGCCCGATGATGTAGGCCATCGCGCCGAAAGCCCCGAGCGGCGCCAACCGCATCACCCAGCCGATGATCGTGAAAAAGATGTGACTCATGTGGTCGACGAACTCCATGATCACCGGCGGTCCGGTCTCCCCGAACTTCGCCAGCGCCAAGCCGAACAGCACCGCGAAGAACAGCACCTGCAGCAGCGCGTTCTCCGCGAACGCCGACACCACCGATGTCGGGATGATGTTGAGCAGGAACTCCACGGTGTGCGGCAGTTCGCCGTTGCTGGTCTTCTTGGCCACCGCCTCGGCGCCGGTGGACAGCGTCTGCGGATCGATGCTGAAACCGGCGCCGGGTTTGACGATGTTGCCGACCACCAAGCCGAAGAGGAGCGCGAAGGTCGTCACCGCCTCGAAGTAGATGAGCGCCTTCACCCCGATCCGGCCCACCGACTTCAGATCACCGACGTGGGCGATGCCGATCACCACGGTGCAGAAGATGATCGGCGCGATCAGCATCTTGATCAGCTTGATGAACCCGTCGGCCAGCGGCTTGAGCGCGCCACCGACCTCGGGCCACAGCCAGCCGACGAGGATGCCCGCGACGATCGCCACCAGCAACTGGATGAACAGGGAGGTGTACCACGGCGGTTTGTTGGCCAGCCGGACCATTTCGCTGTGCGGTGGATCGATGATGGTTGCCATCCCGCGACGCTACGAAGGTGACGTCACAGCGCCGTGTGTGCAAAGTTTCAGCGACGAAACAGACTTCAGAGATCCCAGCGCCGCGTCAGCACCCCGATGGCGCCCAGCGCCACCGCGGCCGCGCTCGAGGTGCGCAGCACCGTCGGCCCCAGCCGGACCGCGACGGCGCCCGCATCGGTCAGGGTGGCGATCTCCTCATCGGTGATGCCGCCTTCCGGGCCGACGACCAGCGTCACCGAGTCAGCTTGGGCCACACACAGATCCGTCAGCGGCACGGTGGCCGACTCGTGCAGAACCAGCGTCAGGCCGCCGACCCGGCCGGCCAGCTGCGCGGTGCTCAGCACGCCGTCAACGATCGGGATGTAGGCCCGCCGGGACTGCCGGGCCGCCGAGCGGGCGACGGCACCCCATCGGCGTAACCCTTTGTCGATCTTGGCGGCGCCGTCCCACCGCGCCACGCAGCGCTGGGACTGCCATGCCACGAACGCATCCGCGCCCGCCTCGGTGGCCAGTTCGATCGCCAGCTCGGAGCGCTCCGATTTCGGCAGCGCCTGCACGACGGTGACGAGCGGAACCGGCGCAGGCACCTGCGCGACCGCCAGCACCCGAGCCGTCAGCCGGCCCTTGGTGGCCTCCTCGACAACGCAGTGCGCCGTCGTTCCCGCACCGTCGCCGAGATCGAGTTCCTCGCCCTCGCGGAAGCGCCGCACGGTGGCGGCGTGAAAGCCTTCGTCCCCGTCGACGACGGCGAGGGCACCGGGTTCGGGCAGCGCGTCGACGTAGAAGAGCGCTCTGCTCATTATCGCCCGGAGAACGTGTCCCGCAGCCGGCTGAACAGGCCGCCGTTGGATCCGGAAGAGCCGTGCGCGGACCGCACCTCGGCGACGTCGCGGGCCCGGTGCGACTTGAGCTTGCGCAGCAGATCGGTGTCGGTGCTGTCGAGACGGGTCGGGATGAGCACCTCGATGTGAGCGTGCAGGTTGCCCCGCACACCCGAGCGCAGATGCGGCATGCCGTGGCCGCGCAGGGTCGTCACCGCTCCGGGTTGAGTGCCCGCGGCGATGGTGATCTCGGTGGGTCCGGCCAGGATGTCGTCGACGGAGACGGTGGTGCCCAGGGCGGCGTCGAACATGGGCACCGACACCGTGCAGTGCAGATCGTCACCGTCGCGCACGAAGATGTCGTGCTGCTGCTCGTGCACCTCGACGTACAGGTCGCCGGCCGGGCCGCCGCCGGGGCCGACCTCACCTTGGGCGGCCAGCCGCACCCGCATGCCGTCGCCGACACCGGCGGGGATCTTCACGCTGACCTCACGACGGGCCTGGATGCGGCCGTCGCCGGCGCAGCGGTGGCAGGGATCGGGGATGACCTCACCGACGCCGCCACACACCGGGCACGGCCGCGACGTCATCACCTGACCGAGCAGTGAGCGCTGCACCGTCTGCACCTCGCCGTGCCCGTGGCAGGTGTCGCAGGTGACCGGGGTGGACTTGCCATTGGTGCCCTTGCCCTGGCACAGGTCGCACAACACGGCGGTGTCGACGGTGACCTGCTTGGTCACGCCCGTCGCACATTCGGTGAGGTCCATGCGCATCCGCAGCAGCGAATCCGAACCGGGGCGCACCCGACCGATCGGGCCGCGGGATCCGCCGCCCCCGCCGAAGAAGGCCTCGAAGACGTCGCCCAGGCCACCGAAGCCCCCGAAGCCGCCGGCTCCGGCGCCGGCGGCGCCGTTCTCCATCGGATCGCCACCCAGGTCGACGATCCGGCGCTTCTCCGGGTCGGACAGCACCTCGTAGGCCACGCTGATCTCTTTGAACCGCGCCTGCGCCGCCTCGTCAGGGTTGACGTCGGGATGCAGTTCGCGCGCGAGCTTGCGATAGGCGCGCTTCAGCTCCGAATCGCTGGCGCCCTTGCTCACGCCGAGCAGACCGTAATAATCGCGTGCCACGTACAACCTCTTTCATGCCGCCTGTTCCGGCCGTCCCCTAGCGGGTGCCCAGAACCTCGCCGATGTACAGAGCAACTGCGGCGACATTCGCGATGGTTCCCGGATAGTCCATCCGGGTGGGACCGACCACACCCATGCCGCCGAACACCTTGCCCGAACTGCCGTACGCCGTGCTCACCACCGAAGTCCCGAGCATCTGCTCGGCCTCGGTTTCGTGCCCGATACGCACCGTGACCTTACCGGCTTCCTGTTGGGCGGCCAGCAGCCGCAGCACCACCACCTGCTCCTCGAGTGCCTCCAGCACCGAGCGCAATGATCCGCCGAAGTCCGCGGTGTTGCGCGTCAGGTTGGCGGTACCGCCGAGCACCAGGCGTTCCTCGGTGTGCTCGACCAGCGTCTCGACCAGGACCGTGGCGGCACGGCCGATCGCGTCGCCCAGGCCGCCGCGACCGTCGAAGGCGCCCGCCAGGTCGGCGACGGCGATCGAGGCGGCGACCAGCGGTTTACCCTCCAGCGCGCTGCCGAGCCGCTCCCGCAGCTGCGACAGTTCGTGGTCGCCGATCGCGTCGCCGAGCTCGACGACCCGCTGGTCGACGCGGCCGCTGTCGGTGATCACCACCAGCAGCAGCTTGGCGGGGGTCAGTGCCACGACCTCCAGGTGGCGCACCGTCGACGCCGACAGCATCGGGTACTGCACGATGGCGACCTGCCGGGTCAGCTGCGCCAGCAGCCGCACCGCGCGGCGCAGCACGTCATCGAGGTCGACGCCCGATTCCAGGAACTGCAGGATGGCGCGCCGCTCGCTGCTCGACAGTGGCTTGACGTCGTCGAGCCGGTCCACGAATTCGCGGTACCCCTTTTCAGTCGGGATGCGACCCGAACTGGTGTGGGGTTGGGCGATGTAACCCTCGGCCTCCAGCACCGCCATGTCGTTGCGGACGGTGGCGCTGGAAACCCCGAGGTTGTGACGTTCGACCAGCGACTTTGAGCCGATGGGTTCCTTGGTGGTCACGAAGTCGGCGACGATGGCACGCAACACCTCGAAGCGGCGATCGTCGGCGCTACTCACTCTTCACCTGGCGTTGGCTCATGATCTGCCCATTTTACGGCGATCGAGTGCAGGTATTCACGTTGGCAAGGACACCGTGCGCCGCGTGGCATTAATCTCGTCGCATGGGAACGCGCCGGTGATCTTCAAAGGAGTTCGCGACGGCAAGCCTTATCCCGAACACGGACTGTCCTACAAGCAGTGGTCGCAGATCCCGCCCCGACAGATCCGGCTGGATGAACTGGTCACCACCACCACGGTGTTGGCGCTGGACCGTCTGCTCTCCGAAGACTCGACCTTCTACGGCGACCTCTTCCCGCACGCGGTGCGCTGGCAGGGCGTGATCTACCTGGAGGACGGTCTGCACCGTGCGGTCCGGGCCGCTCTGCGAAACCGCACTGTGCTGCACGCCCGGGTGTACGACATGGACGACGTCCCCGCCTAGCGCCGCCTAGCGCCGCCTAGAGCCACCTAGAGCCACCTAGAGCCCTAGCCGCCTCGGTGTCTCCTGGGTATCGCTCTGCGTGCTCCGACGAGATTGCGCGCAGGGTTGTGAATGTGCGCGTTCGCCGCAGAAAGACGACCCTCAGCGCAATCTCGCTGGAGCCGCCACGTAGGCATCGTCCTACTGGTCTCAGGACATGGCGTCGCGCAGGCTCTTCGGCCGCAGGTCGGTCCAGGTCTCCTCGACATAGGCCACGCAGTCGGCGCGGGTGCTCTCCCCGAACACGACGCGCCAGCCGGCAGGCACATCTACGAACGCCGGCCACAAGCTGAACTGCTCCTCGTCGTTGAGCAGGACGTAGAACGTGCCGTTCTCGTCATCGAACGGATTGTTGCTCATGACTTCTCCTTGCTGGTGCGGTGAACGCGGGCGAACCGAGGACACGGTCGGACAGCCGGCCCAGGCAGCTCAGGTTGGGGAACCCGGGACCCTGGGTCAGGCCCGCCAGGCCGGGCAGGAACAGCTTGGGCTCGACCTCCTCGACCGCCAGGTCGTGCCCGATCGACTCCTGGATCCGATCGCTTGTCAGCGGCGACCCCAGCCCCAGTTCGAGCACATCGAGGGCCTCCTGACTGAGCAGCGGCTGGAACCACATGGCGTTGGCGCCGGAGCCGTCGATCACCAGATCGAAACCGTGCACCGTCTCCAGTCGCTCGCCGCCGCGCTCGGTCTGCAACGTCAACCGGATGCGCTCATCGCGGGCCACGGCGTGCGCCACCCGGCCGCGCAGGTGCCGGATCCGGTCGTCGGCCAGCAGGCCCTCCTGCACACGCACCGAGAACACGCCGCGGTCGGTGCGGTTCATCGCGTCCCGCTTCTCGGCCAGCGTGAGTCCTTCCCAGTGGATGGGGTCGGAGTACAGCGTGTTCTCGAAGAAGCCCTCGCCTCGGGTGAACAGCGTCACCTGAGGCGAGATCACCGTGATCGTCGAAACCCGGTGGCGGAAAAGCTCATCGAGCATGGTGCCCGCGGTCTCGCCGCCCCCGATGACGGCGACGCGATCGGCCGCGATCAATTCCTGTGCGGCGGCCCGGTGCCAGAACTGCGCGATGGACAGCACCCGCGGGTTACCCGGCAGGATCGACTTCTCGGCCTGCCCGGGGCCGGTGACCATCAAGGCGTCCGCGTGCACCGCACCCTCATGGGTCGTCAGTTCCCATCCGGTCCCGTCGTCGCCGTGGTGCACGCCGATCTCGGTGACCTCGCCCAGCGTCACCGACATCCCGACCCGCTCGGCCACCCACTGCAGGTACTGGCTCCAGCGCCGGTGCGGGGGCGCAGGCCTGCCGCGGTCCACCCATTCGGCGAACTGCCCGGTGCCCACCAGGTAGGACTGCCAACTGTGCCGCATCATCCGCTCGTCGAGTTCGGCGTTGCGGCGTGGCACCAGGGCGGACTGATAGGGGAAGCCGATGTCCTTCTCGGGGCCGGTGCCCAGCCGGTGCGCTCCGTCGGTCCAACCGCCGGCGGCCTGCCAGTTGGCGCCGATCGCGGTGCGCTCCACGGCGATCACCTCAGGTGCGTCGACGCCCATGGCGCGCAGTTCGGCGGCCTTGGCCGCGACGGCCACCGCCTTCGCGCCGGCGCCGATGATGGCGAGCTTCTGGGTCATGCGATCACCTCTCGTAATGCGTCCTGCCACAACGCCTGCAGCGTGGCGACGTCGTCCGCGGACAGAATCTCGGGCAGGGTGCGCCACTGGCTGCCCAGCACCTGCGCCCCGTTCCGCTCGATGAGTGCCACGTTGAGCGTGAGCTCGTGGCGAACGGCCAGGTTGGGTTCCGGCGTCGGGGACAGCTTGGCCAGCAGCGCCCGGTCCGGCCGCAGCGCGTCGGAGCCGACGGCGTGGTGGATGCGCCCGAGGTAGTTCAGTAGGACCTGCGGTTCGCGCTGCGCACCAAGGCGTTCGGCGGTATCGGTGCGCAGGTGACGCAGCAGTGCGTAGTCGATACCGTCACCGGGGATCTGCGGCAGGACGTCGTCGACGACCCGCACCGGGTAGATCGCGCTGAGCAGTCCGACGGTGTCGCCGGTGTCGATGAGGCGCGAATTGTCCGCCAGCCCATCGGATACGACGGCGTCGGCACGCCCGTGGGTCTCCAGGGCGAGTAGCGGCGCCGGAGTCGTCTGGCCGCGGGCCTGCCGCCAGGCGGTGACCGTCCGGGCCGTCGCGGCCGCCAGCAGCTCGGGCACCGGGCCCGCCATGATCCCGGCGGTGACAGCCGGGTCGGTGAACGACATGCTGACGACGACATCGCCGACGCGGTCGACTTCCGGGCGCACGCGGCGGGTACCCAGATCCGGATCGTCACCGGCGAGCTGGGTTTCCCAGAACGCGCAGGAGTCCAGCTTCAAAGCACGTTCGGACAGGATCCTGGACCACTGCCGCAAGGAGGTGTGCTCGCGCACCGGCGGCGGGACATGCCCGGAAGCCTGTGCATGCCAGCCGGTTTCCAGCTCGCCCAGCACGATGCGCCACGAGGCGGGGTCCATGGCCAGAACGTGGGCGGTCAACACCAGCACATCGGCACCGCTGTCGTGGTGCACCAGTACCGCGCGGAACATGACGCCCCGCTCGGGATCGAGCCGGGCCAGAGAGGCTTCGGTCTGCTCGCCGACGGCAATCGCGAGATCCCCGGTGACGCGGACCTCGTCGAGAAGGTGGGTGACGGGCTGCGCGACGAGGGTCCAGGAGTCGCGATCCAGCCTGCTGCGCAGCACCTCATGCCCGTCGACGACCGTCCGCAGCATCGTCTCCAGCTGCCCTCGGGTGACGCCGGTGGGCAGGCGGAACGCCTCGGTCTGCGCCAATCGGCGCGAGTCACCGTGGGCCAGTAGCCAATGGCCGGCGGGCAACAGTGGGATCGGGCCGGTGTCGTCGGCGTCGACCTGCTCGGCCGCCACATCGTCGTCGAGCGCGGCGGCAAGCTCGCGGATGCTGGCACACTCCAGCATCAGCCGGGCCCGCAACGGAATTCCGCGGCGCCGCACGGCCTGGACCACCGACAGCGCCACGATGCTGTCCAGCCCCAGATCCAGGAAATCCGCGGTCACGTCGACGCCGGTGATGTCGAGGAGCTCACTGAGCACCTGCGCCAATACCGCCTCGGTATCGGTGGCCGGGCCGGCGATCTCGGCGCTCTGTTCGCGGGCGTCCAGGGCGGCCAGGGCCGCGTCGTCGACCTTGCCGTGCGATGTCAGGGGGATCTCGCTGACCTCGATGATGTGCTGTGGGACAAGATATCTCGGCAGCGCCGTCGCGAGCGACCGGCGTAGTGCGGCGGCAGATGAACGGCTCACCACATAGGCCGTCAAACGTGGGCCGGTGCGGTGCCTGCGCACCGCCACATGGGCGTGGGACACGTCGGGCAGTCGATAGAGGGCGGCGACGACCTCGCCGGGTTCGACCCGGAAACCGCGGATCTTCACCTGATCGTCGCTGCGGCCGATGAACTGCAGGGCACCTTCGGTGTTCCTCCGGACCACGTCACCGGTGCGGTACATCCGGCCGCCGGGGTTGAAGGGGTCGGCGACGAAACGTCCGGCGGTCTCCCCCATCCTGCCCAGGTATCCGCGGGTGAGTTGACCGCCGGTCAGGTACAGCTCGCCCGCGACGCCGTCGGGCACCGGTCGAAGCCAGCCGTCCAGGACATGGGCGGCGGTCGGGTCGGTGGGATAGCCGATGCACGGCTGTTCGTGGTCGGCGATCCTGGCGACGACGGCTTCCACGGTGGTTTCGGTGGGGCCGTAACAGTTGTGGGCCCGCACACCGGTGCGCGCGCATTCGTCCTGGATGCCCTGCCAGGCCGTGTAGTCGATGGCCTCGCCGCCCAGCGCCAGGACCGCCAGGGGGACGGTCGAGAGCAGGCCGGCGGCACGCAGTTGACCGAACATCGACGGGGTGGTGTCGATCATGTCGAGGCGGAAGCGGGCGATCTCGGCGACCAGCGCCTCGGCGTCGCGCTGCACGTTGTCACCGATGATGTGGTTGCTGTGCCCGTCCAGCAGTGCCACCAATGGTTGCCAGGCGGCATCGAAGGTGAACGACCAGGCGTGCGCGATGCGCAACCGTCGGCCGGCCGGCTGCAGGACGTTGCGGGCGTGGTCGGCGGCGTACGCCAGCAGCGCCTGATGAGTGCCGATGACGCCCTTCGGTTTTCCGGTGGTACCGGAGGTGAAGACGATGTAGGCGCCCTGGCCCGGCCGCACCGGCGCCGGCTCGAACTCGGGGATCGGCAGGTTCGCCACCGCGGCGATGACGGCGTCGTCAACGATCACCGTGGCCGCGGTTTGTCCGATGATCTCCTGGATCCGTTCCTCGGGCATGCCCGGGTCCAGCGGCACGATCAGCCCGCCCGCCTTGAGCACGGCCAGCATGGCCACGACGTAATCGGGGCCGCGGCGCAACAGGATCGGCACCGGTGTCTCGGTGGTCACCCCACGCCGTACCAAGTCGGCGGCGAGCCGGTCGGCGGACTCGTCGAGTTCACGGTAGGTGAGTTCGCCGCCGTCCCAGCTCAACGCGACCGACCCCAACCGGTCGGCGGCGGTCTCGGTGAACGCGGTGTGGAAGCCACCGGGATACATCGTGGCGTCTTTCGGCGCCCCCGCGGTGATCTCGCCGTCGAAGGTGAGGGCGACCTCGCGCAGCGGGCGGTCCCAGTGCGCCAGCAGGCCCCGCACTACGGCCAGCACCCGCCGGCCGAGCGCCTCGGGCTCGAGCAGTCCCAGTGCCCCGTCGAGGGTTTCGACGAGAACGGTGAGCCGGCCGTTCGTGGGGTGCGCGGCGATGGTGATCGGGAAGTGCGACAGGCTCTCCAGCGCGGACGGGCGGATCACGGCGCCACCGAGATCGAAGTCGCCACCGCCCACCAGGCCACCGGGCGGGAAGTTCTCGTAGACCAGCAGGGTGTCGTACAGCTCGCCGATACCGCCGGCCGACCGCAGTTCGGTGTGGCTGAGGTAGCCGTGGTCACGCAGTTCGGCCGCTTCCCGTTGCAGCGCAACGCATTGCGGACCGACACGCTCGGCCGGGTCCAGCCGGATGCGCAGCGGCACCGTGTTGATGAACAGCCCGACCATGGATTCCACGCCGGCGAGCTCGTCGGGCCGGCCGGACACCGTCACCCCGAACACCACGTCGGCCCGATCGGTGAAGGTGGACAGGATTGCCGCCCAGGCCATCTGGAACAAGGTGCTGACCGTGACACCGCGGGTGCGCGCCGCCTCCAGGATCTCGGCCGTGCCCGCCTCGTCGAGCAGTACCTCGGTGCGCTGCGGCAAGCCGGCCGTGGCTTCGCGACCCGAGAGCGCGGGAGCCAGCATGGTCGGTCCGTCCAGGTCGGCCAGATGCGTACGCCAACGGGCCTTGCTCACTTCCGGATCACGCCCGGCCAACCAGCCGATGTAGTCGCGGTAGGGCCGCGGCTGAGCGGGCAGCGCACTGGGGTCGCCGCCGGCCACGTACAGCCCGATCAGCTCGCTGACGAAGACCGGCAGCGACCAGCCGTCGATGACGATGTGGTGGGCGACCACCAGCAGACGCCACCGCGAATGCGGCAGCTCGGCCAGCAGGAACCGGATCGCGGGGCCCTTGGCGAGATCGAACGGGCGGCGACGGGCTTCCGCCTCCAGCGCCGCCACGTCCTCATCGGTGTCGACGAGGACGTGCCGCCAGGGCAATTCGAAGGTCGCGGGCACCACCGCAACCGGCTTGCTCAGCGTGCCCTGGAAGAAGCTGACCCGCACGTTGGGGTGACGTTCCAGCATCGCCTCGGCGCAGGCCCGCAGCCGTGCCACGTCGAGGTTGCCCTCGACGTCGGCGGCCATGGCGATGAAATACGGGTCTTCGCCACCGTCGGTCAGGCCGGCCAGCGAGTACAGCCCCTGTTGCAGCGGGCTGAGGGCCATCACGTCGACGATGGCCGGTGCGTCGGTCATCCTTGCTGCCACCCCGCTGTCAGGTCGGCCAGCTCCGCAGCGGACAGTCCGGATGCCGCCATCGGTGCGTGGTGGGTGTCCTCCGCGTGCGCCTGCCCGGCCTTGACGTCAACGGCGGCAGCGAGTTCGGCGAGCACCGGAGACTCGAACACCATCCGCGCCGTCAGTGCGACTCCGTTGTCGCGGGCTCGCGCGGCCAGTTGGACGGCCAGGATGCTGTCCCCGCCCAAGGTGAAGAAGTCGTCGTGTCTACCGACCTCCTCGACCCCGAGCAAAAGGGTGAGCATGGCGGCCAGGGTGCGTTCGGTATCGGTTGCGGCGGCCTCGAACGGCCCCGATTCGGCGAGCACCGGCCGCGCCAGGACGGCCCCGTCGAGCGTGTCGAGCACCGTGATGCGCAGTGCCGTCAGGTCTTCGGGTAGCCCCGCCCGGACAGTCTCGGCGAAGGCCACCACATCGGCGGCCGGGTCGGCGGGCACAACGTAACCTGCCAGCACCGCGCCGGCGCGGGTCGGCCAGTTCCGGGTCTGTGCGGCGGCGACCCCGTCGACCGCCTCGAGGGCGGCTTGTACCCGCAGGTCGCCGTTCTCGACGTAGTCGAGCACCCCGGTGTCGCTCCAGCGCGCGCGGTCACCTGTGCGGTACAGCCGGGTGCCGGGCTCGAAGGGATTGTTCGGGTAGCGGAATTGTGCTGCCGCCGGGGCATTCTGGTGTGCCTGATCGATGGCGCCACCGGAGTGGTACACGTCGCCGATCACACCGACCCCGACGGGCGCGAGCCAGTCGTCGAGGACGTGCACGCGGTTCGCGCCCGAGGTCTGCGGAAGCCCGATCTCGGGGGTCGCGGCGGCACTCCACTGCGCGACGAGATCGGATCCGCCGATCGCGATGTCGCGCAGGGTGTGGTCGGCGTGGTGCGCGAACGCGTCGACGACGCGCAGCAGCCAGTCCACCAGCCGTTGGGCGGTGGCCCGTCGGTACAGCTCGGTGCGGTAGATGACGGTGCCCTGATATCCGTCTGCCGCGGTGGCGAAGAAATTCAGCGACAGGTCCGCATGTGCGACGTCGAATGTGGGTTCCAGTGCAGTGAAACGGGTTTCGCCCTCTGATGAGGTGTCGACGATCCGGTCCGCGGGCAGTTCCTCGCGCACGTGCACGACCACCCCGAACAGCGGGTTGCGCGACAACGAGCGCACCGGGCTGACCGCGTCGACGACCCGGTCGAACGGCAGGTCCTGGTGGGCGTAGGCCCCCAGGGCCATCTCGCGGGCCCGCCGCAGCACCTCGCGGACCGTCGGGTTGCCCGACAGGTCGTTGCGCAGCACCACGATGTTGATGAAGAACCCGATCAAATGGTCCAGTTCGGGTTCGGTGCGGCCCGCCACCGGGGTGCCCAGCGGGATGTCGGTGCCCTCACCGGCCTTGTGCAGGGCGACAGCGACCGCGGCCTGCAGCAGCATGAACTCGGTGATGCCCAGTTCGCGGGTCAGTTCGGTGAGGCGGGCGCGGGTGTCCTCGTCGATGGCGAAGCTGAGCGCGTCACCCTCGCCGGACGGCACCGGCGGGCGCGGGAAGTCCGGACGCAGCCCGTTCTCCTCGGGCAGCCCCGCCAGTTGGTCCACCCAGTAATCGCGTTGTGCGGCAAGCTCGTCCCCGCGGAGCAGTTCCAGCTGCCACGCCGCGTAGTCGGCGTACTGAACGGGCAGCGGCTCGAAGTCCGGTGCCACGCCCGCGCGGCGGGCACGGTAGGCGGTGAGCACGTCGGTGAACAGCACCCCGGCCGACCAGTGGTCGGCGGCGATGTGGTGCACCACCAGGGACAGCACATGGTGCTGAGGCGTGCTCAGTACGGCCGCCCGGATGGGCCGGTCACGCTCCAGGTCGAAGCAGAAGCGACGCTCGGTGTCGAGCTCGTGCTGCAGCCACTGCTCGTCGTCGCCACGGGCCCGGCGCACCGGCACCGGTTCGCTCGGGTTGACGACCTGGTAGGGAGCACCGTCGATCTCGCGATAGGTGGTGCGCAGGATCTCGTGGCGATCGACGACATCGTTGATCGCGGCGATGAAGGCCTCGGCATCCGTGGGCCCGGTGAGCCGCGCCGCGAACGGGATGTTGTTGACCGGGTTGGGGCCGTCGATGCGGAACTGGAACCACTGGCGCAGCTGGGCGGCGGACATCTGCAGCGGTCCGTCACGGTCGATCGGCACCATGGCGGGCCGCTCGCTGCCGCCGCCGGAGGCCCGCACATGATCGATGTGGGCGGCCAGCTCGGCGACGGTGGCCAGTTCGAAGACCTGCTGCACACCGATGTCGACGCGGCACCGCGAGCGCACCGCGGCCACCAGTTTGGTGGCCAGCAGTGAATGCCCGCCCAGGTCGAAGAACGAGTCGTCGGCGCCGACGGTGTCACGCCCCAGCAGCTCGCCGAACAACGAAGCGATGACGTGTTCGGTGTCGGTGCCGGGTTCGCGGTATTCGGTGCCCGCGGTGATCTCGGGCTCGGGCAGCGCTTTTCGGTCGATCTTGCCGTGCGAGGTGATCGGGATCTCGCCGATCTCCACATACGCAGCGGGAATCATGTACTCCGGCAGCGCCGCAGCCACCCGGGCGCGGATCCGGTCGATCTGGACAGCTTCGGTGTCCCCGGCCGGTGTCACATAGGCGACCAGGTTGCGGCCCAGGGTCGGCAGGTCGCTCACGACGACGACGGCCTGGCCCACCGATGGGTCCACCGAGATGGCCGCGGCGACCTCGCCGAGTTCGATACGGAACCCGCGGATCTTGACCTGCTCGTCGGCTCGGCCGACAAATTCGATATCCCCGTCGGCGTTGCGGCGCGCGAGGTCACCGGAGCGGTACATCCGGCCGCCCGGGTTGAACGGGTCGGCCACGAAACGCTCGGCGGTCAGGCCGTGCCTGCGGTGGTAGCCGTGCGCGACGTGCGTTCCGCCGATGTAGATCTCGCCGATCACACCGACCGGGACCGGCTGCAACGCGTCGTCGAGCAGATGGATGGTGGTGTTGATCTTGGGAGTGCCGATCGGCACGATGCGGGCACCCTGCTTGCCCTCGACCTTGAAGCGGGTGCAGTTGAGCACCGTCTCGGTGGGGCCGTAGAAGTTGTGGAGCAACGCGTCGAAGGTGGCGTGGAACTTGTCGGCGACCTCACCGGGCAGTGCCTCGCCGCCGATCGGGACCCGTTGTAGGCTGCGCCATTCGCTGACACCGGGCAGGGACAGGAACAGCCCCAGCAAGGACGGCACGAAGTGCATCGAGGTGATGCCCTCATCCCGCAGCAGGGCGGTCAGATAGCCGATGTCGCTGAGCCCGCCGGGCTTCGGGATGACCAGGCGCGCGCCGGCAGCGAGCATGCCGAAGATCTCACCGATCGACACGTCGAAGCCCTGCGAGGCGACCTGCAGCAGGCGGTCGTCCTGCGTGACCTGATATTCGGGGCCGAACCAGGCAAAGTATTCGGCGATGGGCCGGTGCGGCACCGGTACACCCTTGGGCAGGCCGGTCGAACCCGAGGTGTAGATCAGGTAGGCGGTGTTGTCCGGCAGCAGTGGCCGCACGCGGTCGGCGTCGGTGGGGTCATCCGCGCGGTGCTCCTGCAAGCCGCTGACCGGTTCGCGGATCACGACTTTCGGATCGGAGTCGGACAGGATGTAGGTCAACCGGTCCTCGGGGTAGGCCGGGTCGATGGGTAGGTACACCGCTCCCGCCTTGATGATCCCCAGTGCGGTGATGACCAGCTCGGGTGACTTCTCCAGCAGCACCGCAACGCGGTCCTCGGCGCCGACGCCCTGGGCGATCAACCAGTGCGCCACCCGGTTGGCCTCTTCGTCGATCTCGCGGTAGCTGTAGTGCCTGCCCTCGTAGACGACGGCGGTCGCATCAGGGGTACGCGCCACCTGGTCGCCGACCAGTGCGGTCAATGTGGTTGCCGGCGTGTCGAACTGCTCGCCGTGGGAGACGGTGCGCAGCCAGGCCTCGTCGTCGGCGGAGAACAGTCCGAGGCGCTGCAACGCCACGTCGGGCGCCTCCAGTGCATTGTCCAGCAGCACGGCGAAGTGCCCGAGCATGTTGGCGGCCAGGTCGGCATCGATGATCTCGGTGAGATGTTCGGCCTCGACGGTGACGCCGTCGGCGTTCCACTCCACCATGAAGCCCAGCGGCAGTTGGGTGATGTGGCTGCGCAGTTCGGCGCGGGTACACCTGATGCCCTCGGGCCGGAAGCCGCCGCCGTCGGATTCGCGGAAGCCGAAGCTGATGCGCGTCATCCGCTCGGCGCCGTGGCGCCGGTCGGGGTTGAGTTCGGCGACCACCCGATCCAGGTTGACGCGCTGGTGCGCGAACGCGCCGACGGCGGTGTCCCTGGTCGCGGTGACGAGGTCGCGGAAGCCTTGAGCGCCGTTCGGGCGCAGCCGCATCGCTACGGTGTTGCCGTAGTAGCCGATGGCCTCGTCGGTACCGCGGTTGACGACGGGGCTGGCCACCAGGAAGTCGTCGGTGTGGGTGTAGCGGTGGATGAGGGCGCCGAACGCGGCCAGCAGCACCATGTAGGGCGTCGCCCCGGTCTCCCGGGCCAGCGCCGTCACCTTCTCGACGGTGCCGGCAGGCAACGCCAACGTGCTCAGTTGCGAACGGAATCCGGTCGGCACGGCCGAGCCGGACGGGCCCGGAAGTTCCAGCGGCTCGGGCGGATCGGTCATGACCGCACGCCAGTGCGCAAGGTCTTCGGCAGTGGTGTCGGCGGGCTGCGCGGGCGGCGGCGGGGTCGGCCCGAGGTCCACGCCCGTGTACGCGCGGGTCAGATCGGTGAAGAACACCCGCCAGGAACCGTCGTCCCAGGCGATGTGATGGGCCACCAGCAGCATCACGCATTCGTCGGAACCGGTGCGCACCAGCGTGATCCGCAGTGGTGAGTCGGTGGTCAGATCGAACGCGGTGCCGAACTCGCGCTGCGCCAGCACTTCCAGCCGCAGGCCGCGGGCCCGTTCGGACTTGTCGGACACGTCGTGGAACGCCCAGCCTGGCAGCAGATCCTCGTGCACCACCGGCTGCGGTTCCCCGGTCTCGTCGGCCGTGTAGGTGGTGCGCAGAATCGGGTGCCGGCGCGCGACGGCGTCGACCGCGGCGTGCAACCGCTCGGGGTCGACAGGTCCGGTGAGACGGTAGGACACGCAGACATTGAGCAGCACCCCGGATGGGTCGACGCTCTGCACGAACCACATCCGCTGCTGACCGTCGGACAGCCCGGTGGCGGTGGGTCCCGCGGCCTCCGCCGCGGACAGGCCACGCTCGGCGAGCTTGCGCCGCATGAGTTCAAGGCGGGGATTGTCTGCGATATCAGTCACGCAACAGTGCTTTCTTTGTCAGCTTCGATGAGGTGCTCGATCAGCTCGGTGCCGGTGATACCGCCGAGGATCTTGGCCAGCGGGACTTTGTGCCCGGTGGCCTGGGTGAGCTTCTTGCGTAGGTCGAGGGCCAGCAGCGAGTCGACACCCAGGTCGAGCAGCGATTCGGCCAGGTCCAGCGATGACGCGTCGGCGACCTTCAGCACCGCGCCGAGTGCGGTGCGCACCGTGCCGGCCGGGTCGTCGGCCGCTACGGAGGCTGCAGGCAGGGCCACTGCGATCTCGGCGCTCTGCTCGCCACTGAGGAAGGTGCGCAACCGGTCCGGGTCGGCGGTGAACACCAGAGGGTCGCCCGCCCAGTCGCGCAGGCTCACCTGCGCCGCCCGGTCCGCGATCATCGGCAGCAACCCGGACCGCTGCACCCGGGCGACCTGGGTGTCGTCGATGATGCCGCTACCGGGCCACAGCCCCCAGCGCACGGCCGTGCACCGGCGCCCCCGGGCCCGCTGTTGGGCGGCCTGCACGTCGAGCAGCCGGTTGGCAGCGGCGTAAGCGATGTGCCCGCTGCCGCCCCACAGCCCGGATACCGAGGAACACAACAGAATTCGCACATCGGAGCGCATCGGCCACGATGCGGCGAACCGGTCGAATCCCGCGACCTTGGCGCACACGGTGTCGGCGAAGGCAGCGCCGGTGAGCTGCCGGTGTTCGGCGATGGTCGCGGCGCCGGCGGCATGAATCACCAACGAGGCTGCGGTCATGCCGGTCTCGGCGATCGCGGTGGCCAGGGCGGCGGGGTCGGCGATGTCGCACCGGGGGGCGATGACCTCGGTGCCGAGCTCGGCGAGCTGGGCGGGGTCGACACCGTGGCGGGTCAGCAGGATGATCCGGCGGGCGCCCTGCTCGGCGAGGTGATGCGCCAGCGCCATACCGACGACACCGCCGCCGCCGGTGATGACCACCTCGTCCAGTACGCCCGAGTCCACGGCCCACGCCGGCGCACTGATCGGTTCGTCGCGGGTGGCGCGGCGGTGCACGAAGCCGTCCCGGATGGCGAATTCCCCGGCAGGCCCGAGCAGGATGTCGAGCGCCGCCGGATCCATTGTGCGCGAGGGCAGATCGAGATGCCCGAAGTGGTGATCGGGGAACTCGAGTGCGAGGCTGCGGTGTACGGCGCCGAGTGCGGCCTGACCGGGCAGCGGCACCGAGTCCGGGTCCACCTGCTCCCCTGCCGCCGTGATCAGCCAGACGGCGCGGTCGGTACCGCGCAGCGAGTCGGCGTAGCCGAGGACGCCAGAATCGATGCGGGCCGCGAGCTCGTCGGCGGCGGCCACCGCGTCGACGGTCTGGAGGGCGGGCGCCACCACGATGAGCAGGTCGGCGTCGGCCGGCGCCACGATTTCCAGTCGGGTCGCCACCGCCGCGGTGACATCGTCGCCGAGTGCACTGCCGCCGTCGAGGTCGAGGATCGCTGCCCGCCGGGTGCGGGTCGCGGGTGCCGGGGCGTGTGGCAGCCAGTGCTCGACGGCGACGCTGACGCCGGGCACCSGCGGCAGCGGCGCCGGTGCGGCCCAGAGGTGTTCGGCCCGCATCGGGGCGAACGGGAAGTCGTGCAGCGCAATCGCATTCGACGGCGTCTGATCGGACCACCGGTAGCCGGGGTCGGCGACTGCCACGGCGGTGATGTTGGCGGCCAGCTGGTCGACGATCGGCTCCTCGCGCCGTCCGGAGCCCACTGCGAGTAGGTCGTCCCGGTCATCGAGGATGTCCCCCAGCGCGTACAGCAGGGCCGGGTGGGCGGAGAGTTCGACGAAGGTCCGGGCGCCGCAGGCCACCGCGGCCGCGATCGCGCGGTCGAAGCGCACGGTGGTGCGCAGGTTGGTGTACCAGTAGTCGGCGAAATCGGTGGCCGCCCCCACCACCGAGGCGGTGGCCGATCCGATGAACCGCACCGGCGTCTCGACGAATTCTCCTGCCGGCAATAGAGTTTCGAGTTCGGCGCGCGCCGCGTCGAGTTTGGTGGTGTGCGCCGGGAACCACATCTCGATCTCGCGCGCGAAAATGCCTGCGGCGCAGACATTGCCCACCAGCGCGGCGATGGTCGCGGTGTCACCGGATACCGCGACCGAGGAGTTGGAGTTGACGACCGACAGTTCGGCCCAGCCGTCGACCGCGGCGATGGCCTCCTGCGCCGCGTCCGGGCCGAGCCCCAGGACGGCGACCCGGTAGGGACCGGTGAGGCGGTCCAGAAGCGTCGCGCGCGCAGCGACGACGCCGACGGCAGCGGTCAGCGTGATGGTGCCCGCGATGTACGCGGCTCCGATCTCACCGAGGCTGTGCCCGACGGTGAAATCGGGCAGCACACCGCAGGACCGCCACACCCGGGCCAGTGCGACACCGTGCACGAATTGGGCGCCCTGGATCTGCACCTGGCTGAAATCATTGGTGACAGAACCAGGTTCGGCCAGCAGGTAGTCCAACGGTGACGCGTGCCCGGCGGCGACGAACACCTCGGCGCAGCGGTCGACCTCGGTACGGTAGTCCGACAGGCGGTCGTAGGCTTCGATCCCCATCGACGGCCACTGGCTGCCCTGGCCGGGGAACACGAAGGCGATACCCGTCGCCTCGCTTGCCCGTCCGGCTGCGCGCACCACCAGCGGGTGCTCCTGCCCAGCCACGATCGCGCGCAGGGCATCGGTGAGCTCGTCGACGTCGGCGGCCCGGACCACGCTGCGGTGTTTACGGATCCGTCGGGCGCGCAGGGCCGTCGCGGCCACGGCGGCGACGTCGGTGAGCTCGGGCCTGCGTTCCAGATACCGCAGGATCGCGGCGGCGTCCTGGGTGATGAGGTCCTCGGCGTGCGCACTGAGCAGAACAGGAACCCGTCCGTCGGGCAGGGTCATCGGACGGCCTCTGGGACGGCCACGATGACGTGGGTGTTGGTGCCGCTCATCCCGAATGCGGACACCGCGCCGATCCGCCGGCCGTCCTTGGCAGGCCACGGGGTCAGTTTGGTGGCCAGCCGCAGACCCTGAGCATCCCAGTCGATCTCGCGGCTGGGCTCGTCGGTGTGCAGGCTGGCGGGGACAAACCCGTGCTCGGCGGAAATGATCACCTTGGCCAACCCGAGGGCCCCCGCCGCGGCCTGGGTGTGTCCGACGTTCGACTTGACCGACCCCAGCAGCGCACCCGCACCGGGCGCGGTGGCCCCGTAGGTCTGGGCCAGTGCCCGCAGTTCGGTGCGGTCACCGAGCCGGGTCGCGGTGCCGTGGCCTTCGATCATGCCGATGTCTTCGGCCGCCACCCCAGCCCGGGCGATGGCCTTGCCGAACAGCCGCTGCTGCGCTCGGCCGCTGGGTGCGGTGAGCCCGACGGTGCGCCCGTCGGCGCTCACGGCGGTGGCGCATATTTCGGCGAGTACCGTCCTGCCGGCCCGCAGGGCAGCAGATTTGCGCTGCAGCAGGAACATTCCTGCGCCTTCGGCCCAGACGGTGCCGCTGGCGTGCGCACTGTAGGGCCGACAGTGGCCGTCGTCGGACAGGGCGTGTTGTTTGGAGAATTCCACGAAGTAGCCGGGGGTGCCCATGACGCAGACGCCGCCGGCGAGTGCCATGTCGCAGTCCCCGGCGCGGACCGCCGCAACCGCGGTGTGCAACGCTGCCAGCGCCGATGAGCAGGAGGTGTCGACGGTCAGCGCCGGGCCCGCGAGGTCCAGGGTGTAGGCGATCCGTCCGGAGATGACGCCCAGCGATGTTCCGGTGATCAGATGCCCACTGTGCGAAGAGAATTCCGACAGCGCAGGCCCGTATTCGAGCGCGGAGGCGCCCACGTAGCAGCCGACGTCGTGGCCGGCCAGATCATCGGGATTGATCCCGCTGTTCTCGATCGCACGCCAGGCCAGCCGCAACGCGACACGCTGTTGCGGGTCCATCGCGACCGCTTCGCGTGGTGAGATGCCGAAGAACGCGGGGTCGAAACTTCCCGCACTGGAGAGGAATCCGCCCAGATCGTGGATCTGCTTGAATCCGTCCCGCCGGGAGCCATCCAGCAGGTCGGAGATGGCCCAGCCCCGGTCGGTGGGAAAATGCCCCAGCGCTTCCCGCTGTTCGGCGAGCAGGTCCCAGAAGGCGTCGGCGGTGTCCACACCGCCCGGAGCCTCGACCGCCATCCCCACGATCACCACCGGATCGTCGTGATCAGAGCTCATTGATCAGCTCCGCCACATCCGCGGTGTGGTCGTTGAGGTAGAAGTGGCCGCCGTCGAAGATCGAACAGGTGAAGGCACCGGTGGTGTGAGACTCCCAGCGGCGCAACATGTTCTCACTGATCCGGTGATCGTGGCTACCGCCGAGGGTGTGGATGTCGGCGTCGATCCGGACGTCGTCGCCGCAGCTGTACCGGTTGAACGCCGCGTAGTCGGCGCGAACGGCCATCAGAAGCAGCTCGACGAAGTCCTCGTCCTCGAGCAGCTGGGGGTCGGTGCCGCCGAGGTCGACCATTTCGGCGATGATCTCGGACTGCGCCATCGGCAACGACGGCGCGGCCGCGACCGCCGAGGGCGCCTCGCTCGCCGACACCCACAGCGCGCTCACCTCGACGCCACGCTGCTGCGCCACCTTGGCGAATTCGAAGGCCACCACCGCACCCATGCAGTGCCCGAACAACCGCAGCGGTCCGAGCCGATCCCAGCTGCCACCCTCGAACAGGTCGGCCGCCAGGTCTCCGACGGTGGTCGGTGCCGGATGGGTCAGCCGGTCGCCGCGCTGCGGGTACTGCATGACGTACGCGTCGGCACCGGCCGCGGCCAGTGCCGTGCCCAGTCCGCGGTAGGCCAGCGCGGCACCGCCGGCGTGCGGGAACACCAGAGTCGGTGCACCGTAACCACTCCCCGAGTCGCTTCGCTCCTGTCCGCCGGTACCCGGATAGCGCTTCAACCACGGCGCGAACGTCAGATCTGCAGCGGTCACGATGCCGCGGCAGTATCGAGAGCGGAGGCCACATCCGCGTCGTCCATCTCGGCGACCTCGAGGTACAGCTCGGCGACCTGATCCAGCCGATCGCTGCCGCCCTCGCGGGTGGCGAGCCGGGCGGCGAGCGCAGCGACGGTGCGGGTGGCGAAGATGTCGGGCACCATCACGGTCGGTGTGTCCAGCCAGTCCCTGATCCGCGCGACGGCGGTGGTGGCGAGCACGGAGTCGCCGCCGAGCGCGAAGAAGTCGTCGTCGGCGCCGATCTCGGGTGCACCAAGCAGTTCGCCGATGATGGCGGCGACTGCCCGCTCGACGAGGGTGGCCGGCATGCGGCGGTCGGCGTCCGGTCCGTCCCCGACGACCTCGGCCAGCGTCCGGGCTGCGGCGCGCCGATCGGTCTTGCCCGCAAGGGTGAACGGGATGCGGTCGACGAGCTCGATGTGGCGCGGAATCATGTGCGGCGGAACGAGATGGGCGACCGTATCGGTGATCAGCCGGGCGTCGAGCCCGGGATCGTCGGTGCTGACCAGTGCGGCCAGCACGTCGTTTCGCCGTGCGCCGGCGGCGGGCACGATTCCGGCGACCGCGGCACGGACGCCGGGGATGCGCTGCAGTGCGGCTTCCACGTCGCCGAGTTCGATGCGGTAGCCGCTGATCTTCACCCGGTGATCGGCGCGCCCGACGAATTCCAAAGTGCCGTCGGGCCAGTACCGCGCGAGGTCGCCGGTGCGGTACCAGGTGCGATCCTGATGGCGCACGAAGCGATCGGCGGTCAGTTCGGGTTTGCCCCGGTAGCCCGAAGCGATGCCCCGGCCCCCGATCCAGAGTTCACCGGGCACCCAGTCCGGGCAGTCCGATCCGAACGAATTGACCACGCGGGCAGCGTTGTTGGTGAACGGCACGCCGTAGGGCACCGCCGTCCATCGCGCAGGCATGTCGGCGGCGGCCTCATGGATGGTGGCGTGGATCGCAGTTTCGGTGGCACCGCCCAGCCCGGCCACGCGGACGCCGGGGGCGTGCGCCTGCAACCTTCGCACCATGGCGGTGCGTACCCAGTCACCGCCGGTGAGCACGACGCGCACCGACGACAGCCGGTCGGTGCCGACCTCGACCAGCATCTCCAGGCTGCCAGGCAGGAAGTTCAGCACGGTGACCCGATGCTCGTGGATCAACCGGGCCCAGGTGTCGGGGTTGCGGCGATCATCCTCCTCGACGGCGACGATCGCGCCGCCGGTGGCCAGCGTGGCGAACACGTCGAGCACGGACAGGTCGCACTCCAGCGTCATCAGTGCCAGGCAGCGGTCGGCCGGCCCGATGTCGAAGTGCCGGTAGAGGAATTCGACGGTGTTCATCGCCGCGTCGTGGGTGACTTCGACGCCCTTGGGTTCACCGGTCGATCCCGAGGTGAACAGGACGTAGGCCAGTTCGTGCGGATCGGTGGCGACCGGCGTGACTTCCCCCGCGCGCCGACCCACCCGCAATGCCTCGGCGATGGTCAGCGCGGGAAGCCAACTCGGCTGCTGGTCGCCGCACACCAGCGCCATCCGGACCCGGCCGGCGACCAGGATGCCCGCGGCGCGTTCGGTAGGTTGATCCACACCGATGGGCAGGTAGACCGCACCGGCCGCGAGGATGCCGAGCAGGGCGGTGATCTGATCGGCGCCCTTCGGTCCGAGCACCGCCACGGTGTCGCCGGGTTTGATGCCTGCGGTGTGCAGTGCGGCGGCGACGGCGAGGACCTGTTCGCGCAACTCGGCGTAGGTCAGCTCGCCCGTCGAGCCGATGACGGCCGTGGCATCCGGGTGGGCGGCCGCCGAGGCGAAGAACCCGGCGTGCAGCGGCTGGCCGCTGGGGTCTGCGGTGGTGGAGTTGAGCTGGTCGCGCACCGCACGCTGGTCCGCGGTGATGAGAGGCGACCGGGCCGCGTCCCACGCGCCGTCCCTGGTTGCCAGCTCGAGCAGTTCGGTGATGTGCCGGTCGAACATCGCGTCGATCAGCCCGGCCGGGAAGGCATCCTCGCGGACATCCCAGTTCACCAGGATCCCGCCGTCGAATTCGGTGACCTGGGCGTCGAGCAGCACCTGCGGGCCCTGCGAGTTGATCCACACCGGCTTACCGAAGGTGTCGGTGACGTCGGAGGCGAACAGTTCGCCGAGGCCGAGCGCGCTGGTGTAGACGACGGGGGCGAGCACCTGCGTGCCGCGGTGCCTGCTGAGGTCGCGCAGCACCGCCAGGCCCGGGTAGGCGGCGTGCGCGGCCGCGTTGCGGAATACGTCCTGGACTGCGCGCGACCGGGCGGTGGCGGTGTCGGCGCCGGTCAGGTCGATGTCCAGCAACAGCGACGAGGTGAAGTCGCCAACCAGGGCGTCTACGTCGGGGTGGTGCTGTTCGCGGCCGAACATCGGCACGTTGAGCAGGAAGCGCGGCTCGGCCGACCAGCCGGCGAGTGCATCGGAGAACGAGGCGGCCAGCGTCATCGCCGGGGTGATACCGCGGCGGCGGGCGGCCGCGAACAGGGCATCGCGGGTCTGCGGGTCCAGCCAGTGGTGGCGCCGGGTCGTGTGCCGCGGGTCGGCCTGCTCGGCGTGCGGGAGCACCGGCAGCCGCGGCGGGTCGGGCAGTTCGGGGATGCGGTCGGCCCACCACTGCCGATCAGCGTCGGCGACGGGCTGCTGCGCGGCAGCCAACCGGTATTGCCGGTAGGTATAGCCCAGCGGGGTGAGTTCGCCGCCGCGGTACAGCTGGGTCAGGTCGGCCATCAGGGTCCGGTAGCTCATCGCGTCCGCGGCCTGCATGTCCAGGTCGACGTGCAGGCGAGAGCGGTCGCCGGGCAGCAGCGTCAGCGCGAGTTCGATGACGCCGCGCTCGAGCTGCTGGTGTGATTTCGCACGCCGGATGTCGGCCAGCGTGGCGTCCGCCTGCGACTCGGTAGACCCGCGCAGGTCGACCAGCGCCACCGGAAACTGTTGCGGCGCTGTGCCGATGCGCTGGGTGCCGTCGGCCAGGAACTCGACGCGCAGCATCGGGTGCCGTTCGGCCAGCGCGGTGGCGGCACGGCTCAGGGTGTCGTAATCGACTGTCTGACCGTCGAATTCGACGTACAGGTGGCCGGCGACGCCACCGAGTTGCTGATCGCCTTCCCGGCCGATCCACATGGCGTGCTGCATGGAGGCCAACGGGAAGGGTTCGTCGGAGTTCGAATCCTGCTCAATCTCAGGCATTTCGGTGACATCGGCCGCCTCGCCGGCGCCGAGCATATCGGCCCACGCTCGCACCGACGGCGCGGCCGCCAACGACGCGAAGTCGATGGCCATGCCCTTCTTCCGCCATTTTCCGGCCAGTGACATCATCCGGATGGAGTCCAGGCCCTGGCTGATGAGATCGAGTTCGGGGTCGACATCTCCTGCGTCGATGCCGAGTAGATCAGCGACCTCCTGCCGGATGGTCTCCGACACCTGCGAGGCATTCACAGCAACAGTCACCACGCCTCCCAACGCCGTCGATTCGCTTAGCAAAGGCTGCCCTAATTTCGAGAAGGCTACCCTATATTCGGACTACCGAACACGCCTACCCCGAAGGGCAGACCCGTGAGCCTGACCACGCCCCACCCGGCGGAATCCGCAGCACAAACCACCCTCGCGGCCGGTTTCGTGCCCTTCCCTGCCGACCGCGCGGCGTCCTATCGGGACGCCGGCCACTGGACCGGCCGCACCGTCGGCGAGATCCTGCGCGACGCGGCGCGCACCTGGCCCGACAATATCGCCGTGGCCGACGCGGATGCTTCACACACCTTCGCCGAGCTGGATGTGCTGGCCGACCGCGCCGCTGCGGGTTTTGCCGCACTGGGTGTCGTGCCCGGTGACCGGGTGCTGCTGCAGCTGCCGAATTCGGCGCACTTCGCCGTCGCCCTCTTCGGGTTGCTGCGCGCCGGGGCCGTACCGGTGATGTGCCTGCCCGGACACCGGCTGGCCGAGCTGACCCACTTTGCGAACGTCAGTGGCGCCGTCGCGCTCGTCATCGCCGATACCGCAGCCGGATTCGACTACCGCGCGATGGCCGAACACCTCGTCGCGGCGCAGCCGGGAGTGCGGCACGTCGTCGTGCACGGCGACCCGGGCCCCTTCCTGCCCTGGTCGGTCCTCGATACCGATGCGCGGCCGCCCGTCGTCGCACCCGACACCGACTCTCCCGCGCTGCTGCTGGTCTCCGGGGGCACCACCGGTGCACCGAAACTGATTCCGCGCACGCACGACGACTACGTCTACAACGCCACCGCGAGTGCGCAACTGTGCGCCGTGACGCCCGCGGACGTGTACCTGGTGGTGCTGCCCGCCGCGCACAACTTCCCGCTGGCCTGCCCCGGACTGCTGGGCGCGCTGAGCGCAGGCGCCGCCACGGTGTTCACCACCGACCCTAGCCCCGAGGCGGCCTTCGCCGTCATCGACCGGCACGGCGTCACCGCCACCGCGCTGGTACCGGCGCTGGCCAAACTGTGGGCGCAGGCCTGCGATTGGGAGCCGCAGGCACCGAAGGAGTTGCGGCTGCTACAGGTCGGCGGCGCGAAGCTGGGCGCCGAGGACGCCGCCGCCGTCCGCGCGGCGCTGACCCCGGGACTGCAGCAGGTGTTCGGAATGGCCGAGGGCCTGCTCAACTACACCCGACTCGGGGACGCGCCCGATCTGCTGGACCACACCCAGGGCCGACCGCTCTCTGAATGGGATGAACTGCGGGTCGTCGACGAGTCCGGAAACGAGGTGGAGCCCGGCGAAGAAGGCGAGCTGCTGGTGCGCGGGCCGTACACCATCAACGGGTATTTCAATGCGCCGCAAGACAACCTGCGCTCGATCAGCCCGGACGGCTTCTACCGCAGCGGCGACCGGGTGCGGCGGTTCGCGAACGGCTACCTCGAGGTCACCGGACGCATCAAGGACGTCATCACCCGCGGTGGTGAGACGGTGTCGGCCCTGGATCTGGAGGAGCACCTGATCACCCATCCGGGGATCTGGTCGGCCGCCGCGGTGCCGCTGCCCGACGAGTTCCTCGGCGAGAAGATCTGCGCCGTGGTGGTATTCAGCGGAGCACCCGTCACGCTCGCCGACGTCCACGCCTATCTGGACGGACGCGGCGTGGCCGCACATTCCCGCCCCGACACCCTGGTCGTGTGGGATTCACTGCCGACCACCGCGGTCGGCAAGACGGACAAGAAGGCGATCGTCGCGCAGTTGACCCGCTAGTCGCGGGGAACCAGGTACGGCGCCAGCGTCGTCAGCTTCTCGCAGGTCTCCTCGAACTCCCGGTCCGGATTGGAGGCTGCGATGATGCCGGCGCCGGCGCGCAGCCAGGTGGCGCCGTCCTGCTCATAGACAGCGCGCAACGTCAGCGCCGCATCCATCTCGCCCCTGTCGGTGAACATCACCACCGCACCCGAATACAGTCCGCGCGGGGTCTGATCCAGCCGCAGGATGGCATCGACGCTCTCGGCCTTGGGAATGCCCGATGCCGTCACGGCCGGGAACAGCGCCGCCAGCGCGTCCATCCGGTCCAGCGACGAGCTCAGCCGGCCACGGACCGTCGAGCCGAGATGCTGCACGCTGCCGCGTTCCCGGATGGTCATGAAGTCATGGACCGTCGCGGTGCCCGGTTCGGCGACCTCGGCGATCTCCTGCATCGAGGTGCGCACCGAGATGGCGTGCTCGACGATCTCCTTGGAGTCCGATTCCAGCTCGTCACGCGCGGCGCGGTCCTCAACGGCGCCGCGTCCCAGTGCGCGGGTGCCGGCCAGCGGCTCGGTCAGCACGGTGCCGTCCCGCTGGACCGCGGCGACCAGTTCCGGGCTGTAGCCCAGTGCGCGAATCCCGCCGAACCGCAACAGAAATGACCGCACCGGGGTGTTGTGGCGCCGACCCACCCGGTAGGTCGCCGGGAAGTCCAGAGTGAACGGCACGTCGAACCGCCGGGACAGGATCACCTTCTGGTAACGGCCGGACGCGATCTCGTCGATCGCGGTGGCGACGCGGCGGCGGTACTGCCCGGTGTCGGCGCTGACGTCGAGGGGCCGCGCGGCCGGGGTGGGCGCCAGGCCGCGGGCGAGCAGCCGTTCGATCGCCGCGAGATAGGTGGTGTCGCCGTCGACGACGGTGGCCTGGGTGTCGGTGACGATGACCTGACTGCCGGGCAGGAACAGCCGGGCCAGCGGGGTCCCCGCCGGCAGCTGGTCATGCAGATCGAATCGGTATGCCCCGAATTCGAAGGCGACCCAGCCGAACAGCCGCGGGCCTTCCAGCAGCAGCCGGTCGACGGCCTCACCGAGCACCACTTCCGGACGGCCGGTCCAGGGCTGCCGGGTCACCACACCGTCGGTGATGAGTCGGAGTTCGTCGGAGTCCAATTCGATGGCCGTCCGGACATCACTTGCCAGAATCCACTGGCCGTGCTGTTCGTAGACCAGGTACTCCTCGCCGGCGGCTTCGGTCATCCGGGCCAGCTCGGCCACCACGTCGGCGGGGGTGATCCCCGACGGCAGCGCCAGGGGAAGCACCACAACGTTTTCCGCTCTGGTCTCCACAGTCACCTTTGCTCCACCTTGGTTGTCAACGTAAGCACTAGGTAAATTTAGCCTAACCTAGGTTATTGTTGGCGCCCTACGTGAATGTGAATTAGCTGACCACCCCGGCGTTCATGCTCCAGCCCGATGCGGACACCCGTTGGGCCCAGAAGTCCGCGTACTGGCCGCCGCGCGCCATCAACTCCGCGTGCGTGCCGGACTCGGCCACGTCACCGGCGCCCGAGAGCACCACGATCTGATCCGCGGCGGTGACGGTGGACAGCTTGTGCGCGATGACGATCACCGTGCTGCGCTGAGCCAAGGTGCGGATCGATTCTGCGACGTGCCGCTCATTCTCCGGGTCCAGCGCGCTGGTCGCCTCGTCGAACAGCACGATGGACGCGTCCTTGAGCAGCGCCCGGGCGATCGAAACCCGTTGCCGCTCGCCACCGGACAGCGCCGAGCCACCCTCGCCGACCTTGGTCTGCCAGCCGTCGGGCAGCCGCGCCAGCACCGACGCGAGCCCCGCGGTGTCCGCCGCCGCGGCGATCTCGGCGTCGGTGGCGCCAGGGCGCCCGATCCGGACGTTCTCCCACAGGGTGTCGTCGAACAGGTAGACGTCCTGGAACACCAGGGACAATTGCGCCATCAGCTCGCCGGTGGCCTGATCGCGGACGTCGACACCGCCGACGCGCACCACCCCGGCGTCGGTGTCGTAGAACCGGGCGATCAGCCGCGTCAACGTCGTCTTGCCCGAGCCGGACGGTCCGACCAACGCCGTCATGGTGCCCGGCTCGGCGACGAAGCTGACGTCGGTGGCCACGGTCCGGCCCGGATAGCTGAAGGCGACGTGATCGAGCTCGACCCGCCCCGGCACCGAGACCGCTTGCGGCGCATCAGGTTCCAGCAGGGACGGGGTGTCGAGAATGTCGGTGATGCGGTCCAGCTCGGTGCGTGCCATCCGCATCGCGGAGCCGTACTCGGCCAGTGCGGCCAGCGGTGAGGCGAACCGGGCCGCCAAGCCGAGGATCGCCACCGCGGTGATCGGGTTGAGGGTTGCACCCACCGCCAGCCACGCGCCGGCCGCGATCAGCACCGAGAAGACGCCCTGCACCGCGACTCCGTTGAGCATCAGGCCGGCCACCGAGCGCCACAGTGCCCGCCGGCCCACCCGATGCTGGTCGTCCAACGCGGCACTGAGCGGGGTGAAGTCCGCCCCGGTGCGGCCGAAGGCCCGCAGCACCGGTTGGCAGCGCGCGAACTCCACCACCCGGGTGTTCACCTCGACCTCGGCGGCGTGGTTGATCATCTCCGCACCGGCGATCAGCCTCGACGCCAGCAGGCCACAGCCCACCAGGATCAGTCCGCCCACGAGTGCCACCGCCGCGATGCGCCAGTCGAACAGCGCGAGCCCGAGCACCACGGTGCCCGCGCTCACCGTGTTCAGCACGATCGGCGTGATCAGGTGTGCGCCGCTGGTACCCACGAAAGTGGTTCCCTTGACGGCGATCTGGGAGACGGAGCCGACGGTGTCGCGGCTGAACCAGCCCAGCGGCAACGTGACCATGTGGTCGCCGAGCCTGCGGTGCAGCAGTCGCATGGTGGCCAGTGCCATCCGCATCGCCCGCGAGGACTGCACGTACTGCGCCACCGCCGCAGCGACCACCACCGCGGCCAGTATCCCGAGCCAGCGCGCCGCGTCGCCGTAGCGGCCGTCGAACAGCGCCTGCGAGATGGGCACCAGCAGCACCATCGCGACTCCGTGCAGTACGCCGTAGGCGCTCACCCACGCCAGGTATCCGAACATCAGGCCGCGTTGCGGGCCCAGGATGCGCAGGAATCCCCGGATCATCGTGCTCCCTCGAAACGGTCGGCGTTGCCCTCGCTGTAGACGCTCCACATACCGGCGTAATGGCCGCCGCGGGCCACCAACTCGTCGTGGCCGCCCTGTTCGACGACGCGACCGGCGTCGAGCACGACGATGTTGTCCGCGCCGGTGATGGATCCGAGCCGGTGCGCGATCACCAGCACCGTGCGCCCGGCGATCAGCCGCGACAACGCGGCCTGGATCTGCGCCTCGGAGTCCGGATCGGCCGAGGCCGTCGCCTCGTCGAGGACCAGTATCGGGGTGTCGGCGAGCAGGGCGCGGGCGATGCTGACCCGCTGCGCCTCGCCCCCGGAGAAGTGCGCGTCCTCGCCGACGATCGAGTCGTAGCCCTTGGGCAGGGCAAGGATCCGGTCATGTACGTGCGCGGCCTCCGCCGCCTGGTAGATCTCCTCGCGGGTGGCGTCGGGGCGCCCCAACGAGATGTTGTCGGCGACGCTGATGCCGAGCAGCGCAACATCCTGCAGCACGAAGCCGACGTGCCGGTACAGCACCGCCGGATCGATGTCGCGGACGTCGACACCGCCGACCCGGACCACCCCGGTGGTCGCGTCATGGAACCGCGGCACCAGGGTGGCCAGCGTGGACTTGCCGCTGCCGGACGGGCCGACCAGCGCGCTGATGGTGCCGGGCGCCAGCGTCAGATTCACGTCGTGCAGCACGGTGTTCGTACCGTCATAACTGAACCCGACGGCCTCGAACTCGACCGAGTTACCTTGTGGCACCTGCGGATTGGTGGAAACCTTCAGTTTCGGCTGATCCAGTAGCAGCACCAGCCTGCCGGCGGCGGCCTGGGCCTGCTTGCGGATACCGGCCGAATAGCCGACGGCCAGCACCGCCGCGGGAATGGTCATCGCCACCAGCGTCGAGCCGAGCACGTCGGTCGGCGTCACCCAGCCGCTGCGCACGAACCAGTAGCCACCGGCCAGGTTGACCAGAAGTACCGTCGGCGCCTCGATGAAGATCGATGAGGCCGCTTTGACCCGCACCATGGGGCCCATCCAGTCGGCGAATCCATCGTTGAATTCCTCGGCGGCGTCGGCGAAACGTTTGTGCGCCCGACCGGTTTCACCGAAGGTCTTGACCACAGCCACGCCGGCGATGAACTCGACGATGGTGGCGCTGATCCGGGCGACGCCCGCGTTCATCCGTTCCATCTGCACCCGCACGTCGCGGCCCAGCCACATGTAGACCAGCAGATAGATCGGTGCGGTGCCGATGGCCAGCAGGCCCAGACGCCAGTCCAGCGAGAAGCAGTAGGCCAACCCGAACACCGGGGTGGCCAGCGCGCCGGTGTTCTCCACGGCCGAGTGTGCGACCAGGAAATGCAGTTCCCCGACGTCCTGCTGGACGGCCTTGCGGACCTCGCCCGAGGAGGTGCCGTTGAACCAGCCCAGCGGCAGCCGGCCCAGCGTGTCGACGATGCGCCGGCGCAGTGAGCGCTGCAGGTCCCCGTCGGCCAGGTGGGTGAGCGTCAGCGCGGTGCCGTTGGCCCAGGTCCGGAGCAGCAGGGCGCCGATCACGATCGCGACGATGGTCCAGACTCGTGCGGTGTCCACCGGGCCGTCTGCCAGTAGGGTGCGGCCGATCTCCACGATGCCGATGAACGGTGCAACGGTGGCGGCGGATGCGACCAGGGTGAGCAGCTGGGCGATCTGGGTGCGCCCCGACACCGGGGCGAGCAGCGCCTTCAGCGCCAGCGCGTCGGATCGGGCGGCCTGACGTGCCGCGAGCTGGGTGTACTTCGCGGTCACCTGCGGTTGCACTGCGGTCATCCACGCTCCATAGGTAAGGGTTGCCTAACACCCTAGCCTGACTGCGATTTGTGGAGTCCGACCCGTAATGGTTACGGGTCAGACTCCACAAATCACTCAGTCGAGCAGTGTGCGCACCACCGCATCGGCCAGCAGCCGGCCCGGGTCGGTGAGCACCAGCCGGTCTGCGTCACGCGTCACCAATCCGTCGCCGATGGCCACCTCGGCGCGGCCCCGCTCGTCCTCGGAGAGCACCGCCACCGGCAGACCACTGCGCAACCGCATCCGCAACATCACATCCTCGGTGTGCCGGGCCGCCTCGTCGAGGTCCTCAGAATCGGCGACGGGTAGCCGCCGTTCTCCGAGTGCCTGCGCATAAGCGTTGGGGTGCTTGATGTTCCACCACCTCGTCGAGTCGACGAAGCCGTGCGCGCCAGGACCGGCACCCCACCACTGGCCGCCATCCCAGTAGCCCAGGTTGTGCCGGCACTCCCCACCCGGCGCGCTCCAGTTGGACACCTCGTACCACTGCAGCCCGCCCGCCGAGAGCCGGTTGTCGAGCAACTCGTAGCGGTCGGCCAGCACGTCGTTGTCGGGCGCCGGCAGCTCGCCGCGGCGAACCCGACGGGCCAGTGCCGTGCCGTCCTCGACGATCAGCGCGTAGGCCGAGACGTGGTCGACGCCCGCGGACAGCGCCACGTCGATCGAGCGGCGCAGGTCGTCGTCGGTCTCCCCCGGCGTGCCGTAGATCAGGTCGAGGTTCACGTGTTCGAACCCTTCGGCCCGGGCCTCCAACGCCGCCGCGGGCGCCCGGCCGGCCGAATGCACCCGGTCCAGCACCGCCAGCACGTGCGGGGCGGCCGACTGCATACCCAGCGAGATCCGGGTGTAGCCCGCGGCGCGCAACCGGGCGAACAGCGCCGGCGTGCTCGATTCCGGGTTGGCCTCGGTGGTCACCTCGGCACCCGGCGCCAGGGTGAAGTGCTCCCGGACGGCGTCGAGCACCGCGGCCAGACCGTCGCCGCCCAGCATGGTCGGGGTGCCACCGCCCACGAACACGGTGTCGACCAGGCGCGGACCGACCTGCGCGGCCGCCAGCTCCAACTCGACGCGCACCGCGGCCAACCAGCCGTCGGGGTTGGCCCCGCCGAGTTCGGCTGGTGTGTAGGTGTTGAAGTCGCAGTAGCCGCAGCGGGTCGCGCAGAACGGTACGTGGATGTAGATCCCAAATGGTCCCGACGGCGCGCTCACCCCATCAGTCTCCCAGAACCTGTTTTACTCACCGTGATCGCAAATCTGGCCCGGTTAGGGCTGATGGCGGGCGTCGTGGCAGAATGTCGGACGTGACTGCCCCTCGCAACAGCACCACCGGAATTGCACTGGTGGCACGGCGGCATGTCGACTTCAAGCGCACCTGTAGCTGTTGCTGTTTGCCTTGAGGCTGTAGACCTGTCCACCTGATACCCCCAGCTGGCCGACGGATCTGCGCCGCCGGACAGCCACCGGTGGCCTCGCGCGATCCCTCCGCCGGCTCCTCCACTAAGGAGCCCCTTCATGACGACTGCCAAGCCGGTCAAGCGTCCACGCGGTGAGGGCCAGTGGGCCCTCGGCTACCGCGAGCCGCTGAACGCAAATGAGCAGGCCAAGAAGGACGACCATCCGCTCAACGTGCGGGAACGCATCGAGAACATCTACGCCCCCGGCGGTTTCGAGAGCATCGACAAGGGCGACCTTCGCGGCCGTTTCCGCTGGTGGGGGCTCTACACCCAGCGTAAGCCCGGCTACGACGGCACTTGGACCGGTGACGAGAACACCGACATGCTCGAAGACGAGTACTTCATGCTGCGGGTACGCAGCGACGGCGGAGCACTGACCGCGGCGTCGCTGCGGACACTCGGCGGCATCTCCACGGAGTTCGCCCGCGACACCGCCGACATCTCCGACCGCGAGAACATCCAGTACCACTGGATCGGGGTCGAGAACATGCCGGAGATCTGGCGCCGCCTCGACGCCGTCGGCCTGCAGACCACCCAGGCGTGCGGCGACTGCCCCCGCGTGGTGCTCGGTTCCCCGCTGGCCGGCGAATCGCTCGACGAGGTCATCGACGGCACACCGGCCGTCGACGAGATCGTCAGGCGCTACATCGGCAAGAAGGAATACGCCAACCTGCCGCGCAAGTTCAAGACCGCCATCTCGGGTCTGCAGGATGTCGTGCACGAGGTCAACGACGTCGCGTTCATCGGAGTGAATCATCCCGAGCACGGCCCCGGCTTCGATCTCTGGGTCGGCGGCGGGCTGTCGACCAACCCGATGCTGGCGCAGCGGGTCGGTGTGTGGGTGCCGCTGGATGAGGTGCCCGACGTCTGGGAAGGCGTCGTCAGCATCTTCCGCGACTACGGCTACCGCCGCCTGCGGGCCAAGGCCCGGCTGAAGTTCCTGGTCAAGGACTGGGGCGTCGAGAAGTTCAGGGAGGTTCTCGAGACCGAGTACCTCAAGCGCCCGCTGATCGACGGCCCCGCCCCGGAGCCGGTCACCCGTCCCATCGACCACGTCGGCGTGCAGCGGTTGAAGAACGGCCTGAACGCCGTCGGCGTGGCGCCGGTCGCGGGCCGGGTTTCGGGCACCATCCTGACCAAGGTCGCCGACCTGGCCGAATCCATCGGCTCGGACCGTATCCGTTTCACGCCCTACCAGAAGCTGATCATCCTCGACGTCCCCGACGAGAAGGTCGAGTACCTGCGGACCGAGCTGGACGCCCTCGGGCTGCCGTCGGCCCCGTCGCACTGGCGGCGCAACCTGATGGCCTGCACGGGCATCGAATTCTGCAAGCTGTCCTTCGCCGAGACCCGGGTCCGCGCGCAGAGCCTGGTCCCCGACCTGGAAGCACGGCTGGAGGACATCAACGCCGAGCTCGACGTGCCGATCACGGTCAACCTGAACGGCTGCCCCAACTCGTGCGCCCGCATCCAGGTCGCCGATATCGGCTTCAAGGGCCAGATGGTCGACGACGGCAACGGCCCCGAAGAGGGTTTCCAGGTGCATCTGGGCGGCAGCCTGGGCCTGGACAGCGGTTTCGGCCGCAAGTTGCGCCAGCACAAGGTGCTCTCCACCGAGGTCGGCGAGTACATCGAACGTGTCACACGCAACTTCGTGAAACAACGCGAGCCCGGTGAGCGTTTCGCCCAGTGGGCCGTGCGGGCCGACGAAGCGGATTTGAGGTAACGATGAGTGACAACGCGTTGATGACCGAGGAGAACTTGCGGGGTATCGCCGAGCGCGGCGCCAAAGAACTCGACGGCGCGGGCGCGATGGACCTGCTGCGCTGGACCGATCGGAACTTCCGCGGTGACTACATCGTGGCATCCAACATGCAAGATGCGGTGCTCGTCGCGCTGGCCGCGAAGGTCCGCCCGGGCGTCGACGTGATGTTCCTCGATACCGGTTACCACTTCGTGGAGACCATCGGCACCCGCGACGCCGTCGAAGCCGTCTACGACGTGAAGGTGCACAACGTCACCCCCGAGCACAGCGTCGCCGAGCAGGACACGCTGCTGGGCAAGGACCTGTTTTCCCGCAACCCCGGCGAATGCTGCCGGTTGCGCAAGGTCGAGCCGCTGAGCAAGGCGCTCAAGGGGTTCTCGGCGTGGGTCACCGGTATCCGCCGCGTCGAGGCGCCGACGCGCGCGAACGCACCACTGATCAGCTTCGACGAGGCCTTCGGTCTGGTGAAGATCAACCCGCTGGCGGCGTGGACCGACGACGAGATGCAGAATTACATCGACGACCAGGGCATTCTGGTCAATCCCCTGGTGCACGAGGGCTATCCGTCGATCGGGTGCGCGCCGTGCACCAGCAAGCCGGTGGAGGGCGCCGATCCGCGCAGCGGTCGCTGGGCCGGGAACTCCAAGACCGAATGCGGTCTGCACGCGTCATGAGCGTTCTGGTGCTCACCGCGCACGGTAGCGCCGATCCCCGCTCTGCCGCGTCAACGCACGCGGTGGCCGACACCATCCGCCGGATCAGACCCGGCATCGAGGTGGTTTCGGCCTTCTGCGAACAGAATTCGCCGAATCTGGTGGACGTGCTACGGACCGTCGGCGATCGGGCGGTGGTCACCCCGCTACTGCTCGCCGACGCCTACCACGCACGCGTGGACATCCCCGCGATGATCGCCGAGGCAGGCGTCGACGCCCGCCAGGCCGACGTACTCGGCGAGGACGAGCAACTGGTGGCCGTGTTGCGCCGACGGATCGCCGAGGCCGGGGTGTCCCAACTCGACGGTGTCGGTGTCATCGTCACCGCCGTGGGTTCGTCACGGGCGGAAGCGAATTCGCGTACCCGGACCGTCGCCGACCAACTGGTCGCGCACACCAGGTGGACAGCGGACACCGCCTTCGCGGCCGGACCGCACCCGAACCTGGCCGAAGTCGCCGATCGGCTCCGAGCCCGCGGCGCCGAACGGCTGATGATCGCGCCGTGGTTCCTGGCACCCGGCCGGATCACCGACCGGGTGACCAACTTTGCTGCGGCGCAGAGCATCCCGATGGCGCAGCCGCTGGGACCGCACCGGCTGGTGGCCGAGACGGTGCTCGACCGCTTCGATGCGGTCCGCGCTGCCCGCGCCGCCGCCTGATCAGACGCCGGACAGCGATACTTCCTGTTGCGGCTCGCCGGCCAGGCTCGGCACCCGGGTAGCGCGGACATACACGGTGTCACCGGCTTTGAGACCGAGCGCCTCGGCGTCACCGCGGGTGATCTGCGCAATGAACGGGACGTTGTCGGTCGCACTGGTCAGCTCGATGCGAACCTCGAAGCCCAGCGTCACCACCCGGTCGATGACTGCCCTGATCACCCCGGTGGCCGCCACGTTCGGGTCGGCACCCGCGATGGCAAGTTCGGGATTGCGTCCCACCCGGATGTCGTGCGGACGTACCAGTGAGCCGTTGAGCGAGGCGACCGTCCCGAGGAAGGACATGACGAACGCGTTGGCCGGCTCGTCGTACACCTGGGTGGGCGAACCGACCTGCTCGATGCGGCCCTTGTTGAGCACCGCGATCCGGTCGGCGACGTCCAGCGCCTCGGCCTGGTCGTGGGTCACCAGCACCGTGGTGACGTGCACCTCGTCGTGCAACCGGCGCAGCCAGGTCCGCAGATCTTCGCGGACCTTGGCATCCAGGGCGCCGAACGGCTCGTCGAGTAGCAGCACTTCGGGGTCCACCGCGAGTGCGCGGGCCAGTGCCATGCGCTGGCGCTGGCCGCCGGAGAGCTGATTCGGATAGCGGGTCTGGAACCCGGCAAGCCCCACCACCTCGAGCAGGTTGTCGACCTTGTCCTTGATCTCGGCCTTGGGCCGCTTGCGGATCTTGAGGCCGAACGCAACGTTGTCGCGCACCGTCAGATGCTTGAACGCCGCGTAGTGCTGGAAGACGAAGCCGATCCCGCGCCGCTGCGGCGGCACCCCGGTGACGTCCTTGCCCTTGATGGTGATCTCACCGGTGTCGGGGGTGTCCAGGCCGGCTATGGCGCGCAGCAGGGTGGACTTGCCTGAACCACTGGGACCCAGCAGGGCGGTCAGCGATCCATCCGGCACGACGAAGTCGATGTTGTCCAGAGCCACGAAGTCGCCGTAGCGCTTGTTCGCGCCCTTGACGGTGATGGCATTACCAGTCTTTTGGGAAGTCACTGTGTCCTCCTAGGCCACTATTTTGCAGCCCGGGCACGCCGGGCGTCGAGAATCACCTGAACGACGAGGACAAACACCGCGACCGTCATCAGCAGTGTCGAGACCGCATAGGCTCCGTACTCCTGTCCGCGGCTGTAGCGGTCGGCCACCAGCAGGGTGAGTGTCTGCGAGGTGCCGGGCAGGTTCGACGACACCATGATCACCGCACCGAACTCACCGAGGGTTCGTGCGATCGTGAGCACGATTCCGTAGGTCAGACCCCATCGGATGGACGGCAGGGTGATCCGCCAGAAGGTCTGCCACCATTGTGAGCCCAGTGTGGCGGCCGCTTCCTCCTGGTCGGTGCCCAACTCGTGCAGTACCGGTTCGACCTCTCGGATGACGAACGGGACGGTGACGAAGATGCTGGCCAGGATGATGCCGGGCAGGCCGAAGATGATCTTCAAGCCGAGATTGTTCTCGACGAACCCGAGCAGACCGGCACTGCCCCACAACAGGATCAGCGCCACACCGACGACGACGGGAGACACGGCGAACGGCAGGTCGATGACCGCCTGCAGTGCACTCTTGCCGCGGAACTTGTTGCGGGCCAGCACCAGTGCCGTCGGCACCCCGAACAGCACGTTGAGCGGCACCACGATCGCCACGACCAGCAGGGACAGCTGCAGGGCGGAGATGGCGGCCGGGGTGGAGATCGACGCGAAGAACGCGCCGATACCCGGTTCGAAGGTGCGCCACAGAATCAGGCCGACCGGCACGATCACCAGGATGGCGATGTAGGCCAGCGCCAGAAATCGCACCAGGTAGCGCACCGGCGGCGAGAGCGTCATTTCGCCAATTCCTCACGCTTGGCAGCGCGCGAACCGACCGCCCGCAGGACGAACAGAACCACGAACGAAACCAGCAGCAGCACAATGGAGATGGCCGCGGCGCCGGTGCGGTCGTCGTTCTCGATCAGGGTGCGGATCCACTGTGAGGACACCTCGGTCTCGCCGGGCACTGCACCGCCGATGAGCACCACCGACCCGAACTCACCGATGGCTCGGGAGAATGCCAGACCTGCGCCGGACAGCAGGGACGGCAGCAGCGCGGGCAGGATGATCTTGGTCAGAATGGTGAAGCTGTTGGCGCCCAGCGAGGCCGCCGCTTCCTCGACGTCGCGGTCGAGTTCGAGCAGTACCGGCTGTACCGATCGCACCACGAACGGCAGCGTGACGAACAGCAGCGCCACGCCGATGCCCCATTTGGTGTGCTGCAGGTGCAGATCCACCGGACTGTTGGGACCGTAGAGCGCCAGCATCACGAGGCTGGCGACGATGGTCGGCAGCGCGAACGGCAGATCGATGACCGCATCGACCAGGCGCTTACCGGGAAAATCGTCGCGGGTGAACGTCCACGCCACCAGCAGGCCGAACACCAGGTTCACCAAGGTGACACCGATCGAGACGGACAGGGTGACCTTGTAGGACTCCAGCGCCGCGTTGGAGGTCGCCCCGGGAGCCGGAGCTCCCGGGGCGACCGCGCCGGTTACCGCAGATGTCATCCGGTGGCCTGCTTGTAGATCTTGGTGATGCTGCCATTGTCCTTGTCGAACAGCGCCGGGTCGACGTCCTTCCAGCCGCCCAGCTCGGCGATGGTCCACAGCTTCTCCGGAGTCGGGAAGTCCTTGGCGAAGTCGGCGGCCACGGCGGGATCAACCGGGCGGAACCCGGCCTCGGCCCACAGCTTCTGGCCGTCGGCGGTGTACAGGAAGTTCTTCAACGCGGTGGCCTGCTGCAGGTGTGCGCCCGTGCTCACGACGGCGACCGGGTTCTCGATCTTGAAGGTCTGCGGCGGGTTGATGTGCTCGACGTCCTTGCCCTGGCGCTCGACGTTGATCGCCTCGTTCTCGTAGCTGATCAGCACGTCACCGGTGCCCTGCAGGAACACGTCGGTGGCCTCACGGCCGGAGCCCGGCCGAGTCTTGACGTGGTCGGTGACCAGCTTGTTGACGAAGTCGATGCCGGCCGCCGAGTCCTTGCCGCCGTTGCTCTTCGCGGCGTACGGCGCCAGCAGGTTCCACTTGGCCGAACCCGAGCTCAGCGGGCTGGGCGTGACGACCTCGATGCCGGGCTTGAGCAGATCGTCCCAGTCCTTGATGCCTTTGGGGTTGCCCTTGCGCACGACCAGCGACACGACGGACCCGAAGGGGATGCCCTTGGTGGCGTCGGAGTTCCAGTCCTTGGCGACCTTGTCCGCCTTCACCAGGCGGGTGACGTCCGGCTCGACGGAGAAGTTGACGATGTCGGCGGGCTTGCCGTCGACCACACCGCGGGACTGGTCGCCGGAGGCGCCGTAGGACGTCGTCACCGCGACGCCTTTGCCCTCAGGGGTGGCGGCGAACGCCGGGATGATCTTGCTCCAGCCGGGCTCCGGCACCGCGTAGGCCACCAGTGTCAGTGTGGTGTCGGCCTTCTGACCGCCGGTGTCTCCGGCGACGTCGCTGGATCCCCCACCGCCGCACGCGGCGAGCATGGTCGCCGACAAGGCGAGGGCTGCGGCCGCGCTCCAGCGCGACTTGTTGCTGTTGGACATTTGAGGCCTTTCCTTACATGTGACGGGGTGGGGCGGAAGCGAGCCCGTCACGACGGAGGAATTGGCCGGGGAACCATGGCCGCATTGCAGCCACAACCGACGCCAAACCGCGGGACGGGTTGGGGTCAGCGACAACAGTGCACAGAAATGCCTGCGCAGAAATCAACGACAGACAGAGCCATGACATGGCTCGTCGTGCTGTCGGACGCTGCGGGCATGGCGCGAAGCCTAACAGACGTGACTCAGTCCGCTATAGGAGTGTGGCCGACACCGCTTCAGCGAGTGAAGTACCAGGTCACGAGCACCAGAGCGACGAGGATGAACAAGATCAGCGTCACGCGCGACCGCGGCATCTGGTTCACCGGGGATCTCCGTCCTGATGGCGGGCCCGGCTCAGCAGTTTGATGCCGTTGCCCAGCGCACCGTCGAGCACCACCGCGACGCCGTAGGCCAGCGCGAGCACGACGGGCATCACCACCGCGGTCTGGGCGACGAAGCCCAGCCCGGACAGCCACAATTCGACGCCGTCCCACCAGCTGAGGATCCCGCCCATGCGGATCACAGTAGTGCCACCATGGGGCCATGCCGACAATCGCCGACGCCACCGGATGCCTGGTCGCCGGTGGCGGCCCCGCCGGAATGATGCTGGGTCTGGTCCTGGCCAGGGCCGGAGTGGACGTCACCGTCATGGAGAAGCACGCCGACTTCCTGCGCGACTTCCGTGGTGACACGGTGCACGCCAGCACCTTGCGCGACCTCGACGAACTCGGATTGGGCCCCGCCTTCGAGGCTGTACCGCACCGGTTGATCGACACCATCAGCATGTCCGTGCAGGGCACCCCGGTGAACATCGACCTGCGCCATCTCCCGGGCCGGCACAAGCACATCGCCCTGGTGCCGCAGTGGGATTTCCTGGAGCTGTTGGCCGCTGCGGCCGAGCGGGAGCCGAGCTTCACGCTGTTGCGCAGTACCGAGGTGCTGGGGCCGATCAGGTCCGGAGACACGGTGACCGGGGTGCGCTACCGCGGCCCCGACGGCGAGATCGGCGAGATGCGCGCCGACCTGACGGTCGCCTGCGACGGCCGCGGATCGACGCTGCGCGACGGAATGGGGTTGGTGCCCAAGAGTTTCGGTGCGCCGATGGACGTCTGGTGGTTCCGGCTGCCCCGCCACGAGCAGGATCCGCCGGGCCTGGCGGGAATGCTCGGCGCCGGCCACATGATGATCGCGATCGACCGCGGCGACTACTACCAGTGTGCCTACGTCATCCCGAAGGGCAGCGACGCCCGGCTGCGCGCCGAGGGCATCGAGGCCCTGCACCGCGCCGCGACGGAGTTGGTGCCGTGGCTGGCCGACCGGATGGACACGCTCACCAGTTTCGACGACGTGAAGCTGCTCGATGTGCAGCTCAACCGGCTGCACCGGTGGTACACCGAGGGCCTACTGCTGATCGGCGATGCCGCCCACGCGATGTCCCCCGTCGGCGGCGTCGGCATCAATCTGGCGGKGGCCGACGCCGTCGCGGCCGGCCGGATGCTGGCCGATCCGTTGCGCGCCGGCCGGGTGACGACGCGCCATCTTGCACGGGTGCAAGCCAGGCGCTGGGGGCCGACCGCGGTGATCCAGGGCGTGCAGCGAGTCGTCCACGCCAAGGTGATCGAGGCAACCATCGGTGGCGCCTCGACCGCCGCGCCCACGCCCGTCCGCATTTTCGGCCGAATCCCGTTGCTGCGCAGCATCGCCGGCTACGGCGTGGCCATCGGGCCGCTTCCCGAGCACATCCCGGCGTTCGCCAGACGCTGAATCGGTACCCCCTATCGGTGGACGGCGGGCCGTCCGGCGGTCGATGATGTCCGGCATGGTCCTGGAACACACCGACAGCGAGGCCCCGCTCTCCGTCACGGCAAACGTCCCGTACACATCGGGGGGTGGCGCACTGCGGAATCCGTTCCCGCCGATCGCGGATTACGCGTTCCTGTCCGATTGCGAGAACACCTGCCTGATCTCCGCGGCCGGCTCCGTGGAATGGATGTGTGTGCCGCGCCCGGACTCCCCCAGCGTGTTCGGCGCCATCCTGGATCGCGGCGCCGGACACTTCCGGCTGGCCCCCTACGGCGTCAGCGTGCCCTCCGCGCGGCGCTACCTGCCCGGCTCCCTGATCATGGAGACCACCTGGCAGACCCACACCGGCTGGATGATCGTCCGCGACGCCCTGGTGATGGGTCCCTGGCATGACATCGACACCCGGTCCCGCACCCATCGGCGCACGCCGATGGACTGGGATGCCGAGCACATCCTGCTGCGCACCGTGCGCTGCGTGTCCGGCGTGGTCGAACTGGTGATGAACTGCGAGCCTTCCTTCGATTATGGACGCCAGCCCGCGACCTGGGAATACTCGGCGGCCGCCTACGGGGAGGCCATCGCCCGCTCGCACAAGGACCCCGAGGCCCACCCGACCCTGCGGCTGACCACCAACCTGCGCATCGGCCTGGAAGGCCACGAGGCTCGCGCCCGCACCCGGCTCAACGAGGGCGACAACGTCTTCGTCGCACTGTCCTGGTCAAAGCATCCGGCACCGCAGACCTTCGAAGAGGCCTCGGAGAAGATGTGGAAGACCAGCGAATCCTGGCGCCAGTGGATAAACATCGGCGACTTCCCCGACCATCCTTGGCGGTCATACCTCCAGCGCTCGGCGCTGACGCTGAAGGGGCTGACCTATTCGCCCACCGGCGCCCTGCTCGCCGCACCCACCACGTCGCTGCCGGAAACGCCTCAGGGCGAACGTAACTGGGACTACCGCTACTCCTGGATCCGCGACTCCACCTTCGCATTGTGGGGTCTGTACACGCTGGGCCTGGATCGCGAGGCCGACGATTTCTTCGCGTTCATCGCCGACGTGTCCGGCGTGAACAACGGTGAACGGCACCCGCTACAGGTGATGTACGGGGTCGGCGGCGAACGCAGCCTCGTCGAGGACGAGCTGAACCACCTGTCCGGCTACGACAACGCCCGGCCCGTCCGCATCGGCAACGGCGCGTACAACCAGATGCAGCACGATATCTGGGGCACCATGCTCGACTCGGTGTACCTGCACGCCAAGTCCCGCGAACAGATCCCGGAGATGTTGTGGCCGGTGCTGAAGAACCAGGTCGAGGAGGCCATCAAGCACTGGAAGGAACCGGACCGCGGCATCTGGGAGGTGCGCGGCGAACCGCAGCACTTCACCTCCAGCAAGATCATGTGCTGGGTGGCTCTCGACCGGGGCTCGAAACTCGCCGAACTGCAGGGCGAGAAGTCCTACGCCCAGCAGTGGCGGGACGTCGCCGAGGAGATCAAGGCCGACATCCTGGCCCACGGCGTCGATTCCCGCGGGGTGCTGACGCAGCGTTATGGCGATGACGCACTGGACGCCTCGCTGCTGCTGGCAGTCCTGACCCGGTTCCTGCCGTCCGACGATCCGCGGATCAGGGCCACCGTGCTGGCGATCGCCGACGAACTCACCGACGAGGGGCTGGTGCTGCGCTACCGCGTCGAGGAGACCGACGACGGTCTGTCCGGTGAGGAGGGGACCTTCACCATCTGCTCGTTCTGGCTGGTGTCGGCGCTGGTGGAGATCGGCGAGGTCAGCCGCGCCAAGCACCTGTGCGAGCGGCTGCTGTCGTTCGCCAGCTCGCTGCATCTGTACGCCGAGGAGATCGAGCCCCGCACCGGCCGCCACCTGGGTAACTTCCCGCAGGCGTTCACCCACCTGGCGCTGATCAACGCCGTCGTGCACGTCATCCGCGCCGAGGAGGAAGCCGACAGCACCGGGGTGTTCCAGCCGGCGAACGCTCCCATGTGAGCGCGCGTCAGTAGCTGATCTCGAAGTCGATCACCGTCGGCGTCGGCACCGCCAGCGCGACAGGCGTGAGGCGGTGGTCGTCGTAGGCGACGCCGGTGATGACGCGGCCACCGAATCCGTTGGACGCGGCGGGCACGCTGGCGGTCACCACGATCTGGCCGGTGCGCCCCKCGGGGCGCAGGTAGATCTCACGGCCGGGTTCGACCGGACCGGCGATCGGGGTGCCGTCCCGCTCGACGAGGGTGCCGCCGGTCGCGGAGAGTGCCGCGGTGTCGGTGGCGTCGAAGCGGAACGGGCCGAGGATTCCGTCGGCGTCGAGGACGGTTCGGTCGGCGGCGAGCCGCGGCACCACCGTGAGCCGACGGGCTGTGTCGGCGCCGGCCAACAGGTAGTCATACATCGCGACGACGCGATCGGCGTTGCGGTAGTTGCCGGACCCGTCGAGGGAGAAGGCCACCTCGTCGATGTCGACGCTGACCCCTGGGTGGGCGATCACCTGCAGCCGGTAGAAGCGGTAACCCCGATGCGGTCGGCCCGGACGGGTATCCGAGGTGGTCGCACCCACGCCGAGGGTGACCCGGTGTCGGCCGGTGCCTGCCGACACGTTCAGTTCCGAACCCGCGACGTCACGCCAGCGGCGGCCGTCTGCCGACTTCTGCAGCATCAGGGTGGCGGTGCCGTCGGTATTGAGTTCGACTGTGTAGCTTCCTAATTGGGGCTCGCCGTCGAACTCGAAGGTCATCGTGTCCGCGCCCGTGCTGACGGAGACCGGAACGTTGAGCGGCCGGTTGTCCAACCGCAACCCGTTGGTGAAGTGCCAGATCGCCGCCTGCGTGGCTGCGATGGCCTCGTGCTCGGCCAGGTGCGATCCGCCGAGCGCGTAGCCGGCCGCGCGCACCCGGCGGCTCAGTTCGACGGTGCCCAGCGTCGGGAACGAGTTGCGGATGATCCAGTCGACCTCGGCCTCATAGGCACGCGCCGCGACGTTCGGTACGGCGGACCAGTTCGCCGGCCGGTAGCGCGACGGGCGGGTGGGTGACACCCCCAGGAAGTCCAGTGAATACGCGTCGAAATTCGGATTGAGCCTGATCAGGTCGGTGCGCGCGGTGCTCCCGTCGGCGAACACGATGGTGTCGACGGTCGGGGAGAACGTGCCGCCGCGGTAGCGGGTCATCCGGGTGATCTCGGCGTCGCGGCGCACGACACGGCGCACGGCGACAGCGGGGCGGGTTGCGGCGCGCAGAGATGTGACAGACATCGGGTGTTGCTTTCTGGTGGCTGTGGAGAGCGCGTATCCATGCGCCGCCAGAGATTGGGCGGGCAGACACGCAGAGGGCCGGCGTCAGAAAATCAACAACAACAACACAGCACGACGACGGGCCGCGCGGTGGCGCGCTGCATCCGGTCGTCGTACGACATGCGGCCTACCATACGGCAAACATCGATGAACGGCACCCTGCCCCCGAAGTTTTCACTCTCGGTGCGTGCTAATCATGTGGCTGTATCGAATTGGCCGTATCGTGGCCGCCGCATCACACAACAGAACCCCGTCGGAGGTAGCACCATGACGTCTGCCCAGAACGAATCGCAAGCGCTCGGCGATTCCGCCGCCAGGCAGCTTGCCAACGCCACCAAGACAGTCCCGCAGCTGTCGACCATCACCCCCCGCTTCCTCCTGCACCTGCTGTCCTGGGTACCTGTCGAAGCCGGTATCTACCGGGTCAACCGGGTGGTCAACCCGGAACAGGTCGCCATTCACGCCGACGAGGGCGTCGGCACCGACGCGCCACTGCCGGAGACCTACGTCGACTACGAGACGAGCCCCCGCGAATACACGCTGCGGTCCATCTCGACGCTGCTCGACGTGCACACCCGGGTGTCGGATCTGTACTCCAGCCCGCACGACCAGGTCGCCCAGCAGCTGCGGCTGACCATCGAGACCATCAAGGAACGCCAGGAGTTCGAGCTGGTCAACAATCCGGAGTACGGCCTGCTGTCGCAGGTCACCCCGGAGCAGACCATCTCCACCCGGGTCGGCACCCCCACCCCGGATGACCTGGACTCACTGATCACCAAGGTATGGAAGACGCCCGCGTTCTTCCTCACCAACCCGCTCGGGGTGGCCGCGTTCGGCCGGGAAGCCACCCGGCGCGGTGTCCCGCCGCCAGTGGTCAGCCTGTTCGGCGCCCAGTTCATCACCTGGCGCGGTATCCCGATCGTGCCCTCGGACAAGGTCCCGGTCACCGACGGTAAGACGAAGTTCATCCTGGTCCGCACCGGCGAGGAGCGCCAAGGCGTGGTCGGGCTGTTCCAGCCCGGACTGGTCGGCGAGCAGGCCCCAGGCCTGTCGGTGCGGTTCACCGGCATCAACCGGTCGGCCATCGCGTCGTATCTGGTCACCCTGTACTCGTCGCTGGCGGTGCTCACCGACGATGCGCTCGCGGTGCTGGACGATGTCGCTGTGGACCAGTTCCATGAGTACAAGTGAGTACCGTTCCCTTGACGCCGAAGGCGAGCTGCCGATAAGCGAAGCCGAGCTGTCGGCGCTGGCCACCCAGTTGTTCGCGACGAGCATCCGGCCCGGCCCGGACAGTCCGCCCGCGACCACCCAGGTGGCCCCGCGCGGGGTGGCACCGGATGTCACCACGGCGACCTCGGCGGGGTCCACCGCCGCGGGAGCCGCGCATCCGGCCACTCCGGCCGAGTTCGTATCGGTACCGGAAGTGAACATTCCGGCCCCGACATCGCCTGGGCCCGAAGGCATTCCGCCGGGTGTGGCTCCGGTGGCGCCCAGGGGTAACGCCGTCAGCCCCATCGCTCCGATCGGCGGACTGGAAGCGTTCGCGGTGCCGACGGGTCTGGTGCCGACGGCGCCGGGTGTGCTGGCGGCCCCGCCGTCTGCGCCCCCCGCGCCTCGCGGATCAGCTCCGGTGTGGCCGGGCGCGGTCCCGGACGTCCCGGATCTGGGATGGACCGGTGCCGCACCTGCTTCACAAGATGCCGACGGCTACTACTTCCTGAATCGGCCTCACGCTGAACCTGTTCCGGTCATCCGCGATGACCACGAGATCTTCGACGTCCACGCCATCCGCGCAGATTTCCCGATCCTGCGGGAGACCGTCAACGGCAAACCGCTGATCTGGTTCGACAACGCGGCGACCACGCAGAAGCCGCAGGCGGTCATCGACCGACTGGCGTACTTCTACGCGCACGAGAACTCCAACATCCATCGTGCGGCGCACGAGTTGGCGGCGCGTGCCACCGACGCGTATGAGGATGCGCGCGAAGCGGTGCGCCGGTTCATCGGCGCGTCGAAGACCGAGCAGATCATCTTCGTGCGCGGTACCACCGAGGCCATCAACCTGGTGGCCTACGCGTGGGGCGGCAAGCATCTGGGCCCGGGCGATGAGATCGTCATCACCCATCTCGAACACCACGCCAATATTGTTCCCTGGCAGCTTCTTTCGCAGCGGACCGGCGCGGTGCTGAAGGTGGCCCCGGTCGACGATGCGGGCAATCTGCTGCTGGGCGAATTCGAGAAGCTGCTCGGACCGAAGACCAAGCTGGTCTCCGCCACGCAGGTCTCGAACGCGCTGGGCACGGTGACACCGGTGGAGAAGATCGTCGAGCTCGGGCACCGCTACGGTGCCCGGGTACTCATCGATGCCGCTCAGTCGGTTCCGCATATCCCGATCGACGTGCAGGCCCTCGGCGCGGACTTCCTGGTGTTCTCCGGGCACAAGATCTTCGGTCCCACCGGGATCGGCGTGCTGTACGGCACCGAGGAAGCGCTGGCCGAAACCCCGCCCTGGCAGGGTGGTGGCAACATGATCGCCGACGTCACGCTGGATCGCGCCATCTACCAAGGCATCCCGAACAAGTTCGAAGCCGGCACCGGCAATATCGCCGATGCCGTCGGGCTGGGTGAAGCGATCCGCTACGTGGAGAAGATCGGCATCGAACGCATCGCGGCCTATGAGCATGCGCTGCTGGAATACGCCACCCCGAGGCTGGCCGACATCCCAGGTGTGCGCCTGGTCGGTACGGCCGAGGAGAAGGCCAGCGTGCTGTCGTTCGTGCTGGCGGGCCACGAGCCACTGGAGGTGGGCAAGGCGCTCAACTCCGAAGGCATCGCGGTGCGGGCCGGACATCACTGCGCGCAGCCGATCCTGCGCCGGTTGGGCTTGGAGGCAACCGTGCGTCCGTCGTTCGCCTTCTACAACACCTTCGACGAGATCGACGTGTTCCTGCGGGCAGTGCGGCGCATCGCCGAAGGCTCCGTCTAACCCGCGGGCAGTCACAAATACCCCCTCTTTCCGCGGAAAGAGGGGGTATTTGCGTCTGCTCGCGCTGAAATCTGGGCGGGGCCGGATCCGCGGGTGATCATCGACGGATGCGACACACCGGACTCCGGACGGCCGACCCGTCCCGCAAGGTCATCGACACCGCGATCGGCATCCTGGTGGGGTTGCGCGGCTGCTCGACGGAGGTCGCGTTCGGTGAACTGTCCCAGGTGGTCCGCCAGACCGGAATCGGCCTGAGCACCGTCTCCGCCGGGCTGGTCGCCATCGCGACGGGCTCATCGTCGGCCGAGCATGCCGAGGCATTCACCATCTGGGGCGATTTGATCGCGCGGGGGCGGTTCAACGCGCTCGCTTCGTCGTCCTGAACGCAACGACCGGGTTGTCCGATCTCCTGCACCGCGCACCGAGCGCAACTTCTCTCGCGACACGCCCGCACGTCGAAGAGGCGTACCGGTTCGCCGACGGTGCCGGGACCCTGTTGAACGAACGAGGACTGCTGTGACCCACGATATTCGCGTCCTGGAGCCCGATGACGATCTGATCCAGGCGGGCAACGTCTTTCGCACTGCCATGATCGGGTTCCCGCCGCTGGACGGGGCACAGCGTGACGTCATCGGCAAGCTTCTGGAACCGGGCCGCACGCTCGGTGCCTTCATCGACGGGCGGTTGGTAGCGACCGCGGATTCCGCCACCAGCACCCTCACCCTGCCCGGCGGCGCACAAGTGGGGCATGCCGGGGTGACCCACGTGGGCGTGCTGCCGTCGCACACCCGTCGCGGCCTGGCCACCGCGCTGCTGGAGCATCAGCTACGCGACATCGCCGCCCGCAACGAGGCCGTCGCCACGTTGCGCGCCTCGGAAGCCACCATCTACGAGCGGTTCGGCTACGCAGTGGCAAGTTCCTCGAGCACCGTTGAATTGCTCACCGCCCGTGCGGCATTGCGGCCGGGCATCGGCTCCGGCGGACCGGTGCGCCTGCTCGATTCGACCGAGGCCTGGGACATCTTGCCCCGTGTCTACACTGCCAATCGACCGCCGCGGGCAGGGACCATCGACCGGACCGCCGGATGGTGGCAGGGCCAGCGTCTTCGGGCCGAAGCCGCCCCCGGTGCGAAGTATGTGGCCGTGCATGGCAATCCGGGTGAGGAGACCGGATTCGTGCGCTACCACCCCGTGGACACCGACGCCTGGTTCGTCAGCAGCGACCGCACCGTCGTGGTAGACGACCTGTTCGCCCCCACCGAGGAGGCGTACCTCGGACTGCTGCGTTTCCTGCTGGACCTCGATCTGGTGGACAAGCTGGTCTTCAGCATGTTGCCGCTGGATGACCCGCTGCCCTGGTTGCTGCGCGACCGGCGCGCCTCCCGCGTGACCGGGACCCGGGACGAGACCTGGTTGCGCGTGGTCGATGTCGCGGCCGTGCTGAGTGCCCGTGCTTATGCCGGCGCGGGCAACGTCACCATCGGTGTCGAAGATCCTCTGCTGCCGCGTAATTCGACCACTTTCGGGATATCCGGCGGCGGAGCCGAACTCACCGATGCCGCGCCGCAACTACGCATCGGCATTGCTGCGCTCGGGGCGGTACTGCTGGGTGGCGCGTCCTGGCGAGATCTGGCATTGGCCGGGTTGGTCCGGGTGGAGGACCCAGCGGCACTCCCCCTGGCCGCCGGCCTGTTCGGTGGCGTCGAGGCACCGTTCTCCGGAATCTATTTCTGAGAGTCGGCCGATAACTTCCGGATGATCGAAACGGTAGGCAGCCGTTGGCTGTTGAGCCATCATGTTCCGGTGATGTGGGCGAGCGATGGCGCTGTTTGAGGTCACCGACCTCGCCGTTACCCTGCATTCCGGAGACCGCGCCAGCGGGCGGCGAGCGGTGCGAGCCGTCACGTCGTTCAGTTTCTCCGTCGACGACGGGCAGACGCTGGCCATCGTCGGCGAATCGGGCTCCGGCAAGAGTGTTTCGCTGCTCGCGGCGACCCGGCTACTCGGCGCGAAAGCGGAAGTGACCGGGTCGGTCCGATTTCAGAACCGCGACCTGCTCGCGTTGCGCCCCAAAGAATTGCGACGCGTCCTCGGCAAGGACATCGGGTTCGTGTTCCAAGATCCGCAGAGCAACCTGCACCCGTTCAAGACCGTCGGAGCGCAAATCGACGAGGTGCTGCGCGTGCACCGGTTCGGCAACCGCACCGCGCGCCGCGAACGCGTCATCCAGCTGCTCGACGAGGTCGGTATCGCCGACCCCGACCACGCCTACGGCAGCTACCCGGCCGAGTTCTCCGGTGGAATGCGCCAGCGCGTCATGATCGCCATCGCGATCGCCCTGAACCCGTCGCTGATCATCGCCGACGAACCGACCACCGCACTCGATGCCCATGTTCAGGCCGGTGTCCTGCGGCTGCTCAAACGCCTGCAGCGCGAGCACGGCACCGCGATCGTCTTCGTCAGCCATGATCTCGGGGTGGTCCACGAGGTGGCCGACACCGTCACCGTCGTCCGCGACGGGACGGTGGTCGAGGCCGGACCCCGCGACCACATCTACGACGCGCCGGAGCAGCAGTACACCCGCGAATTACTCACGGCCTCAAGGCTGCACGCCGTCGGCAACCCCGGCGCGCTCGCCCCACCCGAGGGGACCGAACCACTGCTGAGCGTGACCGGTCTGCACAAGAGCTACCGGGACCGGGCGCGTCGCGAGCGCCGCACCGTCATCGAGCACCTGGACTTCACCGTGCGTCCCGGTGAGGTCGTGGGCCTGGTCGGAGAATCCGGATCGGGTAAGTCCACTGTCGGGCGCATCGTGGCAGGCCTGCAGTACGCCGATGCCGGCGAGATCATCTTGGCCGGCACCCCCTACCCGACGGGCACCGACGACGGCGTGCCTACGCTGCCACCGGCCACCCGCCGGGTGGTTCAGCTGGTATTCCAGGATCCCTACGCCAGTCTGAACCCGCGCCGCACGGTGGCCCAGTCGCTGGCCGAACCGCTGCGTGCCCAGCACGTCGACCGAGCCCTGATCGGGCCGCAGGTCCGGGCGGCGGCCGACGCCGCCGCGCTACCCGCGGATCTGCTGGGTCGGCACCCCGCCGAACTGTCCGGTGGTCAGCGCCAGCGCGCAGCGATCGCACGGGCGCTGGTGCTCTCCCCCCGCCTCATCGTCGCCGACGAGGCATTGTCCTCACTGGACGTCACGACCCAAGCCGAGATCGTCACGCTCATCCGCACGTTGGTCGCCGAGCAGCAGACCGCCTTCCTTTTCATCACCCACGACCTCGGAGTGGTGTCGGCGCTGGCACACCGGGTGATCGTGTTGGGACCCAACGGTGTCGAGGAGAGCGGCAACACCGCCGAAGTGTTCGGCGCGCCGCAATCCGCCTACACCCGGGTGCTTCTGGATGCGGTGCCGGGGCTGCGGGTGAACACCTCATGAGTCAGCTCCTGTTGCACCCTGCCACCGGCGCCGCCGTCCCGCCCGCCCGGCGCGGGCGGTTGCGGAGCCTGGTCGCCGACCCCGCACTGCTGGCGGGCTCCCTGCTGGTGAGTCTCGTGATCGGCGCGGCCCTGCTGGCGCCGGTGGCCGCGGCACTCGTGGGGCACGGTCCCAACGACCAGTTTCCGGACGAGACTCTGGATGCTGCGGGCCTGCCGATCACCGGGGGTCACGGCTTCCTGCTGGGCGCCGACGGCAGTGGCCGCGATGTGTTGATCCGCACGCTCTACGGTGCCCGGGTCTCACTCGGCATCGGCATTCCGGCGACCACCATCGCGATGCTCGTCGGCGTGCTGGTGGGCCTGGTCGGCGGCTACTTCGGCGGGCGGATCGATGCCGTCTTGTCGGAGCTGACGAATATCGCGCTCGCGTTCCCGTTCCTGGTGACCGCGCTGAGCGTGGTAACGCTCAACCGCGGCACGGCGGGCACCAACCTCGTCGATCCGATCTTCGTGGTGATCGGCATCGTGGCGCTGTTCTCGTGGACGTATTTCGCACGGCTGGTGCGCAATACGGTCATCGAGATCAAGTCGAAGCCGTTCGTGCTGGCCGCGATCGGCGCCGGCAGTTCGCCCACCAGGGTGATCGTGCGGGAGATCCTGCCGAATATCGCACCGACAGTGATCATCTACTGGGCGGTGCAGCTTCCGATCAACATCATCGCCGAGGCCTCGCTGTCCTATCTCGGCGTCGGGATCAAAGCGCCCACCCCCAGTTGGGGCACGATGATCGCCAACGCGCAGGACTCCGCGCTCTACCAGCCCCAGCCACTCATGCTCATCGCTCCCGCCTCCGCGCTGTTCATCACGGTGTTCGGATTCAACGTGCTCAGCACCCGGCTGCGCAACCGCTTCGACCCCACATCGGCGGGCTGATCGGTGACCCGTTTCGCCGGACTACGACTGTCCCGGATGACGCTCACGGTGTTCGCGGTCGTCCTCATCACCTTCGGCCTCACCCGGGTGGCCTACCAGAACCCCGGCCGGATGCTGGCCCCGGAGAACGCATCCGAGCAGACCGTCAACGCGATCACCAAGAGCCTGCACCTCGACGACGCCTGGTATGTGCAGCTCTGGCACTACGTGGTCCGTGGCCCGGAGATCAAGGGCACCCCCACCGGACTGTTGAACTGGCCGCCCAGCCTTGGCTATTCGTATCGGGAGCAGCGGCCGGTCACCGGGTTGATCCTGGAGAAGATCCCGGTCACGGTGAGCCTCGCCGTTGGTGCGCTGGTGGCGTGGATCGTGCTGTCGTTGGTGTTCGGGGTGTACGCCGCCCGCAAACCCGGCGGCTGGTTCGACTCCGTCACCTCCGGAATCTCGTATCTTTTCCTGTCGGTGCCGACGTTCGTGACGGGCGTGATCCTGTTGTTCGTCCTGTACTACCAACTCTCGTTGGCCGGGGTGAAGTTCTTCCCCAGCGGCGGATACGTGGCCCTGAGCACCTCTCCGGCCGAATGGGCGCGCCATCTGTTGCTGCCCTGGCTGACGCTCGTCGTGGCCGAGGTCGGCCTCTTCCAGCGGGTGGTGCGCGCGTCGGTGCTGGAGGTAGCCGACAAGGACTACATTCGTACTGCCCGCGCAAAAGGGGTTGGCCCCCATGGGGTGTACTTCAACCATGCATTGTCGGCCGCGCTGAACCCGATCCTCACCCTCGGTGCCATCGAGTTCGCCACCATCCTCGGCGGAGCGATCATCACCGAGCAGATCTTCGGCTTGGACGGCGTCGGCCGGCTGGCCGTCAGCGCCGCCAACAACGGCGACGCGCCAGTGGTCATCGGCTGCACATTGCTCGGCGCCGTCATCTTCGTCGTCTCGACGTCGGTCGTCGACGTCATCACCCATGCCCGCAGCGGCAAATGAGTAAGGAGCACCACGTGAGATCCCCCCTACGCACCGTCACCGTCCTCGCGGCGGCCGGTATGCTGCTGGTCGCGGCATGCGGGAAGAACGCTGAACCGGCGCCCACCACCGATCCGTCCCAGTTGTCCGGCGGGACACTGAAAGTCGCGTCGGTGGGCGATGTGGACGCCTTCGATCCGCTGATCGCCTACTCGGCCGAATCGTGGCAGGTCATCCGCGCCACCACCCGGCAGCTGGTCACCTATCCCGGCGACAAGCAGAGCATCGGCGCCGACACCAAGGTCGTGCCGGACCTGGCCAAGAGCTGGGATATCAGCCCGGACCACTTGACCTATACGTTCCATCTCCGGGACGACATCAACTTCTCCGGCGCCAGCACCCGGCCCATCACGGCGAAGGATTTCGTCTATGCCGTCAAGCGCTTCCCGGACCCCAACGCGCAGGTGAGTGCGATCACCTATTACAACGCGTTGTTCGCCGGGTTCAAGGAGTACTCCGACGAGTTTGCCAAGGTCCCCACCGGGGATCTCAACGCGGTCAAGAACTTCATCGACACCCATGAGATCAGCGGGTTGAAGGCGCTGGACGACAAGACATTACAGCTGAAGCTCACCCAGCCGGCCAGCGATATCCTCGACATCCTGACGCTGAACTTCGTGACTCCGCTGCCGGAGGAGGTCGTGTCGAAGTACTTCGCCGACAGCCTGGATTTCCGCAAGAACTATGCCTCCAGCGGGCCCTACTTCATCGAGTCCTACGATCCGGGTAAGCAGCTGACACTGGCCAAGGTGCCCGGGTACAACGCCGAAGGCGATCCCCGTAAGGCTTACGCCGACAAGATCGTCTTCGACACCACCGTGGCCTCTGCTGATGCGGCGTCGCAGCAGTTGCAGACGGGCACCGCCGATATCGGGTTGTATGTGCGCGCCTACCCGGCCAGCGTCGTCTCCCAGTACAAACAGAGCAATCCCGATCACCTGCACAAGTCGGCGAGTGGGTCGGCGATCTTCATCAGCTGGAACAACCCGGCCGATCCGAAAACCGACGGGCAGAAGGCGTTCAAGGATCTGAAAGTCCGCCAGGCCTTCAATTACGCGCTGAACCGGGCCGATGTGGTGCGCGGACTCGGCGGGCCGGACTCAGCGATCCCCAGTAACGAGATCCTGACCTCTACCATCGTCGGTTACAACAACGAGAACCCATACCCGACACCGGAGGACAAGGGTGACCCGGACAAGGCCAAGGCGCTGCTGGCCGAGGCGGGCAAGCCAGGGCTGACCGTCAACGTGGCCTACCGCAACACCCCCGAATTCGAGAAGATCGCCACGTCGGTGCAGACCGCGGCGGCTCGCGCCGGTTTCAATGTCCGGCTGACCCCGATCCCCGCCGACGGCTTCGGTGCGTTCAACGCATTCCTCACCGACAAGTCCAAGTTGGATCAGTGGGATCTGGCCATCACCAACTGGACTCCGGACTGGCAGGGCAACAGTGCCCGGATGACGCTGGGCGGCTGGCTGGATTCGGAGTTCGCCCCGGGCGGCACCTGGAACGGGGTGACCTACAACAACCCCGACCTGAACGCGGCGGTATCCCGGGCGTTCGCCGCACAGGACCCGACCGCGGACTGGAAGCAGGCCAACAAGATCGCCACAACGGACCTGGCGTGGTTCCCACTGATCGAGCGGGTCAAGTCCGTGCCGACGTCCGATCGGGTGACCAACTGGACGTGGCAGTCGCTGGGCAACAGCGGCGATATCACCAATATCGCGGTCAACGGGTAGCGGGATCAGGCGCGACGGGCCAGCAGCCAGGCTTGCCCGTCGCCCTCCTCCGCTGCGACGGTGTCCAGCCCGGCGAAGGCCGCGTGCAGTTCGCCCGCCGGCGCCCGGAACGGGCCGGGTGGGCCACCCGCCTCGCTGAGCACACAGATGGCCAGCAGCCCATCGGGCGCAAGCCGGTCGATGAGCGCCGGGTACAACCTCGGATCCCGAAACCGATGACACACCAGCACATCAACCGGCGGGCCGGGCGGCAGACCGTCGTCCAGATCGGCAACCTCGAAATGCGCTGCGACGCCGGCCTGCTCGGCCAGGGCACGGGCCTGCCCCACGGCAACGGCGGACACGTCGAAACCGGTCACATCGAGTCCGCGCTGCGCGAGCCACACCGCCGCGGCGCCCTGTCCGCACGCGATGTCCAGCGCCACTCCGGAGACGTGGAACGTCGCCGCGTACGCGGCGAAGACGGCGGGCAGCCCGGGTTCGCAAACGGGCCCACGATCCGCGTAGGACGCGTCCCAACGGCTGCGGTCCTGGGCGCTCACAGTCGCCACCCTAGGACACGCCTGGGAATAGCGGCCCGGATGCGAGTGTTGCGGGACAGCATGCGCGCCATCGTCTACGACCCGCAAGCCCCGGCCAACCTCCGATTCGGCGAGGTCGACGAGCCCACCCCGGGAGGTGGGCAAGCCGTGATCGAGGTGCACGCCATCGCATTGAATTTCGGCGAGGTGCATTTCATCGACCAGATGCGTCTACCCGGCGAGGTACCGGGATGGGACAGCGCGGGTGTGGTGGTCCAGGCAGCCGCCGACGGCTCCGGCCCGCAGGCCGGCGCCCGCGTGGTCGGCTTCGGCGGCGAAGCCGGCTGGGCCGAGCGCCGCGCAGTGGATACGGCGAACCTTGCCGAACTCCCCGAGTTCGTCGAGTTCGAGGAGGCTGCCGCCCTGCCGGTCGCGGGGGTGACCGCGCTGCAGGCGGTGCGGGCGCTCGGCCCGGTGGTCGGCCGCCGGGTACTCATCACCGGGGCGTCCGGCGGCGTGGGGCGGTTCGCCGTGCAGCTGGCAGCCAGGGCCGGCGCCCACGTGGTGGCCGCCGTCGGGAGTCCGGCCCGCGGCGAGGGCCTGGCCGATCTGGGTGCCGCCGAAGTCGTCGTGGGCCTCGACGGGGTGACCGAGCCGGTGTTCGGGGTGCTCGACAATGTCGGCGGCCCACTCCTGGCGCAGGCCTTCGCCCTGGTCTCCGACGGCGGGTCCGTGCAGTCCATCGGGATGGCGTCCAACGAACCCACCACCATCGACTTCGAGGTGCACCGCCGGCTGGGGAACCGGAAACGGTTGGAGCCGTTCACCGTTCGCGCGCCGTTCCAGTCCGACCTGCAGTACCTGCTGAGCCTGCTCGCCGAGGGCGAGTTGGACCCGCAGATCGGGCTGCGCGACAGTTGGGACAACGTCGGCGCGGCAGCGCAAGCGCTGCTGGACCGGCGGGTGCCGGGCAAGGCCGTGCTGCGGGTCCGCTGACCGGACTGCTCCGCGATCAGGTTTCACCCGTCGAAAAAGATGCCAAATATCGAGGCTAGAACACGTTCGGCGAAAGCGGACTAGTTGCCCTGTCCCCCTCGGCCGATCGCCGCGAGGTTGGACACCGGGTCCTTCCCGTTGATCAAGAAGTCACCCAGGATGCGGGCTTTGTAGACCCGCGGGTTGTGCGATGCCAGGGTGCGGGCATTGCGCCAATGGCGGTCCAGCCCACGCTGTTCGGACACCCCGGACGCGCCGAGGGCGTCGAACACGGTGGTGGTTGCCCGCAAGGCGGCGGCGATGATGACCAACTGCGCTTGCGTCACCGCGACCTCGGCGGCGATCAGGCGGCGTTTGGCATCCTCCGCGGTGGCGTCGATGCGATCCAGTGCCTCCCCGGCCCGGGCCAGCGCCGCCTCGGCGGCGAACGCGTCGGCGGACACCTCACCGATGACAGCCAACAGCTGTGCGTCATCGGAGGGCACCTCGGTCAGTCCCTGGGGGTAGTTGCGCTTGCGGCCGGTGAGCGCGGCCGACCCGTCGCGCAGTGCCGCCCTGGTGATTCCGGTCAGGACCGACAGCATCGCGGTTTGATAGAAGTGCCCCTGATAGGCGAACCGCTCGGTGGCAGGGAACACGTCCCCGCGTTCGGCCCGGACGTTGTCGTAGCGGGCGGTGCCGCTGGCTGTGGTGCGCTGGCCGAACCCATCCCAGTCATCGATCAGGGTGACGCCGGGATCCTCGGCTCGCACCAGTGCGGTCAGCAGCTCGCCGTCCGCACCGCGGCCGAGCACGTCCAGCCATTCGGCGTAGAGGCTTCCGGTGGCGTAGAACTTCGCGCCGGTGACCCGGTAATGGTCACCCTCGGCAGTCACTGTGGTGACCAAGTTTGCCAATGTCACGTTGTTGGCTTCGGTCCACCCGCCACCGACGAACTGCCCGGCCCGGAAGCGTTCGATCCAGATGTCATTGGCGTCCGACACCGGGGCGTTGAGCCGGTCCTCGACGAAGGCCAGGTGGTTGCGCCAGATGTGCGCCACATTGGCATCGGACTCACCCAGATCGGCCAGCAGCAGGAACACCTGGCGCAGCGACGCTCCGAAACCGCCCCGGTCCGCCGGGATTCGCAGCGTGCCGAAGCCTGCCTCGTTGAGTAGCCGGACTTGCTCATGCGGGAAGGCGCGCGTGCGTTCGCGTTCCAGGTTCGCCTCGGCGATCTTCTCGAAAGCAGGGGCGAATTGTGTCCGCAGTTCGTCCAAGTCGGCAGTGGGCGCCTGGAGATACGTTGCGGGATGACTCATTCGGTGGGTCCTTCGGAATCGATGCGGTGTGCGGACTGATGCTCGACGGCGACGTAGCCCAGCCGTTCGTAGAGCAGGTGCGCCTTGCTCGCGTTGTTGATGTCGGTTCCCAGCGACGCAAGCGTGAGTCCACGGCGCAGCGCGGCGAGCCACACCTTGCGCAACAGGAACTCGCCGATGCCCGCTTTACGTTGGTCGCGCCGGACGCCGATGTAGTCGGTGTGAGCACTGCGCTCCTCGACGGAACCCCCGGTCAGGTGACTGTAGGTCGAGCCCAGCACGTAACCCACGACGAGCCCGTCGGCATTGATCACTGCATTGCTGAAATCCGGTGTGAAGGCGCGGCTCTCGATGTGCTGCGCGAAGATCTCCGGCGTCTTGGACATGTTGCCGAAGTGCTCGAGGAAGGTGTCGTACTGCAGTTGACGGACCTGCTCGGCGAGGCCCCGCGCGAGCACCTCCGGCCAGCTCACGTAGGTGTATCCGGGCAGTGCCGATGCCTGCAACGCTTCGACGTCTTCCTGATCGAGCGATTTCCGGGTCCGGATGAACCGGCCTTCCTCGGCCGCGCCGTGCCGGATCAACCCATCGAGGGCCGCCTGTTGGTCGGTGCCGACGAAGCTGCGCAGGAACGCCCCCGGAATGGTGGCGGATTCCAGCCGGAACCTGGCTACGATGCCGTCCACGGCGTCCCCGATGACGGCGGGTGGTGCGTCGGGATCGAAGACGAACTCGGCGAGGAACTCCGGTTGCAGGCCGTGTGGTGGATGCAGTGCTGCGTAACCGCGGACCAGCTGTGACTCGTCGCGCACCGCTACGGCAGCGCCGGGAAACGCGCCGCCCAATTGTTCGGCGATATCGCGCGAGTCGGCGGCGAACTTGCGGCCGGCGATGCCCGGTGTGGTCGCGACGAAATCGGCGATGGCGGGGAAATCCAGCGGCGTCAAGGGCGCGGCCGACCAGCTGCCGACATGGGCCTCGTGCACGAGTGTCACGGTGCGACCGGCTCTTTGTCCAGCTGTGGCCGCGGGTCCTCGTCGGTGCTCGACTGCTCGCCGTGATGGTCCAGCACGTCGAGGATGCCTTCGTCGACCAGCCGCTGCTGCTCTTCCTCCGACAGCGTCTGGATGGTGCCGACGCGGCGCGCCACCTCGGGCTTGGTGAACTTGAGGTACCAGTACCAGATCAGCCCGGCAAGCAGGATTCCGGCGAAGATCAGCGGCAGGATGTTGAACGGGAAGTCGGGCACCGGATAGAAGTTGCTGAAGAAGACGTACCCCAGAGCCAGTGTCGCCGCACCGGAAACCAACGCCCGCAACGGGGTCAGCGCCTTGATTTTGTACAGCCAGATCGGGGTGGCGATCACCACGAGCAGATAGCTGGTCAGAAAGCCCCAGTTCGCGACGTAGCCGCCGTACACCTCGAACACCACCCTGCCGGCCGAGCTGACCGTGGCGACCGTCGAGAAGATCAGCCCGAGCACCCCGATGAAAGCGATACCCACCCACGGTGTCTTGTACTTCGAATGCACCCTCGTCAGCGCCGAAGGCAGCGCGCCCTCGTGTGCGAACGTGAACAGCGAACGCGCCGCAGCGGTGGTGACCGCGGTGACGAACACGACGAATGCGACCGCCACGGCACCACTGACCACGTAATTGGCCCAGGAGACGCCGGTCGAATCTGCGAGCTGCGGCAGGATCGCCTTGTCCCCGTCGATCGAACCGAAGAACAAGATCTGTGGGTAGGTCGCGATGATGTAGAGCACGCCGAGCAACAGCACCACGCGCAGCAGCGACCGCGCGATACTTCGGTGCGCGTCCTTGGCCTCGGCGCCGAGCGACGCGACACTCTCGAATCCGGCGTAGGAGCCGACGGCCGACACCGCGGCGATGAACGTCGCACTGTTGCCCAGATGCGAAGGATTCCACTGGTCCCAATCGATCCGGAATCCGTAGGCGATGTAGGCCGCGACGATGATCACCAGGATGGAGGCAATCGCGATCAGCTCGAACACCAACTCGTACTTGGCGGCGATGGACACACCGCGGAACGGCAGGTAGGTGGCCACCCCGACGATGACCACAACCAGCAGGATCCGGAACCACGTTGCCTGCGAGCCCAATCCGATGGATTCGAGGAACGAATCGAGGTACACGACACCGCCCAGGGTGCCGGTGGTTGCGAAGCCGATGTAGCCGACGAGCAGGCTGAAGCCGGCGGCGTAGGCGAAGCCGGGCCCCAGCCCGTTGCCTGTGTAGGTGCCCAGCGAACCCGAAGACACCGTGCGCTTGGCCTGGAAGCTGATGGTAGCGGCGATCAATGCGGTGATGACCAGGCCGACGATCACCGCCCAGGCGGCCCCCGTACCCGCGGCAAGGAAGAGCGAGAAGGGAACCGACGCGACCGCGACGCTGGGCGCTGCCGCGGCCAGCCCCTGGGCGAAGACACCCCAGAATCCGAGGGCATCACGTTCCAGCCCATGCCCTTCCGCGGAGGACAGGGCGCGACCGCCCAGCTCAACGCGCGTCGGTGTAGACATGATGCCTGCCTTCCTGCTCTGCGCGTCACCTAATCCCTTGACACACAGTTATTTAACGAAGAATTGATGTCGGCTTCACGATGCCGTAGCCCGCTCCGCGGCGTCAGTGATCAAATCGATGGGATTTTTTGCCGACGGAACGCAGTACCGGGATGATCGGTCGGAAGATACGCGGAATCCGTGCCGAAAATACGCTGCCGCAACGTCACTGACTCACCTGTCGCACCGGCCTCACGTGCCCGGCCGCGTCGGCGCAGCTCGGGGATCAGGTGCTCGGCCACATCGGCGAAGCTGCCGGGGGTGACGTGATAAACGATGTTGAAACCGTCGATGCCCGTGCGCTCGGCGTAGCGCTCCAGCGCGTCGGCCACGGTCGGGCCGGACCCCACGAACAGCTCACCACCGAACCCACCCAGCCCACCGACATAGTCGCGCAGCGTCAGGCGATGGCGCGCATCGGGATCGGTGACAGCGGCAAGAATGGACCGGCTGGCATCGGTGTCGAACTGCTCGATCGGCCGATCCACACCGTACTCGGACCAATCGACACCGGAGAGCGCCGACAACAACACCAGCCCCGCCTCCAGGTCGTGGTAGCGCGACAGGTCGGCGACCTTGGCCCGGGCCGCCGCATCGGTGCTGTCCACCACGATCTCGACGGAGGTGAGGAACTTGATGGCACCGGGCCGCCTGCCGTAACCCACCGCGCGGCGCCGGATGTCGTCGATATTGGCGCGCAACACCGCCGGCCTGGGATCACTGGCGAACACCAGTTCAGCATTGCGCGCGGCGAATTCCCGTCCCGCTGGCGAGGTTCCAGCCTGGAAGAGCACCGGGGTGCGCTGCGGAGACGGCTCCACCAAGTGGGCGCCGGGCACGCTGAAGTACTTTCCGTCGTGGCTGATCTGGTGCACCTTGGTGGCGTCGGTGTAGACGCCGGTGCCCCGATCGCGCAGCACCGCACCGGGTTCCCACGAGCCTTCCCACAGCTTGTAGGTGACCTCCAGGAATTCCTGGGCGATGGCGTACCGCTCGTCGTGCGGGATCTGCCGGTCGCGCCCGATGATGTTGCGCGCCGCACTGTCCAGCAGTGAGGTGACGACATTCCAGCCGATCCGGCCACCGGTGAGATGATCGAGCGTGCTGAACTTGCGCGCCAGCAGGTACGGACTCTCGTACGTGGTGGACACGGTGACACCGAACCCGAGATGCTCGGTGGCCGCGGCCATCGCCGAAACCGCCAGCAGCGGATCGGTGACCGGGGTCTGCACCGCGCGGGTCAGCGCGGCATCGGCGCTGCCGCCGAAGACATCCAGCTGCCCCACGGCGTCGGCGATGAAGAGGGCGTCGAATCCACCCCTGTCGAGCAGCTGCGCCAACTCCACCCAATACCGCAGGTCGGTGTAGCGCGACGTCTGATCCTCGGGGTGCCGCCACAACCCGAAATTGCCATGCGACGCCGTCGACATGGTGAATCCGGCGAGCACGAACGGCGTGATCGGTTGCATCATCGGGTCGGGATTTCCAGGCCGAGATGGGACCGCAGGGTGGTGCCGGCGTATTCATGCCGGAACAGCCCGCGTTTGCGCAGCACTGGCACCACCTGTTCGACGAACAACTCCGTCTGCCCCGGTAGCCCGGAGTCGCGCAGGACGAAACCGTCCGCCGCACCCTCGGTGAGCCATGCCTCGATCTCGTCGGCGATCCGCTCCGGTGTGCCGACCACCCCGGCTCCCCAGCCGTTCACGGTGCGGTACAGGAAGTCTCGGACCGTCGGACTCTCGGCCGCCAAGGCGCGGTAACCGGCCAGCGCGGTCTGGTGCGTCTGGGTGGACTCCGGGAACGCCGAGGCGGGAACGGGTCCGTCCAGATCCGCCCCGGTGACGTCCACCTCGACCTCCAGCAGCCATCCCGCCTGATATTCGGGACTGAAGTACTCGTACTCGTCCTGCTGGGCCCGGCGCGCCTCATCTTCGGTCGAGCCGATGACGTAACGGAACGACGGGGTGATCAACGGCGCTCGGGTACGTCCGAAACCGCGTGACTCCTGGTGGATCTGCCGATAGAACTCCTGCGCACGGGCGCGGTTCCCATGGCTGGTGAAGATGACCTCTGCATGTTTCGCGGCGAAAGACCTTCCGGTGAACGATGATCCGGCCTGGAACAGGACGGGCTGGCCCTGCGCCGAACGCGAGGCTCCGAGCGGACCCTTGACATCGAAGTACTTGCCGTGGTGATCGGCGACGTGAATCTTGCTGACATCGTGGAAGATTCCGGCATCGCGATTCTCGACGACCGTGTCTGTTCCCCAGCCGTCCCACAACTTTCGCACGACCTCCAGTGCCTCTTCGGCGATGGCGTACCGCTCGTCATGGTCGACCACTCCGCGCGCGCTGAAGTTGTCCGCCGCGGCCTGGGCGAAACTGGTGACCAGATTCCAGCCGGCCCGGCCCCCACTCAGATGATCGAGCGAAAGTAGTTGACGGGCAAGGTGATACGGCTGCTGCAAGGTGGCCGATCCGGTGACCACCAGTCCGATGCGGTCGGTCACCGAGGACAGCGCCGCCGTCGCGGTGAGCGGTTCGAAGTCCTCGCTGATCTTGTAGGCCCAGGTAGCCGGCGGGCCGTAGTTCAGTCCGTCGGCGAAGAACAACGCGTCGAACGTTCCCGCCTCGGCGATCTGGGCGTGCTCGATCAGGCGTCGTCGCACCCCTGCCGTGCTGTTGTCGGCGGCCGGATGCCGCCACGGACCGGCGGATCTGGTGTTACCGAAGGCGAGGAGATGCAGTTCTTTCGACACGGCCGACAGGCTACGACGCGAGCTCGCGGTTTCTCAGGGTTGCACTCAGCAGGATGGAATCGGAATACCCGTCCATGCACGAACCTGTTGCAGCACTGCCGCAAAGCGCCGACAATGCGCGGATGACCTCGCCCCAGCCCCATCGCACCGACACCACACCCGCACTGGCACCGCTGGCGGACCAGCTGACCGCCGTCGCCGAACGGCTCAAGGTCAAGTCGGTGCTGGTCATGCGTTCGGAGCCGGACTCGATGGTGGTCGCGGCGACAGCGGGTGAAGCCACCCAGCACTACACCGTCGGCGCCGCGGGAAAGAAGGCCGGCGCCGACGACAGCCGGACCCCCCTGTACTGCGAGCGGGTCGTCGACGCCGATCAGGCGCTGTTCGTCCGGGACTCCCGTGCGGACGCGGTCTTCGCCGGCAATGAGGACGAGACCGAATTCGGTTTGTACAACTATCTCGGGCTTACCGTGCACGATCCGGACGGCAACGTGGTGGGGACGGTGTGCGTTCTCGACGACACGGCCCGCGACTACACCGACGAGCAGCGGGCGGAGCTCGAACTGCTGCGAGCCGACGTCGAGGCCATCATCGGCGACACCGGCAACGCGCTCGGCTGAGCTACTTCTTACTCGCGTTCTGAAGCATCTTCTCGACGACGGCGGCCGCCTCGTCGTGGATTCCGTAGGAACACGCCCACGCTTCCAGCGTCACGTTGGAGACGTAGGACATCGCGTGCTGACACTCCCAGCCGCCGGCGTCCTCCTGCGCAGTGTGCTGGGTGATCAGCTGATCCTTGGCGTCCAGATCATCGAGCTGCCAGGTGTAGGAGGACCGGCCGTCATCGACCGATACCGCCGACCCACCGCACTTTTTCCACGTCGACTTGGAGTTCTCCCAGAACCGCTGGGCCTTGTCCGCGTTGGGATAGAGCACAACGGTCTGCTCAACCCAGTGCTGGTTGTCCTCGTCGGGTTCGCGCGCCACCTGGTCACGCACGGATGTCCAGCCGCTGCCGTCGTAGACCGGTTGCTCGGCGCCGTAGATGGCCCCCAGACAGTCCGGGTCCGAGATGTTGCGGGAATGGTCGGTCATCTGGTCCAGCTCGCTGGTGATCTCCATGTCACTGGAACCCATCACCGCGTTGATGTCGCGAACCGTCAACAGCACCTTGTCGAGCTGAGCATCCTTGAGCGGCGGCACATCGGCAGGCGCAGCGCCACGGTCGCGAACCGCCACGCCTGACACTGTGCTGACGCAGCCGGTCATCACAATGCACCCAGCTACGACCGCCAGCAGGGCACGGCCAGATTTTGCGGCACTGTTCACCGCGCCATTGTGACCGATGGCGCGGTGAGAGTCACTTCTTCGGTTTGTCCGCGGCGGCGTCCGAAGACAGGGCCGCGACGAAGGCTTCCTGCGGAACCTCGACCCGTCCGATGGTCTTCATCCGCTTCTTGCCTTCCTTCTGCTTTTCCAGAAGTTTGCGCTTGCGGGTGATGTCACCGCCGTAGCACTTGGACAGCACGTCCTTGCGGATGGCCCGGATATTCTCGCGCGCAATGATTCTCGCCCCGATGGCCGCCTGCACCGGCACCTCGAACTGCTGGCGCGGGATGAGCTCCTTGAGCTTGGAGGTCATCTTGTTGCCATAGGCGGCGGCCCCGTCCTTGTGCACGATCGCGCTGAACGCGTCGACGGCCTCGCCCTGCAGCAGGATGTCCACCTTCACCAGCTCGGCCTCCTGCTCGCCGGCCTCCTCGTAATCGAGGCTGGCGTAGCCGCGGGTGCGGGACTTCAGCGAATCGAAGAAGTCGAAGATGATCTCGCCGAGCGGCATCGTGTAGCGAAGCTCCACGCGCTCCGGGGACAGGTAGTCCATGCCGCCGAGCTCGCCGCGGCGGGACTGGCAGAGCTCCATGATGGTGCCGATGAACTCACTGGGCGCGATGACCGTCGTCTTCACCACCGGCTCGTACACGGCGCGAACCTTGCCCTCCGGCCAGATCGACGGGTTGGTGACGATGAGCCCTGGATCACCGGGCGTTGTGTCTTCTTTTATGACCCGGTACACCACGTTGGGTGCGGTGGAGATGAGGTCGAGGTTGAATTCCCGCTCAAGACGCTCGCGGGTGATCTCCATGTGCAGCAGCCCGAGGAATCCGCACCGGAACCCGAACCCGAGGGCCACCGACGTCTCCGGCTCGTAGGTCAGGGCGGCATCGTTGAGCTGCAGTTTGTCCAGCGCCTCGCGCAGCACCGGATAGTCCGAGCCGTCCACCGGATACAGGCCCGAGTAGACCATCGGCCGCGGTTCGCGGTAGCCGGTCAGCGCCTCGGTGGCGCCGTGGCGCGCGGAGGTGACGGTGTCACCGACCTTGGACTGACGGACGTCCTTCACACCGGTGATCAGGTAACCGACCTCGCCCACGCCGAGCCCGTCGGAGGGCTTCGGGTCGGGCGAGACGATGCCGACCTCGAGCAACTCGTGCGTCGCGCCGGTGGACATCATCTTGATCTTCTCGCGGGGGTTGAGCTTGCCGTCCACCACGCGCACGTAGGTGACCACGCCGCGGTAGATGTCGTAGACAGAGTCGAAGATCATCGCTCGGGCCGGGGCGTCGGCGTCCCCGACCGGGGCCGGGATCAGCCGGACGACCTCATCGAGCAGCTCACGCACGCCTTCGCCCGTCTTGCCGGACACCCGCAGCACGTCGGAGGGTTCACAACCGATGATGTGGGCGATCTCACCGGCGTAGCGGTCCGGGTCGGCCGCCGGCAGGTCGATCTTGTTGAGCACCGGGATGATGGTCAGATCGCGGTCCAACGCCAGGTAGAGGTTGGCCAGCGTCTGCGCCTCGATGCCCTGGGCAGCGTCGACCAGCAGGACAGCTCCCTCGCAGGCCTCCAGGGCCCGCGACACCTCGTAGGTGAAGTCGACGTGGCCGGGGGTGTCGATGAGGTGCAGGACGAAGTCTTCGTCGCCCACCTTCCACGGCAGCCGCACATTCTGCGCCTTGATGGTGATGCCGCGTTCCCGCTCGATATCCATCCGGTCGAGGTACTGGGCGCGCATATCGCGGTCCGCGACGACACCGGTGATGCCCAGCATCCGATCCGCCAACGTCGACTTGCCGTGGTCGATGTGGGCGATGATGCAGAAATTCCGTATCTGCGCCGGCGCGGTGAACGTCTTGTCGGCGAAACTGCTGATTGTGTTTCTCCTGGTCGAAGCGCAATAGGTGAGTCCAGCGTATCCAGCGTGGGCCATCCCGACACAATCGGAGGACCTATCCTCGTTTCTATGGCGTCGCAGTGGAGGCCGTTCCAACGATTTCTCAGAGACACCGGGCATCTTGTCTTCAACGAAGCACCCAAGCTGATCCGGCAGTTGCCCACGCCCGAACGGGTGCTGCAACAGGGCATCAAGATCGGCCTGGAAGTGCTGGCCGGTGCCCCGGCCCAGCCGCAGCCCGCGGCCATCACGGCCGGTCGGCCCGTCACCCGCGAGAGTGTGCCCACCGCGCATCGCGCCCGGCGCGTCAGCTACGCCCCCGACCTGGACGGCCAGGCCGACCCCGGCGAGATCGTGTGGACCTGGGTGGTCTACGAGGACGACCCGACCCGCGGCAAGGACCGGCCCGTGCTGGTGGTGGGGCGGGACGGCAATGTCCTGCTGGGGTTGATGCTGTCCAGTCAGGATCGGCACTCGGGCGACCGCGAGTGGATCCCGATCGGCGCCGGCAGCTGGGACTACGAGGGCCGGTCCAGTTGGGTGCGGCTGGACCGGGTGCTCGACGTGCCCGAGGACGGCATCCGGCGCGAGGGCGCGGTGCTCGCTCGCGAGACATTCGAGATCGTCGCCGCCCGGTTGCGGGCCGAGTACTCCTGGTCCTGAGCAGACTGCCTGCAACACGTCGCATCGTAATCATGCTGCGGTAGAACGCTTTCCACTCCCACTCGGGTGGCTATTTCGAATCAGTCAGATCGGTACCGTTCTGCTTGCCGACGCAACTTCCTATGCTGGGCATTCGTCTGACTCCAGCGAGAAGTGAAGCGAGATCGTGCATGAGTAAGCGTCCGTTGTATTACTCGGCGTTCGTGATGAACACCGCTTCCCATGTGCTGCACGGACTCTGGCGCGCACCCGAAGCCCAGAACCACCGGTTCAACGAGCTACGGCATTGGACGTCACTGGCCGCCGAAGTCGACAAGGCCGGCTACGATCTGCTGTTCTTCGCCGACGTGTTCGGTCTGCGGGCACCGTGGAACGGCAACTGGCGCAAGTCCGTCGAGGCCGGGATCCAGATCCCGGTCAACGACCCCTCGGTGCTGGCGTCCGCGCTGGCGGCCGCAACGGAGAACCTGGGCATCGTCTTCACCAGTTCCATCGTCCAGGACCATCCGTTCAACTTCGCCCGCAAGATGTCCTCCCTGGATCACTACACCGAGGGCCGGCTCGGCTGGAACATCGTGACCAGCTTCAACGCCAACATGTTCCGCAGCTTCGGCCACGACGGCACCCTGGCTCACGACCAGCGCTACGAATGGGCGTATGAATACGTCGACGTCGCCTACAAGTTGTGGGAAGGCTCGTGGGACGAGGACGCGCTGGTACAGGACAAGGAGCGCAGTGTGCACTCCGACCCGTCGAAGATCCACAAGATCAACCACGTCGGGCAGCGGTACAGCGTCGAGGGGCCACACTTCAGCTCTCCGTCGCTGCAACGCACCCCGGTTCTGTTCCAGGCCGGATCGTCACCGGCGGGCCAGCTGTTCTCCGCCCGCAACGCCGAGGGCGTCTACATCAGCAGCCCGACACCGGCCGATGCGTACAAACTGACCACCGAAACCCGCACCCTGGCAGCCGAATACGGCCGCGACCCCGACGACATCACCTTCGCCCAGGGATTGTCGTTCGTCATCGGCGACAGTCACGCCGACGCCATCCGCCGCAACGACGAGCTCAAGCGTTACCTGGATCTGGAGGGCATCGCCCTGCATGCGCTCGGTGATGCGGGCATCGATGCCGGCAGCCTGCCCCTGGACACCCCGATCAGCGAGCTCGGTGAGTTCACCGGCATCCAGAGTTTCAAACGCTGGGCGGCCGAGGTTTCCGGGAACGACGAGCCCACCATCCGCGATATGGCGTGGGTGATGGAAGGCGCCAACCGCGTCGTGGGCACCCCCGAGGAGATCGCGGATCGCCTGGAAGAGTGGCGTGAGGCCGGGGTCGACGGCATCAACGTCTATCACGCCACCGTCCCGCAGTCGTTCCGCGAGGTGGCCGACCGGCTGTTCCCGACCCTGCGCGAGCGGGGCCTGATCGGCACCGACAAGTCAGGGACGTTGCGGCACAAGCTACTCGGAAAGGGCGACCGGCTGCCCGACAGTCATCCGGCCGCCAGGTACCGTGGCGCGTTCGGCGACAACTCGCTGGCCGATCAGGTGGTCCTGGAGCCAACCGCCTGACGTCGCCGGTCGAGGGTGACGAGGCGGCACTCGAGTCTCAAAGGTGATACCGCCGGCGATATCACCTTTCGGACTCGACCAATGCGCCGAAACCGCCGCCGCCGTTTTTATCGTGGCTGCCGCCACATCTGCCTCACCGTGGCTGCCGCCACATCTGCCTCACCGTGGCTGCCGCCACATGGGCCACAGCGAGGGTCCCCCGCCGGGCAGCGTGACCTCCCCGGTCACCTCGAAGCCGAAGCGTTGGTAGTAGCCGATATTGGCGGGATTGCTCGACTCCAGATACGCCGGGGCATGCTCGGCGTCGCAGCGATCCAGCCGTGACTGCATCAGCGCCCGGCCCTGTCCGGTGCCACGCACCGAGGGGTCGCTCCCGATCACGGCGAGATACCAGTGCGGTTCCTCCGGATGGTGGCGCTTCATCAGCTCCGAGGCCTGCCACCCGCGACGCACCGTGGCGCCGAAGGTCAGCAGCAGACCCGGCATGGCACGCAGTTCCTCGGCGGTCGTGTGCTTCCACTCCCCCGGCGGATCCCACAGCGCGCAGGCGCCGATCCCGGAACCCGACGAGGCGGCGACCTCCACCCCACCGCGGGAGAGATGGTGATACCGAGTGAGCGCCGCGAACACGCGGTGCAGTTTGCGTCGCCGGGCCGCCGGGTCCGGCAGCATCCAACTGGTCACCGGATCGTCGTCGAAAGCGCGGCCCAGCACCTTCGACAATTCGGCGATATCGGCGCGAGTGGCGGGACGGACGTCGACGTTGGTCACAGCGCCCAGGATATTCAGCCCTGCGTGATGTAGGCCTGTAGTTGTTCCTGCTGGGATTCCAGCTCCTGCATCCGTGTCTTCACGACGTCGCCGATGCTGACGATCCCCGCCAGCCGCCCGTCATCGAGCACCGGGATGTGCCGCACCCGGTTGTGGGTCATCGCCGCGCTCAGGCTGTCCACCGAATCGCCGGGTGAGCAGTACACCAGATGCGCGGTCATGATGTCGGAGACCGGATGTTGCAGCAGCTCGGCACCCAACTCGTGGAGTTGGCGGACCACATCGCGTTCGGAGACGATGCCCACCGGGCCGTCCGGACCCACCACCACCATGGCGCCGATGTTGCGCCCCACCAGACCGGCCAGCAGCACCGCGACCGTGGTCTCCGGCGCGATCGTGGCGACCGCGGATCCTTTGCTTTTCAGCACGTCGGAGATGCGCATCGGACCTCCCTGGTGATGTGGGTCACACCAGAGTAGGTCGGTTCGGCGCCAGACGAAAGTCCCGGCCGCCGCCTCAATCGGTCGGGTGCGGGCTCACACGCAGCGCGACGGCCGCGTCGTCGAATTGCGCGGCTTGGGCCGTGATGCGGCCGATCTCGCTGGGGCGTTTCAGCAGTCCTCGCACCGCGATCGTGGCGACCTGCTCGCCGACCCGGATGGCCTCCTCGGCGCGGTCCCCGCTGTCGGGATGCAACCGCGTCCGCTTCTGCGCGCCCTCGTCGAAGTTGAGCAACAGCCCCGCGGTCTCCTCGCGGTCGCACTCGATGAACTTGCCCTCGCCGATCGCCGCGCCGATCAGGTCGACGACCCACTGGCGCAGTCGCTCGTAGTCGGTCCAGAACTGGTGGAACTCACTGCGCTGCTCATGGGCGATCCGTTGGATCTCGTTGAAGTCGATGGGCGACATCGCCAGCTGCATGGTGTCGAAGCGCAGCAGCCGGTACAGCTTGACCGCGGGCGATCCCGAGCCGGCTCCGACGTCGGCGATGAACTTCAGCGGTGCGCGGTTGACCAGCAGCGTCTCCTGCAGCAGCTGCTCCTTGTTCCGGAACCAGTAGTACAGCGACGACTGCTGCAAACCGGCCGCCCGCGCGATGTCGCTCATCGTGGTCTGCGCGTAGCCCCGTTCGGAGAACAGCTTGGTGGCCGCGTTGACGATGCCGGTGCGCGGCGACTCGGGCGGGCCGCCGCCGGTCTCCGGTCCCGTGTCAAGACGCGGACGTCCGATGGCACGGACCTGCGCCTTGCGCTCGGGTGGTGGCACGAGGCGCATTCTAGAACGGATCGTTACGCCAGCGGCGGTTGCTCGGCCCGGGCCTGCGCCACGATATTTCGCGCGGCGGTGGCGATATCGCGCCACAGTGCCAGCCCGAGCTCCTTGGAGGCGCGGGACGGATAGCCGGTCACCCCGTTGGTCGACACCTGCCCCACCGCGTAGCGGAAGACCAGCCCGGCCGTGCGGTCGGGGTCATCGGCCTCCGCGAAACGGTCGGTGTGCACCAGTTCGGGCCGCAACGCCAGCATGATCGATGTCTCGGCGGCGTTGGCGTGCCAGTCGACGGCGTCGGCGGTCGCCTGCGCGGCGATCTCCGGGGTCAGGTCCCACCACTGCATGACGCCGATCTGGCCGTGCGGATGTTCGCGCCGGAAGCGGTCGCACGCCAGCCACAGCGGGGCCGCATTGCCGACATGCCCGTTGACGAACAGGATGCGCCGCACCCCGGAGTCCAAGCAGGCCCGCGCCACCTGGTAGGCACCGGCGGCGGTGTCCGCGCCGGAGCGCGCCACCGTCCCTGCCAGTTCGGTGCCGTGAAACTGGCTGGCGCCGTACGCGATCGGCGGCAGCACGACGGCGGGGGCATCACCACCCGCAGCCGCCTCGGCGACCGCGGTGGCGATGAGGGTGTCGGTTCCGACGGGCAGGTGCGGCCCGTGCTGCTCGGTGGCGCCGACCGGGATGAGCGCGACGAGGGCAGGGTCGGCGGCCACGGCCGCCGCGAGTTGCGTCGAGCTGAGTTCCTCCCAGCGCAGCATCACCAGAACCTCAGATAACGGTCGGTCTCCCAGGACGAGACGTGGGCGGTGAACGAGTCCCACTCGGCACGCTTCTCGGCGACGAACGATTCGAACATCGCGTCACCGAAGACCCGGCGCACCAACGGATCCGCTTCCATGGCGTCGATGGCTTCACCGAGGGATCGCGGCAGCCACCCGATACCGCGGGCAGCCAGTTCCAGTTCGGAGACATTGTAGAGGTTGTCCCGGTTGGGCTCCCCGGGATCAAGGCCCTCGCGGATACCTTCCAGCCCGGCCGCGAGCATCAGCGCCGCACCGAGGTAGGGGTTGTTGGCGCTGTCGGCGGCGCGGCACTCGACGCGTCCCCCGCCCTTCGGGATACGCATCATGTTGGTCCGGTTGTTGTCGCCGTAGCACGCGAAGATCGGCGCCCAGGTGAGCCCGGACATGCTGCCCTGCTTGACCAGTCGCTTGTAGCTGTTGACGGTCGGGGCGATCACGGCGCAGATCGCCGAGGCGTGGCGCAGCACCCCGGCGGTGAAGTGGTAACCCAATTCGGACAGCCCACAACCGCGCGGATCGTCGGCCGACTCGAACAGGTTCACCCCGTCGACATCGGCCAGCGACATGTTGTAGTGCGCGCCGCTGCCGGTGCGATCGGCGAACGGTTTGGGCATCCACGACGCGAACAGGCCGTGTTTGCGGGCGATCTCCCCGACCATCATCCGGAAGAACACCAGCCGGTCGGACATGCTCACCGCGTCGGTGTAGGTGAAGTCCGTCTCGAACTGGCCGTTGCCGTCCTCGTGGTCGAAGGAGTACACGTCCCAGCCCAGATCGTTCATCGCCGTGACGATCTCATCGACGACCGGATAGTTGTGCAGCAGGCCGCGCAGGTCGTAGCAGGGCTTGGCGAGATTGTCGTCCAGGCTGGCCGGCGCCGGGGTGCCGGCCCGGTCGTCGGTGAGCAAGAAGAACTCGGTCTCGATGCCGAGATTGAAGGTGTAACCCAGCGTCGCGGCATCGGCCGTGACCCGCTTGAGAATCTGCCTGCTGCAGGCCTCGAAGGGCGCGTCACCGATCCAGAGATCGCCCGGGAACCAGGCGACTTCCTTGTTGAAGGGCGTGATGATGGCACCGCCGAGATCCGGGTGCGGTGCGACCTCGTCGTCGTTGACGTCTTGCGGGACGCCGTCGAGGGCCGCCCCGGTGAACATCTCCGATCCCCTGACCGCTTGCCCGAGGTGGTTCAGCGGAACCATCTTGGCCTTCGGCTTGCCATGCATGTCCACGAAGCTGATGGCGGCGTACTTGACGCCGGCCGCGGCCAGCCGCTCGGCGACCTCCGTCACGGCGGTGCGCTGTACGTGTCCGTTCAAAGTGCTTGTCATTATTGGCCCTTTCAGCCTGCGGAAGCGAGATCGGCGGTGTGGGAGACGATTCCCAGCTCACGCCCGAGATAGCGGTAGAACTCCCACAGCGGTTGCTCCAGGTGTGACAGCCGCCCGGTCGAGGTCACCCCGGCCCGTACCGACTTCTGCACGGCGGCGCAGACGTCGAGATCCTCGCGGTGGATGTCGCAGATCGATTTGACGAGCTGGCTACGCCGGGCGTCCAAGTCGGGTGCGGCCAGCGCGGTCGGTGACATCGCGATCTCGAGGTGGATCTCGACCTTGCCTGCACCGACCGGCAGTGTCTTGAGCCAGTACATGAAGCCCGGGCCCAGCGAGATCTGCAGCAGCGGATAGGCGATGAAGATCAACAGCTTGTGGCTATGCTCCGGGGTCAGCGTCGCGGCGCCCGGTGCGAGGAAGGGTTCCTCCGCCGGATAGCCGTCTGCCTGGCGGGACCACATGGTAGTGAAGTACGGGCCGCCGTCACCGGTGTAGCTGAGCTTGGCGGGGAACTCGTCCTCCAGTGTTCCGCGGTGCGGGCCGATGTGGTGGTAACACTCCATGAAGTTGTCCACCATGATCTTCCAGTCCCAGTCGCAGACACCCCAGTCGGTGTGTTCGACGATCTGGTAGTTCTCGAAGTCATACGGATCGACCTGCGTCGCGAGCCCAGCGAGCTGCTCGGCGACGGGGGCGGCCTGTCCGTCGAAGTTGACGAAAACGAAACCCTTCCAGATCTCGTGCCGGAACTGCTTGAGCCCGTAGTCTTTCCGGTCGAAGCCCGCGGACTGCTTCATCTCGGGCGCGCCCGCCAGGTGGCCGTCCAAACCGAAGGACCACAGGTGATACGGGCATTGCAGCACGCCCGCCTCGCCGGCGCCGCTGCACACCTCCATCCAGCGATGGGTGCAGTTGCGCGACATCACCCGGATGTCGTCCCTGCGGTCACGCGTGACCACCAGCGGGGTGCCGAGGATGTCGATGCTGTAGTAACTGCCCGGCGACGGTAGTTGTTCGATGCGGCACAACGGGATCCAGCCTCGCTTGAAGACACGATCCACCTCGTCGGCATACAGTTCGTCGCTGCCGTACGCCTCGGGTGGCAGCGTGATGGCGTTCTCCGGCGCTTCCACCGCACAGGTGGCGGTCAGCCGGGAGTAGTCGAATGGCATGGGAACTCCTTCGGAGGTCAGGCGGTGACCGCTGTCGCGGCGGTGAGTGGGGGGACGGTGATGTCGGCGTCGTCGGCGGCGGCCGACCGGTTCAGCGCGTAGTGCAGGCCGCCGGCGACCACCAGCCCGACGACCCAGGCGATGTCGACGCCCCCGAGTGCGGTGGCCGCCGGTCCGACGAACAGCGCACAGCTCATGAAGGGAATCTGCGCGACGACGGCAACCGCGTAGGTGGCGATGGATTTCCAGTTCACCAGGCCGTAGCGGCCACGCATCGAGACGATCTCGGTCACGTCGTAGCGGCCGCGGTGGATCAGGTAGAAGTCGACCAGGTTGATCGCCGTCCACGGCACCAGCATGTAGAGCAGCAGCATGATGAGGTTCTGCAGATTGGCCAGGAAATCGCCGGACAGGAAGATGCCGATGGCGGTGCCCAGCAGGGCGAATCCGCCCGTCACCGCGGCGCGCACCAGACGGGATACGTGCGGGGGCCCACCGGCTTGGGTGACGGTGGACAGGCCCGCCATGTACGGCCCGTACAGGTTGTCGCAGTTCGCCCCGATCATCCCCAGCACCAGGATGATCGCGATCACCGTGCCACCCACCGGCAGCAGCCCGGACAGGTAGACGATGGCGTCGCCGCTGAGACTCTCCAGCGCGTAGACACCCACGATGGCACCGAGCGCCATGAACAGGATGGATCCGGCGCAGCTGCCGACCAGCGTGTACCAGAACGTCTTTGCGCCTCCCTCACTTTTCGGTAGGTACCGCGAGTAGTCCGACACGTACGGCGCGAAGGTGATCTGCCAGCTGGCCGCGATCGACAGGATGAGGAAGAAGTTGGCGAAGCTCGGATGGCTCTCGGCCGGGGGCGCGGAACCCATGTGCCCGATGGCCGCCACGAACAGCAACACCATCACGATGACCGAAACGACGGCCATGGCGCGGTCGAAGGCGTGGATGACCCGGTAGCCCGCGAAAGCGATGAACCAGGTGATCGCGTTGCAGATGATGATGCCGGTGGCCGTCGAGATGCCGAAGATGCTGGCGATGGCCTGTCCGCCGATGACGCCGGCACCGGAGAAGTACCCGACGTACATGATGATGGCCAGCAGGTTGGGCAGGGCCGCTCCGAAGAAGCCGAATTGTGCTCGGCTCTGGATCATTTGGGGCAGGCCGAGTTGCGGGCCCTGCGCCGAGTGGTAGGCCATGAAGACCGATCCGATGAGGTTGCCGACGACGATCGCGATCAGCGTGGGCACCAGGCCGGCACCGACGGAGATCCCGATGGCGCCGGTGGTGGCGGCCATGACGGTCGCGTTCAGGGAGAACCACAGCGGAAGCAGATGCCAGGCCCGGCCGTGCCGCTCCTCCTCCGGAATCGCGCCGATGGTCCGTTGTTCGATGAATGTTGCCATATGAATTCCTGTGACTCGGAAGGCAGTTGGGTCGCCACAGACGCCGTGACCTCTTCAACGTAGGCAGGCTCTGTTGCCGCACTGTTTCGGATCAGTAAATGGATCATGGAAATATTTCGATGAGGGGAAGCTGTGAAGAACCACTTCAAGTCGCCTTTTATCATTTTTTATCCATAGGCTATTGAAACTGCGGGTTCGCCGGTCCATCTGACCATTCCGGTCCCCCACCCGACGATGTGGAGTTAGGTAGTGGCCATGATCGAGGTCACCCTGCTCGGTACCGGCAGTCCCATCCCCGATGCCGACCGCGCCGGACCGTCGACGTTGGTGCGTGCGGGCACCCAGACGTTCCTGGTGGACTGCGGACGCGGTGTGCTGCAGCGCCTGACCGCCGCGGGATCAGGTGCGGGTGCGCTCAGCGCGCTGCTCCTCACCCACCTGCACAGCGATCACATCGCCGATCTCGGGGATGTCCTCATTACGCGGTGGATCAGCACCTTCACTCCGGATCCGGCGCCGCTGCAGATCATCGGACCGCCGGGCACCGCCGACGTGGTGGATGCCACGCTGAAGGCGTTCTCGCACGACATCGGGTACCGGATCGCCCACCACGCCGACATCACCGCACCACCCGCGGTGCAGGTGCACGAACACACCGACGGTCAGGTCTGGGATCGCGACGGCGTGGGAATCCTGGTGGGCCCCACCGACCACCGACCCGTCACCCCGACCATCGGGTTCCGGGTCGAGCACGACGGCGCTTCGGTGGTGCTGGCCGGGGACACCGTGCCGTGTGCCGGGCTCGACGGGTTGGCCGCCGGGGCCGGGGCGCTGGTGCACACCGCCATCCGCACGGATCTGGTGGAACAGATGCCCGTGCAGCGCTTTCGCGACATCTGCGACTACCACTCCTCGGTGGAGCAGGCTGCCGACACGGCCACCCGTGCCGGGGTCGGCATCCTGATCCTCACGCACTACGTGCCCGCCCTCATCCGCGGTCAGGAGGAGGACTGGCGAGCAAGGGCCGCACAGCATTTCGCCCGCCAGATCGAACTGGGTGACGACCTGCACCGCGTCGAGGTGCATGCCGGCGTGTGCACCGAAGCCTAGGCCAGCCGGGTGATCTCCACGACGACGTCCAGGTCGGTCGAACCTTCGCCGGAGTAGATGCCCTTGAGCGGCGTCACGTCGGCGTAGTCCCTGCCGACCCCGACGCTGATGTACTGCTCGTTGATGTCCTTGTCGTTGGTCGGGTCGTAATGCCACCAGTCGCCCGTCCACGCCTGGATCCAGGCGTGGCTCTGACCTTCGATGGTGTCCCCGACCTTGGCGGTGCGCCGCGGATGCAGATATCCCGACACATAGCGGGCCGGAATACCCATACCGCGCAACAAGATCAGCGTCAGGTGCGCGAAATCCTGACAGACCCCTTTGCCTTCGCGCAGCGCATCCAAGCCCGAGGAGTGCACCCCGGTGGTCCCGGGGACGTAGTTGAGCTCACCGTGCACCCAGCGGGCCGCCTCGATGACGGCCTGCTGAGGAGCGTTCTCTTTGGCGATCCGCCGGCCCACCCGCTCGATGCGCTTGCTGGCCGGGGTGTAAAGCGTAGGGGTCAGCAACTCGTCGAACCGGTCGATCACTGCGATCGACTCCAGGTCCGTCCAGCTCACCGATTCCTTTGGGAGGTCGGGCTTCTCGGTCTCCACCACGGAGGACGCCGTCACCTCCAATTCGGCATGCGGGGCATGCAGATCGAAGGTCGTCACCGCGGTGCCCCAGTAATCCACGTAACGGTACTGCCTGGTAGCCGGCACGGTCTCGACCCGATTCAGGATGACGTTCTGTCGCGAATCCGACCTGGGCGTYAGGCGTGCCTCGTTGAACGACGCCGTGACGGGTGACTTGTAGGCATAGCCCGTCGCGTGGACCACCCGCATGCGCCACATCAGATCTCTCCCTCTTCGATGACCGCGCCGCCGGCGCGCCCGGCATCGGTCCACGCCACCCACGGAGCCGAATGAAAGTACTGCAACGCCAAGGCCTCACCGACGTCGACGCAGGTCTGCTGCAGTGCTGCCAGCTGGTCTTCCAGCGACTCCAACAACGCCCCGGGCGGGAGGAACTCCAGCTCACTGCGCGCCCTGCCCAGGAGGCGCTGCGCTTCCGCGGTCGACCCGATCCGACTGTGTCTGCGTTGCAACAGTTCGTCGAGACTGTGCTCGGCCAGTCGCAGCGAGTAGTACACCGAACGCGGGAAAAGCCGGTCCAGCAGCATGAATTCGACCACCCGACTGGCATCGAGGACGCCGCGGTAGGTGCGCAGATAGGTGTCGTGGGCACCGGCCGAACGCAGCACCGTCACCCAGGCCGGTGAGGAGCCGCTGTCACCGACGCGCGACAACAACATGCGCACCGTCATGTCGACGCGTTCGATGGCCCGGCCGAGCACCATGAACCGGTACCCGTCGTCACGCGAGAGGGTCGAGTCGGCCAAGCCGGCGAACATCGCCGCCCGGCCCTCGACATAGGCCAGGAATTCGTGCGGACCGAGCCGGCGAGCAGCCCGTTCCCGCTCGGCGAGCGCGTTGTACGTGGTGTTGAGGCACTCCCACATCTCGGTGGACGTGACTTCTCTTGCACCACGGGCATTTTCCCGGGCAGCGGTGATGGATTCGACGATCGAGCACCCTCCTTTGGTGTCCTTACCGAAGGCGACCAGGTCGGTCAGGGACCACACGTCCAACTGCTGTTCCGGTGGTTCGATGTCCAGCACCCGCAGCAGCACCCGTGAGGTCTGGTCGGGGTCGACACTGGAGTCTTCGAGCAGCTGATGGACCACGACGTCGAGGATGCGGGCGGTGTCGTCGGCGCGCTCGACGTAGCGGCCGATCCAGTACAGCGATTCCGCGTTACGTGCCAGCATCAGTCGACCACCGCCTGCTGCTGCTGCTGTTGTTCGGGCTGGGCGCCCGACTGATGGCGGGTATCCCGGGTCTGCTGTTGCTGGGTTTGCTCGCCCTTGCCCTCCCGGCCGGCTTTGCCGTTGCGCGACACCTTTTCTGCGACCGACGGGGTGCCGGTCTTCGGGGCATCGGGGAGCGAGCGCACCACCTTGGCGGCTGCCAGCTCGCGGTCGGCGGCCGACGTGCGCGAGGCCAGCACCCAGGTGTCCTTGGAGCCGCCACCCTGGCTGGAGTTGACCACCAGCGAGCCCTCCGGCAGCGCCACCCGCGTCAAACCTCCTGGCAGTACCCACACGTCGTCACCGTCGTTGACGGCGAACGGCCGCAGGTCCACGTGGCGGGGTGCCAGCTGGTCGCCGATCTGGGTGGGCACCGTGGACAGCTGCACGACCGGCTGCGCGATCCAGCCGCGCGGGTCGGCCCGGATCTTCTTGCTGATCGTCGCGAGTTCCTTCTCGTTGGCGTTCGGCCCGAACACGATGCCGTAGCCGCCGGACCCTTCCACCGGTTTGATCACCAGTTCGGCGACCCGGTCGAGCACCTCTTCGCGCTCGTCGTCGAGCCAGCAGCGGAACGTGTCGACGTTCGCCAACTGCGGTTTCTCCCCCAGGTAGTACTCGATGATGGTTGGCACGTAGGTGTAGACGAGCTTGTCGTCACCGACGCCGTTACCGACCGCACTCGAGATCACCACGTTGCCGGCGCGGGCGGCGTTGAGTAACCCGGCCACCCCGAGGACCGAATCGGGCCGGAACTGCATCGGATCCAGATACTCGTCGTCGATGCGGCGATAGATGACATCGACCTGCCGCTCCCCCTCGGTGGTGCGCATATAGACGGTGTTGTCGCGGCAGAAAAGGTCGCGGCCCTCGACCAGTTCGACACCCATCTGCCGGGCCAGCAGCGAATGCTCGAAATATGCCGAGTTGTAGACACCGGGAGTGAGCACCACGACCGTCGGGTCGGCCTCGTTGGTGGCTGCCGCCTTGCGCAGCGCCCGCAGCAGATGTGAGGAGTAGTCCCCCACCGCTCGAACCCGGTGGGAGGCGAACAGGTTGGGGAACACCCGCGCCATGGTGCGGCGGTTCTCCATGACGTAGGACACCCCGGAGGGCGAGCGCAGGTTGTCCTCGAGCACCCGGAAGGTGCCCTGGGCGTCGCGCACCAGGTCGATGCCGGCGACGTGGATGCGCACACCGTTGGGCGGGTTGATACCCACCGCCTCGCGGTGGAAGTGCTCGCAGGAGGTGATGAGCCGGCGTGGGATGACGCCGTCACGCAGGATCTCCTGATCGCCGTAGATGTCATCGAGATACATCTCCAGCGCCTTGACCCGCTGGGTGATGCCTTTCTCCAGCCGCGACCACTCGGCCGCCGAGATCACCCGGGGCACCAGATCCAGCGGGAACGGCCGCTCCTGGCCCGACAACGAGAAGGTGATGCCCTGATCGATGAACGCCCGGCCGAGCGCCTCCGTGCGTGCCTCCAACTCGGAGGCATCCGATGGCGAGAGTTCGGCGAAGATGCCCTTGTAGGGCCCGCGCACGTTGCCCTGTGCGTCGAACATCTCGTCGAACGCCTCGGAGTAACTTCCCCGGCCGTTGTAGCCACCGAAGATCCCCACCTGGCGTTTCATGGTGCCGGAGGTGTTTCGTGACGTCCGCGCCGATTCGTTGGGCAGTGTTCGTAGGCTCACGGTTGTCAATGCTGCCCCAGATGTGCATTTTCGGCAGGCCAGTCGGTCTCGCTTTGGGAGATCCGGCCATCCGCTGGTAACCTGAACAACCGCTGCCCAGTCATGTTTACCCAGCCGGGCAATCAGACTTCGTATTCCAACCGACGTTCAGAAGGATTTACACGCGTGGCCAACATCAAGTCGCAGGAAAAGCGCATCAAGACCAACGAGCGCGCCCGTCTGCGCAACCAGTCCGTCAAGTCGTCGCTTCGCACGGCTGTCCGCGGACTGCGTGATGCCATCGAGACCGGCGACAAGGGCAAGGCCGGCGAGCTGCTGGTCGCCACCAGCCGCAAGCTCGATCAGGCCGCCAGCAAGGGCGTGATCCACAAGAACCAGGCCGCGAACAAGAAGTCCGCCCTGGCGCTCGCCGTCAACAGCATCTGACGGTCAACTTCAGACACGACTGATACGCGCGTGCGGCCCACCGGCCCACGCGCGTTTCGTCGTCTCCGGGCCTAGCGATCGCTCGCGAGTTCGGCGACCTTGCGCACCGCACGCTCCAGCGCGTAGTCCGCATCCGCGGCGACGCCCTTCACGTCCGCGTTGAGCGCCGCGACCACCTGCATGGCCTGCGCCACCCGCTCCCGAGACCAGCGCCGTGACTGCCTCTGGATCTTCTGCACTCGCTTCGGCGCCATGCCCAGCTCGGAGGCCAACTGATAGGGGTCGCCGGACTGCGGACCGACGCGCGCGATGGCGTGGATGGCCTCGGCCAACGCGTCAGCCAGCACCACGTGCGGCTCGCCGCTGAGCATCGCCCAGCGCAGTGCCTCGGCAGCGCCCGACACATCCCCGACGACCGCCATGTCGGCGATGTCCCAGCCCTTCACCTCGGCCTTGCCGCCGTGGTACCGACGCACGGCGACGACGTCGACCTGTCCGTTCGTATCGGCCACCAATTGCGAGCACGCCGCCGCCAGCTCACGGATATCCGAGCCGACGCCGTCGACCAGCGCTTGGACGGTGTCCTCCGAGACCTTGATCTTCAGCTTGCGGAATTCGTTCTTGACGAAGTCGACGCGCTCGTTGGGCCACTTGATCTTCGGGCAGTTGTGCACCTCGGCGCCCATCTTCTTCAGCTGGTCGGCCATCGCCTTGGCGCGCCCACCGCCGGAGTGCACGACGACGAGCATGGTGCCCGGCGGAAGGTCCCCGGCTGCCGAGACGATGAGCGTGACCGCGTCCTTGCCGGCCTCGGCGGCCGCCTCCAGCACGACCACGCGCTCATCGGCGAACAGCGATGGGCTGAGCAACTCGGCCAGCTCGCTGGTGCTCACCTCGCCGGCGCGCAGGCGGTCCACCGGGACGTCCGCGGTGCCGGCACTGGCGCGGGCCGCGCGCAGGACACCCGCGATGGCGCGCTCGACGAGCAGTTCCTCATCGCCGAGCACCAGGTGTAGTCCCGCGGTCGCTTCGCTCACCTGAAGATGGTGTCACGACGGCCCGACAACGCCGGACACGGTCCACGCCAACAACCCCACGGCGCCCACACCGACGATCATGCGCACCCACCGCCAGCGCCAGCCCCACACCAGGGCCATGCTCACGACCGCGACGACCACCACCCCGGCCGCCCCGGACGGCACCGGCACCGAAGCTCCCGGCACTGCCGCGACCCGATGCGCCACCTGCAGCAGCCACCACAGTTCGGGCCCGGTGAACCGGATGAGCAGCCCGGCGCCGGACGGCCACCACGCCGCCAGCACCGCCGCCGCGGTCCCGATCACCGTGATCGGCGGAATCACCGCGGCCACCACGAGGTTCGCCGCCACCGACAGCACGCTGAAGCGCCCGGAGATCCCGGCCACCAAAGGGGCGGTGACCAATTGGGCGGCGACCGCCACGCTGACCGCTGCGGCCAGCGGCCGCGGCCAGCCCCGGTCGACCAACCTGGCCGACCACACCGGGGCGATGAGCACCAATGCGGCGGTCGCCACGACCGACAGCGCGAACCCCATGTCGACCGCGAGCTGCGGTGCACCGATCATCAGCGCGATCACACTGCACGCCAGCACGGGGATGGCCTGCCGCCGCCGCGACGACACCACCGCGAGTAGTCCGATGGCGCCCATCACCGCGGCACGCAGCACGCTGGCCGACGGCTCGACCACGACGACGAAAGCGATCAGCACCAGGAACGCGAACAGCGCGGCGATCCTCGGGCCGACCAGCGCCGCCGACAGCAGCGCCACCCCGCACACGATCGTCACGTTCGCGCCCGATACGGCGGTCAGATGGGTGAGGCCGGCGGTGCGAAAGTCGGAGGCGGCGGGCGCGCTCACCGCCGAGGTGTCCCCCAGCACCAGCGCCGGCAGCATCGCGGCCTGATCAACCGGCAGAGTCAATCGGGCCGTCGCCGCGAAGGCCGCGCGGATCCGGCCTGCCAGCCGTTGCGCCGCCGGCGCCGAACCGACCGTGGGTTCGCCGGCCGCGGTGAGCACCGCGACCGTCAGGTCGGGGCGGGTGGGCCGCCCGACGCGGGCCCGGAATGTCGTCGGGCGGCCCGCGGTCACCTCGCCGCCACGCCAGCCGGGCGCGAACACCGTCACCGCGCCGTCGGTCGGGGCCCCCGCGACCTGCTGGAGCGCAGCACGGAACAGCAACCGCCCGCCGGTGAGCACGCGCGGACTCTCCGCAGGCGTCACGGTGACCGTGACCGTTGTGCCCACCCGGGCGAGGATCGGGTGGTGGCGCACCTCGTGTGCCCGCAGCCCGACCGACAGCGCAAAGCAGGCTCCGACCAGACCTACCCCGAGCACCGCGGCCGCACCGAAGACCGGGCCGTCCCTGTTCGCCGCCGCCCGAATAGTCCACCACCGCAACAACATCGATGCCGCGATTGCCCCGGCCACCACCGTCATGAGCACGCCGACCGACCAGATGATCCCGGCTGCGGTCACCGCCCAGCTGGTCAGCGCGGCGGGTACCAGCCGGACGTCGAGCGGGGGCCGATCGGTGCTCACGCATGCACCAGGTCGCGCAATTTCTCCAGGCGGGCCGGGCCGATACCGTCGACCTCCCCCAACTGGTCGACGCTGCCGAAGCGGCCGTTCGCCGCACGCCACGCGATGATCGCCGCGGCGGTCACGGGTCCTACACCGGGCAGCGCGTCGAGGTCCTCGGCGGTGGCGGTGTTGAGATCCACGATCGCGCCACCGGGGCCGGCACCCGGCGCTGCCGGCGCGACGCTGGACGTGGAGCTGGAACTGACCGAGCTGCCCATCGGCGACGGAGCCCCCGCCGGCGCGGTGATGCCGACGATGATCTGTTCCCCGTCGGTGACCCGCCGTGCCATGTTCAGACCGACCAGATCCGACCCGTCCAGCGGGCCGCCTGCGGCCTGCAGGGCATCGGCGATCCGGGCGCCCGCCGTCAGCGTGACCAGGCCCGGCATGTGCACCAGACCCACCACGCTGACCACCACCGGACCATCGACGGGCCCCGGTGTCGGTGCCGTCGACGAAACCATCTGCACCTCGGGAAGATTCGCCGAGGCGACGGGTGGTGTGCGGTCTCGCATCAGGGTGAAAACCGTGACCAGCACCGCGAGCAGGCCCACCACGATCAGGGCTATCACGCCGGCCCGGCCGGGGTCGGCCCGCAGCGCGGCGATCCAGTCCCCGGAGCTGCGGGAGTGCTCGGGCAGCCACCGCGACAACGACGTGTCGGTCTCTTCCTCGGGGTCAGCCTCCGGTGTGGTGCCGATGCGCCGGGTCAGCCGTTGCGCCGGCGATTCGGTGTCCATGAGCCGACGGTAGGCAACGGCACCCACGAAATTCGGCCGGTCGGTGCCGCCGGGACCTCACCTGTGGATGAATCGGGCACTGTGGATGAATCGGTCAGCCGGTGTGGGACGCGAGTACCGCGATCTGCAACCCGTCGGCTCCGTCGGCAACCAGGTAGGTGACCACGGGCCGGTCCAACTCGGCGCCTGCGACGTCTTCTCGGACGAAGGATCCGCGGCACAGCGCCGAGCTCGCGTTGAGCACCGAAACCTCGATGTTCAGTGCGGAGGTCCGGGCGTAGCGCTGGGCACGCAGTCCGTCGACCTGCCCTTGGATCACCGAGGCCACCTGGTCGGTTGTGGTGAGCGGCACCACCCCGTCGTCGGTGGTGATGAGCAGCGGCACCGCGTACCGGGTCAGCAATGTCGACAGGTCCTGCTCACCGCGTGCGGCCGCGGCGAAGGTCTCCAGGTAGTTGTCGAACCAGCGGCGCACAGCTGCGGAATCGGTTGCCATACGGCGATATTAGAGCGATCCCCACCCGTCGCTGCGCCACGCCACCCAGTCGATCTCGACGCGCGCACCCACCGCCAGTCCGGTCACGCCCACGCAGGTGCGCGACGGCAGGCGGTCGGGAAACCACGCGGCGTACGCGGCGTTGAACGCGTCGTACTCCGACCAGTCGGTGAGGTAGGCCCGCACGGACACCACATCGTCGAGTCCCCCGCCGCACAACTCGGTGACCTTGCACAGGTTGGCCAGCACCTGATCGGTCTGCGCGGCGATGTCCTGGCTCACCACCGTGCCGGTGGTGTCGGTGGGCATCTGCCCGGTCACATGCAGGGTGTGGCCGGCAGCGGTCGCGTGTGCGAACGGGGCCACCGAAGGCGGCACCCCATCGGCCGGGCTGAAGGTGAAGGCGCGGATCATGCTGCGGTCCCCCACTGGCCGGTGAAACAGCGCTTGTCGATCCGGGCATGTACGCCCTGGCGTTGATCCACCACCTGGGTGACGGTGAAGTCGACCGCCACCGACATGAACGAATACGCATCGGCGCGGGACAGACCGTACAGCCGCTGCAAGATGTCGAGGGCGCGCAACGCGGCAGCCCGCATCGCGGCGTCCAGGTCGTCGCCGAAGCCGTGCACGAGCAGTTCGGTCGTCGTCTCCAGCACCGGTACGGTGATCGGAAGATCACGGCGAATGGTCAACCGTAACAACCCATTCAACGATGCCTCCAGCGCCGTTCCACTGATCTCGCCGTCACCCTGGGACACATGCGGATCACCGATCGACAGCAGCGCACCCGGGGTGTGCACCGGATAGTACATCCGCCCACCCGCGCCGATCCGCCAGTTGTCGATGTTGCCGCCGTGATCACCCGGGGGCACCGAGGACACCCGGCCACCGTCGGCCGGGGCCACCCCCATGGTGCCGAAATGCGGGCGCAGCGGCACGGTCACGCCGGGCAGCGCGGGCTCCCGCACCATGGTGGCGGGGTCGACGACGGTGCCGGGCTGATCGGCCAAAGGCGTGGCGCTCCAGTCGTAGCCGAACAAGGCCCGCCCGCGCAGGGCGCCGGCATCGAGTTCGTAGATGGTGACGCGTTCGGCGCCGGTGAGGTCGTAGAGATATCCCCAGTGCGCGGCCAGATTCGAGCCATAGGGCAGCCGTGGTGTCGCTTCGAGGATGTCGACCTGCAGGACATCCCCGGGCCGGGCGCCCTGCACGGCGATCGGTCCGGTCAGCAGGTGCGGGCCCGGCCCGCGGTCGGTCACTTCCTCGAAGACAGCGCGAATTCCAGCATCCATCAACAAGTCCGGTGCGTCACCGGCGTGGTGGGTGAGCGCTTCCACGGCCACCAGATCACCCGACGCGACGGTGAGGACCGGAGCCAGGGAACGGTCGAAGTAACCCCAGTGGACGTTCGTCGGCGTCGCAGGCAGGTCGTGATACATCCGGCGATCATGCCAGCGCGGCGAGGTGTCGTCGCGGCGACGAGGCACCGATCTGTCGCCCGCGTTACCGACAGATGGCAGCCGCATTGCCGACGCTACAGCTGCGTAAAATTTGGGATCCCAAAACTGGTCAGCCCCATCGCGGGCGCCCGGCCGAGGCGCACCATCAGCACAGTTCAGGCATCAATTTAGGCCGTCAGCCCGACGTCAGCCCCCGCACGTCGCGGCGGTTGACAAGACGACACCGCGCCATCGATTCTTTTTGGGATCCCAAAACGGACGGGAAGGAGCAGCAGTGAACGTACGGCTGGGTTTCATCACCCCCTCGTCGAATACGGCTCTGGAACCGGCCGTGTCCGCTCTCGTCCGAGGCCAGGCGACCGCGCACTTCGCCCGGGTCCGCGTCACCCGTATTGGCCTCGACGACAGCTCCGATGACCAATTCGACGGCAGCACCATGCAGGATGCCGCCGAGCTGCTGGCTGACGGCCGTCCGGACGCGCTGGCCTGGGCAGGTACCTCCGGTTCATGGCTCGGCGTGGACCGCGACCGGGCGTTGTGCCGGCGGCTGACCGCCGCGACCGGTGTGCCGGCGACCACGTCGACGCTGGCCGTGCTCGCGGCCTGCCAGGCCTACGGCGCGCGCCGGCTCGGCATCGTCAGCCCATACACCGCCGAGGTCTCCGCGCGCATCGCAAAAGAACTGGACCACAACGGCTTCGACGTCACCAGCCAGCAGTATCGGGGCTTGTCGGACAACTTCGAGTTCGCCGAAATGGGTACACCCGCGCTGACCGAGATGGTCCGGCACGCCGCCGACGGCGCCGACGCGGTCGTGGTGTTGTGCACCAACGTCGACGGTGTGGCCGTCGCCGCGCGCGCCGGCGCCCAGATCGGACTACCGGTCTTCGATTCGATCGCAGCGACGGTCTGGCACGCCATGGCGGTCGCTGACCACCAGTTGCGCCTGCCCGGGGCGGGTGAACTCCTCACCCACGGCGCCCTCCGCGCGCGCATGCAGCACGTCGTCGATCGGTTACTCGACGCCAGCCGTGCCGACCGCACCACACTGCGCGTCGACCTGCCCGACGCGGGCCTCTCGGTTGCCACCTGTGCCGCTGAATCCTGCGGTCCCGCAGTGAAATCCATTCGCACGGACGCCTCGTTGCCCCAACGTGATCTGGAGACGGTGCGCTGGCTGGAGACGAACCGGGTAGCGCTGGTGCAACCGGACTTCGCGGTCGCACCGTTTCCGCCCCAGGCACTCACCGACATCTACGGTGTGCGTGCCCAGATGCTCACGCCGATCGTCCTCGGGAGTGTCATGGCCGGTTGGCTTTCGGTGCACAGCATCAGCGAGCGACCGTGGTCGGATGACGACCGCCGCGCACTGGAGGCCGCGGCCCGCGAGGTCACGGCACTTCTCGATCCAACCGCCAACTCGGGGGCGAGCTGACGTGGCCACCCCGATACTGGATGCCGTGTCGTCCCACCAGGCCACCGCAGTTCCCGGCAGACCGCTGCGCGAATTCATTCGCGACCGCATCCGCGACCGCATCTCCGACGGCACCTATCCGCCGGGCACCCGACTGGTCGAACGCGACCTCGCCACCGACTTCCAGGTGTCGCGGCTGCCGGTGCGGGAGGCCCTGCGCATGCTCAACGCCGAAGGCTTCGTGGAGATGCTCGCCACCCGCGGCGTGATCGTCCGGCAGCTCTCCCGCGTCGATGTCGAGGAACTGTTCGACGTCCGCGAAGCCCTGGAGACGATGGCCTTCCGCAAGGCTGCCCAGAACGCCGGGCAGGACGACATCCGCCTGCTTCAGGCACTCGCCCGCCGGGCCGAGTACGCCATTGCCGAACAGGACCGAAAGACATTGCACGACTGCAATGTCGAGTTCCACGACCTCGTCCCGCAGATGGCGCGCAACACGATCCTGGTCGGCATGCTGGAACCGATCGAGGGCCGGCTGCACTGGATCAACCTGCAGAACGACGAGCCCGAACTGCTGTGGGCCGAACATCGAATCATGTTGGCGGCCTTGATCACCGGAGATGCCGACCTTGCACAGCGGTTGTCGCACGAACACATCGAGGTGAATCGTGCCCGGGTGCTGAACCATTTGTTCGGCACCGTCGCGCCCGAGCCGGGCGATACCGCCCGACTCTAGAAACCGTCCATCACCCGCCCGACACCCGCCAGTCGGGTGGCGTCCCCGCACGCCTGCAACACCCCGCCCGCCTCGAACAATGTAGGAGCAAACATGTCCTCGCCAACCCACGAAACGCATCTCGAACTCGGTGCCGAATACGAGCACGAACCGGTACCGGCACACGCCCGCCGCAGCCTGACCTCCATCGCGGCGGTCTGGTTCGGCTTCCCGATGAACCTCGGCAACGCGGTTTTCGGCGGCGTGATCGTCTACAACCTGGGTACCGTTGCCGGCCTGGGAGCCATCCTGCTCGGCAACATCGTCCTGTTCGGCTATGTCGGCGCCCTGAGCTACATCGCCGGGAAAACCGGTAAGAGTTTCTCACTGCAGGCCGCTGCCACGTTCGGTGAGCGCGGCCGCGTCGTGGCCGCGGCGTTCCTGGCCACCGTGGTGCTGGGCTGGTTCTCGTTCCAGATCGGACTGACCGGAACAACTCTGCACGGCGCACTGGGCTGGTCGGCGATGGTCGGCGCGATACTCGGCGGGGTGCTGTACACCGCCGTCACCATCATCGGGATCCGCGCACTGTCGTGGCTCGGCATGATCGCCGCGCCGCTGTTCATCGTGCTGGCCGTCGCGGCGCTGATCATCGGTAGCGCGCAAGCGGGCACGTCACTGGCAGACGTCGCGTCCTACCACGGCACCGGTACCGCGCTGTCATTCGGTGCCGCCGTCAGCATCGTCATCGCCGGCTTCGCCGATTCCGGCACCATGACAGCGGATTTCACCCGCTGGTCGACCAGCGGGCGGTCGGCGGTGGCTGCCACATTCACCGCGTTCCCGGTCGCCAACGCGATCGCCTACGCGGTGGGCGGCCTGGTCGTCGCGGTCGGTGGATCGAGCAACCCCGCCACCGACGGCGGCGGCTTCCTGAACCTGCTGACCGGGCACGGCACCCTGCTGACCATCGTCGCCGTCGCGTTCGTGTTCATCAACCTCGGTTCGGTTGCGTCGCACTGCTTGTACAACGGCGCCGTCGGCTGGTCGGGGATCACCAGGCGGGGTATGCGGACCATCGCGATCGCGCTGGGCATCGTCGGTCTGGTGGTCGCCACCACCGGAGTCTGGGCGTACTTCCTCGACTGGCTGAACCTGCTCGGCATCTTCGTTCCGCCGATCGGCGCGGTGCTGATCGTCGACCAGCTGATCCTGCGCCGCGGATCGGTAACCGCGCTCGCCTACCGCCCCACCGCCTTCGCGGCCTGGGTCCTCGGTGCTGCGGCGGCCACGGCGTCGCACTACCTGGTGCCCGGCTCCGTGGATGCACTGGTCGGAATCGTTGCCGCGGCGGCAGGTTACGCGTTGTTCGAGGCGGCCCGCCAGTATGGCGCCGAGCGCCTCACCGCCACACCCGTTGTCGCACAGACGGATGCCGCGTGATGAGCCTGTCCGACACCGCCACGGCAGCGGCCACCACGGAGAGTGTGATCGGCCTCGCCCGGCGCATCGCGGCCGGCGAGATCTCACCTGTCGAGGTCATCGACGCCGCCCTGGAGCGGATGGCAGCCACCGAACCACACATCCACGCCTTCTGTACCCCTACCCCCGAGATCGCACGGGACCGTGCACGCGCCGCCGAACACCTGCTGCGCGACGGACTTGCCGGGCCACTGACCGGTGTGCCCTACGCTGTCAAAGACCTGATCTGTACCAAGGGAATCCGTACCACCTCCGGTTCAGCTGCCTACGCCGACTTCGTCCCCGATACCGACGACATCTCGGTCCAGCGACTCGACGACGCCGGTGCGATCAGCCTCGGTAAGACCAACGCCAGCGAGTTCGGCTTCTCCGCCGCCGGGCAGAATCTGCTGTTTCCGGACACCCGCAATCCGTGGGATGTGAGCCGCAGCCCGGGTGGCTCCAGCGCCGGGTCCGCGGCCGCAGTCGCCGCGGGTGTGGTGCCTTTCGCGCTCGGCAGCGACGGCGGGGGTTCGGTGCGCATTCCGGCCGCACTGAACGGGCTCGTCGGGTTCAAACCGGCGATGGGCCGGGTGCCGGTGTTCCCAGGTTGCCGCGATCACCGGTATCCGGGTGTATCCGGTTGGGAGAGCATCGAACACATCGGCCCGTTGGCCACCTCGGTTGACGATGTCGCCTTCATCATGGCTGCGTTGGCCGGTCCCGATCCACGCGACCGGCACACGCTACCGGCCGGTGACGTCGACTGGGTCACGACGACCCGGAATCCGGATGTCCGCGGCCTGCGGATCGGCTACACCAGCGACTACGGGTACCTGCCGGTCGATCCGGAGGTGCGGGCAGCCGCCGATCGCGCGGCCGATCTGCTCGCGGGCCTCGGTGCATCCGTCGAGCGGTTCGTGCCGGGCTGGCCCAATCCGGCACCCCATTTCACCGCGCTGATCATGTCCGAGACCGACCTGGTGGGCATGCGCAGAATGGCCACCGACCTGGGAGACGGCATGTCGCCGAAGCTGGTGTCGATGCTCCGGCAGGATTGGACGGCTGAAGATTTCACGCAGGCCCAGATGATGCGTAAGGCCGTGGTCAACGAGATGGCCCACGTCATGGCGCGGTTCGATCTCCTGTTGACCCCGACCAGTGCGGTGCCCGCCTTCCCCTTGGACGGCGAGGGGCCCACCGAGATCGACGGTCAGACCGTCACCCCGACCACATGGCAGGGATTCACGCCCATCGCAAATCTCACCGGTCAGCCCGCCATCAGCGTGCCGTCCGGAATGACCACGACCGGTTTACCGGTCGCCATTCAACTCATCGGCCCTCACCTCGGGGACGCCGTGGTGCTGCGCGCTGCGGCAGCCTTCGAACGCTGTGTCCGGGACGCCGGTCTGTGGCCCGGCCCCAAGGCGACCGCACCGTGACGACCACCGTGGTGAAGGGTGGCACGGTCGTCACTGCGGCAGAACGATTCGCCGCGGACGTGGTGATCCGCGACGGCATCATCACCGCACTCGGGACCGATCTCGCCATCGACGCCGACGAAGTCATCGACGCCGCCGGATGCGTACTGTTGCCCGGTGGTGTCGATCCCCATGTGCACCTGGACTTTCCGTCCCTGACGACCAAGACCGCCGACACCGCGTACTCCGGCACGGCCGCTGCCGCCGCCGGCGGCACCACGACGATCATCAACTTCGCCATGCAACAGTTCGGCGAGCCGCTGCCCGCCGCACTCGAACGCTCCGTGAGCGCGGCCGAGGGCCAGGCGGTCGTCGACTACGGATTCCACGTCGTGGTGCGGGATCTGGGCGATGACCGGGTACGTGGCATCGACGAGCTCGTCACCTCCGGCGCCAGCAGCATCAAACTGTTCATGGCCTACCCCGGTGAGCTGATGGTCGACGACGGCACCCTGCTCATCGCGATGGAGCGGATGGCCGGCGCCGGCGGGCTGACGATGGTTCATGCGGAGAACGGCTCGGCCATCGATGTGCTGACCCACCGGGCGCTTCGCGCCGGGCGGACATCGCCACAGTGGCACGGCCATACCCGGCCGACGCTACTGGAGGCCGAGGCAGTGCACCGCGCCGCCGTCCTTGCCGAACTGGTCGAAGCACCAATCTATTTCGTGCACATCTCGTGTGCGGAAGCCCTCGCCGAGGTGGCCGCCGCCAAAGCGAAAGGACTGCCTGTACACGCCGAGACCTGTCCCCATTACCTGACCCTGGACAACTCGGTCTACGACGGTGACGAGTTCGACGTCGCCCGGTACGTCATGACGCCGCCACTTCGCGAACCCCACCATCAGGACCGCCTGTGGCACGGTGTCGGCCGAGGTGACATCGACGTCATCTCCACCGACCACTGCCCGTTCTGCATGCAGGGCCAGAAGGACGCCGGGCGGGACAACTTCCTGCAGATTCCCAACGGTGTCGGCGGGGTCGAATACCGCCTGTTGCTCCTGTTCGACCGCGGCGTGCAGTCCGGCCGCATCTCGCTGGAGCGCCTGGTGGCCATCACGGCCACCAACCCGGCGCGGCTGTTCGGGCTGTATCCGCGCAAGGGCAGCCTGATGGTGGGTGCCGACGCCGACCTTGTGGTGCTCGACCCCGCCGGCGAAACCCGGCTGTCGGCCACCACGTCGCCGTCGAACGTCGACTACAGCTTGTACGAAGGGTGGACGGTTGCCGGCGCCATCCGCTGCGTGCTCAGCCGTGGGACGGTCATCGTCTCCGACGGTGTGGTGCACGACCGCCGTGGGCACGGTCGGTTCCTCGAACGCGGGCCGACGACGTCGAAACCGTGAAGCGTCACGACCTCAAACCTGACGCTCAGCGGGGTACGACAGGGACCGGTCGTACCTGCCCGGGCAGTTCGGCCGCGGTGTCCTCCGGCTCGGTCACCCAGGCGCTGAACACCGGCACACCGCGCCACGACTGCGGCCCGCGATCTCTGGCGGCACAGGCCAGAACCGCGTAGGGCCGGTTGAAGCGCAACACGATTCGTTTGATCAGCACCTCCTGGAAGGACGGCATCGATCCGGCGACCAAGCCGATGGCCGTCACCGCCGCGGCCTTGAATCCGGCCTTGCTGAAGGACGCGACAGCCGCCTGCTTGGCGGTGAACTGGGCAGGCTGATCTTCCGGCCGCAGGAATCCCGTCAAGGCTTCGACCACCGGTCGCACCCCCGGGGCGTCCTTGAGGTCGTGATCGCTTCTCGCCGACCATGCCGGCAGATAGCTCTGCCAGTCGGCCTGTACATCGGGGCCTACGGAGCGCTGTTCCCGTCGTTCGGTGACCGTCCACGCATGCCCGTCGACCAGGTCCTCGATGGGTACGCGCCGGGCGGACGTCGCGTCACCTCGCAGCATCGCTGCGACCTGGTGCGCCGCGGCGTCCACGGCGCGTGGCGCCACGTCGGGGGCGGCGATCACGCTGAAGACCTCCAGCGCCGAGCGGGTGCCTGGCGCGGCCACCGCGACCAGGCCTGCCGCGGCGGTGTCGGCGATCAACTGGATCCCGTGGTCGAGGGTGAGCGCACGGCGGATCGCCGCCCCGAACTGCCCGCCCAACTCTTCGGTGGTACCCAACGGGATGCTCCACGCGATGTCTGTCGCCAGCGCTGACGCGAGGATCAACCGGGTCAATTCATCTATCTGCAGGGGGAATTCGTCGATCATGCCGTTCGTGTTGGTTCGCGCCCAGTCATCGGCGAAGGCCTGCGTGGGCACCGGTCCGCGTTCGACGACACCGGGCAAGGTATGCGCCCATTCATCGAACGCCTGGCCTACGTTGCGGTCCCACACCGCGGCCAACGCCGACACCGCAGGATGGGGTTCCCCGAGCAGCGCCGCGGCCCGGTTCGCGGCGTCCCCCACCGACGTGCCGAGGACGGCTTCCAGGTCGCGGCGGGCGCTCCCCTCGGTGGCGGGCCCGATCAAGGCCAGCAGCAACCACAAGCCCAGCGGGGAGCTCACCGCGTGCCCGTCCAGGGTCGCCGGGTTGAAGCGCGCCGCGTAGCCGGAGACCAGTTCGGGGTTCTCGACAGGCATGTGTTGCACAGTAGGCGCCCCGCCACCCGATGAGTTCGGCGCTGCGGTGCAGTCTGATCCGTATGGGCAGACTCATCTACGGCTTCACCGTGTCGCTGGACGGCTACATCGCCGATGCACAGGGCAGTATCGACTGGTCCGATCCGAGCGAGGAACTGCACCAATACTGGAACGACTTCGAACGCGAGACCGCCGTGTCGTTCTACGGACGGCGGCTGTATGAATTGATGTCCGCGTACTGGCCGACGGCCGACGAGGCCCCGGACGCCGGCCCGTTGATCGTCGACTTCGCCCGCATCTGGTGCGCCATGCCCAAGGTGGTGTTCTCGCAGACCCTGGAGTCGGTCGACTGGAACTCCCGCCTCGAGCGCGGCGACCCCGTAAAGGTGGTGGCGAAGCTCAAGGCCGAGACCGACGGCCAACTGGAGGTGGCCGGCGCGACGCTGGCCGCGCCGATCGTGCAGGCCGGACTGGTGGACGAGTATCGGATCGTGCTCGCACCCACCGCCGTGGGCGGCGGCATCCCGTTCTTCCCGAGCTTGCCGTCGTGGATCTCGCTGCGACTCTTGGAGAACCGCACCTTTCCGGGCGGCACGGTTTTGTTGCGCTACGAGGCGAAGAACGACTGACCGGCCTACCTCCGCGCCGGAAGATGCTCATCGACGGCTTCGGACCACACCGAATCACCGTCGACGTCGGCGTTCTGGTCGTGAACAGCTTGTCTGACGAGCAGCAGTCCGGTGCGGGTCAGGTGCCGGCGCATCATGTCGACCGCCGCCGCCGGCTGGTTGGACACGATCGCTTCGACGATGGGGCTGTGCTCAGCGTCGATGTCGGCCATCGTCCGTGCCGTTGCTGCGCCGAGCAACCTGGTCGATTCACGCAGGGACTGCACGATCGCTCTCGACCGGGAGTTACCGGCGGCGGCCAGAATATCGTCGTGCAGGAGCTGGTCGTGGCGCGCGAAGGTGCGCGTGTCACCCGCGATCATGGCCTCGTCCATCAGACGCATGCGGTCGTGCAATCGCGCGGCAAGCGCGGCGTCGCACACCCGCGCGGCCCGCGCCACTGCGGGCAGTTCCAATGCGAGCCGGATCGCGAAGATGTCGGCGATCTCCCGCGGGTTCGGTATCTCGACGCGGAATCCCTGCCTAGCCTCGAAACGGATCAACCCGATTTCCTCAAGACGCAGCAGCGCGTCGCGCACGGGCGTGCGGGAGATCCCGAGCGCGTCGGCCAACTGGTAGACGGAGTACTTCACGCCGGGGCGCATGACGCCGGCGTCGAGAGCCTCCCGGATGGCTTCCATGACCTGCTCGGCGCGCCGCCCTCCGGACGTCGGCAGCGGCGTCAGTTGCAGGCGCGTCTCACCTTCCGCCACATCCGGCATCCCGGCACTGTAACAGCCGGCAGCAGGTCCTAGCATGCTACGGTTTGTAGCATGCTAGGAGCGCCGATCGCGCGGTCTTTGGAGGGCGCACTGCGTGCGGCGGGCGTCAAAGACGTGCGGGTCGACGCCACATCCCGCGCGGCGTACTCGTCGGACGCGTCGCTGTATCGGGTGACCCCGACGGCGGTCGTGCTCCCCGTGCACGCCGACGAAGTCGCTGCCACCTTGGCGTTCTGCCGCAGCGAAGGAGTGCCGATCACGGCGCGAGGCGGTGGCACCTCGATCGCGGGCAATGCCGTGGGCACCGGCGTCGTCTTGGACTTCAGCCGACACATGAACACGGTGTTGTCGGTGGACCCGGACAGTCGCACCGCCGTCGTGCAACCCGGCGTGGTGCAGGCAGCTCTGCAGCGGGCCGTGGCGCCGCATCGATTGCGGTTCGGGCCCGATCCATCGAGTCACACCCGGTGCACGATCGGCGGGATGATCGGCAACAACGCCTGCGGGTCAAGGGCATTGGGTTACGGCCGCACCTCCGACAACGTGACGGCGCTGCGGGTGCTCACCGCCTCCGGCGAGGACTTGCGGCTGGGCCCCACGCTGCCGCCCTCACCGATCCTCGACGACCTGGCCGGCGTGGTCGGCGCCGGGCTGGCGACGATCCGCACGCAGTTCGGTCGATTCGGCCGGCAAGTCTCGGGTTATGCGCTGGAAACACTGCTGCCGGAGAACGGATTCGACGTCACCCGACTGATGGCGGGCAGCGAGGGCACCCTGACCGTGCTGACCGAGGCCACGGTACGGCTGGTCGAGGAACCTGCACATCGCATGCTGGTGGTGCTGGGCTATCCCGATATCGCCTCGGCCGGCGACGCAACGCCTGCGATCCTCCAGCACAACCCCACGGCGTGCGAGGGAATCGATTCGCGCATCGTCGATGTCGTGCGCGCGCGCAAAGGCGACGCCGCGGTGCCCCCTTTGCCGGCCGGGGCGGCATGGGTGTTCGTCGAAGTCGTCGGAGACACGCTGAGCCAGGCGAAGGATCGCGCGGGACGGCTCGGAACATCGTGCGATGCGGTCGACTTCCTGGTGGTGGACAATCCGGCTCGGGCCGTTGCACTGTGGCGGATCCGCGAGGACGGCGCGGGACTGTCGGCGCGCAGCGTGGCCAACCGTCCGGCACACGCCGGATGGGAGGACGCCGCGGTACCGCCGGAACGCCTCGGGGATTACCTCCGCGACTTCGACGCGCTGATGGCCGACTTTGGTGTCACCGGGATGCCGTACGGGCACTTCGGTGACGGGTGCATGCACGTGCGTATCGATTTCCCGCTCGACCGGCCCGGCGGTTCGGTGGTGTTTCGCGACTTCCTTTTCGCCGCAGCCAAACTGGTCGCCGGCTACGGCGGATCGCTGTCAGGCGAGCACGGCGACGGTCGCGCCCGATCCGAACTCCTGCCGCTGATGTACTCGCCTGAGGCGTTGGCGCTGCAGGCAGCCGTAAAGCAGACCTTCGACCCCACCAACCTGCTGAATCCTGGCGTCGTGGTGCATCCCGCGCCACTCGACGCCGATCTCCGCGTCCCCGCGGCGCCCATGATCCGGCGCGACCTCGCCCTGGCCTACAAGCACGACGACGGTGATTTCACCCAAGCCGTGCACCGCTGCACCGGAGTCGGCAAGTGCCGCGCGGACAACGCGTCCATCGGCGGGGTGATGTGTCCCTCGTATCAGGCCACCCGCGAGGAAAAGGACTCCACGCGCGGACGTGCCCGCGTCCTGCAGGAGATGATCAACGGCAGCGATGTGCGCGGCGGTTGGCGCTCCCCCGAGGTACACGAAGCGCTCGATCTGTGCCTGTCCTGCAAGGGATGTGCGTCGGATTGCCCGACCGGCGTCGACATGGCGGCGTACAAGTCCGAGGTGTTGTATCAGAGCTTCAAGGGACGGCTACGGCCCGCGTCGCACTACTCCTTAGGCTGGCTACCCCGCTGGGCGAAGCTGGCCGGCGCGGCGCCGCGTGCGATCAACGCCGCGACGCGACTCCCACTCGTCGGGTCTGCCGGCCTGGCTGCGGCGGGAGTGGACCGGCGCAGGAGCATCCCGCCGTTCGCGCGTCAGACTTTCAGGAAGTGGTTCGCGGACAACGTTACTCACGGCGGGTCCAGCCCTCATCCCGGTGATGAGGTGGTGCTGTTCGTCGACACATTCACCAACTACTTCTCCCCCGACGTCGGCATTGCCACCGTCCGGGTGCTGCAAGACGCCGGATACGCACCCCGGTTGACCGCGAAGCAGCAGTGCTGCGGACTGACCTGGATTTCCACCGGTCAGCTCGATGCGGCCAAACGTCACCTCGGCCGCACGATCGAAGCGCTGCGGCCGTTCGCCGAACGTGATGTTCCGGTGGTCGGCCTGGAGCCGTCGTGCACCGCGGTGCTGCGTTCGGATGCCGCCGAGCTTCTCGACACTCCCGACGCCGCCACCGTGGGCGGCGCCACGCACACGCTCGCCGAACTGCTGACGGACCGCGGTTGGACGCCGCCGTCACTGCGGGGGCAGCAGGTGGTCGCGCAGCCGCACTGTCACCACCACGCCGTCATGGGGTGGAGCCCCGACGCGAAGATCCTGCAGGACGCAGGCGCCGAGCTCACCCGACTCGGCGGATGTTGCGGCCTGGCCGGCAATTTCGGTGTCGAGAAGGGGCACTACGAGGTGTCGGTGGCGGTTGCCGAACAACAATTGCTGCCCGCCGTTCGCGCCGCCGGTCCGGACACCGCCATACTCGCCGACGGCTATTCCTGCCGAACCCAACTCGACGATCTGACCGACCGACACGGTGTGCACCTGGCACAGCTGCTCGCTGCCCGGCTGCCGAAGTAGGCCGGTCCCGCCCGACGCCTGTAGATTCTCAGATCCACTGTCATATGACGTGGCGCTGACCTGCAGGGATGGCCGATGTCTCACGTCATTTCATATGAAATCCGTCTCGGAGTCGTGTCATATCCGAGAGCGGCAAGATAGGCTGCCGTAACCGCGATCGATCCAAGCAGTGCCGCTGCAGGAACGGCGCTCTTCGATTCGTCACTGTGATGTCCGCCGCCGCATGTTGCTCTGTTACCGAACCGCACGAGTGAGCGATGTTCCAGGGTCGCCGAACGCAGGGCCATTGATCGATTTGGCCACTTGCTGCTGAGGTAGAGCACTACTGGGAACGACGATTAACTGAGGGGCAGTACGCCTGGGCGACGTCATCGAGCCAGGAGACTGACAACAGCCGCAAAGCCTAGAAGTGATTCGGGTCATGCAGAGTATGCCCGCGTCCTCCCTCCCAGCACTGCGGCAAGTGATTGCGACACGTGAAAGTGAGCGCATCACCAACGGCGCGTTTGAGTTCGAGTTCGACGTCCTCACCGGATGGCTCACGCAAAGTCTTGCGAGCCAGTAATGACACCAGGGCAAACTGAGTGCGGCACGACTCCGGAAACTGTATGCCGCGGCTCGGGATCGACCTCCCAAGCCGCGTCATACACCCAGACCGCGGCCTGGTCACCGGGCTGCAGGAAGGCACCTTCGTCCAGCGGCGTGTACTTCGTCGCCCCAAACCGATTGACACCTTCTCGGGCTGGCCGCTGGCCGCCATCAGCGCGGCGCGCCCCCTGAGCGTCTAGGCAGGCAGTAGGCCCGCCTCGCGGTAGCCGTTGATCAACGAGTCGTAGACCGAGACGTCAGCATGACTGCGGGCGATGAGTTGGGCGCCGGCGATCGCGGCATAGATTGCGCGGGCGCGCGATTCACTCGTGCTGGAGTCGACTCCCGCGTTCTGGAGTGTGGTTGCCAGCCAGGCGACGTTCACGTCGGCGAATGTGCGCACCTCGGCACGCACCAGTTCTGGTAGCTCGTCGTATTCCGCGGCCATGAAGCTGCACATGCACATTCGGTTGTCCTCGACGAGTGCAGCGCGGAACACCTCGGGATAGCGTGACAGCGCGTTCAACGGATCGGCGGCCTGCGACGCGAGCGCGGCGAGGCCTTCGGCGGCGTCCTCCCCGTACCTGCGCGCCAGGGCCGCGCCGAGTTCGGCCTTGCTGGGAAAGTAGTGGTAGACACTTGCCGCCTTGATGCCCACCTCTGCCGCCAGATCCCGAAAACTCAGGCCCCCATAGCCGCGCGCCTGAGCGACGCGCCGGCCCGCGGCCAAGATCCTGTCCCGCGTGCTGAGCTCGACCGTAGTCAACGCACCATCCTTTCCTTCCGCACGTCAGACAGTCTACCAATCGGCAGGTAGACAGCACCCGCGTCGACGACTAACCTCCCTACCATGTGGCAGGTAGGTGACTGTCCGCGATGCCCGTGCCGACAAAAAAAGGATGTTTCATGCCAACTACTCCCGGAGCTTTCGCCCACGATGCCGGGCCGTTGCACTACGCGGACGCGACCACGATGGCGGCACTGATAGCGAGCCGGCAGCTGTCGTCCCGCGAGGTCGTACAGGCTCACCTCGACCGCATCGCCGAGGTCAACCCATCCATCAACGCCATCGTGACGCTGAGGGCCGATGACGCCCTGTGCGCCGCCGACGCCGCGGACGCTGCCGTGCGCGCGGACGCTCGGCTTGGGCCGTTGCACGGCGTTCCCTTCACCGCGAAGGACTGCCTGGATACCGCCGGCGTCCTCACCCAACACGGCTCCAGGATTTTCGCGGGCAACATTCCGTCCCGGGACGCGACAGCCGTGGCACGGATGAAAGCTGCCGGCGGCATTCTGCTGGCCAAAACCAATCTCCCCGAGTTCTCCTCAGCCACCGAAACCGACAACCTGGTGACCGGGCGTACCAACAATCCCTGGAACCTGGATCGCACCCCCGGCGGCTCGTCCGGCGGAGATTCCGCGGCCATCGCGGCCGGTATGTCGCCACTGGGCATCGGCAGCGATGTCGCCATCTCGGTCAGGGGGCCGGCGGCGTTCACCGGGATCGCGGGGTTGAAGGCCACCCACGGTCGCATCCCCTTCACCGGCCACTTCGCGCCGATGACATCGGCCTGGTGGCACGTCGGTCCGATGGCGCGCACCGTGGGTGACGTAGCGCTGACCTATTCCGTCCTCAGCGGACCCGACGGTCTTGACGGATACGCGGTTCACCCCAGGCACTTTGATACGGGCTCCATGCGGATCCCCGGGCGGGCCCTGCGCGTGGGCTGGGTCTCCGACGACGCCTTCGGGCCCGTCGATCCCGAGATCACCGCGGCCGTTGCCGACGCGGCGGCACGGCTGGCCGATCTCGGGTGCCATGTCGAGCAACTCGGTGTTCCCTTTCTCAAAGAAGCGGATGCGCCGACAGCGTTGACGACGTTCGTCTACGGCGAATTGGTCCCGTACATCACATCTTTGACCCCCGGACGAGTGGGAGATCTGTCCGCATCCGGTACCGCGATCATGGCGGTACCAAGCCCGACACTGGACAACATCCGTGACGCCAGAAGGGCCACGGACACGCTGCGATCAGCATTCACCGGCTACTTCAGCGACTACGACATTCTCCTGTGTCCGGTCAACCCCGTGACAGCACTGCCGCACGGGTCCGAAGAGTTCGTCGTCGACGGCGTCACCGTCCCATGGACTCATGTGATGGCCGCGACATCTCCCTTCAACCTCACCGGACTTCCCGCGCTCTCGGTCCCTTACGGCATCAGCTCAGAGAACTTGCCGATCAACATCCAACTCGTGGCGTCATGGTTCGACGAGTCCACCATCCTGCGGCTCGCAGCGATGCTCGAACGCAAAGGCAGCCTGGGCGCACGCCGTCCGCCGATCTCGAATACAGCAGAAAGTGTTGTTGATTCGCGTTTCTGACGGTAGGCGCCAAGCCGCTCGAGCCATCGTGGTTAGTCCTTTGCGAGTGCCGTTCGCAACCTCGATGCTGTGGGACCTCAGCGGTCCCGGACAACCAAGGAGCGAGAACGAATGAAAAGCACCGGCAACACCATTCTGATCACCGGCGGCACCTCCGGCATCGGGCTCGGCCTCGCCCTGCGCCTGCACGAAGCGGGCAATACGGTGATCGCCGCCGGCCGCCGCAAGAACCTCCTCGACGAGATCACCGCCGCGCACCCAGGACGAACAGATTGAGAACCACTGAGGTGAAACAACACCGGCCATTCGGTGGTCACTCATCGAAAGCCGTCGGGTCGCACCTTTCGCGATAGAGCATGCGCCGCCCGCAATGGCCACGTGGCCATCCCTGCACGGGCGGTGGCGTCACATCGCGGAACAAAGAATGTAAATAACACTCAGAACGGATGTTTCATGAACTTGGACGAATCAGGCTCAGCGGTACAGGTGCAGGCGTCGCGTGATCCGGCGGGCAAGCCGGACCTCGGGATGTTCGGTGTGTGGACGATAAATCCGGTCCCACCGAAGGCCGCCGTTGAGATCGAACGGCTGGGCTACGGGGCAGTGTGGGCCAGCAGCGTCGCACCCAACGACCTATCCTGGGTGGATCCGATCTTCGATCAGACCACCACCTTGAAAGCCGCGACCGGCATCATCAACATCTGGAGTTCTCCGGCCGGGCCTGTGGCAGCGGCCTTTCATCGCCTCGAGGAGCATCACCCGGGACGGTTCGTGCTGGGTATCGGAGCAGGCCATCGCGAGGCGATTTCGCAGTGGGACAAGCCCTTCGACGCACTCAATGCCTATCTCGACGACTTGGACCGCTACGGTGTGCCCGCCGACCGGCGCATTCTCGCCGCACTCGGGGACGGAATCCTCAAGCTGTCGGCGCGGCGCGGTGCCGGCGCGCACCCATATCTCACCACCCCGGAGCACACCGCCCGGGCGCGCGAGGTGATGGGGTCGGCGGCCTTTTTGGCACCTGAACAGAAAGTTGTGCTGTCCGAGGATGTCGCGGAGTCCCGCGCAGTGGGTCGCGCGGCGCTCGACTCTTCGCTCAGTTTGGCCAACTACCGCAACAGTTGGAAACGACTCGGTTTCCATGACGACGATGTGGCCAAACCCGGCAGCGACGTACTGGTCGATGCCCTCATTGCCTACGGCAAAGTCGATCACATTGCACAGCAGGTGATTGCGCACATCGCCGGTGGCGCCGACCACGTTGCGATTCAAGTTATCGGCAGCCAGCAACTGGTACCTGTATTGACAACAATTGCTCCGGCCCTGGGCCTATCGCCACACACCTGATTGCAGCCCAATCCGCGACGCGGTAGACGGGTAGGTTAGCTACCGCACGGTTCACTGGCACGCTATGACATGGCCGCAGATGCTGGTCTGGCGGTGACGGCCGGCACCCCCACCGGACACCGATATCTCCACTCGCGAAAGAATGCCCATAAGTCACCAGTACAGGTCGCTCAGACCTATGCTTAGCGGCGTTCTGTCAGGTGACGCCATCCGGGGTCTCTGGCCTACGCGATCGATAGCCTTTCAACGCAATGTATTTGGTCGAACTCCGGCGGTCGCGGCAGGTCCGCTTCTATCGAGCGCATGGGCGCCGATGCGCACTAGGTAGTCGCCGCCAGCAATGCGGAAGGCGTCTTGGGCGTCGTCCCACCTCGCGAGAAGACGGGGTTCGAGATGCGTTTCGACGGAGCGACGCTCGCCTGGTTCGAGATGGAGGCGCGCGAACGCCGCTAGCCGGGCGACGAAGTCCGCCGGGCCGTCTCCTTCGTTGCGGCTGACGTACACCTGGACTACGTGAGCCCCGGCCCGTTGACCTGTGTTGGTGACGGTGATGTCAACTCGCACGTCGGTTCCGCTGGCGGTGACCGAAATGTCGCTGACGTCGAATGTGGTGTAAGACAAGCCCCATCCGAGCGGAAAGGCCGGTTCGAGTTTCTGGCGGTCGAACCATCGGTACCCGACGTCGCTGCCTTCGATGTCGTAGGACACCTTGAAGATCTCTCCGACGAGTGCCTCACCGGGGTTCGATGTGGTCGTTGTGGGGTCGACCTGGCGCGGTCTCGGAGTCTGCGCTACGGATTGAGGGAATGTGACCGGTAGCCGACCGAACAACACCCCCGCGATGGCTGGGCCGCCGCCGGAGCCGGGGTGGAACTCTGCAAGGACAGCCGGGACGTGGGCGGCCGACGACGTGTCCACCGGACCCCCGGATTCGAGTACGACTACGGGGCGCGGATTCGCGCTGGCCACCGCTTCGATCAACTGGGGTTGATCGTCAGGTAGTTCCAGCCCATGGGCATCTAGGCCCTCGCTGCGCCACTCGTCGGCGATGATGATTACCAGATCGGCGTCGCGCGCCGCGGCGAGGGCGGCCTCACGGTCGCTGCCGTCGCGGAAGTCGACGCACGCGGCCTGTGCGTCGGCGCGGATAGCCAGCAGCGGCGACGAAGGGTGATACACCTTGCTCATCGGCACTCCCATGACTGCAGCGCCGTCGGTGCTCAGACTGCCGATGGGGGTGACCGAGGACGATCCGCCGCCCGAGAGGACACCGGTGTCGGCGTGTTCGCCGATCACCAGGATTCGGTTGAGTCCCCGCGCCGCGGGGAGGAGTCCCCCGTCATCAGCCGATCCGGCACCTATTGAGCCCCGATCAGTTCAGGGGACCGGCCTCGAGGGTGACGCCGGCGCCGCGGAGCCGGTCGATGAGCGCGTCACCCATGGCTGCTGCCGGGGTGAGTACACCGGTGCGGTTCGGGAGCTTGTCACGGTTAAGTGCGAGGGCAAGGGCACTCTCGCCCAGCATGACCGCGGTCGCCTTGTAGCCCGGGTCGCCCTTCGCCTTCACGCGGGATTTGAAGCGCTTGCCGGTGGTGGTCGTCGTGTAGACGTCGACCGTGAAGTGCCCTTTCCGTCGCGCCCTCTCACTCGGGCCGTCGCCGGCCTTGGGGAGGATGGGGTCGAGTAGTTTGCGGGCCGGCGCCAGGGCCATCAGGCCGAGGAAGGTGCCCAGGCCCACCTTGACGAGGCCGGCGACTGCGGTGGACACCAGCGGGAGCGTGCCGACGGCCATGGCCTCGTTGTACCGGAACTTCGCGCCGTAGGCGTTGTTCAGCAGTGCGTTGGAGCGGCGCACGATGCGCGTGTTGTGGGGGGCCATCACGAACGGTGCCAGCGTGCCCTTGACCGACGGGTCGATGCTCGAACCCTTGATGATCATCGTGTCGCTGCGCTCCTCGAGCGCCGTGCGCGGCCGGTGCTCGCCCGGGCCTGTCGACAGGGCGTGCGGGTCGAGAAGGGTACGACGAGTTTCGGGGTTGCGGCCCTCGGTGGCGATCACGCGCATCGAGTCGATGGTGCCGCCGGAGAAGCCGCCCCTGAACGAGGTGAGCACGTATGTGGTGTCGGTGAGCTCGCCCTCGCCGGCCTCGCTGACCGCCTTGTGCAGAAGGTAGACGCCGATGTCGGATGGCACCGAGTCGAATCCGCACGAGTGGACGATGCGCGCCCCGTTCGATTCGGCCTGCTCGCCGAACTTGTCGATCGCCAGGCGTACGAAGGGGATCTCGCCGGTGAGGTCGACGTAGTCGGAGCCGGCGTTGACCGCGGCGGCCAGCACTAGCTCGCCGTACCGCATGTAGGGGCCGACGGTGGTGCAGACGACGCGAGTGCGGGCGGCCATCGCGTCGAGCGACGACGCGGAATCGGCATCGGCGATGATCAGAGGCCAGTCCTGCGCGGAGGCGGGAAGGGTCTTGCGGGCCTTGGTGAGCTTGTCCTGGCTGCGACCGGCCAGGGCGATGCGGGTGCCGGCGGGGGCGTGGCGGGCCAGGTAGTCGGCGGTGAGGATGCCTACGAAGCCGGTGGCTCCGAAGACGACGACATCGAATTCCCTGCTGGTGTCGGAACGAGTCGGATCGGTCACGACATCAGACTCTAGACCGTCTGACACGCGATCGTTCCTGAGAAGAGATTCGATGCTGCCTGCTCAGCGAACAAGGCATAGATGTGTGTAGGTGCTGTGAGTCGAACATGCTCTCGCCCGTCCAGGCACTCAGCGGCACACCGAGTTCGCGCTGGGACTGCCCCGAGTTCAGTTGACTCGCGGGGTGTGAATTTCAGGCCGCGGTTGCGACTGGTGTGTGGAGCAGTTCGAACTCTACCGGGGTGAGCCTCCCGAGTGCGCGTTGCCGGCGGCGTCGGTGGTAAGTCCGCTCGATCCAAGCCACTATTGCCAGGCGTAGTTCGGCTCGGGTGGACCAGCGTCGCCGGTCGAGCACATTGCGTTGCAACAGGGCGAAGCACGACTCCATCGCGGCATTGTCCCCGCACGCACCGACGCGGCCCATCGATCCACGCAAACCGTTGTGCAACAGCGCATGAACGAACCTTCGGGACCGAAACTGACTACCCCTGTCCGAGTGAACGATCGTCGCGACCGGTGAGCGCAGCGCACGGCGTGATCCAGGGCCGCGACAGCGAGCGAGGACGTCATCCGCGAGTCGATCGAGTAGCCCACAATCCGGTTGGAGTACACGTCTCTGATGGCGCAAAGGTAGAGCTTGCCCTCATCGGCTTGGGTTCCAGTCGTCGTCGCAACACTTCACGGAGGTGGTCGCTGAGGACGAACTCAACGACCGTCCCCTCAGATACTCTAAGATCGTTGCCCGACCGACGTATTCGCTACGCGGCTAACTCATCTCGTCCGTCGGTGTTGCGGTGTTTACTAGTGTCCGCCCCATCGTCAATACCTAACGCCAACGACGCGAGGGAGTGTAGCGTTGGTTCGGCTCGCTTGATGATTTCACGTTGGTGCCGGAATGCTCGGGCAGACGCGTCTGATCCCCAATGGTGCACAATTTTTGACGACTCTGGGAGGACGCTCAGGTCGCGACGTACTTGGTTTCCAGGTAGTCGGCGATTCCTTCGATGCCGCCCTCGCGGCCGAACCCAGAATGTTTGACACCCCCGAAAGGGGCGGCCGCATCCGAGATGACGCCGCGGTTGATTCCCACCATTGCCGACTGCATCGCACCACTCACGCGGGCAGCTCTGTTCACGTCATTGGTGTACAGGTACGACGCCAATCCGTACTCCGAGCGGTTCGCTGCGGTGATTGCTTCCTCTTCTGTGTCGAATCCGGTGATCGCCGCTACTGGGCCGAAGATCTCTTCGGTGAGTACGCGCGCTTGGACGGGTACACGATCGAGAACCGTTGGTGCGTAGAAGAACCCGAGACCATTGAGTGGACGTCCACCGATTCTGGCTCGTGCTCCGTGCTTAACGGCATCATTAACCAGGCCGTGCACGTTCTGTCGCTGGCTCTCGGTGATCAGCGGTCCGATGTCGGTTTTTGGATCGTCACCGCGGCCCACGACGAGGGCTTCTACCGCATCGACGAACTTATCGGTGAATTCGTCGATGACGGTGTTCGCGATGTGGAACCGGTTGGCAGCGGTGCAGGCTTGCCCACCATTGCGCATCTTGGCCGCCAGCGCTCCCGATACCGCGGCGTCGATGTCGGCGTCGTCGAACACCAGGAACGGAGCGTTGCCGCCGAGCTCCATCGACGTCCGGAGAACGTTATCGGCGGATTGCCGTAGAAGGTGCTTGCCCACGCTCGTGGAGCCGGTGAAAGTGAGCTTGCGTAGGCGGGGGTCGTTGAGCAGCGGGGAGACCAGGGCCGCCGGATCGGTGGTGGGCAGGATGGACAGCACGCCCGGCGGTAGCCCGGCGTCGGCGAAGACCTGACCCAGCATCAGCATGGTCAAAGGGGTTTCGTCGGCTGGTTTCACGATGATCGTGCAACCAGCGGCGAGCGCGGGCGCGATCTTGCGGGTTCCCATGGCCAGGGGGAAGTTCCATGGTGTCAGGGCCAGAACGGGGCCGACGGGCATCTTGACGGTGGCGATATGGCCGGTACCGTTGGGCGCTAGCTGGTTTCGGCCATTGATGCGCACCGCTTCCTCTCCGAACCAGCGCAGGAACTCGGCGCCGTAGGCGACCTCGGCCATGCTCTCGCCTTGCGGCTTTCCCATCTCGGCGGTGATGAGATCGGCGAATTCCTGGGCGCGCGAGACGATGAGATCGAAGGCTGCACGCAAGAGTTCGCTTCGCACCCGCGGGGCCGTAGCTGCCCATTCCCTTCCGGCATCGACGGCGAGGTCGAGTGCGTGGTTCGCGTCCTGGGCGGTTGCGTCGGCGACCTCGGCGATCACCGCGCCGGTGGCCGGGTTGCGAACGTCGAAGGTCGCTCCGGAACTCGCCGGGATCAAGCGGCCACCCAACCAGAGGTTTGTGGGCAGGGGGGTTGCCGTCTGAGTTGGCGTTGTTTCGGGCAGGGTCACGTTGAATTCTCCGGGTTCGTTACAGCACCCGCGTGCGGCGTGCGTGGATTAGTAGACCAACCTGCCCGCACGGTGTTCCGTGCGGGCAGGCGGCAGTCGGGGGATGCGGTCGAGCGGTCAGACGGTGAGGACGGACGCGGCCTTCTTCTGCAGAATTGCCAGTGCCTGCAGCAGGTAGGTGCGGAAGACGGCGTGGTTCTCGCTCATCGGGAAGTGCCCGATTTCCTTCATCTCGATGAACTCGCCGCCCTTGATCTGCCCAGCGGTCCGCGCGCTGTCCTCTGGGGTGGTGAGGTAGTCGTAGTCGCCCGTGAGCATGACGACCGGGCATCGGTCACCGTCAATCTCACTCAGCTTGTCGCGCAGATCGTGGTCGACGGAGTAGAAGTACAGGTCACCCTTGAACGCCTCCGATCCTTGGCTGTAGTAGAACCAGGTCTTCCAGCGATCGGCCTCGGGGGACTGCGGGGCCATCAGGTCCCATACGCCACTGGCGCAAACCTGGGCTGCGTTGGCGTGAGGGTGCTGCCACCAGTCGAGGTAGAAGCCTGGCGAGTAGTCGGCACCTTCGACCGGTATGACACCGGCGAAGCGTTCGGGATGGCGGAGTGCCAGTTGCAGCGCGATGTTGCCGCCGAAGGAGGAGCCCATGAAGATCGGGTTTTCCAGTTCCAACGCATCGACGAGCGCTACGATGAAGTTTGCGTAGTGATCGGCCGACAGCTGGTATTCCTCGGTCCACCACTGGGTGTTCTCAGGCGGGTCTGACTTGCCGTGCCGGGGCAGGTCGTAGGCGATCACGCGGTAGTCCTTGGTGATCTCGTCGTCTTCGAGAAGGCCGCGCCACTGGTGGTTGTGGCACCCCGCGGTGTGCTGGCAGACCAGCGGTTGTCCCGTTCCGTTCTCGAGGTAGAAGACCTTGTACAGAAGCCCATCGACGTCGACGTCGACGTAGTGCCCGATGACGGGGGAAATCTTGCTCATCGTGGTGTCCTTTGCTGTTTTGGTGGGTGCCGCCGAAGTGTTGGACGGTGGTGGATTAGACGGGTACGCCAACGGCACGCAGCAGTTCGAATTGGCGGGTGAAGCACCGCAGGTTCTGCATCAGCACCAGGATGTCGCCTTCGAGTTTCAGGTCGCGTTGAAAACTCGCCGACCAAATACCGTGATACATCGGCGCCGGTACCGGTACTCCGAAGTTCTGCCAGGTGTTCACGCTCGCGCTGAGCGCGAATTCATAAGCCACGTCGAGGGGGCCGGGATCGATGGCGACGTTGACGACCTGGCCGCGGCTGACCTCGACGACAAAGGTCCGGTCGGTCATGTCGAGTAGGTACGAACAAGTGAAGTACTTGCCGTGCGCCTGAATCTCCGGGTCGCTGTTGCTCGCGTGAGCGAACGCGTCGGCCCACTCGGCGGCAGTCGTTGCCGAGGTTGTGACAGTCATGATGGTTCCTTCGAGGGAGGTCGAAACCGAGGCAGGATTTCTGCTCGTCATGCGGGTGAGACCGACGTGGAACGCAGCGTTCGGAACGAATCACCGTGCATGATCCCCATCACACTCGCGACCGGCAGTGGCGTCCAATACCTATCGACAAACGATCGATAGGCAAGAACTAATGGTGGTAGACGACGTGCTCACCTACCGTTGAGCTGTGCTCCCCTCATTGGACCTGCGACTTCTGACGTATTTCGTCGCGGTGGCCGAGGAGTTGCACTTCGGTCGTGCCGCCGCGCGTCTGCACATCGCGCAGCCGTCTCTGAGCATCCAGATCCGAAAGCTCGAGCACGCCCTCAACGCGCCGCTGTTCGTCCGCACCAGCCGCCACGTCGAGCTCACTGCAGTCGGGGAGCTGTTGCTCGACGGCAGCAAGCGGCTGCTCGGTGAAGCTGAACGATTGGCCTGGCAAATACAAGATGCGAGGCGCCACGGATCTCACCGCCCCCTGGTGGTCGGCTTCCAAGCCAACGCCGCAGCAGAGCTCACACCGAGGATCCTCAACGCCTTTCACGACCTCCATCCCGACATCGAGGTCGACATGCGTTCTCACGACTTCACCGATCCCTACGTGGGACTGGCCGACGGTTCAGTGGACGTCGCATTCCTACGTCCACCCGTGCTCGTGCAGGATTGGCTGGGCATCGAGACGTTGTTCGTAGAACCACGTGTCCTCGTCGTGTCGGCGTCGTCACCATTGGCCGACCTCACCGAAATTAGTGTCGAGCAGGTATTGGACCAACCTTTCGTGGCGCGCAAGTCGCCCGACGCGTGGCGCACTTTTTGGCTTGCCGCGGACAGTCGCCAAGGGACGCCAGTCCAGGTCGGCGCTGAGGTTTCTACCGTCGACGAATGTTTCGAGGCTATTCTCGCCGAGCGTGGGATGGCCTTCTCCCAGGCCTCCACTCAACGTTTTTATGACCGGCCAGGGTTGGCGTTCATCCCCGTCACCGACATCCCTCCGACGATGCTGACGATCGCCTGGCGTACCGACGTGGACTCCCCCATAGTGGGGGATTTCGTGGAAACGGCGAATGCTGTCGCATCGCTGAGCCCCATTCCCGACGCTTGGACTCCCAACGCGATCTCCGAAGACCGGGTGTCCGCGATCAAACGTACTGATTGGCAACAGGTTTCACGTTTGCGTCGAGTCCAGTAGGGTGCCGCGCACTTTCTGGCAACACCAGGTATGTGACGCTGCTCGTGCGGATATGCAGGTTCACAGCGGGTGGCGATAGCGCTAGACGCCGTCTCGCACTGGTCGCATGCGACGTGCTAGGCCAATACAAGTTGCTGGAATAGGACCTGCCCGGGCCCGTCCCGCACGTTCGCGGCTTTGCGACACCGTTCGACGGTGGATGAATGCCTGTATCGACATCATTGCCGCATGCACCCCTTGGCCCGCATGAGCCCGAAAGTGCGGAGACGCTGGGACAGTGGGCCTCTCACGAAACCGTCTGTCGCAGTTCGGATGCCGCCTGGGAATCCGTGTCGTATACCCGGACGATCGCCTGGTCGCCGGGCTGAAGGAAGGTCGTTGCGCCCAGAGGGGTGTACTTCGTCGCACCGATGCCGATCAGCACGTTCCCGGGGTGGCCACTGGCCGCCATCAGACCCACCAGAGTCACAATCGGCAGAAGCAGATGAGCACCTCTAGGCTCTGCAACTGGTCGTAGCTGATCCGAGAGTTGCGGTCCGCCCGCCGATTGATGGTTGCGGCCCGACGGGATCGACGGCATACGTATACCCATACTCAGCGGGGAGAGTACGGGACCTTTGCATGTGCGCGTTCAGAGGATTCGAGCCTTGCGCCCGGGACTCCTACAAATAGTGCGATAATTCAGGGATCCTAGCCGAGGCTAGCCGCGATGACCCTCTAGGATCGGAGACTGAATACGTATGTCTACCAGCCGAGACGTCGCGCGGCTTGCCGGCGTATCCCAAGCCACCGTTTCGCGGGCGCTGAGCAACGGCAACGTCAGTGCGGCGACCCGCGAGAAGATTCTGCAAGCCGCGAAAAGTGTTGGCTACGTGCCGAATCTGGGCGCTCGGGCGATGAAGACCGGCCGTGTTGACACGATCGGCGTGGTAGTCGCCGACCTGACCAACCCCTTTTACCCGGAAATTCTGGATGCGCTGACCGACCACCTCGACGCGGCCGGCCAGAAGGTGACGTTGTGGAACTCTGATGGCCCGGGCAACGACGCGGCTCTTGAAGCCATCAACGGTGGTTCCGTCGACGGCATCATCTTCACCACGGTGACCGATGCCTCTGCGCCGCTGCGGGCAGCTTTGACGAAGCACAGCCCTGTCGTGCTGATCAACCGCATCGTGGACACGCTTGACTGCGATCAGGTTTCCAGTGACAACACGGCTGGGGGCGCGGCCGTTGCGGAATACTTCCTCGCCAACGGCCACACCCGGATTGCGTTCATCGGCGGCCCGTCGTCAGCGAGCACTGCCCGTGATCGACGTCTGGGCTTCTCGCGTCATCTCACCGACGTGGGCGAGCCCCTGCGAGATGACTGGTCACTTCAGGGGCCGTTCAGCCACGACTACGGGTACACCGCAACCTTGCAGCTGCTGTCATCGCCAGACCGCCCCACCGCGATCTTCTGCAGCAACGACCTGATCGCATTTGGGGCGCTCGACGCAGCACGCGCAGGCGGGGTCGCCGTACCTGATGATCTGTGGGTCGTCGGGTACGACGACATCGCGATGTCTGCCTGGCCGGCCTTCGACTTGACGACAGTCCATCAGCCGACCAGAAGGATGGCAGAGGCAGGTGCCGAGGCACTGCTGGACCGGATTGCCGAGCCGAAAGCGCCGTACAAGACCCTTACTTTCCGGTCGCACGTTGTGGTCAGAGGATCCACGGCAAGAGTCTCGCTGCCCGTCGCAGGATCAGAACTCGTATAGGGCTACCGGCACGCCCGCATCTCGGCCAGACCCCGCGCACCCGCACTGCAGGCCCCGTCTGCCCACGACGACTGCTGGCCTTGGCATACAACACAGCCGCAACGCACACCTTCGGTGCATACGATTCCATCATCGGGCTGTCGGGCACCACTCCCATCGGCCGTCACGGACCCAGCGGTCGCGGGCCTCACCTTCACATTGCTGAGCTAGCGGCGCCTCCGAGCTGCCGAGTCCGCGCCTTGGACAAGCTGGTGGCTCTTCGGGCTGGATAGAAGGGCTGCGGCCGCTACCCGCAGATTTACGTCGGCCGAGCGTGACCACCTGCCATCAGTGAGCGTCTCCATGGTCGACGCTTCCCCGGCGGAAGCCGCGAGCGCCGGTGCCGAGATGCGGTGAAATTCCTTTCAACGACTCTTGGCAATACACATGCATACGTATACAGTCGTGATCTAGACCACTCTTTTGAGGTGATGTGACTGCCATCCCCTTCAGGGGTCAATAGGGAAAGGAATCCCCGGTGCTCGCTCGCCCTTCGACTGTCTGCGGATCACCGCCGCGCAGCGCTGACCACGTTCTCGACCGAGAGCAGATCCTCGCCTCGGCCGGGGAGATCATGCAGGCCCAAAGCGCGCTGTTCCTGCTGGTCCAATCCTCGCGTGCGCCGGACCTCGATGCGCTGGAGTCCACTGCTGAGCGTGTGCGGGAATGGGTCGGCGCGCTGGGCGATCGTCTCGCTGGCTTGCGTGAGCATCCCGAAGCGCACGACACGGGCGAGCTGGGGCGGCTGCATCTACAGCTGGCCCGTACGCAACAGACGTTGGAACGGTTCGCGCCGTTCCGCGCTCGCCAGGGCGGGCAGGTATCTGCCGCTTTCGCGATGCAGGCCATCACGGCCGCCCATCAGCAACTGCGTCTCGCGCGCAGGGATTCAGAGACATTCACCGACATCCTCGCATCGTGCTGCGCAGCGGATGTCACCGAAATCGCCCAACGGAGGAATCGATGAGCGCCAGCGACTATTCAATCTGGGTACTCGAATACGCCCACGCACCGGAGTATCCGGTGTCCGGGTTGCTCTACGGCGAGCACAACATGGGAACGGTCAACCTTCCCTACGGCTACGTGGTGCTGAAGAACTCCGAGCGCACCGTGATGATCGACGTGGGCTACAACTACAGCCAGTACGGCAAGGTGATGGCCGACCGCTTCGGTGTCATCGACTGGAAGGACCCGCGAACGGTCCTCTCAGAGGTGGGGGTCGATCCCGAGGACATCCGCGACGTCGTCGTCACGCACGCCCATTTCGACCATTTCGGCAACGTCGATGACTTTCCCAACGCGGTCTTCCACATTCAGGAAGAAGAGTTCAGCAAGTGGTTGTGGACGCTGACCCTTCCCAAGCAGTTCAGCTGGATCAAGCGCGCCCTCAACCCGGACGACATCGTGCGGGCCGCCGGACTCGCGCAAGAGGGCCGGCTCAAGCTCCTCACCGGCGACGTGCAGGATCTGCTGCCCGGCATCGATGTGTGGGCGGCGTTCGACTCCCACACCTTCGGATCGCAGTTCGTCACCGTCCGCAACGAATCCGGTCCAGGGACATGGGTTCTCGCGGGTGACCTGCGCTACGTCTTCGAAAACGTCACCGGCATCGACGACGACGGATGCTACGTGCCGATCGGGCTGGCCTCAGGCAGCCAGATGAACCTGCTCAACGCCACCCACCACATGATGCAGCTCGTCGATGAGGATCACACCAGGATCATCCCCATCCACGAGGACCGCCTCGGCACGATCTTCCCCACCCGGATCACCAAAGAGGGTCTGGCCGTCACCGAGATCAATCTCGCAGCGGGCGAGGTGTCTTGTGTCCACTGACCACGACGGTTTCGTTCAGATCACCGGAGTCAGCAAACGGTTCGGGGCCACCCAAGCACTCAACGACGTCAGCTTGAGCATCGGACGCGGCGACATCCACGGCCTCCTCGGCGAGAACGGCGCCGGAAAGTCCACTCTGATGAAAGTGCTTGCCGGAGTCATCATCCCGGACGCAGGGTCGGTGTCCATCGGAGGCACCCCGATTGCTACGGGTAATCCGATCGCGGCGCGCCACGCCGGCCTGGCGATGGCCTACCAGGAGCTCAGCGCACCCCCAAACATCACCGTCGCCGAAAAGCTACTCCTGCCGCGCATCCCCACCCGGTTCGGGTTCGTCTCCCGCCGCGCACTGTATGCCCAAGCCGGCAGCGTGCTCGCCGACTGGGGAGTAGACACCATCGATCCGGCAGGTGAGATCCAGACCCTCAGCCTTGCGGACCGCCAACACGTCGAGCTGATCGCCGCGATGTCGCGCGCACCGAGGGTCCTCATCCTCGACGAGCCCACGGCCTCGCTGCCCGACGTGTCATGGCTGTTCGGTAATCTCAAAGAACTTGCGGCACAAGGCACGTCGATCATCTACATCTCACACAAGCTGCCCGAGATCAGTGAACTGTGCACCCATGGCACCGTCCTGCGCAACGGACGTGTCATCGACAACTTCGACCCCAAGGTCGCCTCGGAGCCCGACCTGGTCGAGTTGATGATCGGGCGCTCCATCGACCACGTGTTCCCCCCCAAGGCTCAGATTGCACCCCAGCCGCGGGTCACGATTGACAAGCTGTCCACGACCACCCGGTCGGCCGAAGTGTCCCTTCAGATCGGGGCCGGTGAGGTCGTCGGGGTCGCCGCCCTGGAAGGGCAAGGCCAGCGCGACCTGTTCTACTCACTCGCCGGTGACCTGCACCCCACCAGCGGGACGGTCACCGTGCATGACACCAAAGGCCGAGCACGGACGGTGGGGCCGAACTTCTCACTGGTACCCGAGGACCGCAAGACCGAGGGCCTGTTCCTGTCGATGTCGACGAAGTTCAACCTGACGATATCTGAGCTCAATTCGTTCTCCCAGATCGGCTACGTCTCCCACAAGAAGGAGAACCGGATCGCTCAGGACGCGGCCGCCCAGGTCAACCTGCCGAAGATACTTCTAGACCGAGGCGTCGCGCAGTTGTCCGGCGGCAACCAACAAAAGGCAGTATTCGGGCGGGCGATCCTGTCGAACCCCAAGTGTCTGTTGCTGTTCGACCCCACCCGTGGAGTAGACGCTGCCACCAAAGTCGAGATCTACCTGATGATCCGGCAATACGTCGAGGACGGCGGAGCCGTCCTCATCTACTCAACCGAAATTCCCGAACTGGTCGGCGTGTGCGACCGCGTCTACACCATGTACGGCGGCGCCATCACCGGCGAGTTCACCGCCGAAACCCTCACAGAAAATGCGCTTATGAGCGGAGCTCTTGGCGTGGAGCGGAGTCCAGCACGATGACTACGGCACTGACCAACATCCGGTTCTCCCGTGGAGCGACGGGCGTCGCGGTCTCCGCCGTCGTCTTCCTCATCCTTTACGCCTTGATGATCGGCGCCTCACCTATCGCCGGGACACAGGTACTGGTGTCGAGTTTCATCACCTTGACTGCGCCCCTGGCGCTCGCCGCGGCCGGCACCACGCTGGTGCTCATCGTCGGCGGCTTCGACCTCTCGGTGGCGGGCACCATTAGCCTGACCAATGTCATCGCCGCGACCACGATGGAGGGACGGGGCGGCAGCGTCTGGCTCATCGCCATTCTGGTCCTCCTGCTCGGCGCAGCGATCGGGTTGATCAACGGCTTCTTCGTCGCCATCCTCGGGCTCCCCGCCCTCGGAGTGACCCTGGGCAGCAACATCATCCTCGCCGGCGCCGCTCTGATGATCTTGCCCGCACCAGGGGGCACCGTGCCCGCCCAGTTCACCGACACCCTCACCGCCACAGTGAGCTTCTTCCCGGTCGCTGGCGCCGTATTGCTCGCGGTCGCACTGATCTGGCTGCTCTACTCACGCAGCCGCACGGGGATGGCCACGTTCGCCGTCGGCGGCGACATCGCCTCATCGCGGCTCTCGGGCATTCCCGTGGCACGGGTCCAGATGACCAACTACGCGCTCGCCGGTGTGCTCTATGCCGGTGCAGGACTGTACTTCTCGGCCATCACCGGAACCGGGTCACCGGCCTCGGGAACGTCGTTCCTGCTCACCGCATTCGCCGCCGCAGCACTGGGACTGGTCAGCTTCACCGGCGGACGCGGCAGCGTCATCGCGGCCATGTTCGGCGCCGCGATCCTCACTGTCATCCCCAAACTGCTCTTCGCCGCCGGGGTCGCTGACTTCTGGGTCGGCGCAGTCCAAGGCCTCGTCGTCATCATCGCGCTGTGCATTCCCGCCACCGCGTATGCGCTCGCCCGGCGGCCGAAGTCCCGCTCGTCTCAGCCAGGGGCGCCGCCCGCAACCCCCAGCGAGCCGTCCGTGGCTTCCGCGCCCGCCCCGCAACTGGCCAACTCCACGAAGGAGACCGCGTCATGACCACTCAGATCAATCGCGACGGTGCGCTCCCCGATTCCGCGGGCACCGCACCCTCGGCGGCGCCGAGCGGTCGGCTCTCCCGGGTGCGTCTCGCCCTGACTCAGCCGATGATCGTCTGGCTGCTGGTCCTCGCCCTGATCCCGCTGTCACGATTGTTCAGCAGCAACTTTCCGTCCTGGGCACTGGTCACCAACACCCTGATTCTGGCGACGTTCCTGGTCCTGGTCTCCTTCGGGCAGGGACTGGTCATCCTCAGCGGCGGCATCGACCTATCGGTGCCCTCCACGATCGCCATCGCCGCGTTCTTCACCGGGTACCTCACCGGCGAAGGCCTCCCCGCCGGGCTTGCCGCGATCGCGGCGGTCGGCATCGCCTCGGTGTGCGGTCTGGTCAGCGGCCTCATCGTCTCCCGCACCACGTTCCCGCCGTTCATCGTCACGCTGGCGGTGTCCACCATCGCCGCGGCCCTGCTGCTCGGCTTCAGCGCCGGCTCGCCGGGCCAGACCGCGCCCGGCTTCCTGATCTCCCTGTTCAGTGAGGGCGACATCCTCGGACTACGCCCCGCGGCGTATCTGTTCATCGTCGCCGCCGTGCTGGGCATGTGGGTCCAGTACCGCACCCGCCTCGGCCGGCGTACCTACGCGGTAGGCAATAGCACCGTCGCAGCACGCATCTCGGGAGTGAACGTCGCCACCACCCAGGTCCTCGTCTACTGGGTCGCATCGCTGTTCTATGCGACCGCCGGTGTTCTGCTGATGGGCTACGGATCCGGATCGGACCTCAACATCGGCTCCACCTGGCTGCTGCCCAGCATCGCTGCCGTCGTTATCGGTGGATCGTCGATCGCCGGCGGTGCGGGACGCTTCGGCGGCACCATCGGAGCCGCTGTGCTGCTGACCATCGTCAGCATCGACATCAGCGCCATCGGCTGGTCGGAGGGGCTCAAACAGATCCTCTACGGCTTGGTCATCGTCATCGCCCTACTGCTGAACCTGCTCGGCTCCCGACGCGCCTAACCCTCCGAACCCCTCACTTCCCTGCCCGAATCTGGAGGAACCATGATTTCCCGCACCCTCACCCGACTCCTGGCAGCCGCGCTGCTCACCGCCACCGCATGCGGATCGCTGACCGCATGTTCGGCGCTGGGCTCCGAATCGGGGAAGGAGAAGATCTATCTCGACCTGAGCTACAGCGGAAACAACTGGCAAGACGAAGGCGCCAACCTGGCGATGTCGGTCGCCGAATCACCCGAAGTGCTGGCAAAGTATGACGTGCGCAAGGTGATATCCGGCTCCGACGTCATGAAACAGATTTCCGACCTGCAGTCGATGATCGCCGCGGGCGCGAAACTCATCGTCCTGTACCCCATCTCACCGACCGCGCTCAACCCGGTGATCAAACAGGGCTGCGAAGCAGGCGTCGTGTTCATCGCCTATGACGGGACCGTGGAGGCACCCTGCGCCTGGAACCTGTCATACATCACCGGAGCACGCGACGGCGAGCCGAAGAAGGCATTCTTCGGCGCCCAGACGGCCCAAGCCCTCGTCGACCTCATGGGCGGCAAGGGCAAAGTCATGATGAACCGCGGCGTGGCGGGCACCTCGACCGACACCGTGCACTACGACACCGCCAAAGCCGTGTTCGACCGCTACCCGGGCATCACCGTCATCAGTGAGTACTACGGCAACTGGGACTCCTCGGTCAGCCAGCAAGAAACGTCGAAAGCCCTTGCGGCCCACCCCGACGTCGACGGGATCTGGTCAGAGGCCGGCGAGGACGGAGTGGTCAAGGCACTCCAAGCCGCCGGCAAACGCGTTCCGGTCACCGGTGAGAACAGCAACTACCTGCGCAAGATGTTGTCGCAGGGCTGGCCGGGGGTGTCCTCGGGTTCCCCACCTGCCCAGGGGGCGGTAGCGATGAAGATCGGGCTGGAAATTCTGGCCAAGGGCCCCGACGCGGTGCCCAAGAACATCGAGATGCCACTGCCCTGGGTCACCACGGCGACCGCAAAAGTCTGCCCAGGCAGCGAATTCGTCGACAACTGCAACTTCTTCGCCGACGCCGACGACTCGTTCGTCACCGAGATCTTCCAGAAGTCACTGTTCCCCGAGAGTTCCTACACCGCAGCGACATCCGTCGCCCCGATCAGCCCACTGCAGCCGCTGCCCGACCTGAACCGGTTCCAACAGCCCGACTCACGACGCAGCTACACCCGCAGCGACTGCGCCCCCGGCTGGGCACCCGGCAACGTCGACGCCGGCCAAATCCCCACCGGGCTGCCCGGCTGCGTCCAGAACAGCTGACCACCGAAATTTCGAGCCCAATGGATGCCCGCACGCCCGCCGTGCGGGCATCCGCACGTGTATGGGGTCGACCCGAAAATGCACAACCGCGGGCCGCCGAACCGCGGCGTCCCAGATGGGTCCTCGCGAACGTGGCGGTCGGGTCGGTAGGTAGCTGGCTCTCTCGTCGGTGCGCCGACAGCGTGTCATCGTGGTGTCGCGGCGGTGACGGATCTGGTCCGGAGCTGTTCTTGGCGGCCACCGCGCACCTGTTAGACGACTGGCCTAGATTTCGACTGGCCTAGATTTCAACGGTGCTGTCGACTAGCGACCGGGGTTCCGTGCCTACGCGATGGTGCGGTGAACACGGACCGGTGTAATGGTCGCTACCGTGGCCGGTCGCCATGTCCGACCAGCGGTGTGCCGCCGGTGGTGGTCACCCGAGCGACCTCGCCTTCTGCAAACGTCTCAGCCGGTGTCGTCGCTTCTTCTCAGACACCTGAATGTGCTGTCAAGCCCAAGGCTCCGGTCCCGAAGGCCCAGCAGCCTGGCTGCTGACCTGAACGCTCGGGCGAGCGTGCCCGCCGCATAAGGGATTGCGTGTGAGAGGCACGTGGAATCGGTCTACAGTCCAGGCGCGGGACCGAGGTCTGAGCGCAACGCGGACAGCGTCGCATAGGCCCTGTTGCGGTAGGCCACCAGTGCGGGAGTGTCGGCCTCGGCGATGTCGAGAAGTCCGCGACCTGACTTGATGCCGAGACGGCCCTGCTCCACCAGTGAAGCCAGGAGTGTCGGCACGGCGAATCGTTCTCCGTAGGCCTGCTCAAGAGTCTGATAAGCGCCTTGATAGACGTCCAATCCAGCCATGTCACCGATGGCGAACGGGCCGAACAGGGCCAGCCGAAAGCCGAAGGTGTTGCTGACCACGGCGTCGACCTGTTCGGGTGTGGCGGTCCCTTCTTCAACGATCGCCAACGCCTCCTTATAGAGCGCGAACTGCAGGCGGTTGGCGACGAAGCCCGGCGTATCGGCCACGCGGGCGGTGATCTTGCCCAGTGAGCGGATCAGCGTTTCGGTGGTGTCGACGGTCGCGGGCAAGGTGTGGGTGCTCGGGATCAGCTCCACTCCAGGAATGAACGGTGCCGGGTTCATCCAGTGCACACCCAGGAACCGCGACGGTTCGTGTACTTCTTTAGCCAGTTCGTCGATGGGTATCGCTGAGGTGTTGGTGCCGATGATCGCGTCGGGCCGGGCTGCCTTCGACACCCGCCGCAGCGTGTCCAGTTTGACGTCGATGATCTCCGGGACCGCTTCGGTGATGTAGTCGGCGTCGGCGACCGCATCCTCGATCGAGACCGCGGCAACCAGATTTCGCTCGATCCTGTCGGCTGCGCCGGACGGGAACAGACTCTCGGACTCGTAGCGGGCCGCTTCGGCGATTAGGCGCTCGCGTGCCTTCGTGGCGGTCACCGCGTCGACGTCGGCCAGGGCGACTGGGTGGCCGGCCATCGCGAGGACCTGGGCGATCCCGCCGCCCATGTATCCCGATCCGACGGCGGCAGCTCGGGCGATGGTGTTCGGCTCAGCCATGATGTCTTCTACTTTCGGGAGGGCCCGCTCGGCGGGGCGAGAATGCTGGGGGACGTGCCCGGCATCGAGTCCACCGGGGCCGTTGGTCACCGGATGGTGTACCCGCCATCGATGGCGATGGTGGTGCCGGTGATGAGTGACGCGGCGTCACTGAGCAGGAAGATCACGGCACCGACGATGTCGTCGGGTTCCCCGAAGCGGCCCATGGGGATTCGTGATTTCAGTTCGCGGGCCCAGTCGGGTCGACTCAGCGTCGACTCGGTGAGTTCGGTCCGCACGAACGTCGGGGCCACCGCGTTCACCCGGATGTTGTTTGGCGCCCATTCCAACGCAAGGATCTTCGTCAGATGGATCAGACCCGCCTTGCTGGTGCCGTAGGCGGCACGCTCCTCGATGCCGACGAGGCCTGCCTGGGAGGCGATGTTGACCACCGCCGCCCGCGTCCCCGACGACAGCCATCCCTTGGCCAGCGCGGTGGTGAGGAAGAAGCTGCCCCGCAGGTTGGTATCGAGGACATCATCCCAGTCCGCTTCGGTGATCTCGATCGCCGGTTTGGGAATGTTGATGCCGGCATTGTTGACCAGCAGATCGATTCCGCCGCTGTGCTCCAGGATGTCGGCGACACCGGTACGGATCGAGGCGGTGTCGGTCATCTCCACCGCCACTGCCGGAGTGCCATAGCGGTGCGACACCGCTTCCGCGGTCTCAGCACTGCGGCTGGTTCCGTAGACCACCGCGCCCGCCTCGGCGAGACCATCAGCGATAGCCCTGCCGAGGCCGCGGCCGGCCCCCGTGACAAGGGCGGTCTTATCCTTGAGATCGAAGTTGACCACGATCGTCTGCTAGTCGGTGAAGCTGTGCTCGGACCACGCCAGCTGCTGACCGCGGTACTTCGCGGCCCGCACGTCACCGGATCGTGCATGGCCTTCGAAGGACTCGACCCGGGCGGCACGGCCGCACAGCTCCCCGAAGAAGGCGCTTGATTCGGTGTTGGTGACTTCCTGGTAGGTCACGGTGCGCAGGTACTTACCGACCCATAGACCGCCGGTGTAGCGCGCGGCGCCGCGGGTGGGAAGCACGTGGTTAGTGCCGATTACCTTGTCACCGTATGAGACACAGGTTCCCTCGCCGAGGAACAGGGCACCGTAGTCGTGCATCTTGTCCAGTGCCTCCCGCGGATTCTGGGTGAGGATCTGCACGTGCTCGGAGGCGTACTCGTCGGCCAGCGAGTAGGCCTCGTCGAGGGTATCCACGACGCGGACCTCGCCCCAGTCGCGCCAGGCGACGCCGGCGTAGTCGCGGGTGGGCATGTCGATCAGGATGTGGTCGATGTGCTCCATGACCTTGTGGCCGAGTTCGGCGCTGGTGGTGATCAGCACCGCAGGCGAATCGGGGCCGTGCTCAGCTTGCGAGAGCAGGTCGACAGCGACAATGAACGGATCGGCGTACTCGTCGGCGATGATGAGGACCTCGGTCGGGCCGGCGAACAAGTCGATGCCGACCTCACCGAACAGCTGGCGCTTGGCCTCCGCCACGAACGCGTTGCCCGGACCGGCGAGCATGTTGACCGGTCGGATGGTCTCGGTGCCGATGGCCATCGCCGCCACCGCCTGGATGCCGCCGAGCAGATAGATTTCGTCGGCGCCAGCGAGGGCCATCGCAGCGATCGTCGCGTCGGGGACCTCACCGCGGATCTTGGGAGTGCACGCGGCGACGCGCTTCACCCCGGCCACCTTGGCGGTGATGATCGTCATGTGCGCGCTGGCCAGCAACGGGTACTTGCCACCCGGGATGTAGGCGCCCGCAGCCTCGATCGGGACGTTCTTCTGGCCCAGGAAAACCCCTGGGAGCGTTTCGATCTCGAAGTCGGTCAAGGATTCCAGCTGCTTCTGCGCCATCACCCGGACCTGCTCCTGGACGAACGTGATGTCGTCGATGACCTGTTGGGGTACCCGAGCGATGATCTCGTCGAGCTGATCAGAACTCAGCAGGTAGGTGTCGGCGGCGTAATTGTCGAACTTCTCGGCGTAGTCGCGCACCGCCGCGTCACCGCGGCGACGGATATCGTCGATTACCTCTTCGACGGTGGAGCGCACCGATGACGTACTTCCACGCTCGGCGCTCTGCTTGAGAGGAACTTTGAGGTCCTGGGTATGGACCGCCAACCTCGGAGCTGCCGCAGTCGTCATGAGAATTCCTCCATCGTGAGTCGGTAGGCGGGTCATCGCCCAGTTCAGGTCACTTGCACTGAGGTATGTGTCCCCAGTCACTGACACCATACTGTATACGTATGCAGTATAAAAGCCAACACTGCGCTTTGACTTGCACCTCTTGGGCCTCCCTGCGCACATCGATTGGCGTGCAATCTGCAGCAGGAACAAGACTGATTACCAGTTCAGCGAGCTACTGGTCACCACCGAGGGGTAGGCCGACCTCTAGAAATTTATTGTGCTTACGTATACACTCGTCAGCCGACGCGGCCTGTAATGCGCGCCACCTTCACCCCATCGAGTATTGGAGCTCACATGAGTGTCGACGCGTCGACCGAGTTACCACCGACCTCGGGGCGTCACCTTCCCGCGGTCGACCCCGCCATGCGACGACGGGCCCTGGTGTCCTCCGTGCTGGGGTCGTGCATCGAGTGGTACGACTTCTACGTCTACGGAGTCGCTGCGGCGATCATCCTGAACAAGCAGTTCTTCCCCAACGTCGATCCCTTCGTGGGAATCCTCTTGTCCTTCAGCACCTATGCCATCGGCTTCGCCGCCCGGCCCATCGGCGGTCTCGTGTTCGCACACTTCGGCGACCGCATCGGGCGCAAGAAGATCCTCATGCTGACCCTGGGTCTCATGGGTTGCGGGACATTCCTCATCGGGTGCCTGCCGAACTTCGCGACCATCGGCATCGCCGCCCCGATCCTGCTGGTCCTGCTGCGCATCGTGCAGGGCATCGGTGTGGGTGGCGAATGGGGCGGCGCCGCCCTGATGGCTACTGAATTCGCACCGCCGAAGCGCCGGGGCTTCTTCGGCTCCTGGCCGCAAATCGGCGTGCCGGCGGGCACCCTGCTGGCCAACGGAGCGTTCTTCATCATGGTCGGTCTGATCTCGAACGAACAATTCGAGGCGTGGGGGTGGCGGATCCCGTTCCTGTCCTCCATCGTGCTCGTCGGACTGTCGTTCTACATCCGCAGCAAGGTTTCCGAGTCCCCGGTCTTCGAGGAGGTCAAACGCAAGGGCGAGATCGAGAAGCTGCCGGTCGTCAAGGTCATCAAGACGCGTCCAAAGACCATCCTGAAGGTCATCATGATGCGGTTCGCCGAGAACGCGAACTACTACATCTACACCACGTTTCTGCTCGCCTATGGGCCGGCGATTCTGGTCGCCAAGAGCGACATATTGCTCGCGGTGATGATCATGGCTGGACTGGGCATCTTCACCATTCCCCTGTGGGGATGGGTGTCTGACCGGTGGGGCCGCCGCTACACCGTGATCGCCGGTGCTGTCACCATGGCGCTCATGGCGTTCCCATTTTTCTGGGGCGTGCAGACCGGGGACTTCCTGATGGTGCTACTGGTGCTGATCCTGACGTGCAACATCGGCCGCGACCTCTGCTACTCCGTCGAGCCGGCGTACTTCACCGAACTGTTCGAACCCAAGCTCCGCTACTCCGGAGCCTCAGTCGGCCCGCAAGTCGCCGCGGTGTTCGCCGGCGGATTCGCACCTCTAATCGCCACGGCACTGATAGGTCCACAATTCGACCGGTACTGGCTGGTTGCCGTCTATATGGTGATCACCTCGATCATCACGATCATAGGAGCGCTATGGTCACCCGAAACGGCGCCGAGGGTCCGGTTGCGACGCGGTCTCAGCGAGGAATACGACGCCACCACCGCCAACTAGACCTGCAGCACACAGGTGCCGCCCTCGGACACTTCGAGGCACGGTCATCCGCCGGTGCACAACCCGATGGGTGACCGTGTCCCAGGCAGGGATAGCGCGGGTCATGACGTCGTGGGAACCTGACGGGGCTCCATCACGGGCATGGATAACAGGAGCGAACATCTGAAATCAGCGACGACGACGCTCAGGCCATGATTCTTATATGCCGGCCTCGGATTGATGGGTCTGCTGCACGATCAGGTGACAGTTTGACCTGACCCACCGTTTGGGTTCCAGATTCGGTGACTAAGTGACGGCCTGTACGAAAGGCTGACCGTCATGCCCCGCCCCTATCCTGCCGAGTTCTGGGCGCGCGCGATCGCGCTCGTGCGCGCCGGCAAGCCGCAGAAACAGACCGCCGACGACCTCGACATCCATCCCGTCACGCTGTCGAAGTGGATCAAGCAGGACGATATCGACCGCGGGGTGCGTCCCGGTGTCCCGACGAGCGAATCAACAGAGTTGCGAGCAGCGCGGCGAAGGATCCGCGAGCTGGAAACCGAGTTGGCCATCGTGCGCCAGGCCGCCACGTTCCTCGGTGAGGACAAGCCCCGCCCAAAAGGATCTACCCGGTGATCGACCGACTGGTCGGCGCCGGGGCGCGTGTGGATCGCTGCTGCGTCATTCTTGGTGTGACACGCCAGAACTACTACAAGCACAAGCGAAAACCGACCACAGCCACCCAGTTGCATCGGCAATGGTTGACCGGACTGATCCGCGAGATCCACGTCGCCTCACGGGGCACCTACGGCTATCGCCGCGTCCACGCTGAACTCACCCTCGGTATGGGAATCACGGTCTGCCCACGCACGGTGTCGGTCCTGATGACCCTTGCCGGCATCTACGGCCTGCCGGGTCCAGTACGGGTGAAACGCCTGCGCGGGGTGGTCACTGCTGATGATCTGGTCCATCGCAAGTTCCACCGACTCGCACCAAATGAGTTGTGGGTCACTGATATCACGCAACATAGGACCCGGGAAGGATGGCTGTACTGCTGTGCTGTGCTCGACGCGTTCAGCCGCTGGATTGTGGGCTGGTCGATGGACTCGAAGGCCGATGCCACGTTGGTGGTCAACGCGTTGGATCTCACATTCGTGTCATATATGAAATCGATGTGACGCTCATCGCGAGAATATGACACTGGTTCTGAGAATCTACAGTTGGCGCCCCTTGGCACCTTGCCCGTCCCGCTATACCCTGTGTCCATTCACAAGACAGTGTGTCTGGCGAGTTGGGCCGGGCCGACGATGCAGGACAGGGCATGGCAGAACTGAGCGACCCGGGACCGCAGCCCGCCACGTATGACGCGGCATGGGTGCGCGCGAAATACCGGGCGGAACGCGACAAGCGCCTCCGCACCGACGGGGTCGCACAGTTCGTGGACGTCACCGCCGACTTCTCCCACTACGCCGACGACCCGTACGTCGAGCGGGTCGAACGCGACCCGGTGACCGACCATGTCCAGGTCCTCATCATCGGCGCCGGACTCGGCAGCCTGATCGCGGCGGCCCGGCTGCGTGAGGTCGGCATCGACGACATCAGGATCGTGGACACCGCGGGTGATTTCGGTGGAACCTGGTACTGGAACCGGTACCCAGGAGCCCAATGCGATATCGAGTCCTACATCTACCTGCCGTTGCTCGAAGAGCTGAACTACCTGCCGTCGGAGCGCTACGCCCACGGCCCCGAAATCCGCCATCACCTGCAAGCCATCGCCCGGCACTACGGGCTGTACCGAAACGCCCTGCTGCAGACCACCGTCACGGGGATGGCATGGGACGACGCCGCCCGGCACTGGATCATCACCACCGACCGTGAGGATCGCCTGACCGCGTCTCTGGTCGCCGTCTCTCCCGGCTCCCTGACCCGACCGAAGTTGCCCGGCATCCCGGGTATCAACGAATTCGGCGGCCACACCTTCCACACCAGCCGGTGGGACTACGACTACACCGGCGGCGACGAGTCCGGCGGCCTGACCCGGCTACGGGACAAGCGCGTCGGGATCATCGGTACCGGGGCGACGGGATTGCAGTGCATACCGCATCTGGGTCGAGAAGCTCAGCAGCTCTATGTATTTCAGCGGACCCCGAGCACCGTCGCCGAGCGGAACAATCGGCCGACCGACCCGGAGTGGGCGGCCGGTCTGACGCCGGGCTGGCAACGCGCACGGATGGAGAACTTCACCAGGGTCAACGCCGGCGTCGAATGGGAGCTCGACCTCACCGATGACGGGTGGACGCGCAACGCCCTGGCGCTGACCGAGCCCGCGGTGATCCGCGAGACGGCCCGCCTCGGCCGGGAGATGACGCCGGATGAGGTCACCGACTTTCTGTACCGCGCCGACTGGGACGCCATCGAGCGGCTTCGCGGTCGCATCAGCCAGGCGGTCTCCGACGAAAAGACCGCCGAGGCCCTCAAACCCTGGTTCAAGCTGAACTGCAAACGCCCGGGCTACCACGACGAGTACCTGCCGACGTTCAACCGTGCGAACGTCACCCTCGTCGACACCGACGGTCGCGGTGTCGAGAGGTTCACCGAGACCGGCGCCGTCGTCGGCGGGATCCACTACGAACTGGATGCACTGATCTTCGCGACCGGCTTCGAGGTCGGCACCGAATTCACCAAGCGGCTCGGCTTCGAGATCGTCGGCCGCGACGGCGTCCGGCTGAGCGACAGCTGGGCCAAGGGCATGCGCACCTTCCACGGCTTGCAGACCCACGGCTTTCCCAATTGCTTCTTTCTGGGCTACACCCAATCGGGGGTGTCACCGAACTACACCCATACCGCCGAGGAACGGGCTCGTCACTTCGCCTATCTGGTCGATACCTTGGTGCAGCGCGGCGCGACGACCATCGAGGCCACCCGCGAGGCCGAGAACGAGTGGCTGTCGGCGATGAACGAGGCATCGGATCTGCCGAAGGCCTTCTACGCGGACTGCACACCCAGCTACCTGAGTTCCGAAGGCGAGAAGGATAATCCGCACGGCATGCTGTCCAACAACTTCGGCGGCAAGGCCAACGACTTCTTCGCCATGCTCAGCCAGTGGCGATCGACGGGCCGCCTGGACGGAGTGACCCTCACATGACAGAGACAGCGCAGCGACTCACCATGCGTGACCGCCACCGCATCCTCACCCGCGACCACATCCTGGGCGCCTCACTCGAGGCGTTCGCCGAACGCGGATATGCGGCCGTGACCATCGACGACATCGCCCGGCGCGCCGGCATCGGCCGGGCGACGTTCTACCTTCACTTCGACGGCAAAGCGGCAGTGCTGCGCGAACTTCGCAACACCCGCATGGCGGTGTGGACCGAGCAGGACGCCCCACGCGGCGGCAGGTCCGGGCGACCGTCCATCCGCGCCTTCTTCGGCAAGGTCGTCGATTTCTACACGTCCGCACCGGAGCTGTACATGGCTCTGCACCAGGCGCGCGCGACCGACCCCGAATTCGCCGCGGCGCACCGAGAGACGATGGAAGCCAACGTCATCGACTGGATCCGCACCGATGTCATGCCCGGCGCCACCGAGGATCAGATCCGGCTGGCCGTCGCGATGATGTACACCATGGTCGACTCCTTCATGCACTTGTGGTTGGCCGACGGCTGGTCCCTGGATCGCGACAGCGCCATCGACGCCATGACCGACGCTCTGCACGCCACCATGCGCTGAGTGCGCTCCCTCACCCACGACAAGGAGACCGGATGTCGGAACGACGTCATCTGCATCTGAACCTGGTAGCCAACGATCTGAACCTGCATCAGGGTGTGCGCGGATACGAACAGGCGCACGACATCCCGGAGCGCGATGTCTTCAGCCGCCTCCTCGAATATGGCCGATTCGGCGACGAAGGGCTGTTCACCGCGCTGTTCGTCGGCGATATTCCCGGCATGCAGGGTTCGCCGGCGTTCGACGGCGGCCCAGTGGAGCCGATCACCGGCCTGACCGCAATCTCCCAGCACACCAAGCACGTCGGACTCATCGCCACGGCGTCCACCACGTTCTATGACCCCTACAACCTGGCGCGGTTGCTGGCCTCGCTCGACCAGGCGTCCGATGGGCGCGCTGGATTCAACGCCGTGACGTCGGTCATCGACCACTTCGCGCTCAACTACAGCCTGGAACACCACCTGGACCGCGAGGCGCGCTATCAACGCGCCGACGAGTTTCTCGACGTCCTGCGCTCGCTCTGGGACAACCGGGAGCTGCGCCGGGACCCCGACGGTCGCATCCGCTTCCATGCCGATCCGATCAACCACCGGGGCAGCCGCTTTCAGGTCACCGGCCCACTCAACATCGCACCCAGCCGCCAAGGCCGGCCGCTCATCGCTCAGGCCGGCGGTTCCGGGGCGGGTATCAGGGTCGCCGCCAAACACGCCGAGATGGTGTTCACGAACTCCTCCACCCGCGACAGTGCGGCCGTCTATCGCGAGACGCTGGACAAGGCGCTCGTCGAGCGGGGCCGGGCTCCCGGATCGGTGCCACCCATCCCGGGTCTCATTCCATATCTGGGCCGGACCGCGAAGGAGGCCCAGGAGAAGCTGGACGAACTCGACAGCCATGTCGACTGGGCGCCCATTGCGCCGTTCGCGTTGGGACAGTTCGGGATCGACGCGACCTACGCCGACATCAACGATCCGTTCCCGCTGGAGATCCTGCCCCGCCCCGAGGATGTCGAGAAGACGATCACCAGCACGTTCGGCAACTATGTCGGGCTCTACGACTGGATTCAGGAGCGCCCCGGTGTGACGGTGCGCGAGGTTGTCGCCCAAGCGGTGGGGCGTGGCGGTGCGACGCACCGGAAGTTCGTCGGCTCCTACGACGACATCGTCGACGATTTCGCGGCGTGGTTCGAGGACGGGAACATCGGTGGCTTCAACCTGATGTTCTCCGCCGGGCCGCAATCCATCCGGGAGTTCATCGACGAGGTGGTTCCCCGGCTGATCGACCGGGGTATCTACCGCAGCACACCTGCAGATCGGCCGCTTCGCGAGCGGTTCTGAACGGCCGGACCGCGAGCTCGGCTACCGTCGATCTGGTGAACAGGTGCGCCGTGCGAGTCTGCGCCACCATCCTGCTCGTTCTCGCCGCGGTCCCGTCGTGTGGGCGGGTGGCGCTTCCGCCGGCGACGACGGTCGCGGCGCCCAGCGTGCTACCCGCGGGTCCGTTCGCGGCCGTCACCACGCTGGTGAATGACGCGATGGCGGCGCACCGGCTGCCGGGCGCGGTGGTTCAGATCGGGCACGCCGGCAAGGTCGTCTACCGGCAGGCCTTCGGCTGGCGCAGGCTTCCCGACGAACCCGGGGTGGACGGCGCGCCCGCTCCTGGCGAGCCGATGACCGAGGACACCATGTTCGACCTCGCGTCGTTGACGAAGCCTCTCGCGACGACGGTGGCGTTTCTGCAGCTCTACGAGCGAGGCCTGGTCCGCATCGACGATCCCGTCCAGACCTACTTACCCGAGTTCAATCCGACCGCGGACCCGCGGCGGGCGCAGGTGACGTTGCGCATGCTGCTCACCCACACGTCGGGTACGGGCGGTGATCTGAGCCGGCAGGGGCCGTGGGGATTGGCGGCACCGGACAAGGCGGAGGGCGTTCACCGCGCGCTGGCGGCGCCGTTGGAGTTCGGACCCGGTGAGGGGTTTCACTACTCGGACATCAACTTCATCATCCTCGGGGCGCTCGTCGAGAAGCTGACCGGCGAGTCGGTGGATACCTATGTGCAGGACAACGTCTTTGCGCCACTCGGCCTGCCCGACACCCGCTACCTTCCCGCGGAGAAGGCGTGCGGACCGCACCGGATCCGTGGTGCGGCCATCGCTTTCGACCCGACCGCGACTCCGGTCCCGTGCCTGCCCGGTAGATGGAGCACCGATCTGTTGGCACGCGTCGCGCCGACCGCACACGACGACGACACCCCGGGTGTCAACCCGGACTTCGACCAGCTGCTGCGCGGCACCGTGCACGACCCGACAGCCCGCCGGATGGGTGGTGCGGCGGGCAGTGCCGGTGTGTTCTCGACAGCCGACGACGTCGGCAGGTACGCCCAGGCGTTGATCGATCGCCTGGCGGGTCGGCCGAGCGCATTCCCGTTGCACCCCGACACGCTGGAACTGATGACAACGCCACAGCAACCCGGCCACACCGCCGATCAGCTCGACGCGGCCCGAGACGCCAACCGGCGCGCCATCGAGAACAGTCCCAATACCGCCGATCCCCTACTCGCGCCGAACTATCCGGCCATCGCCGGCCAGGATCTGCGTGGCTTCGGCTGGGACATCGACACCGAGCTGTCCAAGCCGCGCGGATTGATCTTCCCGATCGGCAGCGTCGGCCACAGCGGCTTCACCGGGGTATCGCTGTGGATCGATCCCGGTTCCGATACCTATGTGGCGATGCTGACGAACGTGATCCATCAGCGCGGTGGACCGCCGATCGTGCGGCTCAGCGGGGACGTGGCCACCCTGGCGGCGCGGGTGCTGCACCTCTACGGCAGCTAATTCCACTCGCGCCGGGAGCGTGCCGCCCAGTAGTCGTCCGGATCCTCCGCCAACGACATCAGTGCGTCGAACACCGTCGGAGTCAGGTGGATATCGGCGGCGGCCACATGCGAACGCACCTGTTCCGGAGTGGCGGCGCCGGACAGCACGCGCGGCTGCCAGGGTTGATGAAGCGCCGCTGCCACGGCGAGTTGATCGACACCGACCGCCAACTCTGTTGCAAACTGCTCGGCTTGCGTCGTACCCGCGGTGGCAACGGGATTGCCCGGGGCGAGCCGCCCGTTCGCGAACACCTCTTTGAGGATCACGTCCACGCCCCGCTGCCGCGCTTCCGAAAGTGCCGGGCCGGCAGAGGTTTCCAGCAGATTCCAGGTGGACTGCACCGACGAGAACAGCCGCCTGCCCGCCACCTCGATGTCAAGCACGGCCCGGATGACGTCCTTCTGCCGAGGCCCCGAGGTCGACAAGCCCACCCGGATTCCACTGTCCCGCAACTCACCCAGGGCGCGCTGGAGTTCGGTATCGGTGAGGACCGGGCTGTCCAGCGTCACCGAGTGCACCTGGTAGAGGTCGAGCCGGTCACCGAGCAGGCTCTGTGATTCCCCGAGCTGACGGCGAAACGCGCTCAGCGAATGCTCTTTGATCTCGTGCACGTCGGCGTGCGTCCGCCACTCGCCGACGTACCGGTAGCCCCATTTGGATCCGATCTCGACATCCGCGTTTTCGGGGTGCGCGGCCAACCATTCGGCGAGAAACTCCTCGGAGAGGCCGTAGGACCGGGCGGCGTCGATGTACCGGATGCCCGATGTGTAGGCGGCGTCCAGCACATCGAAGGTCCGCGCCCGCATCGCCTCGACCGGGCGTTCGGAGCCGAGGTCGTGGGCCCGGCCGCCGGTGATGTACGCCGGGCGCCCCACGGCCGCCAGCCCGATGCCCAGCCGAGTTGCTATCCCGTTCGCCGCACTCAGGTCTCGACCACCCGGGTGACGTAGGGAGTCATGCCCGACAGACGCACGGGTGACACCTTCACCGGAACTCCGGTCTGCTGCGCTTCGATCATCTGACCGCCGCCCAGATACAGTGCCGTGTGCTGGCTGCCACCGGGACCCCAGAACAGCAGGTCACCGCGCCGCGCCTCGGACTTGGACACGTGCCGGCCGGCGTTGTACTGATCGCCCGACCACCTGGGCAGCAGCACACCCACGCCCGCATAGGCGAACCGGGTCAACCCCGAACAGTCGAAACCCACAGTGCCGGAACCGGAGTCGATGCCTTTGCTCGGACCCGTGAGGCTTCCCCCACCCCACGAGTACGGCACCCCCATCTGCGACGCTGCGCGCCTGATCGTGTACTCGATGGCCTGCGGCCCTCGAACGCGACCACCCGGGCCGACCTGCGCGTCCTTGACCAGACCGAACGCCGCGAGGAACTTGTGGCCGAGATCGGCCGTCGTCTCCGCGGCGATCCGGGTGGCTCCCAGCGACGCATTGGCCAGTGCCAGTGGATCACCCGGAGCCCCGGCGCTGATCCGCTGCGGCAACGACGGATCGTAGACATTGTCATCTGCCCGGGCGACCGGCGGCGCCACCGCGGCCAACAATGCCGACGCCAGAAGCAAACCGGTGACCTCAAGTGCTTCTCGGCGGTGCACGAACCACCTCCACCACTGAATTGCCCGCGTAGCAACTACGCATGTACTGACAAATAACAACGTAGGGGCCACACCTTGGGTAAGCCAGTGTCTGCGGGTCTCGCTTGGATAACCGTTGGCGATCGTTAACGTCACTGTGGTGGTCCGGGCGTTCCCGCCTTGGCCATGGCGCTCAGGTGTTCGAATCCGGCGATGGCCACGACCTCGGGCAGGCGGCGAATCGCGCCGTTCTGCGCCCACTGCGACGACATGGTGGTGCACGACGGGCAGATCTGGACCGCCGGCAGTTCCTTCGCGCACGTCGATCTGATGCTTGCCTTGATGCGACATCTTGGTGGCGTTGCCTTGACCGATGAACTGGCCGGCCGGCTACTCATCGATCAACGCACCTCGCAGGCAAGCTTTCTCTCCCCTCGCATCTGGCCGCGCGAGATGACATCGTCGCGGACCTCGAGTCCTATGTCCGGGGAAACCTGACCGGCCCTCACACCTTGGCTTCGCTGTCGGCCCGCGCGGGGGTCAGCCCACGCACCCTGGCGCGGCTGACGGAGAAGGCTGCGGGCTTGAGTCCGCTGCAACTGGTGGCGCGAATCCGCCTCGAACGCGCGCTGCACCTGCTGCGCACCAGCCGCACGCCCTTGGAGGGCGTCGCCGCGGCCGTCGGCCTCGCCGACCCGGCAGGCCTGCACCGGCTGGTCAAGAAACACTCCGGACGCTCACCAGGCGCCCTGCGCCCTGGTGCGCCCGCACGCTGATGTGATCTTGACCGGACGCCCGACAACCGCACGCGGCATCCGATAAGTTTCGGCAGAGACAAATAGCACGGACGTACCAGTCCATCTGTCGCCGCACCACACCAACGCATTTGACCAAGCTGCGCGCTGCCCAACCCACATCGAAAGGTGCGCCGTGGACGCCACGAAGCGTGTCACCGCTGCAGGTTTTGTCACCGTCATGGCACTGGCGGTCGGTGCCCAACCCGCCGCGCACGCAGAAGATCCCGGTCCCGACATCGCGGCGTTCTATCTCGGTGGGACCTGCCTGTGCGCCACCGTGCCCACCGCACAACAGGCGCTCGGTCTCGCCGACGGATACCTCGGCGACGCCGGCCCCATCACCGGTGTCGGCTACCCCGCCGGACTGCTGTTCGCACTCGACTCGGCGATCGGCGCCAGCGGCGTCAACGCACACCTCGATGCGATACCCGACGGCATCAAAATCACCCTCGCCGGCGCAAGCCAGGGCGCCATCGTGCTCAACTACGTCAAACAATCTCTGGCGCTGCGCATCACACCCGACCGGCCCAGGACCGAGCTGTCGTTCGTGACCTTCGGCGATCCGATGAATGCCACCGGCGGCATCGTCACCCGCAACCCGCTGTTGTGGCTGTCGGTACCCCGCGGCCCGCTACCGACGCCGTACGCCACCACCGAGATCGTGCGTGAATACGACGGCCTCTCCGACTGGCCGAACCACCCCACCGCACTCTCCGCCCTGAACGCGGTGATGGGAGTGGCCTTCGTCCACCCCTTTTACGGCGACGCCGCCAACCCCTCGACCCCCGGCACCCTGAAGACGGTCACCACCAACGCCGCCGGCGGTGTCACCACGCACTACGTCGTGCCGACCGCCGGACTGCCGATCACCCAACCGTTGCGCTATCTGGGCGTCAACACCGCCCGACTCGACACGTTGCTTCGCCCCCGGATCGACGCCACCTACCACCGCCGTCCCGCGACATCGTCGTCCACCAGCACCGCCGCCATCGACACACCCGCCACTACCGAAACCACCACGCTGCCGCGCCAGAAGAACACGGCTGCAGACAGGATCAGATCCCTGCTCGGCGTCACCACCGCACCACACACCCAGCGCCGCAACCCCCTCGCGGCGATCACCCGCGCGCTCACACCGCGCCCACTCCGTGGCGGGCACGGCCGCACCGAATCGAGCGCGGCCGACGAGAACGCAGCGCAGCCCACAGCCGAACACACCGACAAGAAACCGCGAACGCCGAAGCGCCCCTCGCCCAAGAGTCGCTCGACCGACTGAGCCCGGGTTCCACACGTCGGGTGACCGACTCGGTAACGTCGCGGTCATGCCGTGGACTTTCCAGTCAGCCGAGCAACTCTGCACCGCATTGGATTCCGGTGAGGTGACGTCGGTGCAACTCACGGACGAATTCATCGCCCGCATCGAGCAATTCGACACCGCCATCAATGCCATCTGTGTGCGCGATTTCGACCGGGCGCGGCACGCAGCCCGCGACGCCGACCAGGCGCGAGCCCGGGGCGAGCGTCGCGCATTGCTCGGAATCCCGGTCACCGTCAAAGAGTCCTACAACATCGCGGGCCTGCCGACCACCTGGGGCAACCCGGCGCACCGCAACTTCATTGCCGCCGAGGACGCGCTGGCCGTCACACGGATCAAAGCTGCCGGCGCCGTCATCCTCGGCAAGACCAATGTCCCGTTCATGCTGCAAGACCATCAGAGTTTCAACGCCATCTACGGCACCACCAACAATCCCTACGACCACGATCGCAGCCCCGGCGGATCGTCAGGCGGATCGTCGGCCGCACTGGCCACGGGATTCGGGCCGCTGTCACTGGGCTCCGATATCGGCGGTTCGCTGCGGGTACCGGCGCACTACTGCGGCATCTACGCGCACAAACCGACCTTCGGGATCGTCGCGACCCGCGGCGCGGTCCCGCCCCACGTTCCCGCGCTCCCCACCGACGGCGAGTTGGCAGTCCTCGGCCCGATGGCCCGCACCGCGCGCGACCTGACGCTCCTGCTGGATGTGATGGCCGGACCCGATCCGCTGACCCGGGGCCTGGCGTACCGCTTCGAGCTTCCGCCGGCTCGGCACCAGCAGCTTCGCGACTTCCGCGTCCTGGTCGTCGACGAGCATCCCCTCATCCCGACCGGAGCGGCCGTACGCGCTGCGATCAGCCGGGTCGCCGACGCACTCGTCGCTGCCGGCGCCGAGGTGCAGCGGCGCAGCCCGCTGCTGCCCGACCTCACCGAGGCGGCCACCGTCTACATCGAACTGCTCACCTCGTTCGCCGCGGCGAATCATCCCCCGCAGCTCTACGCCGATCTGCAGAACACCGCCGCCACGCTCGGCCCCGACCAGCGCGGCTATGACACCGCGTGGCTTCGCGGATCGGTTCTCTCCCATCGCGACTGGGTCGGCGCGGACCGGCTCCGTGAGGTGCACCGCGAGCAGTGGCGCCGCCTGTTCACCCACTTCGACGCCGTCCTGTGCCCCATCACACCGACCCCGGCCTTCCCGCATGATCACACCAGCACCCTGGAAGACCGCACCATCGACATCGACGGCACCGCATACCCGTTCGGGGACCAACTCACCTGGCCTGGGCTGGCCACCATGCCCGGCCTGCCCGCCACCGCCATCCCCGCGGGCCAGACAGCTGAGGGGTTGCCCGTCGGTGCCCAACTCATCGGGCCCATGTTCGAAGACCGCACCACGCTGCGACTTGCCGAACTTCTCGAAGATCAGATCGGTGGATTCCGCCAACCGCGAGAAAGCCGGACACCCGAACGGCCATAGTGACAAGCTTCGTCACGCTGCTGACATTGTGCGGACCCGGCTCGGTGTGACCGCCGCCATACTGGATGTGAGAGCTCCCACAAAGCAGCGGTTCTCGATGGCTACTCAGTGGCATTTCACCATGGCGGCCTTACGCTTTCAGATCAGTGTATGAGCCACCTCGGCCGCACCTGGGGGAACGGATTCGCTGACGATGGTCCTGGCCGCAAAGCTCGGTGCTGCCATATCGGTAGCCTTCACGGCGGCTGTACTCCTGGCCGCTCCTGCAGAAGCTGACTCAACGATCAGAGCCGTTGACATCTGCAATCAGTATTCGCCTGGTGTCCCGACAAGGGTCGTTCACATCGGCCGCAACTCTGGCGCTTGCGGCGTCCTCTCATCGGCGGCAGGACTCTTCTCAGCTCCCATCTTGATCGCCACGATCATGGGCGACAAGCATCCGGGCGCATACCCGATTCATCCCTCGGATCCGTTCTCCGACTGGATCATTCCAAGCTCCTGACTTCGGCAATCCTCCCCGCACCCTTGAACCGGTGCCGCTGGCGCAACTCAGCCTGGTCGCTCACCAGCCGTGCGGGCGCAATGTTCGATGGCCTGTACGGAGCGGACGAATGCTGCACGCAGCGCCTTCTGGCCGAATCTCCCCAGTGCCCACGACACGATGTTGCCGACGAGGTTGCCACCCTCCCGGATGATCCGCACCTCGACATCGGTGGCACCGTCCGCCCGGCGGAACAGGGTGTACTGATATCCGGACATGCCGCCAAAGAGGTTGGAATCGAGTGTTTTCACCGAAATGTGCTGTGGATCTGACCAGTCATAGCGCAGTCGCTCCCAGATCCACGTCGACCGTTCGGTCACTTCGGCGGTGTTGCGGGTGCGGCGGTGAAGGTGAACCGTCGACACGGGACCGAGCCGGGAAGGGTCCGCAGCGTCTGCGGTGAAGTCGGTCAAACTGGCCAGAAACTGGCCTCTTGTCAGCGTCGTGCGAACGCGGAACCGGACGATCACGAAATCTCCGGTGCGTGATGTCGAGTCCCGGGCGTGAACAGCTGACCAGTGAACCGCGGCGCTGGCATCGGTGCGTTACCGAGCCCGCTGCGCCAGTTTGTTCGGCTGATCGATCACGATCGTCTTGCCCTGGATGCGCAGCCAGCCGCGGGAAGCGAAGTCCGACAGGGCTTTATTGACCGTCTCGCGAGAAGCGCCGATCAGCTGTGCGAGCTCGACCTGGGTGAGACCGTGATCGAGACGCACCGCGTGACGCTCGGGTTGACCGAAGCGGTCGGCCAATTGAAGGAGCTGTTTGGCGGTCCGACCGGGCACGTCGGTGAAAATCAGATCGGACATGATGTCGTTGGTGCGACGCAGCCGCCGCGCGAGGACCTGCAGCAGTTGCGCGGAGATCTCGGGTCGATCCGACAGCCACGCCTTCAGACCCGCGCGGTCCATGACCGCGGTGTGCAATTCGGTCAGCGCGGTCACCGTCGACGTGCGTGGGCCGGGATCGAAGATCGCGAGCTCGCCGAACATGTCAGAGGGACCCATCACCGCGAGCAGGACCTCGCGACCATCAGCGATGCGCCGCCCGACTTTGACGCGCCCGGAAACGATGACGTAGAGACAATCACCTGGCTCCCCGGCGCTGAAGACCGACTCGCCACGAGCGAACGTCACCCATTGCATCGTCCGGGTCACTGCATCCAGAGCCTCGGCCGGAACCCCTTTGAAGATCCCAGCTCGGGTGAGAACCTCGTGCACCACTTCCTCCCCCATTGCGACACAACTGACCATCGACGCCAGACTGCCGACCCTGGCAACCACGAGTCCGGTCCCCTGATCATACGATGCTACAGCTCATGTATGACCAAATAGACCTCCGGGCGCATGGAAGGAAGGCGCTGTCGGCAAACCGGACGCCGATCGGCCGTTCCGCATCACAGATCTATAGTTCTTTTGCCGGAGAGCCTTTCTCGACGGTGATCCAGGGGCGCTCCACCCTGAACGACCTCAGAGCCAGATCCCGGCCGGCGATCGGCGGGCCACCTAGGTCATACATACCGTTCTTGGAGTATGACCACGTTGAGTGCGTGCGCGCACCGACAGCGGACTCGGCGAGACCCACCTCCTGGGAACCTGTACCCGGGATTGCGCGCTCCCCCGGGCGACTCGGCTCGACGCGTGAAAGCAGTTAACTGGTTGGCCGACAACTTCTTCAGCCCACCGCCCACCGCGACCGTTCAAACGATGTGACCACCGCCATAACGGATGTGAGAGCCCGCACAGCGGGCCGGTGGACGGCACCACCGGGCCTCGGCGTCGACGAAGAAGGAGGTGGGTGACGGGGCACCTCTTGGGAGCAAGGAAGGGCCATCCTGGCGGTGAAACGTCAGCGGCGACGGCGAGTCCGAGGACTGGCGGTCCGTTCACTGTCGGTGACGGCGGCACCCACCCACCGATGAAGGAGTCGACGCAGTTCGTCGGCAGGCTCGACCGGAGAGAGGATGAACGACTGCAAGGTTCGCAGCGTCAATTGCACGATGTCGTCGAATGCCGCCGCACTGAACTCTGACCAGTCGACGTCGAGACGTTCCAGAACGCTTCGAGTTTGCCCTTGCGCCAAGTCGTTTCCAGGAATGTCCGCAAACGTCGCCACATGTTGAGGATTGAGCAGAAGGCCGATGTAGGGATCCTGCGGAAGCCGCTGCAACGTGAGCATCAGACCCTCGACGATCACCTCCGCGGGGTCGCGGATACCCCGCAACGCGGTCACCAGATTGCCTGCGAATGCCCACGACGCATCGGCGGCGGCGGCGCCGAGCAGCTCGTCGGTACCCGAGAAGTAGTGGTAGATCGTCTGCCGCGTCACCCCGAGGGCACGAGCCACGTCAGTGATATTCGTCTGGGCGCCCCTGACGTCGATAACCCCGCGCGTGGCGGCCAGGATCCGCGTCCTCGCCTCGGCGTCGGTCGTCGGCACATCGCCCGCCCACCCTCGGGTGCGCATACCACTCCTGACACGCATCGCTGCTGCCCAACAGGGCATCCTGCCAGCCCCGGCTAACCCGGCGATGCTACCGCAGCGCCGTGCCATCCGGCGTGGATCCAACGCCCGCCGACGGACCACACATCTGGCGTTGCAGCCCCTTCAGCGCGCCAGGCGGGCAACGAGAAAGTCCGCGAGATCCCGTTGCAGCTCGCGTGAGTCGTCGAGCACACCGTCCATCCACCAAAAACCGTGGATCATCCCGGGATAGCGTTTGGCCTCGACGTCCACCCCGGCATCGCGGAGCAGGACGGCGTAGGACTCGGCTTCGTCGCGCAACACGTCATGACCGGCGGTGGCCACGAAGGTCGGCGGAAGATGGGCAAAACCGTTGGCGTGTACAGGCGAGACGCGCGGATCGGTACCCGCACTCGCATCGACGTAGTGGTTCCAGAACCAGGCCATGTCGGCGGCGTCCAGACCGAAACCACGGTCGAAATCGGTGTACGACGGTGTCCTCATCGCGCTATCCAGCGCCGGGTAGAGCAGGCCCTGAGCGGCGATGGTGACATCGGTGCCGGCCAGCTCGGCGGTGGTGGCCGCGGCCAGGTTACCGCCCGCGCTGTCGCCGACCACGGCCAGCCGTCCAGAGTCGACGCCCAACTCGGCAGCGTGGCCGTGCACCCACCGCACAGCCGCGACGCAGTCCTGCAGCGGAATCGGGAATCGATGCTCGGGAGCCTTCTGGTAGTTGACCGCCACGACGACGTACCCGGTGTCACGGGCAAGAACCCGGGCGGGCTCGTCCACCAGATCCAGGTTGCCGATCACCCATCCGCTGCCGTGCAGTACGACGATGACGGGTTGCGGCCCGCTCGATCTGGTCGGCCGGTAGATGCGAACGGGAAGGTCCGCGGTCGGTCCGGGGAGGAACCGATGTTCCACCTCTGCCATCGCCGGTGCGGGGCGTTGCAGGTCCAGGTAGGCCAGCGCCGCCAAGCGCGCCTGCGGTACCGACAGCGTGGCGATAGCGGGTGCCGTGGCCGCCGCGGCCAGGTGGGCGCGGGCCTGCGGATGCAGGGCAGATGTCTCGATCATTGTTGCTCCCCATGGCTATTCGTGAACACCAGCACCGCGCCGATCAGCGCCATGCCCGCGCCCACCCACACCGGTGACCGCCAACCCAGCCCCAGAGCGATGGTCGCGGCGCCCAGCCCCGAAGCAATCGCATTACCCAGGTTGAATGCCGCAATGTTGGCCGCTGACGCCATGGTCGGTGCGTCGTGGGCAAAACGCATGACCCGCAGTTGTAGGGCTGGCGTCGCGGCAAACCCAACCAGTCCCATGGCCACCAGCAGCAGCGCCACCGGTACCCGCCACGACGCGAGCAGCCCGTAAGCAATGAGCACGATCGGCAGCAGCACCGACACGGTGCGCAGTGTCCAGGTGAGACTCCGGTCGGCAGCCCAGCCGCCGACGAAATTGCCGACGAACAAACCGATTCCGAAGAGCACCAGCAGCCACGGCACCGCCGTCGCGCTGTAGCCGGTCACACGGGTCACCAGCGGCTCGACGTAGATGAAGGCACCGAACACGCCGCCGAACACCATCATGGTCAACAGGATCGACAAAATGACCTGGCGGCGGAACAGGACGGCGAAGTGGTTGCCGCCCAACGGCGGTGGCGCCGGCTGCCGGGGCACCAGAGTGGCCACGCCGACGATGGCCAGCACACCCAGGGCGCTGATGATCCAGAAGGCGCTGCGCCAGCCGAGGTGCTGGCCGACGAAGGTGCCGAACGGCACGCCCAGCACGTTGGCCAGGGTCAGCCCGCCGAACATGATCGCGATGGCCGATGCCTTGCGTTCAGGGGCGACCAGGTCCCCGGCGACCACAGCGCCGATGCCGAAGAATCCGCCGTGGCACAGCGCGGTGACGATCCGGCCCAGCATGGCGACACCGAAACCCGGTGCCAGCGCTGTCAATACGTTGCCGGCAACGAACAAGGCCAGCAGCACCAACAACGCCGCCTTCGGTGGACGCCGCGACAAGGCGGCGGTGACGGTGAACGCTCCCACCACCACTGCCAGGGCGTAGCCCCAGATCAACGCGCCCGCGGTGGGCACGGTGACGTGCAGTGCGTCTGCCACATCGGTGAGCAGCCCGGCGATGACGAACTCGGTCAGCCCGATACCGAAGCCACCGACAGCCAGGGCGAGCAGGCCGGGGTGTAGCCGCCGTACCTGCGCGGCGGACCTGTTTTTGGGCAGGGTGGAACTATCCATGGACCCTCTCCTCGGAGTTATGTTTGCGGCGCAGCGCTGTTCGCGGTGCGGCGCTATTCGGTGATGGTGGTGCTGGCCAGTAGGCGCAGCGCAGCCTCGTCGCTGGATCCGGGCTCGGCGTGATGCAACAGCAGCCGGTGGCCGTCGTCTTCGGGAAGATGCAAGATCTGGAATCGCAGGTCGAGCCGCCCGACGACGGGATGGTGGTAGCGCTTGATGCCGTGGGTACACAGCGCCACCGGTTGCGCAGCCCACAGTTGGGCGAAATCGTCGCTGGCGACGCTCAGGTTCCCGACGAGTCGCGCGAGGTCGTCCTCGGCGACGTAGACAGCGCTCACGTACCGCAGCGAGGCGACAGCCAGCGTGGCCTCGGCCTCCCACTCACGATGCAAGGTGCGTGCATGCGCATCGGTGAACATCATCGCCACCTTGTTCGGCGGCGCACTGCCATAGGGCGCCGCGGGATCGAGGTGCGGCGCAAGGAGCGCGTGGCCCAGTCGATTCCAGCCGACGATGTCCTGAAGAGGCGACAGCGCGACGGCGGCGACGTCGGGCATCGCATCCAGCAGTGTGGCGAACTCGGGCCGCAGCCCCGTTCGCCCGGAACGTGCCCGGCCATCCGTCGCGGAAGCCAGCCGCTGCAAGTGCGCCCGCTCGACCTCGTCGAGCGCCAACGCCCGGGCCAGGGCATCCAGCACCTGACTCGAGGGATTGGTGGCCAGGCCCTGCTCGAGGCGGGTGTAGTACGTCAGCGACACCCCGGCCGCCTCAGCCAACTCCTCGCGGCGCAGCCCGGGTACCCGGCGTGGCCCCAGCCCGCTCAGACCCGGCAGCAGCGCAGTGTCGGCGGCCGCACGCCGGCTGCGCAAGAACTCGGCCAGTTGCTGACCGCCTGAAGCCCGTGTGCCCGTCATGCCTTCCATCGTGCGCGATGGGCGAGCACCGCGCCTGTCCCTGACAGTGACAGGCAGCCAGGGTGCCGAACGAGAATTTGCTGCCAATATCCTGTGAGGACGGCGCCCCGGGGGCCGACCGGCCGATAGGCAGTGGCAATATTGACATACCGTGCGCGAACGCACGACCGTCAGGCCTCGCAGCAGCTAACAATAGTGCGATACGCCGATCGTGTTCAGGCGCTAGCTGATTACCAATCGCTTCACTATTTAACTCACCTCAATATGCCGTGGAGCCAATCACTTCACTCCGAAAGTAAGCCCGGCTGCACAAAACGCTGGAAATTTGCTGAAGAACATGGTGGACTGCTCCCGCAGCAAATCCAGACTGTATAAGTGCAGCTATGTCTCGAAAAAAGGGGAAGCAGTGCACGCTCTGAGTGATGTCCGTGAACGTGTGACACCGGTGGTTGCGTTGGCCGGTGCGATAGCGATAGCGACAGCGACGATGGTGAGCTCGCCACCCGTGCAACGGGCCGCAGAAAGCACCGTGCAGACTGCCGTGCACGAGGTGAAATCGGTGCCCCTGCAGCTGACCAGCTCCGTGGACTTCTTCGCACCGTACTACTACATGCCTGCCGGCCCGATCGGGACGGCCATCACCATTCCACTCTTCGCGGTGACGTACGTGGCGGATACCCTGGCGAAGAGGGTGACCCAAACCCTCATCGACCTCCACGTGGATCCCCGCCTGGCTGAAGTGCCGGCAGTGGTGTCCAGGGTGGTCTTCACGATCGCCGGCCGGGTGCAGGGCGGTGTGGTCAGCGCACTGGACGGCACCTACGTCTTGGGCAGATTCACTCCCATCCAGGCCATCAACTTCATCATCGAACCTCTCAAGCAGCTCGTCGCAGCGTTCATCGCCGCGGGGAGGAACTTGCTCGATCCGTCGCAGGCGTTGACGGCGACGGCCAAGGCCGCCGACACGAGCCAGGATGTCGCGTCCCCGACGATCACCACGACGAAGGCGGTGACCTTGTCGACCGCGCAGGCGGACGTCACGCCGACGTCGTTGCACACGAAGAAGGAACCCGACGCAGTTGCCGCGGCCGACGTGTCGGATGCGTCCTCCAGCCCCGTGGATGACACCGAGAAATCTGACGCACCGAAGGCGGACACAACGAAGGCAGATGCGGCTACCGCCGATGCGCCCGCGGTGAAGAAACCAACGTGGAAGAAGCCCACGCTCAAATTACCGAAGCTGAAGCTGCCGACGCTCAAATTCCCCGGCTCCAACAAGGCGACATCGGCTGGTCAGTCCTCCGAGGGCACGACGAAAGACGCTGGCTCAGAGGAATCTTCGAAGTAGTTCGTGACCGGCTCGGGCGGTGGCTGCGGTCGTCGCCCGAGCCGCACCGCGGTCCGATCGGTGGCCGGCGAGTGACCGCAGCCTGGATGATGGACACCGGTTGTGTGACCCGGGTTACACGCATGAACACCTCCGCAATAGTGTGCACCCATGACTTCGCTCGTCCCGCCCCCTGCCCGCCTCCGCGTGATCCAGTGGACCACCGGCAACATCGGCAAACGTTCCCTGCACGCCATCATCGGCCGCGACGACATGGAACTGGTCGGCGTGTACGCCCACGGCGCCGACAAAGTGGGCGTCGACGCCGCGGACCTGGCAGGCTGGCCGGAACCGACCGGCGTGACCGCCACCAACGACATCGACGCCCTCATCGCGCTGAAGCCTGACGCCTGTTGTTACAACCCGTTGTGGCCCGACATCGACGAACTGGTGCGTTTACTGGAAGCCGGGATCAACGTGTGCTCCAGCGCGGCCTGGATCACCGGCGGCAAACAGACTCCGCAAGACCGGCATCGCATCGAAACTGCCTGTGCAGCCGGTAATTCCACCATCTTCGGCAGCGGCGCCCACCCCGGCATGACCAACATGGTCGGCATGGTGCTGTCGGGCTCCTGCGAGCGGGTCGACGAGATCCGGATCACCGAATCGGTCGACTGCTCCACCTACGAGTCGGCGGGCACCCAGTCGGCGATGGGCTTCGGGCAGGACCCGGCCACCCCGGGCCTGGACGAGAGCGTGCGACGGGAGAGTGAGGTGTTCGCCGAATCGGCGGCGATGATGGCCGACGCGATCGGCGCACAACTGGACCGGCTGACCTTCGACGTCACCTTCACCGCCGCCACCGGTGACACCGACCTGGGTTTCATGCAGATCCCCAAGGGCACCGTCGGCAGCGTGTACGGCTACCACCGCGGCTGGGTCGGCGACCGCAACGTCGTCAGCGTCGGCTTCAACTGGACCATGGGCGAGCACGTGACACCGCCGAAACCCCTTGAGCACGGCCATGTCATCCAGGTGTTCGGTACCCCCAACATGCGCACCGTGTTGCACTGCCTGCCCCCGAAGGGCTGGACCGAGCCGGGATTCATGGGGCTGGGCATGATCTACACCGCGCTCCCGGTCACCAATGCGGTACCCGCCGTCGTGGCCGCCCCGCCCGGCATCGTGACGCTCAAGGACCTGCCCCCGATCACCGGCCGGTTCGCGAAGTAGGGCGAGCGCATGTGGGATGAGTCCGTCGACGCGGTCGTCGTCGGATCCGGCGGCGGCATCACCGGCGCCTACACCGCGGCCCGGGAAGGCCTGTCGGTGGCATTGGTCGAGGCGACCGACAAGTTCGGTGGCACCACCGCCTACTCGGGCGGCGGCGGCATGTGGTTCCCGGCTAATCCCGTGCTGGTCCGCGCCGGGACCGATGACGCGATCGAGGACGCCCTCACCTACTTCCACGCCGTCGTCGGCGACCGCACACCCCGCGCGCTACAGGACACCTTCGTCCGCGGTGGAGCGCGCCTCATCGAATATCTCGAGGAGGACGAGTCCTTCGCGTTCAAGGTGCTGCCCTGGCCCGACTACTTCGGCAGCGCCCCGTGCGCCCGGGTGGACGGCATGCGCCACATCGTCGCCAGGGCCCTGCCCGCCGCGGCGCTGGGACCGTATGCCGACACGGTGCGCGGGCCGCTCGACCATGAACGCCTCGGCACGCCGGCACCCGAATATCTCACCGGTGGAAGGGCATTGATCGGCAGGTTCCTCGCCGCGCTGAGCCGGTTCCCCCATGCGACCACCCACCTCGACTCCCCGTTGACCGACATCCTGACCGAGGACGGCGCCGTGACCGGAGTCGTCGTGCAGCGCAACGGGGCACCCGTCCGCATCCAGGCCCGCCGCGGCGTCATCCTGGCTGCGGGCGGCTTCGAGCAGAACGCCGAGATGCGCGCCGCGCACGGCGTACCCGGACTCCCCGTCGACACGATGGGCGCCCCGGGCAACACCGGGTCCGCACACGAGGCGGCCATCCGGATCGGCGCGGCGACCGACCTGATGGATCAGGCCTGGTGGTCCCCCGGACTGACCCACCCCGACGGTCGATCGACATTCTCCCTGAGCATCACCGGCGGCATCCTCGTCGACTCCGGCGGCCACCGGTTCGTCAACGAAAGCGCACCGTATGACCGGCAAGGCCGGGTGATCATCGACCGGATGCGCACCGGCGCAATGACATTGCCGTTCTGGCTGGTGTACGACGACCGCGATCACGACGTCCCGCCGGTGCTGTCGACCAGTGTGTCGCTGGTGGAATCCGAGCGGTACCGCGACGCAGGGCTGTGGCACACCGCCGAGACCCTCGACGAACTGGCCGCCGCGATCGGCCTCCCGCCCGCCGACCTCGCCGCCACCGTGGCCCGCTTCAACGCACTGGTCGCCGACGGCTCGGACCCCGACTTCGGCCGCGGCGACGAAGCCTATGACCGCACCTTCAGCGGCGGCGAACTCCCGATGGCACCGATCGACCGGCCGCCGTTCCATGCCGCCGCCTTCGGACTCTCCGACCTGGGCACCAAGGGCGGGCTGGTCACCGACACGCACGCCCGCGTCCTGGATACCGGCGGACAACCGATACCCGGCCTCTACGCGGCCGGCAACACCATGGCGGCCGTCAGCGGCACCGCCTACCCCGGTGGCGGCAACCCGATCGGCGCGTCGATGTTGTTCAGCCACCTGGCCGCGCTCCACATGACCACGAGGTGACCCAAACCATGAGTACCCATCGCTATACCGACCGCCGCGTCCTGATCACCGGGGGTGGGTCCGGCATCGGGCAGGCCACCGTGCTGCGCATCCTGGACGAGGGCGGTCGCGTGGTCGCCGCCGATGTCAGCGCTGCGGGGTTGCAGGACACGGTCGCCAAGGCCGCCGGTCACCTCGACACGGTTCTGATGGATGTCGCAGACGAAGTATCCGTTCGCACCGGGGTTGCCGACGCCGTGGAACGCCTCGGCGGTCTCGACACCCTGATCAACGCGGCGGGCATCCTGCGGTCGGCGCACTTCGCCGAGATGTCGCTCGCCGACTTCGAGCAGGTGTTGCGGGTCAACCTGATCGGCACGTTCCTGGTAACCCGCGAGGCCATTCCCGCTCTGCGCCTTGGCAATGCGGCGGCGGTGGTGAACTTCAGTTCGACCTCGGCCAGCTTCGCCCACCCCTACATGGCGGCGTATGCCGCGTCGAAAGGCGGCGTCCAAGCGATGACGCACGCACTGGCCTTGGAGTTCAGTCAGGCCCGGATCCGGTTCAACTGCGTACAGCCGGGGTCGGTGTCGTCCGGGATGACCGACGGGGTCGGCGAGTCGAGGCAGAGCGTCGGCCCGGGCCTGCCTGCGGACATGGATTTCACGCTGCTCGGCAAGATCCGCTCCGTGCTGCCCACCGAAGACGGCGCGATGTTCGCCAAGCCGGACGCCGTCGCCGCGGTGGTGGCGATGCTCGGCTCACCCGAAGCCTCGTGGGTCACCGGCACCGAGGTGCGCGTCGACGGCGGCACCCACATGTGACTACTCGGCGAGGCTGATGCACGCCCCGACGGCACCGCCGCCGACGTGCACACCCAGCACCGGACCCATCTCGGTGACCGTCAGCGACTCGATCTGCGGCAGTCGCGCGGTCAGCGCCGCGCCGAGTTCGGCCGCGTCGTCGTGATTGTCCACGTGGTGCACCGCGATGGACGCGCCGCGCTCCCCCACCACCTCGACGATCGAATCCACCATCGCCGCATGGGCTTTCGACACGGTCCTGATCCGCTGCGCCAGCACCAGACGGCCGTCGATGTCCAGGCGCAGCAGCGGCTTCAGAGACAGTGCGGTGCCCAGCCAGGACACCGTGGTGCCGATCCGGCCGGACCGGCGCAGGTTGTCCAGTCGGTGCACGACGATGAACACGTGCCCGCGCGGCACCGCGGCCCGTGCGGCCGCCTCCACGGCGTCCAACTCGGCGCCGGTCGCCGCCGCCCGCGCCGCCGCGAGCGCGACGAAGCCGATGCCCATGGCCGCCGATCGTGAATTCACCACGCGGACAGCGGATCCGAATTCCCTGGCCACCCCGGCCGCGGTGCTGAAGGTGCCCGACAACGCTGCGGAAATGTGCACGGCGACGACGCCGTCACCGTCGCTGTCCACCAGCGCCTGCCGGTAGGCGTCGGACAGATCTGCAGGCGACGCACCGGAGGTGGTCACCTGATTGCGGTCCTGGATGTCCTTGGACATCGGATCGATGCCGTCACGCAGATCGGCCCCCCCGACCAGCACGTGCAGCGGCACCTGACGGATGGACCAGCGCTGCAAGTCCTCATCGCTCAGCCGCGCCGACGAATCGGTCACCACCTGAACCGTCATGAGCCCGCGCGGGAATCCGGTTGATAGGCACCGGCTTCGGCGAGCCCTTTGAGCATCAGATCGGCGACGGCGGCGTGCGCCTCGAAGTTCCAGTGGATCCCGTCCGGGTTGCCCTGGCCACTGAGCACATACTCGCCCACCGCTGCCTTCAGGTCGACGATCGGGACCTGCTTGGCCTCTCCCCACGCGGTGATCGCATCCGCGGTGGCATCGCGCCAGCGGTGTGAGTGCCCGTAGGTTTCGGCGATGTGGACCGACGGCACGGTGGCCACAAAAGGGATACCGGGCCGGTTGAAATCGATGGCGGCCCTGGTCTGTTCGAGGTAGTCGACACTGAGGTGCGCAGGCAGCGCAGGGCGGGCCACCGGGGACAGCCGCGGCTGCAGCCAGCCGTAACCGTCGCGGGCCCAGCGTCGCAGCCACGACGGGCGCACATAGCGGATCAGTTCGCGCAGCGCAGTCGGCAGCGGCGACGGCAACGAATCCATCCCCGACGTCGCGAAGATGACCGCACCCGCGCGCGGCAGCGCGGCCCAGGATCGCGGATCCTGCGTCGCCGCCCACCACACGTCGCGGCAGGTCCAGCCGATCCGGCCGATCAGCTCCAGGTCCCAACCGAGTTGGTCGGCAACGAGATTGGGCCAGATGCGTGGATCGTCGGACGGCAGGCCGCCGGTCGGGCCGTAGTACGAAAGCGAATCGCAGAAGACCAGCAGCGTTTGCCTGCGTGGCACGTCAGAGGACATCGTTGGCCACCTGTGCGGAGGCGTTCCACACGTCGAGGCGCCACTTGACGGCGTCGTTGACGATGTGCCCGGACAGCTGCACCCAGCTGGCGTTGCCCATCCCACCCAGCACCGGCCAGTTGTCGACGGGCAGCGCGAGCAGCGCACCGGTCAGCGCGGCGATCAGACCGCCGTGCGCGACCAACACGACTGGGCGGTCCGACCCGTCGGCACCCCATTCCTGTTGGGATTCAAGCAGTTCGGTCACCAGCGGCATGCTGCGCTCGGCCACGTCGACGCGGCTCTCGCCACCGTGCGGCGCCCACCGGGCATCGTCACGCCACGCCACCCGGGCACCGGGGGCTACGGCGTCGACCTCCAGGTGCGTCAGCCCCTGCCAGTCGCCGAGGTGGGTTTCGCGCAGCCGCTCGTCGACGTGCACCGGCAACCCGGAACGGTCGCCCAGAGCGGTGGCGGTGTCCAAGGCGCGACGCAGATCCGAGGACACGATGTGCAGCGGCTGCCGTTTGGCCAACACCTCGGCCGCGGCAATGGCCTGCTGGCGGCCCAGCTCCGTCAGGTCGGTGTCGAGCTGACCCTGCATTCGGCTGCCGGCATTCCACTCGGTCTGCCCGTGCCGCAGCAGGACCAGCCGGCGAACGGTCATGCCGAGCCCTCGTCGGGCTCCGCACCGTCGAGGTCGACCGCCACCACCGGGCAGTCCCGCCACAACCGGTCCAGCGAGTAGAACTCGCGCTCCTCGGAATGCTGGACGTGCACCACGACGTCGACGTAGTCCAGCAGGGTCCAGCGACCCTCGCGGGTGCCCTCCCGGCGCGCGGGCTTGTGCCCGGCCTGGCGCATCTTCTCCTCGACCTCGTCGACGATCGCGTTGACCTGGCGTTCGTTGGACGCCGACGCGATGACGAACAGGTCGGTGATGACCAACTGCCCGGACACATCGATGACGACGATGTTCTCGGCGAGCTTGGACGCGGCCGCCCGCGCTGCGACGGTGGCCGCGTTCACGGCTTCTTGGGTGGCACTCACGAGCGGGTTTCCTTTGTCTCGGTCGCTGCGGGGGCGGCGTAGAGCCCCCGTTTGGACACGTACTGGACCACACCGTCGGGCACCAGGTACCAGATCGGTCGGGATTGTTGGGCGCGCAACCGGCAGTCGCTCGACGAGATCGCCAAGGCGGGTACCTCGACCAGCGTCAGGGCGTGTTCGGGCAGTTCCTTCATGGCTTCGGCGATGTGTTCGCCATCCAGCTCGTACCCGGGGCGGCTGACCCCGACGAACCGGGCCAGGGAGAACAGCTCCTCCCAGTTCTGCCAGGACAGGATCGAGGCCAGCGCGTCGGCGCCGGTGATGAAGTACAGGTCGGTGTCCTGGTTGAGGGCGGCCAGGTCGCGCAGGGTGTCCTTGGTGTAGGTCGCCCCACCGCGGTCGATGTCCACGCGGCTCACCGAGAATCTCGGGTTGGCGGCGGTGGCGATGACCGTCATCAGGTAGCGGTCCTCGGCGGCGGTGACGTGCCGGTCCCGCTTCTGCCAGGGCTGCCCGGTGGGCACGAACACCACTTCGTCGAGCTCGAACTGGTCGGCGACCTCGCTGGCCGCGACGAGGTGGCCGTGGTGGATGGGATCGAACGTCCCGCCCATCACCCCGAGCCTGCGTCTGGTCACGAAGAGCCAGCTTACGGGAGTGCACCGCGCCGCTCACACCTGCCGACCTCGACGTTTTGGCGACGCGGTCAGACGGGAAGGAGGCCGTCGATCACCGAGGCGAGCTGTTTGGCCGAGCGGCACTCATGCATCGGTATGACGTCGGTATAGCGGGGCACCGCAGAATCGCCACTGCCCCACAGGTGTTTGGGCTCGGGGTTGAGCCAGTGCGCGTGCCGGCTGGCGTGCACCATCCGGGTCAGCAGATCGGCCTGCGGGTTTCGGTAGTTGTTGCGCGCGTCGCCGAGGATCAGCAGCGAGGAGCGCGGGGACAGCACGTTCGGGAAGTTGTCCATGAACGACACGAACGCGTGCCCGTAGTCGGAGTGCCCATCGCGGGTGTACACCCCGGCCTCGCGGGTGATGCGCTGCACCGCGACCGCCAGATCGGCTTCCGGACCGAACATCTCGGTGACCTCATCGGTGGTGTCGATGAAGGCGAACACCCGGACCCGGGAGAACTGCTGGCGCAGCGCGGCCACCAGCATCAGCGTGAAGTGGCTGAAGCCGGCCACCGAACCCGACACGTCGCACAGCACCACCAGCTCGGGACGGGCCGGGCGCGGCTTCTTGAGCACCACATCGATGGGAACCCCACCGGTGGACATGGATTTGCGCAGCGTCTTGCGCATATCGATCTGGCCGGCACGGGACCGGCGCCGCTTGGCGGCCAACCGGGTAGCCAGGGTGCGGGCCAGCGGCTGCACCGTTTTGCGCATCTGGCGTAGCTGTTCGCCTGAGGCGCGCAGGAATTCGACGTTCTCGGCCAGCTGCGGCACCCCGTACATCTGGACGTGTTCGCGGCCCAACTGTTCGGCGGTGCGCCGCTTGGTCTCGGATTCGACCATCTTGCGCAGCTGGGAGATGCGCTGCTGGGCAACCGCTTTGGCGATCTCCTCCTGCGTCGGCGTGGGCTCCTCGCCGTAGGGCGCCAGCAGACCCGCCAACAGCCGGCCCTCCAGCTCGTCGAGCGCCATCGCCTTGAGCGCCTGATACGACGAGTACGACGGGCCGCGACTGGAGTTGTACCGGCCGTACGCCTCCACGATGCGGGCGATCATCGCCGCCAGCCGGTCATCGAGGCTCTCCAGATCCGCGTCGGGACCGAGCATGTCGAGCAGCGCGGTGCGCATCGCCTCGATGTCCTCGGGCGGCAACGCGTCCGGTCGGCCGTCGCTGCTGTCGTCCTCGTCATCGATCACGGTGCGGTCGCCCAGCGCTGCGGGCCACCAGATGTCGAACATCGCGTCATAGGTTTCGCGGTGATCGGCGCGCCGTAGCACGGCGCACGCCAACCCTTCGCGCAGCGCTCCCCGGTCTCCGAGGCCGAGTTCGGCCAGCACCCGGCCGGCGTCCACCGTCTCCGACGGGCCCACCGAGATCCCGGAACTGCGGAGCGCTTCCACGAACTCCACAAGGTGCCCGGGAATGCCGAAGGGCGCCAACGGTTGTGGCGGGCGGGTACGTCGCGAAGTCATCGATCCGAGCCTCTCAGTTGAGCTTCAGCTCTCCGGCCGCCTTGATCTGATCGGACTGGTGCTTGAGCACCACACCGAGGGTGGCGGCGATCAGCTCGTCGTCGATGGTGTCCATGCCCAGCGCGAGCACGGTGCGGCCCCAGTCGATGGTCTCGGCGACCGACGGCACCTTCTTCAGTTGCATGCCGCGCAGCACCCCGATGATGCGGACCAACTCGGCGGCGATCTTCTCCGGCAACTCGGGCACCCGGGACAGCAGGATGCGGCGCTCCAGGTCGGCGTCGGGGAAGTCGATGTGCAGGAACAGGCACCGCCGCTTGAGCGCCTCGGACAGTTCCCGGGTGGCGTTGGAGGTCAACAGCACGAACGGCGCGCGTTCGGCCTTGATGGTGCCGAGCTCGGGCACCGTCACCGCAAAATCGGACAGCACCTCCAGCAGCAGGCCCTCGATCTCGATGTCCGCTTTGTCGGTCTCGTCGATGAGCAGCACCGTCGGGTCGGTGCGCCGGATCGCGGTCAGCAGCGGGCGGCTCAGCAGGAATTCCTCGCTGAACACATCGGTCTTGGTCTGGTCCCAATCACCGGTCCCGGCCGTGCCGGCCTGGATCCGCAGGATCTGCTTGGCGTGGTTCCACTCGTAGAGGGCGCGAGCCTCGTCGACGCCCTCGTAGCACTGCAGCCGCACGAGTTCACTGCCGGTGGTCTGCGCGACCGCACGGGCCAGTTCGGTCTTGCCGACGCCCGCGGGGCCCTCGACCAACAACGGCTTGCCGAGCCGGTCGGCCAGGAAAACCGCAGTGGCCGTGGCCTTGTCGGGCAAATAGCCGGTCTCGGCCAGCCGCTTGGCGACATCGTCGATGTCGCTGAACAGCGGGGCGGGGCGGGCGGGCAGGCTCATGAGTGAGTGTTCTCCTATTCAGGCGGGACGGGTCTGTCCGTCGCCCCACACAATCCACTTGGTCGAGGTCAGTTCGGGCAGCCCCATCGGGCCGCGGGCGTGCAGTTTCTGGGTGGAGATGCCGATCTCGGCGCCGAACCCGAACTGCTCACCGTCGGTGAAGGCCGTCGACGCGTTCACCATCACCGCGGCGGCGTCCACCCCTTCGGTGAACCGTTGGGCCGCAGCAAGATCGGTGGTGACAATCGCCTCGGTGTGCCCGGTGCCGTACTCGTTGATGTGGTCGATGGCACCGTCGACGCCGTCGACCACGGCCACCGCCATGTCCAGGGACAGGAATTCGGCCCGCAGCTCTTCCTCACTGGGATCCAGGTGCACCGTGACGCCGGCGTCCTGCAGCGCGGACACCAGCCGCGGCAGCACGGTGTCGGCCACCGCGCGGTCCACCAACAACGATTCCGCGGAATTGCACACGCTGGGCCGACGGGTCTTGGAGTTCAGCAGGATCCGCTCGGCCATCTCGAGATCGGCAGCCTCATGCACGAAGACGTGGCAGTTGCCGACCCCGGTCTCGATGGTCGGCACGGTGGCGTCACGGACGACCGCGTCGATCAGCCCCGCCCCACCGCGCGGGATGACCACGTCGACCAGACCGCGGGCCTGGATCAGGTGCGTGACGCTGGCGCGGTCCGCACTCGGCAGCAGCTGGACCGCATCCATGGGCAGCCCCGACTCATACAGCGACTCGCGCAGCGCCATGACCAGGGCGGCGTTGGACCGCGCCGCCGACGAGCTGCCCCGCAGCAGCACGGCGTTGCCGGATTTCAGGGTCAGCCCGAAGGCGTCGACGGTGACGTTGGGCCGGCCTTCGTAGACGATGCCGACGACGCCGAGCGGCACCCGCTGCTGGCGCAGTTGCAGGCCGTTGGGCAGGGTCGAGCCGCGCAGCACCTCGCCGATGGGGTCGGCCAGACCGGCGACCTGGCGCAGGCCGGCGGCGATGCCGTCGATGCGCTGCGGGTTGAGGGCCAGCCGGTCCAGCATGGCCTCGGCGGTGCCCGCGGCGCGGGCAGCCTCGATGTCCTCGGCGTTGGCCGCGAGGATGTCGTGGGTGTGTTCCATCACGGTGTCAGCGGCCAGGTGCAGAGCCCGGTTCTTGGTCTCGGTGCTCAGCGCGGCCAGGGTGCGGGACGCGGTGCGCGCGGCGGTCGCGGCGGCGTGAACCTGCCCCCGCAGGTCGACGCCGGTCTCCGCCGAAGTGGCTTGCACGCTCATCAAGCCAGGGTATCGGGCTTCCCCAGGTCAGGCCCGGTGGGGGCCGCGTAGTGCTCCGGCGAGATTGCGCACAGGGTTGCGCAATCCCCCAGCATCACGAATATCTACGACCCTGAGCGCAATCTCGTCGGAGCGCGCAGATCATCACTACGGTGAGACCCGTGGCACGCGTATGTGTGGTGGGCAGCGTGAACATGGATCTTGTCTTCGCGGTGGATGCGTTGCCGAACCCTGGTGCGACGGTGCTGGCGTCCTCGATGACCCAGGCCCCCGGTGGCAAGGGCGGCAACCAGGCGATCGCCGCAGCGCGGGCCGGCGCCGATGTGACGTTGGTGGCAGCGGTCGGCGATGATGCGGCAGGGGCCGCACTGAGGGCGCACCTGTCCGGCAACGGGGTGGACGTCGCGGGTGTGACGACGCTGCCGATGCCCAGCGGGACGGCGAGCATCGTCGTCGACGCGCACGCGGAGAACGTCATCGTGGTCGCCCCCGGCGCCAACGGCCATCTCAGCCTGAACTCCGCCACACTGCGGGAGGTCGTCGCCGGCTGCGAGGTTCTGCTGATGCAGTTGGAGATCCCGCTCGACACCGCGACGGCCGCCGCCCGTATCGCCCGTGCGGCCGGCGCGACCGTCGTACTCAACGCCTCACCCGCGGGTGCCGACCCGGCCGCGCTGGCCCAGCTGGCCGAGGTCACCGACGTGGTGATCGTCAACGAAGCCGAAGCGGCACTGTGGAATTGGCCGGTGCCCCATCTGGTCACCACACTCGGCGCGCGCGGCGCCACCCACCGCACCGCCGACGGACAGACGGACGTTCCCGCCTACCCGGTCGAGGCGTTGGACACCACCGGCGCCGGCGACGTGTTCGCCGGCGTGCTTGCGGCGGGCTGGGCGTCGGACCCCGCGCACGCGCTACGGCGGGCCTGCGCCGCCGGCGCCCTGGCCACCCTGGTGCCGGGCGCGGGTGACTGCGCCCCATCCGACGAGGCGATCGAGGACGCACTCAACTGAATCACCAACAGTTGTGGTTATAGTCGGCAGCCATGACAGCGCGACCGCCCGAAGGCGACTGGCTCGGCACTCCTTTCCTGAAATTCGAGCGGCAGGGCCCGTTCGGCGTGGTGCGCCTGGACCGGCCCGAGGCGCGCAACGCGATGACCCCGGCGATGTACTTCGGCATCCGGTACGCCGTCAGCCACGTCGAGACCGATCCGGACCTGGCGGGCCTGCTCATCACCGGCACCGGCGATGTCTTCGCCCCCGGCGGGGACCTCGGCGGCGGTGACGGCAGCGATGACTGGATGAAGTGGGGCGCGGCGCTGTCGATGGACGTCACACCGTTCGAGACGCTGCGCCAATCGGTGAAACCGGTGGTGTCGGCCGTCAACGGGCTGGCCCAGGGCGGCGGCCTGCAGATCGCGCTGTGCAGCGATATGGCTGTGGTCAGCGAGCGGGCCACCTTCCGGGTGCCCGAACTGTTCCGCGGTATCGCCGACACCTATTACAGCCAGATGCTGGCACGCCTCATCGGCCCGGTCCGGACCCGCGACCTGATGTTCACCGGCCGGGTGCTGACCGCGCAGGAGGCCCTGGACTGGGGCATGGTGTCGCGGGTGGTGCCGCACGACACCTTGCTGGACGAGGCGCGCGACGTGCTGGCGCAGGTGTGCCGGACCGCGCCCGGCGCGCGGTCGGTGGTGAAGTCGAGTCTGGACAACTACCTCGGGTTGTTCGACCGGATCGGGATGAAGGCCAGTTACAGCGGCGCCGAGGCGCGCCAGGGATTCATCGCCTTCAAGGAACGCCGTTCCCCGGATTGGGTGCATCCGGATCTGCGCACCGAGGGTCGGCTCTGAGCAAGCTCAGCAAAATCCCGTGCGACGGGGATGACTCCACCTAGAATCTGTCCTCCAAATGGACAACCACAAACAGGTGGCGCTCTCGCGAGGCCTCTTCATATTCACGCTGATCGTGGCAGCGCTGTATCTGCCACTGGCAGTGAACTACACGTGGCCATTGTTCGGCTCCGGCGCACCGCGCTGGCAGGACGACGTGAACACGACGATCAACGGCGCCGGCTACGCGCTGGGCGACGGGTCGGTGGATGCCGTCCGGCACGCCGCCTACGCGCAGTACCGGGTGGTGCTGTTGGTGCACACCACCTTGGGCGCATTGGCGTTGATACTGGCCATGTTCCAGTTCTCGGCGCGGATTCGGCAACGCCGGCCTGCCGTGCACCGGTGGACCGGCCGCGCCTACCTGACGCTGATGACCATCAGCATGCTGACCGCCCTGATATTCCTCTATCTGACCCCACCGGCCGAACACTTCATCGGCCCGGCGTTCGAGACCCAGCTGCGCGGCCTGGCCGTCGGCACGCTCGCCAGCGCCTGGTACGCGGTGTACGCAATCCGCAAGCGCGACATGGTCACCCACCGCGCGTGGATGACCTACAGCATCGCCTTCATGTTGACCGCACCGTTGTTGCGGTTCATCTGGATCGGGATACAGCCGCTGATCCCGCAGCATGACCTGTTGACCAATATCGGCGTGGGTTCCCTGATTCTCGGTGTCGTCGCACCCGGCGGCGCCGCAGTCGCGTTCATGGCCGCACAGCAACCCCGACCCGACGAGGTGCCCACCACGACACCGGCGTGGAACTACGGCGCGGCGGTGGCGCTCGCGGTGGTCGGCTCGCTCGCTTATGCGGGCCTGACATCGCGGCTGCCCGAACCGATACCGCACTCGCTGGTGGCCTTCCACCTGGTGCCGGTCTGGATCAGCGTCGCGCTCGCGGCGGTCGGCGTGATCCGGGCCCGGAGCCGGGGCAACACCGCTCGGGAACGGCAATGGCGTTGGCTGCTCTGGGGTTTCGCCGCCGCACCCACGTCGGCGAGCCTGTACTCACTGATCGTCCCGCCCGACTTCACCGCCGCCGACGCGATCATCGCCGGCGGCATGGACGGGGCGGCCATCCCGATCACCGTCTGCTTCGCCGTGATCGTGCGCGCCGCGGCCCGGCAGCCGAGTCAGGAGCTCGACACCGCCCGCGGCACGTTGACGGGAACCTTCGAGCGCTAGTCCGCCGGGATCTCCCGGTCGATCTCGTCAAGCCAGATCCGTGCCGACATGTCCGACGGTGCACGCCAATCGCCGCGCGGAGACAGCGCGCCACCGGCGGATACCTTGGGGCCGTTGGGCAGTGCGGAGCGCTTGAACTGGCTGAACGAATAGAACCGTTGCGCGAACACCGTGAGCCAGTGCCGGATCTGGGGCAGCGAGTACTCCACGCGCTTGTCCGCCGCGATGCCCGTCGGCCAGCCACCCCGGTCGGCGTCGCTCCAGGCATGCCAGGCCAGAAAGGCGATCTTGGCGGGCCCGAACCCGTGGCGCAGCGCCTGGAACAGCGAGAAGTCCTGCAGGACATACGGTCCCACCTTGGCCTCGCTGCTCTGGATCTCCTCGTCCTCCCCCACGGGCACCAACTCGGGGGTGATCTCGGTTTCCAGCACGGACTGCAGGACGATGTTGACGTCGTCGCCGAATTGGCCGGAGCCGATCACCCACCGGATCAGGTGCTGGATCAGGGTTTTGGGGACACCGCCGTTGACGTTGTAATGCGACATCTGGTCGCCGACACCGTACGTGGACCACCCCAGCCCCAGCTCGGACAGATCGCCGGTGCCCAGCACGATGCCGCCGCGCTGGTTGGCCAGCCGGAACAGGTAGTCGGTGCGCAGCCCGGCCTGCACGTTCTCGAACGTGACGTCGTAAACCTTCTCGCCGCGGGAGAACGGATGCGCCATCTCGGCGAGCATCACGTCGGCGGTGCCGCGGATGTCGATCTCCTCGAACGTCACCCCCAGTGCTTTGGACAACGCGATCGCGTTGCCCTTGGTGTGCTCGCCGGTGGCGTAACCGGGCAGGGTGAACGCCAGGATGTCGCTGCGCGGACGCCCTTCGCGGTCCATCGCCTTGGCAGCGACGATCAGCGCGTGGGTGGAATCCAGGCCCCCGGACACCCCGATGACCACCTTGGGAAAGTTCAGCGCGCGCAGCCGCTGCTCCAGACCGGCCACCTGGATGTTGTACGCCTCATAGCAATCCTGTTGCAGCCGTTCCGGATCCGACGGCACGAAGGGAAACCGTTCCACCGCGCGGTGCAGGCCGATATCGCCGCCGGGCGGGTCGAGCGTGAACTCGATGCGGCGCACCGACTCGGCGGCGAAGTGATGGCGCGCATTGTCGTCGAACGTGCCCTGGCGCAGCCGCTCGGCGCGCAGCAGCGCGGTGTCCACGTCGGCTACGCTGCGCCGCTCGCCCTTGGGGAACCGTTCCGATTCGGCCAGCAGCACGCCGTTCTCGTAGATCATGGTCTGGCCGTCCCAGGCCAGGTCGGTGGTCGACTCGCCCTCGCCGGCGGCGGCGTACACGTAGGCGGCCAGGCAGCGCGACGACGCCGAACGGGCCAGCAGCTTGCGGTCGTCGGCGCGGCCGATGGTGATGGGACTGCCGGACAGGTTCGCCAATACCGTGGCCCCCGCCAGCGCCGCCTGCGCACTGGGCGGGATGGGCACCCACATGTCCTCGCAGATCTCCACGTGCAGCACGAAATCGGGTAAGTCGGTGGCGGCGAACAACAGGTCCGGGCCGAACGCCACGTCGGCACCGTCGATTCGGATGGTGCCCGTCGCGTCGTCTCCCGCGGCGATCTGGCGGCGCTCGTAGAACTCGCGATAGGTGGGCAGGTAGGACTTGGGCACCACGCCGAGGATCGCCCCGCGGTGGATGACGAGCGCGGTGTTGTAGACGCGGTTGCCGTGCCGCAGCGGGGCGCCGATCACCAGCACCGGGAGCAGATCCACCGATGCGGCGACCACCGCGGCGATCGCGTCCTGCACGGCGTTGAGCAGCGTGTCCTGCAGCACGACGTCCTCGAGCGAGTACCCCGACAGCGTCAATTCGGGAAACACCGCCAGCCCGACGGCGTCGTCATGGCAGTCGCGGGCCAGGCGCAGCACCGATTCCGCGTTGGCGGCGGGGTCGGCCAGCGTGGTGTGGTGCGTGCACGCGGCGACCCGTACATATCCGTGCCGGTAAGCGGAGTAGAAGTCCACCCGGCCATTATCCCTATCCTGGATGGGGTGGAAGCCCCCGAACTCGTATCTGCGTTGTCCGGTCTGCGACTGGCGGTGCTGACGGGAGCGGGAATGTCGACCGATTCCGGCATCCCGGACTACCGCGGACCGGACTCACCGCCGAGCAACCCGATGACGATCGCCCAGTTCACCTCCGACCCGGTGTTCCGTCAGCGCTACTGGGCGCGCAACCACATCGGCTGGCGGCACATGGATGACACCAGGCCCAACGCCGGGCACCGGGCGCTCGCCGCGCTGGAGGCGGCCGGGGTGGTAGCGGGCCTGATCACTCAGAACGTCGACCTGTTGCACACCAAAGCGGGCAGCCGGCGGGTGGTGAATCTGCACGGCACCTACGCGCAGGTGGTGTGCCTGGCGTGCGGGCACACCATGAGTCGCGCCGCCCTCGCCGAGGAGCTGGAGACCCTCAACCCCGGTTTCCTCGAGCGGGCCGAACAGGTCGGCGGTATCGCGGTGGCACCCGATGCCGACGCCGTGGTCGCCGACACGTCGACCTTCCGCTACCTGGACTGCCCGCGGTGCGCAGGCATGCTCAAACCCGACATCGTCTACTTCGGCGAAAGTGTGCCCAAAGAACGTGTAGCCCAAGCGTTTTCCATGGTCGACGAGGCCGACGCGCTATTGGTCGCCGGATCCTCGCTGACCGTGTTCTCCGGGTACCGGTTCGTGCGCCACGCCGCCGCGGCGGGCATGCCCATCGCGATCATCAACCGCGGGCCGACCCGCGGTGACGAGCAGGCCACCGTCAAGGTCGAGGCCGGCTGCTCGGAACTGCTGACCCTGCTGGCCGGCGAGTTGACCGTCGGGGTCGGCTAGAACGTGCAGGGCATCGCCCGGACGGCGTGCACGAAATTGCCTGCCAGATAAGCCGGCTCCCCTGCCGCGATGTCGGGTAGCTGCGTGAGTAGTTCGCCGAACAGCGCCCGCAACTGGGTGCGTGCGACGTGCGCGCCAAGGCAGAAGTGCCGGCCGCCGCCCCCGAAACCGAGATGCTGATTGGGCTTGCGGCTCAGGTCGAAACGCTCGGGTCGATCGAACACCTCGGTGTCCCAGTTGCCCGACGAATAGAACATCACCACCTTCTCCCCCGCCGTGATCTGCTGACCTGCGAGTTCGACGTCGACGGCGGCGGTGCGCCGGAACGTCATCACCGGGGTGGCCCAGCGCACGAACTCCTCGACGGCAGTGCCGATGCGGTCGTCGAAGTCGGCGAGCAGCCAGGCCCGCTGCTCCGGGAAATCGGTGAGTGCCTTGATGGCGTGGCTGGCCGTCTGCCGGGTGGTGTCGTTGCCGGCCACCGCCAGCAGGACGAAGAATGCGGACACCTCGAAGTCGGTGAGCCGGTCCCCGTCGACCTCGGCGTGCACCAGCGCGCTGATCAGATCGGTGCCCGGGTTCTCCCGGCGTTCGGCGGCCAGTTGGCCGGCCACCTGGTGCAGGTACATCTGGCTTTCCAGGAGCACCTCCAGCGGGTGCCTGCCTGCCAGGTAGATCGGGTCACCCCAGGACACCAGGGCGTCGGCGGCGTGGGCCACCTTGTCCCGTTCGGACTCGGGGATGCCGACCATGTCGGCGAGCGTGCGCACCGGCAACTCCTTGGCGCACTGCTGCACGAAGTCGACGCCGCTGCCCGCCGCCGCCAGTTCCTCGACGATGACCTTCGCGTTGCTCTTGATCGAGGACTCGATACGCGCGACCTGTCGCGGCGTGAAGGCGGAATGAACCACCTTGCGGATCAACGTATGTCGCGGTGCGTCCATCGCGAGGAACGACTGCGAGGCCTCCAGCAGCTCCTCGGGCACCGTCTCGAACAGCACGCCCTTGCCGGACAGGAAGGTGTCGCTGTCGCGGCTGACGGACACGATATCGGCGTGCCGGGTGACCGCCCAGAAGCCCTTGTCGGTCGGATCGTCCATCAGGGCGTCCTCCACCGGCTTGTGCCAGCTGACCGGCCTCTGGGTGCGCAATTGCGCGAAGGAGACCTCACGCTCGGCCGCGGTGGTGGCCCAGAACGCGCGCGAGGACAGATCGATCGAGTCATACGGACGCCCCGGACCCGACGCGGACGGTGCTGATGTGATCGGTGACACAGTCATGGCGGTGACAATAAATCTAGACACTATGTCTAGTCAAGGCGTGGGGTGAACGGATATCCTGGCGGGCATGCCGTCGGTGACGCGGAAACCGCAGGCCAAGCGCCAGGAGCGCCGCCAGCAGATCGAACGCGACCTCTTGGACGCCACCGACCGGCTGATGGCCGACGGCACCAGCTTCACCGAGCTCAGCGTCGACCGGCTGGCCACCGAGGCCGGCATCTCCCGCGCCAGCTTCTACATCTACTTCGAGGACAAGGGTCATCTGCTGCGCCGGCTGGCCACCCAGGTGTTCGGCGACCTCGCCGCGGCGGCCGCCCAGTGGTGGGAGGTGTCGGCTCGCCGCGATCCGGCCGATGTGCACGCCGCGATGGCGGGCATCATCGCCAGCTACCGCCGCCATCAACCGGTGCTGGTCGCGCTCAATGAGATGGCGGGCTACGACGCGGGTGTCCGCGACACCTATCGCGATCTACTGGCCGGCATCTCCGATCAGGTGGCCCGCGTCATCGAGGACGGCCAGGCCGACGGTTCCATCCGGCGCACGCTTCCGGTCGCCGCCACCGCCAGCACGCTGACCTGGATGGTCGAGCGGACCTGCCATCAGAACCTACCGTCGCATCCGGTGTCCTTCGATGCCGAGCTGGCCACCACGCTCACCGAAATCGTCTGGGGCGCACTCTATTTAAAGGCAGTCACCTAGAACCGATCGGGGTGCCAGTACACGTCTTCAGGTGCCCCGGTGAGGGCGTTGTCGACGGCTTGGCGGCCCTGCAGATAGCCGTAGTCCTGGTTCGACGACTCGTAGCGCCAGCCACCGAACCGGCCCCGGCTGTAGATTCCGTACCCGGTCAGCGTCTTGTCGGCCACCCGCAGCACGTCGTCACGCCCCAGGGTGGGCACGGGATAGCCGAACGGGATGGTCCGCGCGAATCGGCTCTGCACCCGCGCCGGGTCGGCACCCAGCGCTGCCAGCGACGCCTGCACCGCGCCGACCGCATCGTCGGCCGACGACGTCTGACCGGGGAAGGACGGCACCTCGCAGAGGATGTTCCAGCGGCCCGGGCCGGCATTGCCCGGGTCGTAGTTGCTCAGCATGGTGGCGCGGTACCACGGCACACTTTCGTCCGGGCAGTACAGCCAGGTCTTGTCGGCCAGCGCCGGGGGCGGGTCGCCCTGATATCCGAGGCCGACGGCGTGCACCCGGCTGGCGCGCAGGCTGCTCGCCTGCCCGCCCTGCCCGATCCAGCCCAGTGCCGTGGTGATCGGTGCGGTACTGACGCAGTAGTCGAACGGCACCAGCGTGTCATCGCCCAGGGTGGCCACCCGCTTGGCCGCATCCATTCCGACCACGGCGGTGTTCAGCCGCAGCGAACCGGGCGTCATCAGCGTGTCCTGCACCGCCCGCCACAGGGCGCCCGTGCCACCGATGGGATAGGGAAATGTCTCTGCCGGTGCGGGTGCCGCGCTGCCCGCCAAGCCCAACTGGGGAACGTTGCGGGTGTGGCTGCCGCTGCGCAACGACGTCCAGGTGTGGTCGACCTCGTGTAGCGGCGCCGTCCACATCTTCCGGTTGTAGGGCTCGAAGAACTGCTCGTAGAGCCGGCGACCGAAGTGGTTGAGGTAGTAGTCCGCCAGATGATGGACGGGCGCGTCGGGCCGCAGGTCGGTCGGCAGTTCGGTGAGCTGCTGCTGGATGGGGGTCGGCACCAGGCTCTGCGGCCCCTCGCCGGTGAGCCAGACCCAGCCGTTGCGGGTGACCTGACGGATTCCGACGCCGCTGGCCGCGACCGCCGCGTCGAACTCGGGGAAATGGCTGTGCAGCACGTGTCCGCCGAGATCCCAGGTGAATCCCTGCGCATCGGTGACCGAGGCGGACATCCCGCCGATCTGGTCGGCCGCGTCGACCACCAGGTGATCGATACCGAGTTCAGTGAGCCGGGTGGCCGCGCCGATGCCGGTCGTGCCGGCACCCACCACCAGAAAGGTCGGCACTCCTCAGAAGTCGAGGACCTGGCGGACCGGCTCGAAACCCTCCGCGAACGGCCGGCGGCACAGGAATCCGTAGTGTTCGGCGGTGCTGCGCACCCAGGACGCGCTCACCTTCTCGCTGGCCTCGGCTTGCGAGACATGGCACATCAGCGCCTGGACCTTCTTGTCCAGCGAATCGGAGATGTCGATGAACACCGTGGGATTGAACCCCACCGCCGACGGCCCGCCGTAGGCCATGATGGTCGACACCCAGCGCGCCGCGCCCATGGTGCACCGCGACACGACGCGGTGATCCTGATGGCTGTCATTGGAGGCGTGCGTGTAAATGACTGTCGCACCGACCTTTTCGATGGCGTCCTCGATCAGGTGCACGAGTTCGAACTCCTGCAGGGACACCCTACAGTCGGCGAATCCTTCGCCCCACAACAGATTGTCGACACCCAGGACTTCGACGGCTCGATGCTGTTCGTCGACCCGCTGGGCCGTGTCGCCGGGGCCGACCTCACCCCGGGTGACCACCAGCATGGCGACCTTGTCACCGGCTGCCACATGCTTTGCCAGCGCGCCGCCGCAACCCAACTCGATGTCATCGGGGTGAGCCCCCACCGCAAGTACCGATCGACCCGTCATGCCCCCTGGCCTTCACTTTGCTGACCCCTAATTTTGAGCAGCATAACCCTATTTTCTGCGGCACGGGGGCATTAGCTCGCGACGTTCTCAGCGAGGACGGTCCCCGCGGGTGCGCGGGAGGGGCGCGGACGTGCGAAAACGAGACGAAATGTTTGCGAAAACCGCACCGGCGGGACCGTCAGGTGGCGACCAGGTCGTCGGCGTGTACAGCGGGCCTGCGCAGGTCAGCGGGCAGGTCAGGAGTCGATCGACCGATGATCGTGGCCAATTCGCCTGCGTCATAGGCCACCACACCGCGCGCGACCGGTTGCCCGTCGGGGCCTTGCAGGTCGACGACGTCGCCGCCGTGGAATTTGCCGGTCACCGCGGTGATTCCGGCGGACAGCAAGGAGCGACGCTGAGAGACCACCGCCCGGACGGCACCCTCGTCGAGGGTCAGGGCACCCGCCGACTCCGCGGCATAGCGCACCCAGAACCTGCGCGCCGACATCCGCTCGGGGCGCGGCGCGAACACGGTGCCCACCGAGGCATCGCCGAGCGCGGCCGCCGCGTCGGAGGCGGCCGCCAACAGGACCGGCACACCGGCGTCGGCGGCCAACAGCGCCGAGGAGAGTTTCGAGGCCATCCCGCCGGTACCCAGGTGGCTGCCGCCACCCGCCACCACTCCGTCGAGGTCGCCTTCGGCGGCCACCTCGGGGATGAAACGGGCGTCCCCCTTGCGGGGATCGGAGTCATAGAGCCCGTCGATATCGGACAGCAGGATCAACGCGTCCGCGCCGACCAGATGTGCCACCAGCGCCGAGAGCCTGTCGTTGTCGCCGAACCGGATCTCGTTGGTGGCCACGGTGTCGTTCTCGTTGACGATGGCCACCGCGTGCAGCGCGCGCAACCGGTCCAGCGTCCGCTGGGCGTTGGTGTGCTGGACGCGCATCGAGATGTCATGCGCGGTCAGGAGAATCTGGCCGACGGTGCGCTGATAGCGGCCGAACGCCGAACTCCACGCGTTGACCAGGGCGACCTGACCGACGCTGGCCGCGGCTTGCTTGGTGGCCAGGTCTTTCGGGCGTTTCGTCAGACCGAGCGGTTCGATGCCGGCGGCAATCGCACCGGAGGACACGATCACCACATCGGAGCCGGCCGTCATCCGGGCCTGAATGGCGTCGGCAAGGGTGGCCAGCCTGCCTGCGTCGAAGACACCGGCAGGAGTGGTGAGCGCGGTGGTGCCGATCTTCACGACGACGCTGCGCGCCGCGCGGACGCGATCGCGATGCAGACTCACTCCTCGTTCTCCCGGCGAGCCTTCCGCGCCGCTTTACGCTCGTCCGCGCCTATTCGCTCGGACTGCTCGAGCCGGATGTCGGTGCCGCGGCCGGACAGATGGGTGTCGACACCGGCCGGGGTCAGCGGCTCCCAGTCGAACGTGACATCCCCGATCGTCACCGCGCAGCCCGGCGTCGCGCCCTGCTTGACCAGCTCGTCCTCGACGCCGAGGCGGGCCAGCCGGTCGCCGAGATAGCCGACGGCCTCGTCGTTCTCGAAATTGGTCTGCGCAATCCAGCGTTCCGGCCGGGTGCCGCGCACGATGAAACCACCCTGGCCGTCCGGCGACACCGTGAATCCGGTCTCATCGACTGCAATCGGGCGGATGACGGCGCGGCGTGGCGCCACCTCGGGCTGTGCGGCCCGATACGCCGATACCAGCTCCCACAACGCAAAGATCAACGGCCGCAGCCCATCCCGGCTGACGGTCGAAATCTCATAGACCGGCCAGCCGTACTTCTCGGCGACCTCGTCGCGCACGAAGTCGGCCAGTTCCCTGGCCTCGGGAACGTCGATCTTGTTGAGCACCACGGCACGGGGGCGATCGGCGAGATCGCCGAGCGTCGTATCCCCTTGCAAGGTCGGCTGATACGCGGCCAGTTCGGCTTCGAGAGCGTCGATGTCGGAGATGGGATCGCGGCCCGGCTCGAGAGTTGCGCAGTCCACGACGTGCACCAGTACCGCACATCGCTCGATGTGGCGCAGGAAGTCCAGCCCGAGGCCACGGCCTTCCGAAGCACCGGGAATCAAACCTGGCACGTCGGCGACCGTGAAGGTGTTGTCGCCCGCCGACACCACACCCAGATTCGGCACCAGCGTGGTGAACGGATAGTCGGCGATCTTGGGTTTGGCCGCCGAGATCGTCGACACCAGTGAGGATTTGCCGGCTGACGGGAACCCGACGAGACCGACGTCGGCCACCGACTTGAGTTCCAGCGTCAGGTCACGGACCTGACCCTTCTCCCCCAACAGTGCAAAGCCTGGGGCCCTGCGCGCACGCGATGCCAGTGCCGCATTGCCGAGTCCACCCCGGCCTCCGGCGGCCGCTTCGAAACGCGTGCCCGCACCGACCAGATCGGCGAGCAGCGTCCCATTCTCATCGAGGATGACGGTGCCGTCGGGCACCCGAACCTCGAGATCAGCACCGGCCGCGCCGCCGCGGTTGCCGCCTGCCCCCTGCTTACCCGCGGGCGCGCTCACGTGCGGATGGAAATGGAAGTCCAGCAGAGTGTGTACCTGAGGATCGACGACCAGGATGATACTGCCGCCCCGTCCGCCGTTGCCGCCGTCGGGGCCGCCCAGGGGTACGAACTTCTCCCGGTGCACCGAGGCGCAACCGTGCCCGCCGTTACCGGCCTGCGCGTGAATGACCACGCGGTCCACGAACCGGGGCATATCAGGTCCTTCCGCGGGATTGTTCCCAAAAAGGTGAAGCTGCCGAGAGTTCTATCTGGAGAACTCGCAGCAGCTTCACATTCGCGGAAAGTCCTCGAAAAACTAGGCCTCCTGGACCGACGGCCGCACGATGTTGACGGTCCGGCGGCCACGCTTGGCGCCGAACTCGACAAAGCCCGGAGCGGTCGCGAACAGCGTGTCGTCGCCACCGCGGCCGACGTTGATGCCGGGGTGGAAGTGGGTGCCGCGCTGGCGGACGAGGATTTCGCCGGCCTTCACGAGCTGCCCGCCGAAACGCTTGACGCCGAGTCGCTGAGCATTGGAGTCGCGACCGTTGCGCGAGCTGGATGCGCCCTTTTTATGTGCCATGTCTCCTACCGCCCTTTACTTGATGCCGGTGACCTTGAGCACCGTCAGCTGCTGACGGTGACCCTGGCGCTTGTGATAGCCGGTCTTGTTCTTGAACTTGTGGATGCGGATCTTCGGGCCCTTGGTGTGCTCCAAGATCTCGCCGGTGACGGCGACCTTGGCCAGGTCATCAGCCGAGGTGGTCACCGTGGCACCGTTGACGACGAGTGCGACCGGCAGAGAGACCGACGAGCCGGGCTCGGACTCGATCTTCTCAACCTTGACAATGTCCCCGACGGCGACCTTGTACTGCTTGCCGCCAGTCTTGACGACTGCGTACGTGGCGTTATCGGCTGCCATCGTGGATCTACCTCTGCTTCGTTCATCTGGGCGCGCGCAAATTTGGACATGCACGTGCGGGTCTTGGGTGCGGGCCGAGCCAGCAGTTGCGGCTGCAAGCCCCGCGACAACTGGTTAAGGGTACGTGAGCAGCGTGGACAGGGTCAAACCGCGTCCGCCGGAGGACCGGCCGGCCGCGCCGCGGCACGGCGCCGCGGACGTCGCCCACCCGTCGACGCCGCCTCGGCGACTGGTTCGGACGTCACGATGACCTGGTCAGCGACGGTTTCGTCGTCCTCGTCATCGTCGTCCGAGTCATCATCATCCGAGTCGTCGTCATCGTCGAATTCGTCGTCGTCATCGTCGGAGTCGTCCTCGTCATCCGAGTCGTCGTCCGAATCGTCATCGTCGAACTCGTCATCGGAGTCCTCGTCGTCCGAGTCATCCTCGTCGGAATCGTCGTCGAACTCGTCCTCGTCGTCATCATCGTCGTCGTCATCGTCATCGTCGTCGTCATCGATGACATCGGCGTCGACGTCCTCGATCTCGTCGACATCGACGGCGTTACCGTCTCCGGTGGTCTCGTCGTCGAGGTCGCCGGCAGCAGTCAGCTCGTCGTCGCCGTCGGTGAGCGCCTCGGCGTCGTCCGCGGGCTCGCCGTGTTCGTCGTCCTCGTGCTTGCCGTTGGCCGCGGCCATCGCCTTGAACATCGGGTGCTCGCCCACCGCGTGTGCGGGCACCTTCGCGACCTGCACCTCTTCTTCTTCGGGCTCGGGCTTGCCACCCTTCTTGCCGCGCTTGCCCCGGCGTCCGCCGCCACCGCCGCCGTTGCCGCCGGTGCCGCCTCCGCCGGCGTTGCCGCCACCGGAGGGTTCGGCCTTGCGTGCGACAGCCTGCGCGGTGTCGACGGGATCTCCGTGCAGGACGATGCCCCGGCCGGCGCAGTGCGAGCAGGTGGTGGAGAAGGCCTCGACCAGCCCGGTGCCCAGGCGCTTGCGGGTCAGCTGCACCAACCCGAGCGAGGTCACCTCCGACACCTGGTGCCGGGTGCGGTCACGGGCCAGCGCCTCGGTGAGCCGCCGCAGCACCAGATCGCGGTTGGACTCCAGCACCATGTCGATGAAGTCGATCACCACCATGCCGCCGATATCGCGCAACCGCAGCTGCCTGACCGTCTCTTCGGCGGCTTCCAGGTTGTTGCGGGTCACGGTCTGCTCGAGGTTGCCGCCGGAACCGGTGAACTTGCCGGTGTTGACGTCGATCACCGTCATCGCCTCGGTGCGGTCGATGACCAGGGTGCCGCCCGAGGGCAGCCACACCTTGCGGTCCAAGGCCTTGGCGAGCTGCTCGTCGATGCGGTGCACCGCGAACACGTCGGGACCGTCCGAGGCTGCCGGCTCGTACTTGGTCATCCGCGGGACCAGTTCGGGCGCAACCGAATTCACGTAGTCGTTGATGGTCTTCCAGGCTTCGTCACCGGAGACGATCAGCCCGGAGAAGTCCTCGTTGAACAGATCGCGGATGACCTTGACCAGCACATCGGGCTCTTCGTACAGCGCGACCGCGGCGCCCGCCTTCTTGCCCTTGGTCTCGGCGGCGATCGTCTCGATCTGACCCCAGCGTTCCTGCAACCGGTTGACGTCGGTGCGGATGTCCTCTTCTTTGACGCCCTCGGATGCGGTGCGAATGATCACACCGGCACCGGCGGGCACCACCTCTTTGAGGATCTCCTTGAGCCGTTGGCGCTCGGTGTCGGGCAGCTTGCGGCTGATCCCGGTCGAGGAGGCACCGGGCACGTACACGAGATAGCGTCCGGCCAGCGAGATCTGCGTGGTCAGCCGGGCACCCTTGTGTCCGACGGGATCCTTGCTGACCTGCACGACGACGTAATCACCCGGGCGCAGGGCCTGTTCGATCTTGCGGTTGTTACCGCCGAGGCCGGCGGCCTCCCAGTTGACCTCGCCGGCGTAGAGCACACCGTTGCGGCCGCGACCGATGTCGACGAAGGCGGCTTCCATCGAGGGCAGCACGTTCTGCACGATGCCCAGGTAGATGTTGCCGACCAGGCTCGCCGACGCCGCAGAGGTCACGAAGTGCTCGACCACGACACCGTCTTCGAGCACCGCGATCTGCGTGTAGCGGGCGCCCTGGTGCGGCGGTTCGGTCCGGATCTTGTCCCGCACGATCATCGTGCGTTCGACGGCCTCGCGGCGGGCCAGGAACTCGGCCTCGCTCAGAATGGGCGGCCGGCGGCGGCCGGCGTCACGGCCGTCCCGGCGGCGCTGACGCTTGGCCTCCAACCGGGTCGATCCGCTGATGCCCTGGATCTCATCGGATTCTTTGCCGGATTTGGCGGAACGTTCCCGCGGCGCCCGCTCATGCACGACGGTGTTCGGCGGGTCATCCGGCGAACCGTCCTCGGAGTCGCCACCACCGGACTTGCGGCGACGGCGACGGCGCCGCCGGCGACTGCCGCCGTCGGCGCTGCCGGCTTCGTCACCGGTGTCCTCATCGGAGTCGTCGCCGTCCTCGGCGTCGTCACCTTCGGGCTGTTCGCCCTCGGCGGTGTCGTCGTCGCCCTCTTCGCCGTCCGCGCTCTGCTCACCGCGGCCCCGGCCACGGCCACGGCGGCCACGGCGACGACGGCGCGCGGCGGGGCGATCCGACGAATCGTCCTCGCCGTCGGCATCGACGTCGTCACCCGCATCATCGGCGGTGTCGGCGTCGTCGGCCGCGACGGGCTCGGCCTGCTCGGGGGCAGCTGCGACCCGCGGCGTGAACGCGACGGGCTGCGGTGCGACGAACAGCGGAAGATAAGGGGCGGGATCGACCTCGGTGCGCGGGCTGAGTTCGCTCGCCACCTCCAGCTCGAAGGCGTGTGGGGTTTCCAGCAGCAGCCGCGACTCGGGCTCGGCGTTCACGGCCTCGATGGCTTCGGCCACCTCACCCGGCTCGACGGAACCCGTGGGGGGCGCCGGCTCGGCGGGCTCGGACTCGTCGGCCGGTGATGCCGTCTCGTTCACCGCGGCGACAGCCTCACCCACCTCACCCGGCTCCACCGAACCGGTGGGTGGGGCGGGTTCGGCTTGCGCGTTGAGCAGCTCACGGACCCGCTCCGCCTCGGCTTTGTCGACCGTGGAGTGCGGACTGCGGGCCCTGCCGTCGAGCTCGGCGAGCACATCGACGATGCGCTTACTGGTGGTTCCCAGCACACGCGCCAGTGAATGAACTCTCAGCTTGGCTGGCAGTTCCTCGATCTGCGCTGCTTGGGAAAGATCTTGGGTATGGGCATCTTCGGCCACGTATTCTCCTCAAGCCCCCGGGCGCGTCAGATCGACGCGGCCACGCGAGGGCTTCCGCTATGGGTCCGGGACACTTCCCCCGGACTTGTTATGGTCTCGCCCCGAGCAGTTCGGATGAACCCACTCGGTGCCTGGCTGAATGATGGCTGGACGGTCGGCGCCTCATCGCAGGATCGCGATGGTCGCGCTCGTCTAAGTCTTCATCCGGGAGTCTGGCCCCGTTGTGGCGCCGGTCTCCCACGGCCAGTATCCCATACCGCGCGCCAGAATCTGACGAAGCGGGGCAACCGCGAGCTAAGCGCCCGTCAGGCCGGGGAACCAGAGCGCGATTTCCCGGGCCGCCGACTCGGGCGAATCGGAGCCGTGCACCAGGTTGTCCTGAGTGACCAGGGCCAGGTCGCCACGGATGGTGCCCGGGGTGGCCTTCTCCACCGGATCGGTGCCGCCCGCGATCTGGCGGAACGCGGCGATCGCGCGCGGCCCTTCGACCACGGCGGCCACTACGGGCCCGGAGGTGATGAACTCCAGCAACGATCCGAAGAAGGGCTTGCCGTCGTGCTCGGCGTAATGCTGGCGGGCGAGGTCGTCGCTGACGGCCTTGAGCTCCAGCGCCGCGAACGTCAGGCCCTTGCGCTCGATTCGGCTGACAATCTCGCCGATCAGGTGTCGCTGGACGCCGTCGGGCTTGATCAAAACAAGGGTGCGCTCAGTCACGGCGCACAGCGTACCGGTCGGTAACCGATCCGGAAAAACTACTCCTCGATATCGGCGTCGCGCGTCTGCTGACCGGGCAGAAGCCCGTGCTCCTGGCGGCGTTTGACCTCGCCCCGGAGAAAGACCAACAGGGCCCACACCAACGCGAAGACCACCCCGATGAAGCCGATTCCCCAATGGATGAACGCGCCGGCGACGAGTACCAACTGCATACCGACGTTGATCCAGATCGCGCCGGGGCGGCCCTGGATACCGGACAGCAGCACCAGCAGCACGGCCATCCCGATCAGGAAGCCGCCCGACACCCAGGTCAATCCCCCGGACCCGACGGACACCACCGGCAGCGCCAGCAGCACGACGATGGCCTCCAGGATCAGGGTTCCGGCCATCACCCCGCGAAAGCTCTTCCAGGGATCGGGCGGGGTGGTCGGTGTCGTCACGCTGGGTCCCGTCCGAACAGGGTCCGCGCCGCGCCCGCGGTGACGACAGAACCGGTGATGACGATGCCGCTGCCGGAAAGTCCCTCGCCGCCCGCGGACTCCTCGACCTGCGCGATGGCGGTCTCGATCGCGTCGGGCAGCGTCGCGGCGGTGAGCACGCGGTCCGCACCGAACCGCTCGATCGCGAGTGTCGCCAAGTCTTCTACGGCCATGGCGCGCGGTGAGCCGTTGTGCGTCACCACGAGCTGGTCGAAGGCGGGCTCCAGGGCCGCCAGGATGCCGTCGGCATCCTTATCCGCCATCACCGATACCACCCCCACCAGGAAGCGGAAGTCGAACTCCTCGGCCAGCGCCTCGGCCAACGCGGCCGCACCGGCCGGGTTGTGCGCGGCATCGACGAACACCGTCGGCGCGCTGCGCACCCGCTCCAGCCGGCCGGGGCTGGCGACGGCGGCGAATCCCGTCCGCACCGCGTCGATGTCCAGTTGGCGGTCGGCGCCGGCGCCGAAGAACGCCTCGACGGCAGCCAGCGCGAGCACGGCGTTGTGGGCTTGATGGGCACCGTGCAGTGGCAGGAAGATGTCGTCGTACACGCCGCTGAGCCCCTGCAGTGACAGCACCTGACCGCCGATGGCGACCTGGCGGCCCAGCACGGTGAACTCCGAATCCTCGCGTGCCACAGCGGCATCGGCGGTCACGGCCTGTGTCAGCAGCACCTCCATGGCCTCCGGGGACTGCCTGGCGATCACCGCGACCGTGTCGGTGGGCACCAAATCATCTGCCTGCTTGGTGATGATCCCGGCCTTCTCCCCCGCGATCTCGGCGATCGTGTCACCCAGATAGTCGGTGTGGTCCAACCCGATCGGGGTGATCACGGCGACCGGGGCGTTGACCACGTTGGTCGCGTCCCAGCGGCCGCCGAGGCCCGTCTCCACCACGGCGATGTCGACGGGGGCGTCGGCGAAAGCCGCGAACGCCATCACGGTGAGCACCTCGAACTTGCTCATACGTACGGACCCGCCCCCGAGAAGTCCAGCCTCGGACTGCGCGTCGACGAGTTCGACGAACGGTTCGATCTCACGGTAAATATCGACGTATTGCGCTGGGGTGATGGGCTTTCCGTCGATCGAGATGCGTTCGACGGCCGACTGCAGATGCGGGCTGGTGGTCCGGCCGGTGCGCCGGTGCAGCGCGATCAACAGGGCATCGATGATGCGCGCCACCGAGGTCTTGCCGTTGGTCCCGGCGATGTGGATGGACGGATAGCCGCGCTGCGGCGAGCCCAGCAGTTCCAGCAGCGCGTCGACGCGGGCGGTGCTGGGTTCGATCTTGGTCTCCGGCCACCGCTGATCGAGCAGATGCTCGACCTGCAGCAGCGCCGCGATCTCGTCGGGAGTGGGGTCTGGGCTACTCATTTGAAGCCGGCGAGCCTAGCCGTGATCCGCTCGACTTCTTCCTGCGCGATCTGCTGGCGGCCCTTGATCTTGTCGACGACGGCTTCGGGCGCCTTGGACAGGAACTCGGCGTTGCCGAGTTTGCCTGCGGTCTGGGCCAATTCCTTCTGCGCGGCCGCCAGATCCTTCTCCAGGCGGCGCCGTTCGGCGGCCACGTCGACGGTGCCGGAGGTGTCCACCTCGACCACGACGGTGCCCACGCTCAGCCGCACCTCGACCGAAGCGGAGGCGGTGAAGCCGTCGCCCGGTTCGGTGAGCCAGGCCAGGGCGGTGGTGGCGGGCAGCTGGGATTCGACATCGGCGGCGTCCAGACCGCTCAGCCGGGCCGGGACCCGCTGCCGGTCGGCGAGGCCCTGATCGCTGCGGAAGCGGCGCACCTCGGTCACCAGCTTCTGCATGTCCGTGATGCGCCGGGTGGCAACGGCGTCCGGCGCGAATCCCGAGGCCTCGGGCCACTCGGCGATGACGATCGACTCGTTGTCGGTCAGCGTCTTCCACAGCGTCTCGGTGACGAACGGCATCACCGGGTGCAGCAGCTTGAGCAGGGTGTCGAGTACTGCGGCGAGCACCGCGGTGGTGTGCGAGAGCCCTTGCGAGAGCTGCACTTTCGCCAGCTCGACATACCAGTCACAGAACTCGTCCCAGGCGAAGTGGTAGAGCGCCTCGCATGCCCGGCTGAACTCGTATGCCTCCAGCGCGGCGTCGGATTCGGCGCGCACCTCGTCGAGCCGGCCGAGGATCCACCGGTCGGCGTCGGTCAGCTCACCGGCCGCGGGCAGCGGCGCCGGGGCGGCACCGTTCATGAGGGCGAACTTGGTGGCGTTGAACAATTTGGTGGCGAAGTTGCGCGACGCGCGGGCGTGGTCCTCGCCCAGGGACAGGTCGCCGCCGGGGCTGGCGCCGCGGGCCAGGGTGAACCGCAACGCGTCGGCGCCGAACTTCTCGACCCAGTCCAGCGGGTCGATACCGTTGCCTTTGGACTTGCTCATCTTGCGGCCGAACTCGTCGCGGATCAGGCCGTGCAGGAACACATTCTGGAACGGCACGGTGCCGGCGTCCACCACGTCGTCACCGGCGACGAAGGTGCCGAACATCATCATCCGGGCCACCCAGAAGAACAGGATGTCGTAGCCGGTGACGAGCACGCTGGTCGGATAGAACTTCTCCAACTCGGGGGTCTTGTCGGGCCAGCCCATCGTCGAGAACGGCCACAGCGCCGAGGAGAACCAGGTGTCGAGCACATCCGGGTCCTGCACCCAGCCCTCGGGCGCGGTCTCGTCGGGCCCCAGGCAGACCTGCTGGCCGTCGGGTCCGTGCCAGATCGGGATGCGGTGGCCCCACCACAGCTGGCGCGAGATGCACCAGTCGTGCATGTTGTCGACCCAGGCGAACCAGCGCGGTTCCAGGCTGGCGGGGTGAATCACGGTGTCGCCGTTGCGCACCGCGTCGCCGGCAGCCTTGGCCAGCGACTCGACCTTGACCCACCACTGCAGGCTCAGCCGCGGCTCGATGGGCTCGCCACTGCGCTCGGAGTGCCCGACACTGTGCAGGTACGGACGCTTCTCGGCGACGATGCGGCCTTGGGCGGCGAGCGCTTCACGCACCGCCACCCGGGCCTCGAAGCGGTCCAGTCCGTCGAATTGTGTTCCGGTGCCGGTGATCGCGCCGGCCTTGTCGAGGATCGAGGGCATCGCCAGGTTGTGCCGGACGCCGATCTCGAAGTCGTTGGGGTCGTGTGCCGGCGTGACTTTGACTGCGCCGGTACCGAATTCGGGGTCCACGTGCGCATCCGCGACGATGATGATCTGGTGGCCGTCCAGGAACGGGTGCGGCAGCGTCGTGCCCACCAGCGCGCGGTAGCGGTCGTCGTCGGGATGCACCGCGATGGCGGTGTCGCCCAGCATGGTCTCCAACCGGGTGGTGGCCACAACAATGTGCGGCTCGGCGTCGTCCATCGACCCGTACCGGAAGGACACCAACTCGCCCTCGACGTCCTCGTACTTCACCTCGAGGTCACTGATGGCGGTCTGCAGCACCGGCGACCAGTTCACCAGCCGCTCGGCCTGATAGATCAGGCCGGCGTCATAGAGCCGCTTGAAGATGGTGCGCACCGCCCGGGAAAGGCCCTCGTCCATGGTGAACCGATCGCGGCTCCAGTCCACGCCGTCGCCGAGCCTGCGCATCTGCCCGCCGATGGTGCCGCCGGACTCGCGCTTCCAGTCCCACACCTTGTCGATGAAGAGCTCGCGGCCGAAGTCCTCTTTGGTCTTGCCGCCTGCCGCGAGCTGCTTCTCCACCACCGACTGGGTGGCGATGCCGGCGTGGTCCATACCGGGCAGCCACAGCACCTCGAACCCCTGCATGCGCTTACGCCGGGTCAGGGCGTCCATCAGGGTGTGGTCCAGGGCGTGGCCCATGTGCAGGCTGCCCGTCACGTTCGGCGGGGGCAGCACGATCGAGTACGGCGGCTTGGCGCTCGACGGATCGGCCGTGAAGTAGCCGGCGTCGACCCAGCCCTGATACAGCTCGCTCTCTACCGCACCCGGCTCCCAGGACTTGGGAAGGGCATCGGCGCGCGAGGAGGGGCTGGCAGTGCCGTACCCGTACTCATTACGGGTACGGCTCCACAAATCACTACTTCTTGCCGCCGAGGAGCCCGCCGAGGATCTCGCCGATGGCATTGCCCTGGCCGCCGCCGCCACCCAGCACGCTGCCCAGGATGCTGCCCAGGGGGTTGTTCCCGGCCCCGCCACCGCCGCCGGCGCCACCCAGGATGCTGCCCAGGATGTCGCCGAGGCCGCCGCCTCCGGCGGAGGCCTGCGGCTGCGCGGGCGCGGAGTTGTTCTGTGCGAACTGCTTGCCGATGTAGGCGAGCACGATGGGCGCCAGGATCGGCAGCAGCTGCTTGATCAGGCCGCTGCCACCGGCACCGCTACCCGCGAGCGCCGAGGCGACCTGATTGCTGTCGTTGCCGCCGAAGATGTGGGCGACGATGTTGTCGCCCTCGGCCTGATCGACCTGGTCGACGCTGACGCCGCCGTCGAGCAGGCCGCTGGCACCTTGGGCCGTCACCGCCGACTCCAGCTTGCTCGAGTCGATGTCACCGGACTGCACGTTGTGCTGCAGTCCACCCACCAGTGCCGGGACCAGGGTCCGGATGGCGTTGTTCACCTCGCCTTCGTCGGCGCCCAGTTTCGTCGCAATGTCCTGTACGGGAATCTGCGCGAAGAGATCATCCAGACCGGCCATATCGTCCCCACCTTCATCGCTGATGCAAGTCCTATCCGCGATCGACCCTAGCCGTATTCGGGCCTCGCCCACAGGCCTTCGGCGCTGCCCGGTTTCAATCGAGCCGGGTGGTCTCCAGCGTCACTCCGGCACCCGGCAACCGGGTCAGCAATGCGTCGCCCATGGCCGCGGCCGGGGTGAGCACGCCGCGCAGATCCGAGAGCCGGTCCCGGTCCAGCGCCAGCGCCAGCCCGCTCTCGCCGAGCAGCACCGCGGTCGCCTTGTAGCCGGGGTCCCCCTGCTGAGCGATGACCGTCCGGTAGCGCGCTCCGGTGCTGGTCGTGGTGTAGGTCTCGATGCGGTAGTGCCCGTTCTCCCGGGTCTTTTCGCTCGGTCCGGTTCCGGGTTTGGGGGTGATCCGGTCCAGCAGAGCCGAGGGCACCTTGTTGAGGTACTTCATGCCGAGTCCGAAGGCCGCCGCGTTGACGGCGGTGTCCACCGCGGCGGCCACCGGGGCCAGCACCGAGGAACCGGTGCTCATGTGCTCCGCGTAGCGGAAGGTGCGGCCGTACGCCCAGTCGAGCAGGGCGTTGCTGCGCCGCACGATTCGCGAATTCGGCGCGGCCATCGCGAACGCGCCGGTCCAGACGCCGTCCAGCTCTGGCGCGATCTGGACACCGCGCCGCCACGGGGTATCGGACTGGTGCCCGAGGTCCGGTTCGGCACCGCGGTCGGTGCTCAGCGTGTAGGGATCGAGCATCTCGCGCCGGATGTCGGGATCGCCGGCCGCCGTGCGGAAGAACTCCATCATCGAGGCGACCGTGCCACCGGAGACCCCGCCGGCGAAGGTGCGCAGCACCAGGTTGGTATCGGTGAGGTCACCCGTGCCGTCCGTCCGTGCCCGGTCGTAGAGGGCGTAGACGGTGAGATCCGAAGGCACCGAATCGAATCCGCAGGAGTGCACGATGCGCGCGCCGTTGTCGACGGCCTGCTTGTGGAACTGGTCGGCGCTGTCACGGATGAACGGTGTCTCGCCGGTGAGGTCCGCGTAATCGGTGCCGGCCTCGACACATGCGGCCACCAGAGGCAGTCCGTAGCGGGTATAGGGACCGACGGTGGTGACGACGACCTGGGTGCGGGCGGCCATCGCCGCCAGCGTTGCCGGGGACCCGGCGTCGGCCTCGATGATCGCCCACCCGGCGGCGGACTCCCCCAGGGTGTCGCGCACCGCACGGACCTTGTCGACGGACCTGCCGGCCAGCGCGATGCGGGCCGCGCCGCCCGCCCTGGCCAGGTACTCGGCCGTGAGTTTGCCGGCGAACCCGGTGGCGCCGTAGAGGACGAGGTCGAATTCCCGCTGCGAGGTCATGGTGTCCGAAGCTACCCGAGCGTCTCGGGCAGGCTTGTGCCCTCACCCAGAACGTGGCGGCCGAGGAACGCGATGATCACCTGGTACCAGATCTTGGTGTGTTGCGGCGCAGCGATCCAGTGCCCCTCGGACGGGAAGTACAGGAACTGGTGTGGGCTGTCCCCGGCCGCGTCGGCGGGCAGTGCCGATTCGGTGAGCAGTTCGTACCAGAGCCGCAGACCTTCGCCGATGGGGACGCGGTAGTCCTTGTCCCCGTGGATCACCAGCATCGGGGTGTTGATCCGCTGCACGCTGCGGTGCGGTGAATTGTGCTGCGTCATCTGCTCGGTCATCTCACGCGCCCACCAGTAGGCGCCGTCGGTGGTGTGCCCGAACTGGTCGAGCGCCCACAGGCTGGCGTGCGTGACGACGGCGTCGAAACGATCGGTATGCCCGGCGATCCAGTTGGCCATGTAGCCGCCGAACGATCCGCCCATGACGGCGGTCCGGCCGGCGTCGACCCGTGGGTGGGCACACGCGGCATCGGTGGCCGCCATCAGATCGGTGTAGGGCGCCGCACCCCAGGCGCCCCAGCCGCGCTGGATGAACCGCTGCCCATAGCCTGTGGACAGCGCCGGGTCCGGCATCAATACGGCGTAGCCCGCGGCAGCCAGCAGCCACGGATTCCACCGCCAGTGCCAGGCGTTCCAACTGCCGAGCGGGCCGCCGTGTACCCACAGCACCAGCGGCGCCTGCGCGCTGCCCGCCGGGAGGACCAGCCAGGACCGCACCGGCACCCCGTCCGGTGCCGCCGTCGTCAGCTCTTCCAATTCGCCGGGCAATTCCGGCAATTCGACACACGGCAGCGTGGCGACCTGCCCGTCGGGGTCGATCCGGACCGGATGCGGTGGTGCAGCATAGGAATGACGCAGGGCGTAGAGGACGCCGCCGGGCGCGGTACGCACGTCGGTGTAGCTGTGGTCGTCGTCGGTCAACCGGGTCACCGCACCGGTTTCCGGGAGCACCGAGAAGACCGGGCACCGGCCGGCGTCATCGGCGGTGATCACCAGGGCCGTCCCGTCGGTGGTCCAGCTGACCGACGACGGCCAGCGGTCCCATTCCTGCGTGACCTCCACCCATGGCTCACCGAAAGCCATGACACACAACGTGATCCGCGGGGCGGCTTGCGGTGTGGAGACCGTCTCGCGCAGGAAGGCCAACCGGGTGCCGTCGGGTGAGATGGCGGGATGGCCGAGGTCGGCCTCGGCGTCTTCGACGATCACCTGCCGTTCACCGGTCGCGGTGTCGACGCGCACCAGGGCGACGCGGATCGAGGCGCCGGGCCCGGGAGCCTGCCACGACGTGACCACGAATGACCCGTCGGCGCTGACGGCGACACCGGCTTCGCGCAGGGCGGCGCCCGGTGCCGGCGTGAGGTCACGGGAGTCGGCCGCGTCGAGTAGGTGGGGATGATCGGGTCCGAGGTCATGGTCCCAGTACCGCACCGGATACCCGGTGTGCAGGACCGCCGAGACCTTGCCGTCCTTGCGCAGCGCCCGCAGGCGGGTGTCGTCCTCGACCGTCGCCGCCGACGGCAGCAGCGGCGCGGTGACGACGACGCGATCGGCCGCGGTCGCGGTGTGTACGGCGGCGACCCCACCCGGCAGGGTCAGCATTTCGGCGGCCTCGCCGCCGGCGGCGGGCAGGCGCCACAGCGCGGCGGGTGGTTTGTCGTCAGCGGGGGTGGGGCGCACCGCGATGAACAGCAGGTCACCGCCCGCGGTGAACGCCGGTGCGGATTCGCCTTTGACCCCGCGGGTCAGCCGCTGTGCCGGCCGCTGCCCGTGCGGGTCCAATTCCCATATCGCCGTGATGAATTCGGTGCGGTCTTCATTGATCTCGCTGATGGTGGTGACCAGCCGGGAACCGTCCGGCGAGACCGCCAGCCCGGCGATCCTGGGTAGTTCGAGGTAGCGGTCCAGGTCACCGAATGCGTGGCGAGACGTCATGTCTGCCACGCTAGCCGGGTCGGGCAGGGTCAGCGCGGCTGGCCGAACGACACCAGCGTGGTGCACATCTTGCGGATGTCGAAGATGCCGAGAATGGCGCCGGGGCGGATGGCCTTGCAACCGCCGGCGGCCGGGTTCGTCGCGGCGGGGGCCGGCTTGTTCCAGACGGCGGGGCTGGCAGCCTGGGCGCCGCAGGTGGGCCAGGCGCCCAGGCCCTGGGTGCGCATCACGTTCTCGGCGACCCGGATCTGCTCGGCCCGGCTGGCCTGGTGCGGTGCACCGACACCGCCGTTGGCGGTCCAGGTGGCCTGCTTGAACTGAAGCCCCCCGGAGGCGCCGTTTCCGGTGTTGATCGCCCAGTTGCCGCCGGATTCACACTGGGCGAGCGCGTCCCAGTTCACCCCGCTGTCCGCGGCGGCGGTGGCCGACATGGCCAGCGGTGCGGCGGCCATGGCACCGGTCGCGGCGGCGACCCACAGCATCCGGGTGAATGTCTTCTTGATGGCGGCGCTGAAGCTCTTCATCTTGCGGTCCTTCCCCGACCGGTGACACGAGTTCCGCATGCAATGGATGGTGCGTTCTTGCACTGCAGTTACCCGTGTTTCGGGTGGGGGAAATCATCTGTTACGCAGGAGGCACAAGTTTTAGGGCTTTCTTATGCGACAAATGGCTATTCGCGGGATTTGTGAGAAAACAATGGCGCCGGGCTCGAAGCCCGGCGCCATTGTCACACCTCTGATATAGGCGGCACGTATGAGCAGCGTGTCAGCCGCGACGGCCACACACCGGCCACGCGCCGATGCCCTGCGAGCTCAGGACGCGATTGGCGACCCGGATCTGCTCCTCGCGGCTGGCGTTGTGCGGCGAACCGCTGCCACCGTTGGCGCGCCAGGTGCCCATGTTGAACTGCAGGCCACCGTAGTAGCCGTTCCCGGTGTTGATGGCCCAGTTGCCGCCCGACTCGCAGGCAGCGACGGCGTCCCAGTTCACACCGTTGTCCGCATTGGCGGTACCCGCCCCCAGGGCGACGGGGGCCACTGCGAGCGCCCCGGCGATGACGGTCATACCGAACGTGGTGCGGATGTTCTTCAACTTCGATCCCTTCGCCAAGCGCGCGCCAAAGACACCCGCGCGCACGCGGGCGTGAAATGCCTGGAGGACCAGGCGTGAAATTTGGACCGTGCCTTCTCTGTCGGGCACCGCAGCGGGAGGCACGAGATTGCCTTGCCGGGAAATCAGCCCCGGCCGCCTCCACAGATGTTCTCGCAGAAGCCCCGCACACACGCAGGTTTTGAATGTGAAATTATTTGCTCCCTTGCGGGGTTGAGAAAAACGTACAAAACCTCCGGCGTGAAGTCACATCGGATTTAGATCATGTCGCGAGAAGATCACGACTTGATCACGACGCATCCTATGTATGAACTGTGCAGGTCAACCCAACATTTTGCGCAGTTGCCCAAAATGCAGGTCGTGAATCATTTGGTGACTCAAATCACGGGGATTTTGTGAGCTGGACCACGGGGCGGAAGGGGCTACGCAGGTCGTTCGCGCCAAGTTCACCACTTTTCCACACGAAAGGCCATGACCTGCGGTTTTATCGCGGCCCGAGTTCGCTGGCTGCAACTTCCTCCGAAGAGGGCGTCGGTGCCAGCCAAAGCAGCTGCAGCACAGCATATTTGGATGAATGACACGGGACGTCAGCGCCGACAGAGCATCTGAGCGCGAACCGCGGTGCCCTTCTAATATCTTGTTGGACAACCCCTTACGAGATCTCCCCGTTCTCGCGCGAGCCGGGATGCCCCTCGCCACCCCTGTTGACGTGCGTCGCGCGTTCACCACCTCACGGAGGCCACTAATTAGTGCAGCTTATATCTCTGTGCCGCAGCATGTTTCGCCACGTCACTCCTGCCACAGGCCGAACGGATGCTCCCAAAATGGTTGCCACACAGCTAGTCTCGCAGGCACAGCGAGTCGTTTCGAATACCGGCGACGACTAGTGCCGTCGAAGCACAACATTTAGCCGACTGTTATTCAGCGGAGATAAAGACCAATAACGTCACGTACGGATAAATTCACCGCCGGAGGCGCTTGAATTCGTAATTTGCTACCCGCAGGGGCGCGAATACCGCCGGTCAGGCGAGGTCGGCAGAGGTGTTGACGTTGGTCAGCGCGCGTTGCTCGTCCAGCACGACGCGGTGGGTGTCGACGCCGGGGGTACCGTCCACCAGGGCTCGCATGCTGCGCTCCCCCGCCGCCACCAACTGTGACGCGGTCTCGGCCAACGAGGTGCGGTAGAGACCGGCCAGGTAGTGGTCACGGCCATCCCACGGCAGCACCACGTCGGCGTCCGACGACTCCCCGATCAGGGTGTCGATCAGCTCGGCCGACAGGTAGGGCATGTCCACGGCGCAGACGAACGCGCGTTGCGCGCCCGCCTCTGCAGCCGCGCGCAACCCGCGTGCGGTCGCCAGCAGTGGACCCAGCCCACGGACATCGTCACGCAGGATCTCGGCGGGCAACGCCGGCAGCGCCTGACCCGGCGCTGCGACGACGAAGACGGGCCGGCAGCGCTGCGATACCGTGGCCACCACGCGTTCGACGAGCGTCTGCCCGTCGAATTCCAGGGTCGCCTTGTCGCGTCCCATGCGGCGGGACGCCCCGCCGGCCAACACAACCGCTGCCAGGGGTCCCGATGACGTCACACCGGCGACGTTAGTCGAGCTAGTCGACGGACCAGGTGTCTTTGCCGCGAAGCAGCGCCTGCAGCGCGGCGGTGTCGCCCGGCTTGGCCGCACGCGCGTCGGTGATCTGCTGGCGGGCCGCGTCGTCGTAGGTCGGCTTGCTGACCTGGCGGAAGATGCCCGTCACCATGTGCTCGAGGTTCTGCTCGGACAGCCGCGACAGCGCGAAGGCGTAGGCCGGGTCGTCGATCGTGGCGTTGTGCACGACGATCTGATCGGCTGCGACATCGGCGGTCTTGGCGACCTCGAGGCCGAAGCCCGACTTGACCACGCAGTACTGCGCGTCGGTGCCGAAGGTGATCGGCTCACCGTGGCTGAGGTTGATCAGCCGGTCCTCGGCGCCTTCCTTGCGCAGCGCGTCGAACGAACCGTCGTTGAAGATCGGGCAGTCCTGCATGATCTCGACGAGCGCGGCACCACGATGGCTGGCCGCGGCGCGAAGCACCTCGGTCAGGCCGGCGCGGTCGGAGTCCAGCGCCCGGCCGACGAAGGTGGCCTCGGCACCGAGCGCCAGCGACACCGGGTTGAACGGGTAGTCCACCGAACCCATCGGGGTCGACTTGGTGACCTTGCCGACCTCGGAGGTCGGCGAGTACTGGCCCTTGGTCAGTCCGTAGATCCGGTTGTTGAACAGCAGGATCGTGATGTTGATGTTGCGGCGCAGCGCGTGGATCAGGTGGTTGCCACCGATGGACAGCGAGTCACCGTCACCGGTCACCACCCACACCGAGAGGTCCGGGCGCGCCAGCGCCAGGCCGGTCGCGATGGTCGGGGCACGGCCGTGGATGGAGTGGAAACCGTAGGTCTCCAGGTAGTACGGGAACCTGCTGGAGCAGCCGATACCGCTGATGAAGGCGATGTTCTCGCGGCGCAGTCCCAGTTCGGGCAGGAAGTTGCGGATGGTGTTGAGGATGACGTAGTCACCGCAGCCGGGGCACCAGCGGACCTCTTGGTCACTGGTGAAGTCCTTGCCCTTCTGCGGCTGGTCCGTCTTCGGCACCAGCGCCGTCTTGCTGAGGGCTTCGGTGAGGCCCAGATCTGAGCCAATCAGGTCGGTCATGCTCCTGCTCCCACGGATTCCACGGTGGCCGCTGCCAGCCGGGCAAACTTCGCCTTGTCAGTTTCCTTCTCGCGCAACGTTCCGTCCAGCGCCGCGCCGATGATGCCCTCGACCTCGTCGGCCAGGAAGGCCATGCCCTCGACCTTGGTCACGGACTGGATGTCGACCAGATACTTACCGCGCAGCAGCAGAGCGAGCTGGCCGAGGTTCATCTCCGGCACCACCACGTTCGGGTAGCGCTTCAGCACCTCTTCGAGGTTGGCCGGGAACGGGTTCAGGTACCGCAGCTGAGCGTGCGCCACCTTGATGCCGTTGCGCCGGGCGCGCCGGCAGGCCTCGCCGATGGGGCCGTAACTGCTGCCCCAGCCGAGCAGAAGCAGCTCGGCGTCACCGGTCGGATCGTCGACCTCGAGGTCGGGCACCGTGATGCCGTCGATCTTGGCCTGCCGCAACCGGACCATGAGGTCGTGGTTCTTCGGCTCGTAGGAGATGTTGCCGGAGCCGTTGGCCGCTTCGAGGCCGCCGATCCGGTGTTCCAGGCCAGGCGTGCCGGGGATCGCGAACTGGCGGGCCAGCGTCTCGGGATCGCGGGCGTACGGCTGGAACGGCTTGCCCTCTTCGGCGAAGGTGTGCTCGATCGACGGGTAGGTGCTGATGTCGGGGATCCGCCACGGCTCCGACCCGTTGGCGATCGCACCGTCGGACAGGATGATCACCGGCGTGTGGTAGCCGATGGCGATGCGGACGGCCTCGACCGCGACGTCGAAGCAGTCCGACGGCGAGCACGGCGCCAGCACCGCGACGGGCGATTCGCCGTTGCGGCCGTACAGCGCCTGCAGCAGGTCGGCCTGCTCGGTCTTGGTCGGCAGGCCGGTGGACGGGCCACCGCGCTGCACATCGATGACCAGCAGCGGGAGCTCGGTCATCACGGCCAGGCCGATGGCCTCCGACTTGAGCGAGACACCGGGGCCCGACGTGCTGGTGACGCCGAGGGCGCCGCCGTACGAGGCACCGATGGCCGCACCGATGCCGGCGATCTCGTCCTCGGCCTGGAAGGTGAGCACGTTGAAGTGCTTGTACTTGGACAGCTCATGCAGGATGTCGCTGGCCGGGGTGATCGGGTAGGTACCCAGCACCACCTGGATGTCGCCCAGCTGACCGGCCGCCACGACGCCGTAGGCGAGCGCGGTGTTGCCGGAGATCTGCCGGTATTCACCCGACTTGAGCTTCGCCGGGGCCACCTCGTAGGTGACGGCGAAGGCCTCGGTGGTCTCGCCGTAGTTCCAGCCCGCCTTCAGCGCCAGCACGTTGGCCTCGGCGATCTCGGGCTTGCGGGCGAACTTCTCCCGGATGAAGGCCTCACTGGCCTCGAGCTCACGCCCGTACATCCAGGACAGCAGCCCCAGGGCGAACATGTTCTTGGCGCGCTGGCCGTCCTTCTTGGTGGCGCCGATCGCCTCGACCGCGCCCAGCGTGAGGGTGGTCATGGCGACGGATTGCACCACATAGTCGGACAGCTCGTCGGATTCCAGCGGATTGCTGTCGTACCCGACCTTGGCCAGGTTGCGCTTGGTGAATTCGTCGGCGTTGGCGATGATCAGGCCACCGCGCGGCAGGTCGGAGACGTTGGCCTTCAGCGCCGCGGGATTCATCGCGACCAGTACGTCCGGACGGTCGCCGGCGGTCAGGATGTCGTAATCGGCGATCTGGATCTGAAACGACGACACACCGGGCAGGGTGCCCTGTGGTGCGCGGATCTCGGCGGGGTAGTTCGGCTGGGTGGCAAGGTCATTGCCGAACAGCGCCGCCTCCGTCGTGAAACGGTCACCGGTGAGCTGCATGCCGTCGCCGGAGTCGCCCGCAAAGCGGATGACGACTTTTTCCAGCTTCTGCCGCGGGGCGGCTCCATTGCCGTTCTGGCCCACGACTCCCTGCCTTTCACGCCCCCTCAACTCTGGCTGTTCGAGGAGAGGCGTTACATCGAAGAATTTTGGTGTCACTACCGGTAACCATTATTGCACTTCTCTTAGGGTGGCTTTTGCCACACAAACCGGCGACACGCGGGTTACCTGTGAAAAAACTTGCTGTTCAGCGACGTAACCAGGAGCGCCAAACAGCGCATTTGTGGTGTTCATCACGTTTTGGAGAATGACATTCTCTAAGGAAGGGCTACTCACCGGTAGATGACCGATAACGCCGTTCTCAAAGAACTTGACACCCGTCAACTTTAGCAGGCGCGCCGCCGGGTCACACCCGGTCCGGCGAACCGACCTCGACGCGCTTCTGCAACTCGCGGGCCACCAACTCGCTGGCCACCTCCGCGGCGCGGCGCGGATCGGCACCGTCGGCCCGGTTGGCCACGTAGCAGGAGGTGAACATGTCGCCGGCGCCGGTGGTCTGCACGCCGAGCACGCGCCATGCCGCAGGCACCCGGATCACGGTGCCGTCCTTGTAAATGTCGCAGCCCTCCGACCCGTAGGTCACCACGATCTCCGGAACACCGAGCCGCTCTGCGGTCGACGCGTCGAAATCCCCGTCGGCGACGATGACCGCCTCATCCTCGGCGAGCTTGAGCACGTCGAGGTGCCGCAGCAGATCGGGCGAGAAGTTGCGGTCCAGCGTCAGCGGCCCCAGGCGGTCGGCGCGCACCAGGCCCTGCCCGTCGTAGGCGATGCGGTGCCCGCGCGCGACCAGGTGCGCCAGCGTGCTCGCCGGGAAGTCGGTCCGCAGCAGCGGTGCGAGGTGGATCCAGGTGGTGCGGGGATCGTCGGTGTCGACGTCCGCGGGGGTCCAGATCGGACCGATGGCGTCGACCGACATCCGGCGATGGTCGGTGTCGTCGTAATCGAGACGGAAGCCGCTGGTGCGATCCGACGGCAGGAACCGGACGATGGAGCCGAAGCGGTCGAGCACCGCGTCGAACAGCTCATGGTCCTCGGGAGCACCCATCGCCACGATGTGTGCGAGGACACTGACATCCTCCAGGGCCACGCCCGCGAACGAGGCGCATCCCCCGGGGCTCGGCGGGGCCCCGTCGATGATGTCGATCGCCAGGTTGCCCAGCACGGTCACGCCCGGGACCAGCTTTGGCGTCATCGAACGGTCTCCTTATGTCTTTACTTTCCCGCGGAATCGTAGTCGGGTTTCCTGCGGAAACAGATTCTTGCGCGCTGTGCTGGCCGTTTCGCTCCGCAAACGTCGCTCAGCAAGGGAGGTTGTACGGCGTGACGACCTGGATCGCCGTCGGCCGCACGGGTTCGGCAGGCAGCGCGCCGTGCTGCTGCAAAATCACCCGCAGAGCCAGCCGCGCGTCGGCCCGCAGATCGTTGTGCAACACCACCGAGATGCGGCCGTCGCGCAGCAGCCGCCGGTTGTCGGCATCGAGATCGTGGGCGATGAAGACATTGCACCCCCGGCCAAGTTTGTCGAAGGCAGCCACCGTCGCGGTGTTGCCACCACCGGGTGAGTACACCGCCGCCACCTCCGGATGACGCTCCAGGGCGTCGAGCACCAAGTGCTCGTTGGTGGCGTCGATACCGTCGCTGTCACTGACCTCGACGATCTCGCGGCCCGAGCCGCGTAACCCGGACCGGAAGCCCACCTCGCGCTCGCCCTCGCCACGAAAAACCGTGCGGCTCAAGGTGATCAGCACGCCCGACGATGCCCCGCCGAGCCACTGATCCATCAGATAGGCGGCGGTCACACCCGCGCCGTGATTGTCGATCCCGACATAGGCGCACCGCGCGCTGTTGGGCACATCGGTCGTGTAGGTCACCACCGGAACACCGGCGGTGACCAGATGGTCGATGGCCTCGGCCACCTCGGGTTCGTCCTGCGCCTTGAGCACCACCCCGTGACTGCCCTTGATCCGGCCGAGCACGTCGGCCATCTGAGCCGTCGAACCCGATTCCCAGAGGTGAAAGCGGGCCCGCACCATCGCCGGCGCGAAGACCGGCAACTCGGCCTCGATGGCGGCGCGAAACGCGTCGGAGAACCGCTGGGGCGTCTGCATCACCACGTCGATCAGGTAGCGGCGACCGTTGAGCCGCAGCTGGGCCCGCTGCTTGTCCAGGTCGGCGATGGCCTGCATGACCTCGGCGCGGGTGTTCTCGCGCACCCCGGGCCGGTCGTTGAGCACGCGATCAACCGTGGCCTCGCTGAGACCGCACTGCTGGGCGATCTCCCGAACCTTGTAGCGATGCATCAGCCACTCCGCACTGAGGTTTTTTTGATGGCTTTTTGCCGTTGATTATGGCACAGAACACAGCAAGACTATCGGTCATGGCTGCACCGCTCACCCGATCCGACGCCGCGTGGATCACCGAACCCGATTGCTCGCTGGAGGATTTCCGGGCCCAGGTACTGCGCGACACCACCCTCGCCGACTACCCGCACGCCGTCGACGTCCGCAGCAATGTGCTCGTCTACTCCGCGGAGTCCATCGCCGGAGCCGACCGGCGGGCGCTGCAGGCCGAGTTGATCACCGCCTTCGCCGACGGCCCCGGCGTTGTGGTGTTCGAGGGCGCCTTCGACCATGACGTGCTGGACCGGGCCAGCGCCGCCTTCGCCGACATCATCGCCGCGCAGCGCGCGGCGGGTGCCGCGGCCGGCGACCACTTCGGCAAAGCGGGCGTCAACGACCGCATCTGGAACGCCGCGCAGAAGCTGGCCCTGCATGCCCCCGACGTCTTCGCGCAGTACTACACCGCCGACACCCTGGCCCTCGTCTCGCAGGCCTGGCTGGGACCGCGCTACCAGGTCACCTCCCAGGTCAATGTCGTCAATCCCGGTGGGGCGCCCCAGGTTCCGCATCGCGACTACCACCTCGGTTTCGTCGACACCGACCAGCTGGCCGACTACCCGGCGCACCTGCACCGACTGTCACCGGCACTCACCCTGCAGGGCGCCGTCGCGCACTGCGATATGCCGCTGCGCAGCGGGCCGACCATGCTGCTGCCCTACTCGCAGCGGTTCGAGGCCGGCTACATCGCCTTCTACCGGCCCGAGTTCATCGACTTCTTCGCCGCCCACCAGGTGCAACTGCCGCTGCAAAAGGGTGACGCGGTGTTCTTCAACCCAGCGCTCTATCACGGGGCGGGCGCCAACACCTCGACCGATATCAGCCGGATGGCCAATCTGCTGCAGATCTCGTCACCGTTCGGGCGGGCGATGGAATCACTGGACCGAACCGCGATGGTGAAGGCGATCTATCCGGCACTGCTGGCGATGAAACAAGCCGGCCGGACCGACCGGGAATTGGCCAATGCCGTCAACGCCACCGCCGAGGCCTACGCCTTTCCCACCAATCTCGACAGCGACCAGCCGATCGGCAGCCTCGCCCCACCCAGCCAGGTCGACACAGTACTGGCCGCACTGGCCGACGATCTGAGCCCCGAAAACCTCGACACCATCCTCGATCAGCAGCAAGAACGGAGAATTCCATGACCACCCTCGGCGTTATCGGACTGGGCCGCATCGGTGCGTTCCACACCGAAACCCTCTCCTCCCTAGCAGGTTTGGATGGGCTGGTGATCACCGACGAGCGCACCGACGTGGCCGCCGCTGTGGCCGCCAAACACGGCGCCAAGGCCGTCGACACCGTGGAAGAACTGCTGTCCTCGGGAGTGGACGGTGTCGTCGTCGCTGCAGCCACCCCGGCGCATGCCGAGCTGACCCTGGCCGCCGTCGAGCGGGGTATCCCGACTTTCTGCGAGAAGCCGATCGCCTCCACCGCGGCGGAGAGCGCGCGGGTCGCCGACATCATCGCCCGCTCCGGAGTGCCGGTTCAGGTGGGCTATCAGCGCCGGTTCGACGCCGCGTTCGCGGCTGCCAAGCGCGCGGTCGACGACGGATCGCTGGGGCTGCTGCACACCGTGCGCAGCACCACGATGGATCCCGCACCCCCGCCGCTGGACTACATCAAGGGCTCCGGCGGCATCTTCCGGGACTGCGCCGTCCACGATTTCGACATCATCCGATGGATCACCGGCCAGAACGCGGTCGACGTGTACGCCACCGGGTCGGTTCAGGGCGACCCGTTGTTCACCGAGTACGGCGATGTGGACACCGCCGCCGTGGTGGTCCGGTTCGACGGCGGCGCGCTCGGCGTCATCTCGAACGCCCGCTACAACGCCCGCGGATACGATTGCCGCCTCGAGGTACACGGCTTCGACGACAGCGTGGCCGCCGGCTGGGATCAGGGCGCGCCGCTGCGAAATGTCGATCCGGCCAACACCTTCCCCACCGGCCCCAGCCACAACTTCTTCATGGACCGGTTCACCGAGGCGTTCCGCACCGAACTGGCGGGCTTCCTCGAGGTGGTCAAGGGCGCGCCGGTCGCCGGCGCGACCGTGGCCGACGCCGTCGAGGTGGCGTGGCTGGCCGAGGCCGCCACGGAGTCCCTGCGCCGGGGTACCCCGGTCACGATCGCGGAGGTCCGCAACTCATGAAGATCGCCGGAGCGCCCATTTCCTGGGGTGTCTGTGAAGTTCCCGGCTGGGGCTACCAGCTTGCGCCGCAACGGGTTCTCGACGAGATGCGTTCGGCCGGGCTGACCGCCACCGAACTCGGTCCGGACGGGTTCCTGCCTGCCGACGCCGATGCGTTGACGGCCCTGCTGGATTCGTACGGACTGGCCTGTGTCGGCGGTTTCGTTCCGGTGGTGCTACACCAGCCCGAACACGACCCGGCCGAGGATCTGGCCGGCCCGCTGGAGTCGCTGGTGGCTGCCGGCGCCGGCGTGGTGGTGCTGGCCGCGGCGACCGGCTCGGACGGGTATGACGAGCGTCCCGAACTCGACGAGACCGGTTGGTCCACCTTGCTTTCCAACCTGGACCGGCTTGCCGCCATCGTGGCGGCGCGTGGACTCAAAGCGGTGCTGCACCCGCATGTCGGGACCATCGTCGAGAACAGCGCCGAGGTGGACCGGGTGCTGGCCGGGTCGAGCATCCCGCTGTGCCTGGACACCGGCCACCTGCTGATCGGTGGCACCGATCCACTGGCGCTGGCCCGCCGGGAGCCCGGGCGCATCGAGCACGCACACCTCAAAGATGTGGATGCCGCACTTGCCGCGAAGGTGCAGTCGGGCGAACTGTCCTACACCCAGGCGGTTGCCGCGGGCATGTACGTGCCGCTGGGCGCGGGTGATGTGGACATCGCCGGAATCGTCAAGGCGTTGGAGGACAACGGTTATGACGGCTGGTATGTGATGGAGCAGGACAACATCCTGGCCGGCGAACCCGAAGGGGAAGGGCCGCTGGCCGACGTCCGCGCAAGTGTGTCGTTCCTCCAGGGCGTCCCCGCGTGAGTCTGCGGATCGGGGTGCTCGGCGCATCGCGCATCGCGGAGTCCGCGATCGTCGGGCCCGCGGCCGAACTCGGTCACCGCCTGGTGGCCGTGGCGGCCCGGGACCGCAGCCGCGCCGAGGCCTTCGCCGACAAGTACGAGGTGGAACGCGTGGTGGAGTCCTATCAGGACGTCATCGACGACCCCGAGGTCGATGTGATCTACAACCCGCTGGCCAACTCCCTGCATGCCCCTTGGAATCTGGCGTCGATCGCCGCGGGAAAGCCGGTACTCAGCGAAAAGCCGTTCGCCCGTGACCATGCCGAGGCGCAACGGGTCGCCGACGCCGCACAGGCGGCGGGTGTGACCGTGTTGGAGGGGTTCCACTACTACTTCCACCCGGTGACGCAGTGCGCATTCGGACTGGCCGCGGACGGCACCCTCGGGGAAATCGTCGAGATCGAGGCACGGATGGCGATGCCGGAACCTGCCGCAGACGATCCGCGGTGGTCGCTGGAACTGGCCGGCGGCGCCCTGATGGACCTGGGCTGTTACGGCCTGCACATCATGCGTTCCCTGGGCGGTCTGGCCACGGCCGGGCTGCAAGGACGGCCGTCGGTGGTACGGGCGCACGCCGAGGAGCGCGCGCCGGGCGTGGACGCCTGGTGCGATGTCGACGTTGCATTTCCGGGTGGCGCTCGCGGCGTATCGGCCAATTCGATGGTGGCCGAAGACTATTCGTTCACCCTGCGGATCGCCGGCACCGACGGCGAGGCACTGGTACACGATTTCATCCGGCCCAGCCACGACGACCGGTTGACACTGACCACCGCGGCCGGCACCACCGTCGAGCATCTTGGCACCCGGGCCAGCTACACCTATCAGCTGGAAGCGTTCGCCGCCCACGTCCAGCACGGTGCACCGCTGGCGCTGGGCACCGACGATGCGGTGGCCAATATGGCACTCGTCGATTCGGCGTACCGGGCCGCGGGACTGCCCACCCGCTAGTACCGGACGGCGCTGGACAGAAGGGGCGGATAGACCCCCGATAGCTGCCCGTCCACGGTGCTACCGGCGAACTGCAGAGTGGCCCGCATCTGCCCGTTGAGCTCCGCCGGATAGTTCAACGCGGGAGCCGACACCTGGTCCAGTCGATGGAGCTGATCGGATGTCAGCGCGACGTCCAACCCGGCGACGTTGGATTCCAGGTGCGCCAGCCGCCGCGCCCCGATGATCGGTACGACAGTCCCGGCGCGGGCCCGTAACCAGGCCAATGCCACCGCCGCCGAACTGGTTTCAAGGTCATCGGCGATGGCGTCGACCGCCTCGATCACCGTGAACTCGGCCTCACCGGGCCCGCCGACGTAGGCGGTGCGCGCCGAGTCCGCGACGGCGCTGCCGCGGCGGTACTTGCCGGACAGGAAGCCGTTCTTGAGGGGGCTCCACGGCACCAGCGCCATGCCCTGGTCTGCCGCCAGTGGAGCCAACTCCCCCTCGACCGTACGAGCCAGCAGTGAATACTCGACCTGCAGGGCGATCAGCGGAGTCCAGCCACGCAGCAGCGCCATGGTCTGCGCCTGCGCGGTGACCCAGGCCGGCGTGTTCGAGAATCCGATATAGCGAACGGTGCCGGCACGCACCAGGTCGTCGAGGGTACGCATGGTCTCCTCGATCGGCGTGTGCCGGTCCCAGTTGTGCAGCCAGTACACGTCGAGGTAGTCGGTCTGCATGCGGCGCAACGTCTCCTGCACCTGGGCGAGGATCGCCGTGCGGCCCGCACCGCCACCGTTGGGGTCACCCGGATACAGGTTGGCGAAGAACTTCGAGGCCAGCACCACACGCTGTCGGCGGCCGGAGTTGCGGGCGAAGAAGTCACCGAGGATCTTTTCGGAGTGCCCGTTGGTGTAGAAGTTCGCGGTGTCGACGAAGTTGCCACCCCGGTCCAGGTAGGCGGCCAGGATGCGTTCCGATTCCTCGACGCCGGCTCCCGCGGCACCGGGATCCTCTCCGAATGTCATTGCACCGAGGGCGAAAGGGCTGACCCGCAGGCCAGACCGGCCGAGTGTGACGTAGCTGTCGAGTGCCATGGAATTGCTCCTCAAGAAAGGGAATTGGACTTCTCCATTCCAACCGGGGAGGGGCCACGCGGGTAGACCGATGCAGGCACGTTCTTGCACGATCCTGCTTAATTTGCCTGGATCGGATGCCCGGCGTGATTATCTGCAGAGATGCACACCGTGTCCGACTCCCTGGCCGAGATACGACGCCTGATCGATGCGCATGCCCGCGCCGATCTGCGCACATCCATCGAGGGCCTGTTGTTGTCCAAGATGGCCGGTGGCGGCAGTCCGGACTACTCGCTGACCGATCCCCTGCTGGTCGTGATGGCCCAGGGCGGCAAGCGGCTGCTGCTGGGTGACGAGGCGTTCGAATACCGCGCCGGACAGTGTCTGGTCGTCGCAGCCAGCCTGCCGGTGACCGGGCACTACCTCGACACCACTCCCGAACGACCATCGCTGGCCATGGGGCTGGTTTTGCGCCCGGATGCGCTGTCGGCATTGCTGTTACGCACACCGGTCCGGCCCCGGGCGCGCGCCTCGGCCGGGGCCGCCATCGCCACCGGCGATGCAACCCCCGACGTGTTGGACGCGGTCGCCCGATTCCTTCGCCTGCTGGACAGTCCCACCGACGCCGCCGTGCTGGCTCCCCTGCTCGAGCAGGAGATCTTATGGCGGCTGCTCACGGGTCCGCAGGGCGATATCGTCCGCCAGATCGGTCTCGCCGACAGCGCGCTGGCCCATGTCAACCGCGCGATCAGCTGGATGCGGGACAACTACGCCGCCCCGGTCCGGATGGAGGATCTGGCGCGGATGTCAGGAATGAGCACCTCGGCGTTCCATCGGCAGTTCCGCGCCGTCACGGCGATGAGCCCGTTGCAGTTCCAGAAGCGGATCCGTCTGCAGGAGGCCAGATCCCTGCTCGTCGCACGGCCCGGTGACATCGCGGGCGTGGGACACCGGGTGGGCTATGACAGCCCCTCGCAGTTCAACCGCGAGTACCGCCGGCTGTTCGGGGCGCCGCCCGGTCAGGATGCGTTACGGCTACGCGAGATGGGTGAGCAGAGCTTCCCCTGAGACGCCGAAACTGCACCTTCTGACGGGTAACTCGGCGATTTCGTCAGAAGGCGCAGTCTCGGCGGCCGTCTTAGCGGCGGCCCAGTTCGTGGGTCAGGGCCTCGAGTTCGTTGCCGCCGGCCATCTCCTGGGTGAGGTGCTCCAGCGTGATCTCGTCATAGGTGCAGTCCAGCTTCTGCCTGCCGCGGTTGAGCAGCACGAAGTGGTCGCCCACCATGTGCGCGTGGTGCGGGTTGTGGGTGATGAAGATGACCCCGAAACCCTGCTCCTTGGCCGCGGTGATGTAGCGCAGCACCATGCCGGACTGCTTGACACCCAGTGCGGCGGTGGGCTCGTCGAGGATCAGCACCCGGGCGCCGAAGAAGATGGCGCGCGCGATGGCCACGCACTGACGCTGACCACCCGAGAGCGAGCCGATCGGCGCGTCCACGTCGGGCAGGTCGATGCCCATCTTGTGCAGTTCGGAGATGGTCGTCGCCCGCATCGCCGGGATGTCCAGCGACTTGAGGATGCCCTTCTTTCGCAGCTCGTTGCCGAGGAAGAAGTTGCGCCACACCGGCATCAGGCTGACGACGGCCAGGTCCTGGTACACCGTGGCGATACCCGCGTTGAGCGAATCCTTCGGGGAGTCGAACGTCGTCGCCTCACCGTCGATGAGCAGTTCGCCCTCGGTGGGCTTGTGCAGGCCGGCGATGATCTTGATGAGCGTGGACTTGCCCGCGCCGTTGTCGCCGAGCACACCGGTCACCTCGCCGGCACCCACCCGAAGGTTGATGTCCTTGAGCGCGATGATGTTTCCGTAACTCTTGCCGACGTTGCGGAGCTCCACCAAGGGCGCCTCACCACCCGCGGGGGTCTCGGCGATCGGGGTTTGCGCTGCAGTGGTCATGTGTCTACCTCTTCGCTGCGTAGTTGCGGACGACGTTGTTGGCGATCACCGCGAACAGCAGCATGGCGCCCAGGAAGAACTTGAACCAGTCGGGATTCCAGCCCGCGTAGACGATGCCCTGGTTAGTCATGCCGAAGATGAACGCACCGATCAGGGTGCCGATCGCGGTGCCGTAGCCACCGGTGAGCAGGCAGCCGCCGACCACCGCGGCGATGATGTAGAAGAACTCGTTACCGATGCCCTGCCCGGACTGCACGGTGTTGAACGCGAACAGCAGGTGCATGCCGACGAACCAGGCACAGAAGCTGACGACCATGAACAGGCCGATCTTGACCTTGGTGACAGGCACGCCGACCGCGCGGGCGCTGTCCTGGTTACCGCCCACGGCGAAGATCCAGTTGCCGACCCGGGTGCGGAACAGTACGTAGGTGGCGATGGCCGCGAACAGCACCCACCACAGCACGGTGACGCGCACCGAGACCCCCAAGATGTTGAACGACGACGCGAAGACGGCCTTGCCGGAGTCGAAGCCCTCCATGTCGGACACGCTGGGGGTCGCCACCTGACCGGAGAGCAGCTTGGTGACGGCGAGGTTGATACCGGTGAGCATGAAGAACGAGCTGAGCGTGATGAGGAAGGACGGGATCTTGGTCTTCATCACCATGTAGCCGTTGAAGAAGCCGACCGCCAGCGCGATCACCAGGGACAGTGCCGCTCCCACCCAGAGATTGAGGTGCAGGTTGTATGACAGCATCGACGCGGCCAGGGACGAGGTGGTGACGGCGACGCCCGAGGACAGGTCGAATTCGCCGCCGATCATGAGCACGCCGACACCGACGGCCATGATGCCGATGGTCGAGCTGGCGTACAGGATGGTGGCCATGGCTTCCGGGGTGCGGAACGGCGGTGCCACCACGAAGAACAGGATGAAGATACCGACGGCGCCGACGAACGCACCCACCTCGGGGCGGATCAGCAAGCGCTGCAACCGGTTCTGCTCTTTGACCCGTTCGTCGCGGACGACGGTGTGGGTTTCGAGATTGAGGTCTGCCTGGGTACTCACTAGCGGGTCCCCGCCTTCGCATACTCGGCGACAGCGTCGATGTTCGACTTGTCGATGAACGACGGGCCCGTCAGCGTCGGCTGACCGCCGCCGAGCACGTTGCCGTTGTTGATGTAGAGCCACAGCGAGTCGACGGCAAGGTACCCCTGCAGGAAGGGCTGCTGGTCGACGGCCCACTGCACGTCGCCGGTCTTGATGGCGTCCACCAGGGCGGCGTTGGTGTCGAACGTGGTGACCTTGGCCTTGCTGGCGGCGTTCTTCACCGACTGGACCGCCGTCATCGCGAACGGTGCACCGAGGGTGAGCACGTAGTCGATGGACGGGTCCTGCTGCAGTTTCGCGGTGATGGTGGCCTCCACCGACGGCATGTCCTTGCCGTTGACGTTGAGCACCTCGGTACCGGGGAACGCGTTCTTCACGCCCGCGCAACGGGATTCGAGGCCGACGTGGCCCTGCTCCTGGATGACGCAGATGGCTTTCTTGGAGCCTTCGGCGGCGAGGCGCTTGCCCGCACCCTGGCCGGCGATGTACTCGTCCTGGCCGAAGAATTCCTTGACGCCCATCGGCGCCCAGGCGTCGGCGCCGGCGTTGAAGGCCACCACCGGGATGCCCTTGGCGGTCGCGGCCTCGATGGCGCCCTTCATGGCGTCCGGCTTGGCCAGCGTGACCGCGATGCCCTTCACGCCGCTGTCGACGGCGGTCTGCACCAGGTTCGCCTGGTTGGGCGCTTCGGGGTCGTTGGAGTACCGGAGCTCGATGTTGTCCTTCTTGGCAGCCGTCTCCGCGCCCTTTCGCACCAGGTCCCAGAAGGAGTCACCGGGAACTTCGTGCGTGATCATCGCGATGGTCGCGCGCGGCGTGTCGGCCGTGCCCGCGCCCATGCCGCCGCCGCTGCTGTCGGGTTTTCCACCGGTGCTGGAACATGCGCTCGCACCCAGAACGAGCACGCCCGCCCCGGCCACCGCCATCAGCCGACTGAACCTCATTGTTTCTCCTTGTCTCGATCTCACCGGGCGCTCGTCCGCACTGGATTCCAGTGGCAAGCGACACGGCCTCGGTATCGATGTAATACCGCTCACATCTGAAAGTCAAGACTTTGTTCTGACATTAGGACTGCATATCAAATGCCTGCCACACGACAGCAAACCCGCGAGACAGGCAAGCCATCTCGCGGGTTCGTGGAACATGTTGGAGCAGAAGCGATTACCGATCAACCAGGGTGGTGTCGAAGTAGTACCGCGACGCCCGGTAGGAATGGCTGCCGTACTCGACAATGCGACCCGAATCATCGAAGGCGGTCCGCTCCATCACCAGCAGCGGTGCCTTGATCTTCTCGTCGAGCAGCCGGGCCTCATCCCGATCGGCCGCTTTGGCGCCGATCCGCTGGCGGGCCAGCCGGATGTGCACACCGCGCGCACGTAGGGCCTGATACAGCCCGACGCGCTCCAACTCGTCGCGGTCCGGCGCGATCGGCGAGGGCAGATGGTTGGTCATCAACGCCAGCGGCTGGCCGCCCGACGTGCGCAGCCGGCGCATCATCACCACCTCGGAGCCCGGATCGAGATTGAGGTGGCCGGCGATCTCCGAGGACGCCGGACCCGTGACGTAGTCGAGCACCTTGGTGGCCGGCTCCKGGCCGGCCCGGGCGAGGTCGTCGAACAGGCTGGTCAGTTCCACGGGCCGGTGCACCGGCGTCTGGACCACCTGGGTGCCGACGCCGCGCTTGCGCACCAGCAGGCCCTTGTCCACGAGTTCCTGGATGGCGCGCCGTGTCGTCGGACGAGACAGACTGAGCCGGCTGGCCAGCGCCAGCTCGTTCTCGAAGCGGTCACCCGGCTTGAGCTCGCCGGTCATGATGGCCTTCTCGAAGACCTGCGCAACCTGGAAATACAGCGGTATCGGACTCGATCTGTCGAGTTCGACAACCAATGTCGGGGTCACCCTCACTCCGATCCACCTGGGTTCCGCGCCGGTGCGGCCGGAAGTGATTGCCAAGACTACCCGCAAATGACCGCAAGTAAGAATGTCCGGACAAAGTCTTGACATGACGTGGCGCCAGAGCGCACAGTCGATGTCAACACCGGGCGCACTCGCGCCACCGGGGGTCAGTACGCACATCGCATTCGGGAGTCAGCTGTGACCGCTACCGTCAACCAGACATTCGACGCCATCGCCATCGGGCGCAGTGGCGTCGACGTGTACCCACTCCAGGTCGGACTCGGCCTCGAGGACGTCACCTCGTTCGGCAAGTTCCTCGGCGGCAGCGCCGCGAATGTCGCTGTCGCCGCGGCACGGCTAGGCAACCGGACCGCGCTGATCTCGGGCGTGGGCAATGATCCGTTCGGCCGCTACGTCCGCAACGAACTCGACCGGCTCGGCGTCGACAATCGCTTCGTCACCACACACGGCGAATACCCCACCCCGGTGACGTTCTGCGAGATCTTCCCGCCCGACGACTTCCCGCTGTACTTCTACCGCAAGCCCTCGGCGCCGGACCTGCAGATCGAATCCGCCGAGCTCGACCTGGACGCCATCCGCAACGCCAAGCTGTACTGGTCGACCGTCACCGGGCTGTCCGAAGAGCCCAGCCGCAGCGCGCATTTCGCGGCCTGGGAGGCTCGCTCGCGAGCGCCGCTGACGGTGCTGGACCTGGACTACCGGCCGATGTTCTGGGCCACCCCGGCCGCGGCCAGCGAGCAGGTGCAGCGGGCACTGGCACACGTCACCGTCGCCGTCGGCAACCGCGAAGAGTGCGAGATCGCCGTCGGCGAAACCAATCCGCACAAGGCCGCCGACGCCCTGCTGGACCTCGGCGTGGAACTGGCCATCGTCAAGCAGGGACCGCGCGGCGTGCTCGGCAAGACCAAGCACAGCTCGGTCACCGTCCCGCCCAACGAGGTTGACGTCGTCAACGGCCTCGGTGCCGGAGATGCCTTCGGCGGCAGCCTGATCCACGGTCTGCTGCGCGGCTGGCAGCTGGAGAAGACCCTGCGTTACGCCAATGCCGCCGGCGCCATCGTCGCCTCGCGGCTGGAGTGCTCGACCGCGATGCCCACCGCCACCGAGGTGTCCGACCTCGCCGAGAAGACCGCCGTGGAGGCCGTCAATGTCTAGTTTGTGCCGTGATTACGCCGCCGTCACCGACCTGCGCGCCGGCGACCCGGCCGCTGTCGCCAAGGCCTGGCAGGCGCGGACCACCCGTCCGACCGTCCGTGGCGACGGCCGGCTGATGATCGTCGCCGCCGACCACCCGGCGCGCGGGGCCCTGTCCGTCGGCACCCGTCCAACCGCGATGAACAACCGCATCGACCTGCTCGACCGGCTGCGCACCGCGCTGGCCGATCCGGGCGTGGACGGCGTTCTCGCCACCTCCGACATTCTCGACGACCTGCTGCTGCTCGGGGCGCTGGAGGACAAGGTGGTGTTCTCGTCCTTCAACCGCGGCGGCCTGGCCGGTGCCTCGTTCGAGCTCGACGACCGGATGACCGGTGCCACCGCCGCCTCCACCGCGGCCGCGAACATGAACGGCGGAAAGATGTTGTGCCGCATCGACCTCGACGACGCGGGCACCGTCGCCACGCTGGCCTCCTGCGCGCAGGCCGTCGACGAACTGGCAGCCAACGGCTTGATCGCCATGCTCGAACCGTTCATGTCCTCGCGCGTCGACGGGAAGGTCCGCAACGACCTCTCCCCCGACGCCGTCATCAAATCGGTCGCCATCAGCTCGGGATTGGGATCCACTTCGGCCTACACCTGGATGAAGCTGCCCGTCGTCGAGGAGATGGACCGGGTGATGGAGTCCACGACGATGCCGACCTTGCTGCTCGGTGGTGACCCGACCGATCCCGACGAGGCTTTCGCGTCGTGGGAGAAGGCACTGGCGCTGCCCGCGGTGCGCGGCCTGATCGTCGGGCGCACCCTGCTCTACCCCGGCGACGACGATGTCGCCTCGGCGGTCGCGACGGCAGTGAAGCTGGTGCGCTGATGAATTCGAAGTTGTACATCCCGGCCAACAGTGCCGCCGCGCCGTTCACCGTCGCGATCACGCCCGAGGACGCCGGCTGGGCCGAGTCCTCGCTACACGTTGTCGATCTGGGTGACGGTGGGACGGTGTCGCTGAACACCGGCGACACCGAGGTGATGATCCTGCCGCTGTCCGGTGGCGGGTCCGTCGACGCCAGCGGCGAGACGTTCGAATTGTCGCCGCGCGGTTCGGTGTTCGACGGGCCGGCCGACATGGTCTACCTCGGTATCGACCAGGGCTACACCATCACCGGCACCGGCCGCATCGCGATCTGCGGCGCACGTGCCGCCCGGTCGTTCCCGAACCGCCGCGTCGCCGCCGCCGACGTCTCGGTCGAGCTGCGTGGCGCAGGAAACTGCAGCAGGCAGGTGCACAACTTCGGCACCGCCACCACCTTCGAGGCCGACTCGCTGATCGCGTGCGAGGTGATCACGCCCGGGGGCAACTGGTCCAGCTACCCAGCGCACAAACACGACGAGAACTCCGAGCTGGAAACCCAGCTGGAGGAGGTCTACTACTTCGAGATCGACGACAGCCCAGCCGGCACACCGGGATTCGGCTATCACCGGGTGTACGGCACCCCTGAGCGCCCCATCGAGGTGCTCGAAGAGGTACGCACCGGCGACGTGGTGCTCGTCCCGCACGGCTACCACGGACCGTCGATCGCCGCCCCCGGCCACCACATGTACTACCTGAACGTGATGGCAGGCTCCGGTCCCGACCGCGCCTGGCTCATCTGCGATGACCCCAACCACACCTGGTTGCGCGGCACCTGGGACAACGAGCCGATCGATCCCCGCCTGCCGTTCACCACCGCTCACCGAGGAGCCTGACCCATGGTTTCCACCGCCCCCAAGGCGACCGCCAAGTTCGTCGACAACGAAGGCACCGTGCGACTCACGGTGGCCCAGGCCACCGTTCGGTTCCTGGCCAACCAGTACGTCGAACGCGACGGGGAACGCACCAAGTTCTTCGCCGGCTGCTTCGGCATCTTCGGCCACGGCAACGTCGCGGGCCTGGGCCAGGCGCTGCTGCAGGACGAGATCGAATCCCTGGACGCGGGCCGCGAGCCCGGTCTGAAGTATGTGCTGGGCCGCAACGAGCAGGCCATGGTGCACACCGCCGTGGCGTACGCACGACAGAAGGACCGCCTGCAGGCATGGGCGGTGACCGCCAGCGTCGGACCCGGTGCGACCAACATGCTCACCGGCGCCGCGCTGGCCACCATCAACCGGCTCCCCGTGCTGCTGCTGCCCGCGGACACCTTCGCCACCCGGGTCAGCTCCCCAGTGCTGCAGGAACTGGAACTGCCCGGCTCCGGTGATGTCACCGTCAACGACGCCTTCAAACCGTTGTCTCGCTTCTTCGACCGGGTCTGGCGTCCCGAGCAGCTGCCGTCGGCACTGCTCGGCGCCATGCGGGTACTGACCGATCCCGTCGAGACCGGCGCGGCGACGGTGGCGATCCCGCAGGACGTCCAGGCCGAGGCCCACGACTTCCCGGAATCGCTGTTCGCCGAACGGACCTGGCATGTGGCCCGTCCCCTGCCGGAGCGCTCGGTGCTGGCCCGCGCCGCGGAGATCATCCGTTCGGCCACCAAGCCGCTGATCGTCGCCGGCGGCGGCGTGCACTACTCCGGCGCCGAAGAGGCCTTGGCCGTGCTGGCCGCCGCGACCGGTATTCCTGTCGGTGAAAGCCAGGCGGGTAAGGGCTCACTGCTGCACGACCATCCGCAGTCGGTGGGCGCCATCGGTTCGACCGGCACCACCGCCGCCAACGCGCTGGCCGCCGAGGCCGACGTGGTGATCGGTATCGGCACGCGCTACAGCGATTTCACCTCGGCGTCGCGCACCGCGTTCAACAACCCGGACGTCCGGTTCGTCAACATCAATGTGGCATCACTGGATTCGGTGAAGCAGGGCGCACTGAGCGTGGTGTCCGACGCGCGTGAGGCCATCGAGGGGTTGGCCCATGCGCTGAAGGATCACTCGGTCAGCGACGAATACCGGGCGCGCACCGCCGAACTGGCCGCCGAGTGGAATGAGACCGTCTCCGCGGTGTACGCCACCGAGGACGATGTGGCGCTGAACCAGAACCAGGTGATCGGGCTGGTGAACACCCTGTCGGATCCCCAGGACGTGGTGGTGTGCGCCGCCGGCTCGATGCCCGGTGACCTGCACAAGCTGTGGCGGATGCGGGACCGCAAGGGCTACCACGTCGAATACGGTTTCTCGTGCATGGGTTACGAGATCGCCGGCGGCATCGGTGTGCGGATGGCCGACGCCGATCGCGATGTGTTCATCATGGTCGGCGACGGGTCCTACCTGATGATGGCGACGGAGATCGTCACCGCCGTGCAGGAAGGCGTGAAGGTCATCCCGGTCCTGGTGCAGAACCACGGATTCGCTTCCATCGGTGGGCTTTCCGAATCTGTCGGGTCACAGCGTTTCGGCACCGACTACCGCTACCGCGGTGCGGGCGGACGTCTCGACGGCGCCATCCTGCCGGTGGACCTGGCCGCCAACGCCGCCAGCCTGGGCGCCGATGTCATCAAGGTCGGCACCCCGGCTGAGTTCGCCGACGCGGTCAAGGTGGCCAAGGCCGCCGACCGCACCACCGTCATCTACGTCGAGACCGATCCGAGGATCTACGCCCCGGACAGCTTCTCGTGGTGGGACGTCCCTGTGAGCCAGGAGTCGACGTTGGAGTCCACCCAAGAGGCCTACCAGCGGTACGCCGAGTGGAAGCGCGTCCAGCGCCCGCTGATCAAGCCGTTCGACAACTGAAGCTTTGTACATTCCGAGTCAGAAGTGAGAATCACCATGTCCAACACCATTTCCCACTGGGTCAACAACGAGATCTTCACCGGCAGCAGCGACAAGACCGCACCGGTGACCAACCCCGCCACCGGTGCCGTCACCGGTCAGGTGGCGCTGGCGTCGGTGGCCGATGCGCAGGCCGTCATCGACGCCGCCGCGGCCGCGTTCCCGGCGTGGCGGGACACCTCGCTGGCCAAGCGCACGCAGGTGCTGTTCAACTTCCGCGAACTCTTGAACGCCCGCAAGGGTGAGCTGGCCGAGATCATCACCAGCGAGCACGGCAAAGTCGTCTCCGATGCCCTCGGTGAGGTCAGCCGCGGCCAGGAGGTCGTCGAATTCGCCTGTGGCATCCCGCACCTGCTCAAGGGTGGTTTCACCGAGAACGCCTCCACCAAGGTGGATGTGCATTCCATGCTGCAGCCCATCGGCCCGGTGGGCATCATCTCGCCGTTCAACTTCCCGGCCATGGTGCCGATGTGGTTCTTCCCCGTGGCGATCGCCGCCGGCAACACCGTGGTGCTCAAGCCGTCGGAGAAAGACCCGACCGCGTCGCTGTGGCTGGCTGCCCTCTGGAAGGAAGCGGGTCTGCCCGACGGTGTCTTCAACGTGTTGCAGGGCGACAAGACCGCCGTGGATGCGTTGCTGACCAGCCCGGCCATCAAGGCGATCTCGTTTGTCGGATCGACACCCATTGCGCAGTACGTGTATTCGACCGGTACCGCCTCCGGTAAGCGCGTCCAGGCCCTCGGCGGAGCCAAAAACCACGCCGTCATCCTCCCCGACGCCGACCTCGACCTCGCCGCCGACGCCATGGTCAACGCCGGATTCGGCTCCGCAGGCGAACGCTGCATGGCCATCTCCGCCGCCGTCGCCGTCGGCCCCATCGCCGACGACCTCGCCGACGACCTCGTCGC